>NZ_JALU01000009.1 GCF_000525775.1 Mogibacterium timidum ATCC 33093 | reverse complement strand
TAAACTCTAGTGCGACAAACAAATATTATGGACGCTTAGCTCAGCTGGGAGAGCATCTGCCTTACAAGCAGAGGGTCATAGGTTCGAGCCCTATAGCGTCCACCATATTTTGGCCGGGTAGTTCAGTTGGTTAGAATGCCAGCCTGTCACGCTGGAGGTCGACGGTTCGAGCCCGTTCCCGGTCGCCATTTTAGATTAATCGATGATATGGTGGGTATCGTCAAGCGGTTAAGACCCAGGGTTGTGGCTCCTGTATGCGTGGGTTCGAATCCCACTACCCACCCCATTAATCTTTAAGAACAGTTACATATTGGGGTATCGCCAAGCGGTAAGGCAACGGACTCTGACTCCGTCATTCACAGGTTCGAATCCTGTTACCCCAGCCAGTTTAATGGCGACATAGCCAAGTGGTAAGGCAGAGGTCTGCAAAACCTTCATCCCCAGTTCGAATCTGGGTGTCGCCTCCATAGGATGATAAACAGTTGGATCCTGATGGATTCAGCTGTTTTCGTTATGGTGCATTTATGCCGATTTTCAGCGAATTTTATGACTTTGACATAGGAGACTCATTGTGATTTAATTATAAGGATAGATTTCACAAAATGAATTGATATCACTATAAAATAAAAGTAAGGAAAACAGAACTTGAGAAGCAATAACGTAGTACAGGAGCTCGCAGATAAAAAAACAGGAGTTAGCAAGCGAGTTAAGATAATAATTGCAATAGCTGCAATAATAGTTATTGGTACATGTGCATTCGGTGGTTACAGGTACAGCAACGCTTCGACGTTTGCAAAAGGTGTGAGGATTGATGGGGTTGATGTCTCCGGATTGAATCTGGAAGATGCGATCGATAAGGTAACTGCGGAAAATAACTCCTTTACAATTGCTGAAGACGGGCATGAGACGAAGGAGGTTAAGACTTCCTTTACATATGACATCAAAGCCTCTATGCGTGTCAAGATGGGGTTGGCATCAATCGATCCAAGAGTTATTTTTTGTAAGAATGTTAACTATGATGTCACATTAAAGAAGAAATCAGGAATTGAAAAATCAGCGGATGCCATTAGTGCTGCTGTGCCTGATGCTCAGGGTGTAAAATATACTGAAGATGCGTACATCGATTACAACAGCATGACACTTGTACCCGAGGTTCAGGGAGACAGTGTCGATTTTAAAAAGATTGCTAAGGAAATTGCTGACAAAAAAGCCGCCGATTATAAATTTACCAAGTATAAGATGGATCGTAAGAAGCTCATTTCGGAGCCAAAGGTTACTGCTGATTCGCTCAAGGATGAGTTCGAATTTGCTAAACAGTATCTTTCAAAGCCAATCTACTTGAATAACATTACAGGAACGCCATATGAAATTGAGCCAAATGCGCTGGCAAAGGTCATTCTGTACTCCAAGACGGGGCCGAAGTATAGTCAGACCGGGGCTCAGGAGATAGCCAAGGAAATCGCCGACAAATACGCCGGCAGTTCGCTGAAAGTCAAGACTCTGGCCGGTTACAAGATTTTGGGCAACCATGCACTCAAGATTAATGTCAATGTAGATAAGACTGCGGAATCAATTTTGAATGCTGCTAAAAGCGGAGAGGCGGGGTCTATAGTTACTGATCAAGGTGCTGCTTCCGCTGGAGGCTCTCATATCGAGATAAATCTATCCGGTCAGTCGGTTAGATATGTCAAGAACGGAAATGTAGTATTTACGTCTTCTATGGTTTCCGGCGGACCTGGTCACAGAACCAGAACAGGTATCTTTAAGATTAATGCCAAGCAGCGCAATGCAACTTTAAAGGGTCGTAACGACGATGGAACTGATTACGAGTCACCGGTAAGCTACTGGATGCCATTTGATGGAGGAAATGGACTTCACGATGCTCCTTGGAGAGGTGCCTTTGGAGGCGGTATATATCTATCAGGAGGCTCGCATGGCTGCGTAAATATGCCACCGGCAATGGCAGCACAGCTGTACAACATGATTCCGGTGGGAACAATTGTCTACGTATATAGTTAGTATGGAAAGTTAAGGGTCAAGGCTTCCAGAGAGATACAACTGTAGATAACTACAAAGGCAGTACAGATGAAGAAAAGCTGATAAGCTACCTGAAGAACACAGAGACAGTTGGACGGCAGATGAATCTGTGAGGGTGCATTTAAAATCATATAATAATGGTGAGCAGTACCCGGATGGACACAGCTATGCAAACGGGGGAGTAAACCTCAAAGTCGTTACAAACGGCAAATTCCATTCTGAATTCATCATTAGCGGAGTCGGCAAACTTCCAACGCTTTTTTAACACGATGAATTCTAAGCGGAGAGTACAGTAACCCTAGGCTGAAGTTATACGCAAGGAACCCGTACACTGAATAGAAGGCATGGGCGTGCTTTGACTTCAAAGTCTCGCCTCTGATGACGCCGCCACAGCTGATTGAGTTGCTGCCCTCGTGCTCAGAAGCCTTTACCGCCGCGATTAAATCATCGCAACAGGTTATATCATTTGAAAAAAGCGTATAACCGAGTCCCACGTATTTGTAGTCGTGAGAATCGGAGCCGCCAAACATCGGCTTGTTGAAATCCTTGGCTAAGAGACGCGATAAATCATTGGCGGTTTCAGTCTCACAGGCGTTAAAGCCTTCGATAAAATCAAACTCTTTTACGAGATTTCTATTGCGCTTCAAAGCCTTGAACAGCATAGCACTGGAACTCCTCGTTCCAAAAGGATGAGCCGGACCGATTATTCCGCCCAGCTGGTGTACGAGATTAACGAGCCTTTCGACCTTCATCCCTCTCATAGTTAGAGCCTGTAGATGAACGCCGTCAGGCATAATCACCAAAAAATGCCCTGCATCTCTAGTATCGTATTCAATTCCGCGAATAACCCTGAAAGTGCTGTCAGGATTTTGAGACTTCCATCTGTTGTACCCGCGGTATGAGTCGTGATCCGTAACGAGCATACCGTCATAACCTTTGTCGGACAGCATCTCAACGTATTCGGATATTCTCACTTTCGCATCTATCGAGCCATAACGAGTATGGCAGTGCATATCAAATTTAAGCAATACTCTCTCCTCATTCATAAATTGCCATGATTATATAATTCTATTATGTTGAATAGATGTAGAATTGGCATCACTGGCAAGTTTATTGTTTTGCATATCTACTTATTATCTGCGTTCTTTGCCCTGTCAAATGAAGCGACTATGACCTTTGATTCTTCATCAATTGAGTCCAGATAGATGACAGGAAGGTAAGATGAAATCTTCTTTTTCGAAGGCTCTCTAGATGCAATTGCAACACCTGCGCCAACAACTTCGATGTCAAATTCAGATAAAATTTCAGTAACACCCTTCAGGCTTCCTCCGCCACGCATAAAATCATCTATTATGATAGCGCGTTTATTGGGTGCGACAGCTCGCTTTGCAATCGACATCTTCTGTATACGATCGTATGAACCTGAGAAGTAGTTGATGCTTACAGTTGAACCTTCCGAGTATTTTGCTTCACGTCTTACCACGACGAGAGGGAGATTCATCATAAAAGCGACGTCTGCAGCAAGCGAAATTCCCTTGGTCTCGACGGTAACGATGTAGTCCGCCTTTAGGTTAGCAAACTCGCCTGCAAAATACGCTCCCATGCTTCTGGTGAGCTGACTGTCAAACATCAGATCAGAAGTGTATAGAAAATTTCCGCCAAGAATCCGGCTTGGGTCTGATAGCTTGCTTGCGAGAGTTCGCTGCAGATTATCGAGCTTGTTGCTCGACAGCGAAGGGATGTATCTAAAACCGCCGTTTGCACCCTGAATTGTTTCCAATTTACCGATACCTTCTTCGGCAATTACCTCTCCGGCAATTGCTATATCCTCGCTTAGACTCGATTTTGCTATATCGAACTTAGTGCAGAAATCCTTATATGAATACTGCTTGCTCGGGTGAGAAAGCAGCTCTGTTATCAGACTTCCGACGCGCTTGTTCTTCTTCATGCTCATTTCCTCCAACAGTTTTATTTTACCGAGTTGAGGACAAAAGTCAATTAATGTTCAAATGTCTATTATTCGTTGAATTCATAGGGGATATGCCGTATAATTATCGAGGTATAAATTTACTTGGAGGTAAATAAAGTGGCTGACATTTCAAAGTTCAAGAGAATCCATTGTCTGGGGATCGGCGGTGTAGGCCTCTCGGCTGTCGCTGAGATTCTGCAGGATAACGGTCATGTGGTTAGCGGTACTGATATTAACAAATCTGAAATTACTAATCACCTTAGGGACAATGGAATTAAGATATATTATGAACATAAGGCAGAGAATGTCGATTGTGTAGATGCTGTCGTGTATTCCAATGCAGTTCCTGAAACTAACCCGGAAATCGTTAGGGCCAAGGAACGCAGAATCCCAATTTTCTCTCGTGCTGAGGTGCTCGGCATGATTATGAATAATTACAAGCATAGTGTTGCTGTCTGTGGCACACACGGCAAGACGACGGTTACTTCTATGACATCTCTTATTTTGCGCAATGCCAAGTATAATCCAACGATCCTAGTGGGTGGAAATGTTGAGGAAATCAAAGGCAATGTTGAGATAGGCGATAATGACTATTTTGTTACAGAGGCTTGTGAGTACATGGATAGTTTCCTGCATTTGACGCCTACGATTGGCGTTTTGCTTAACATAGATTCTGATCACCTTGATTATTTCAAGGATATAGAACACATTGTCAAATCTTTCAAGGAATTTGTCATGAATATTCCTAAGAAGGGCATAGTCATTGCCTTTGGTGAGAATCCTTTTGTAAAGGAAGCTCTCAAGGGTTTAACTAACGTCATTACATACGGATATACATCCAGCAACGATTTTTACGCAGAGAATATTTCTTTTGATGATAACGGATTTCCGGAGTACGACATATGCCATGAAGGCAAGGTTCTTTGCCATCTGCATTTAGGTGTTCCGGGAGAGCACAACGTGCTAAATTCAATGGCAGCTTATGTTACATCAAGTTATCTCGGGGTAAACGACGAAGTTATTGCTTCGACACTCAAGGCGTTTAGAGGAACACACAGAAGATTCGATTTTACAGGTGTAACTAGGAACGGCGTCAGGATCGTCGATGACTATGCTCATCATCCTACGGAAATTAAGGCTACTCTAGCGGCTGCTAGTAATGTCAAGCACAACAAGCTCAGAGTTGTGTTTCAGCCACATACGTATACACGCACAAAGGCACTCTTTGATGACTTTATCGACTCGTTCGACCATGTTGATTCGCTGATTATAACCGATATCTATGCGGCCAGAGAGAAGGACGTGTATGGTGTATCTTCGTACCAGCTTGTCAACGCTATCAAAGCAAAGCATCCTGATAGGGAGGCTTACTACGTTCAGGATTTTGAAGATATAGTTAAGTATCTCAGTGCAAATGCCGAGGAAGGCGATATCGTTATGACGATGGGTGCCGGGGATGTCTACAAGGTAGGACAGATGATGCTTAAGGCGTAGCGGAGGATAACCATGACTATAGATGAATACAGAAATAACGAGAACAAGAGACTTGCAGCCAACAAGCGCAGAATGGAAGAGGATGGGGTGATATTCGTGGATATCTATTCTGCATACATAGATGAAGAGGCTGTGATAGAGAAGGGGGTAACGATAGCTCAGAATGTCACAATCAAAGGCAAATCCGTAATTAAAGCCGGAGCATACATCGGCCAATCCTCAGTGCTCCATGACGCGGAAGTAGGACGTGACACAACGGTGGAAGCGTCGTATGTTTATGAGAGTCAAATAGGTGAAAGGACGAGTATAGGACCTTTTGCATACATTAGACCGGGAAGTGTCATCGGTGATGAGTGTAAGGTCGGAGATTTTGTTGAGGTCAAGAATTCTACAATCGGTAATGGCAGTAAGTCTGCTCACCTCACATACATAGGCGATGCTGATATAGGAGAAAATGTAAATCTTGGATGCGGAGTTGTATTTGTAAATTACGATGGCACTCATAAGTATCGTTCAAAGATTGCAGACGATGCATTTATCGGGTGCAATTCCAACCTCGTTTCACCGGTTGAGGTCGGAGAAGGGGCATATGTTGCAGCAGCAACAACAGTTACGGAGAATGTTCCGGGAGATGCTTTAAGCATCGGAAGATCGAGAATGACCATTAAGGAAAATTGGGTACGTAACCGCAAGATTTTGAAAAAAGATAATAAATAATTAGCTACTATCACACGTTCACGTAGGGGAGGTAAACAATGAACAAGGTCTTTTCCGATCTAAAGCTATTTACATGCAATGCGCATCCTGAGCTAGCCAAGGAAATTGCTGAACTAATGGGGATTAAGAGTGGTAAATCGACTGTTAACAAGTTCAGCGATGGGGAAATTCAGGTAAGTATTTGGGAATCAGTAAGAGACTGCGATGTGTACATCGTTCAACCGACATGTGCGCCGGTTAATGACAATCTTATGGAACTTCTCATTATGATCGATGCGCTCAAGAGGGCATCTGCCGGCAGGATCAACGCAGTAATTCCTTACTATGGTTATGCCAGGCAGGATAGAAAGGCTAAGGCTAGAGATCCAATCACAGCTAAGCTGGTTGCGAACTTGATACAGGCAGCCGGTGCAGACAGGGTTATCTCGATGGATCTCCACGCCAACCAGATTCAGGGATATTTTGATATTCCTGTTGATCATCTGCTCGGTTTGCCAATCCTTACGAAGTATTTCAGGGAGAAAAAACTCGAAGATGTAGTTGTTGTTTCACCGGATCACGGAAGTGTTACGAGAGCAAGAAATATGGCCGAAAGACTGGATGCACCGATTGCAATCGTCGATAAGAGACGTCCGGAGCCTAACAAGAGTGAGATTATGAATATTATCGGAGATATTAACGGCAAGAATTGTATCCTACTCGATGATATGATTGATACAGCTGGAACAATTTGCAACGCTGCCAACGCTCTAATAGAGCTGGGAGCAAAGGGTGTTTATGCTTGCGCGACTCACGGAGTCCTTTCCGGACCTGCGGTTGATCGCCTGAAGAAGAGCCCGATTCAGGAATTGGTGCTTCTCAATACGCTTCCGATTCCTGATGAAAAGAAAATTGATAAGATGAAGTTCCTGTCGGTAGGACCAATCTTCTCAGAAGTAATCACTAGAGTTTATAAGGGCGGATCGGTTAGCACACTTTTCGACTAATTATCGACAATTAAATTGATCTACGGCAATGGCAACGGAGATATCTCCGTTGCCAATCTGCATATTGGAGTAAAAGAGTATGTATATTATTGCAGGATTAGGAAATCCGGGAGATAAATATGCGCGAACCAGACATAACATGGGGTTCAGGGTTATCGACAAACTGTCGGCGGATTTGTCGGTCGATGTTACGAGGGCTAAGTTCAAGTCCTTGATTGGAGAATGCCGCATAGGGTCAGAGAAAGTGCTGCTTGTTAAGCCGCAGACCTTCATGAATCTAAGTGGTGATGCACTCCGCGATGTAGCAAATTTCTACAAGGTTCCGGATGAAAATATCATCGTAATATACGATGATATTGATATTCCGCTCGGCGCTATCAGAATTCGCAAGTTCGGAGGGCCGGGAACGCACAACGGTATGAGATCAGTAGTAAGTCGGCTTGGGACGACCCAATTTCCCAGGATTCGCACAGGTGTTGGAGGCAACGAGGGGTCACTTGTGAATCATGTTATCGGAAAAGTATCCAAGGATGAGGAACAGGTGCTTGATGAAACTGCAACTAAGGCAGCAAAGGCAGCAAGGGATATAATCGAGGTTGGAATTGATAAGGCAATGAATCTCAACAATACATCCAAGAAAAAGGACTAGAAGATGAAGACCAATATCACCGGCATTAGCGGTAGCAGGATTGCATACTACGCAGCTAAGGAGATTGTAAAAAACAATAAAACTCTAATTATTGTTTCCAGAGCAAACGTTGCAGAACGACTCAGGGACGATATTTCTTTTTTTGTGCATGATAGAGCAATTTACGTGATGCCGGAAGAAGATGATTTACAGATCATCTATGAGGCAAAGGACAGCAATATGCTTGTGCAGCGTATACAGGCTGTTGATTCGCTTGTATCAGATGATAAGACAGTTGTAATCGCACCGGTTTCTGCTGCACTTAGACCGCTTCAGCCCGTGGAGAGGTTTATGGAGTCGGTTATTGAGTTGGAGATGGGTGTGCGAGTTGAGCCGGCCGAGTTAAGACAGAAGTTGGTTTCAATTGGATATTCTCCCGCACCGGTCGTTGAAGCGCCTGGGGAATTCAGCGCCAGGGGAGGTATCATAGATATATATTCTCCGAATAATTCTGATCCGGTAAGAATTGAATTCTTTGATGATGAAATTGATTCTCTCAGATTCTTTGACCCAAAGTCGCAGCTTTCTTTTGAAAATATTGACTTCGTTAGAGTCTGCCCTGCGGCAGAGTTTCTTCCGACCGCATATGAACGAAGACGTGCATTATCTCGAATTACTGACGAATATGATGAGCGACTTTCTAGGCTCAAGGCAGAGAGCGGTGAAGGCAAGCTATCGGATGGCAGGATCGATAGGATTGAGGAGCTCAAGGGACGCATTTCGGAGATGTTTGAGAACTGTACCAATGTACAGATCTTTGCAAATTATCTAAAGTATTTTGATGTGACTGACGAGCGAATCTGGGACTATGTTATAGACCCAGCCGATGCCAACATGATGATATATGATCCCAACAGAGTTGCAGCGGAAATTCCGGAGTATCAGGAACAGGGAGATATCAATAAGTTCTATGACAAAGATATAATTGCATTTACTCCGTTCCCCGAGCCAATCAAGGGTATCGATGTATTTGACAAGGTTGTGAATGTTCCGAGCAGACAGATAGCAAGCTTTAACGGTCAGATGGAGCTCTTTGGCAGAGAGATGCGCCGTCTATCAAAGGAAGGTGTAGAAGTTCATATTGTTTCCGCCGATAAAGAGAGACACGATAGGATCAGAGAATACCTTGAGGATGCAAGAATTTTTGGACATTTCAGATATGATTTAGGTCTTCTTGGATCGGGAATGATGCTGGATGATGAAAAGCTGTGCTATATCACTGATACGGATATTTTTCCTAATATCAGAAAGAGTTCTAAGAAGAGGCTTAGACACAGGAGCGGAAAACAGGATTTTCTTGACCTACACGCAGGGGATTACGTAGTGCACGAGGAGCACGGGATAGGTCGGTTTGAAGGAATTAAGACTCTTGAGGCCGATGGTGAAATAAAAGATTATCTCAAAATCCACTATTCTGGAACGGACGTGCTGTATATTCCGACAGAGCAGATGGACATAGTACAGCGTTACATCGGAAGCGAGGGAAAGGCACCAAAGCTATCTAGTCTGTCAGGTGGAGATTGGAGAAATACCAGGGCTCGAGCTCGCAAGGCAATTGAAGAGATTGCCGAAGATTTAGTCAAGCTCTATGCAGAGCGCGAGATGAAGGGGGGATATGCCTTCCAACATGATACTGTGTGGCAGCGTGAGTTTGAGGATAGCTTCTTATATCAGGAGACGGATGATCAGCTTCAAGCGATAGAGGAAATCAAAGCGGATATGGAGAAACCTCTTCCGATGGATCGACTGTTATGTGGAGATGTAGGATACGGCAAAACGGAGGTTGCTGCGAGAGCCATATTCAAATGCGTTGCAGAGGGCAAGCAGGCGGTATTTCTTGCGCCTACGACGCTACTCGCAAATCAGCATTACAACACGTTAAAGGAACGTTTTCAGGATTATCCGTTCAATATTGAGATGTTGTCGAGATTTGTAGATGAAACTCGGCAGAAACGTGTCCTTAATGATATAGCGAAAGGAAATGTTGATCTTGTCATCGGTACGCACAGGCTGCTGTCAGATGATGTAGCATACAAGGATTTAGGGCTTCTGGTAATCGATGAGGAACAGCGATTTGGAGTAAAGCATAAGGAGAAACTCAAGATGGCACGCCAGACTATAGATGTTCTGACCTTGTCTGCGACTCCGATTCCTAGGACCCTCAATATGTCGCTCACGGGCATCAAAAATATCAGCACGATTGAAGAACCGCCGGGCGATCGCTATCCTGTGCAGACCTTCGTTTCAGCACAGGATGATGAGCTTATAAGAGGAGCAATAGAACGTGAACTGGCTAGAGGCGGTCAGTTGTACGTTATTTATAATCGTGTAAATGGAATAAATGACATCGCAAAGCACATCAACAAATTAGTTCCGGAAGCTACTGTCGCTGTCGGTCACGGTCGCATGAATGAGAACACGCTTGAAAACGTTATGCTCGATTTTGTAGAGGGTGATGTGGACATTTTTGTGACGACTACAATTATTGAAAATGGCATAGATATTCCTAATGCCAATACTATAATTATTCTGAATTCTGACAAGCTCGGTCTATCGCAGTTATATCAACTGCGAGGCAGAGTAGGACGTTCAAATAGACTGGCGTATGCGTACTTGCTGTATAAACCTGAACGTGTACTCACCGAGGTTGCAACCAAGAGGTTGGCGGCAATTCGCGAGTTTACGGAGTTTGGAGCCGGATTCAAACTGGCCATGCGTGACCTCGAGCTGCGAGGTGCCGGTAACGTCTTAGGAGAGGCGCAACACGGCAACATAGCGGGGATTGGATATGAGTTATACGTCAAAGAAATAGATAAAGCCGTGCGAAGGCTCAAGGGTGAGAAGATTACGGAGAGCCGTGAGGAGATATCGATTGAGGTTGATATATCTGCAAGAATTCCGTCCGAATACATAAAGGATGAAACACTTAAGCTGCAGGCGTACAAGAAAATCGCACAGATTACATCGCATGAAGAGGCAGAGGAACTTATTGCAGAGCTCATCGACAGGTACGGAGATCTCCCTGATGTGACTATAGATCTCGTAAGAATTGCTGAGATAAAGTGCCTGGCAGCTGAACTTGGGGTCAAGAACATATCAGAGCGAGGGGGCAGATTCGTAGTCGAATTCAATGAGGATAACAATGCTGATGCGTTTACGCTTGTTGTCGCTAAGCAGAAGTTCGGAGAAGGACTGATAATCAGCAGCGGATCAAACCCATATCTAAGCCTTCAGAAGACTAAGGAAAAGCCTGCGGCCAGAATCCTTGATTTGATGACAGTAATGAAGGGTGCCAGATTACAAGGACTGGCTCATTCAGAAATGAGCAATTAGACATACTGGTACGCAATATATACGTCCGTTTGTATGAAATGTATACGTCCGCTTGATTGCAGACACCTACCTGTGGATTATGATATAATCAGTGTCAGTTTACAAAAGACTAGAGTAATTAGGAGATATAAATGAATAAAGTTCAATACTCTGAGCATGGAGCCAAATTCGTAAAGGGCGCAGCAATCCTGTCCATTACAGGAATAATCGCCAAAGTGTTTGGAGCCTTCTTTAGAATACCTCTCAATAACTGGATAGGTGCTGCTGGTATGTCGTACTACGGTGTCGCTTACCCGATATACTCGTTCTTTTTGATTATAGCCACAGCTGGGTTGCCGGTAGCTATATCTAAAATGGTTTCGGAGAGGGTCGCTATCGGTGATTACATAAATGCACATAGAGTGTACAAGGTGTCGCTGAGAATAATGTTTGCGATAGGGGTAGGTGGATTTATAATCTGCTTCTTCGGTTCAGATATGATTGCTGCCTACAGTAAGAACCCCGGCGGAGCAGCTTCGCTTAGAGCAATTGCGCCGGCACTCCTGACGGCTCCCTTGGTTGCTTCATTTAGAGGATACTCTCAAGGTCAGCAGCAGATGATGCCTACCGGTGCGTCGGAAGTAATCGAGCAGCTAACGCGTGTATTTGCAGGTCTCGGATTATCATATATGTTTCTTCGTTCGAGTGCAGACCTAACCAAAGCAGCTGCCGGTGCAACTTTCGGTGCGTCTGCAGGTTCTATTGCGGCTCTGATATTGCTGCTGGCAGTTTATATAGCCGGAACCAATAAGCGTAAGGAACATTACCAGAGATCCGTCAAGAGAGAAGAATCGACCGGATCTATATTTAACGAACTGCTCAAAATCGCAGTTCCAATCACTATCGGCTCTGCAATCCTACCGTTCATGATGATTGTGGATTTATGGCTGGTAATGAGGAGGCTTCAGGCTACTGGCTGGACGCATCATCAGTCCAAGCAGTTATATGGTCTCATCAGTGGCTTCTGCGATCCTCTAATTGGATTCCCTCAGGTGTTCACAATTGCGGTGGCGGTTAGCCTTGTTCCGGCAATCTCATCAGCATTCGTCAAAAAAGACGTTGTGGGTCTACACAAAAATATTCAGACAGGAATCAAGACCAGCATGATTATCAGTTTTCCATGCATGGTAGGGCTGATTGCGCTAGCCAGACCGATCCTGTTCCTTCTCTACCCGAGTCAGCCAGCGGATTCTGCGCTCGCAGTGCCTACGTTGCAGGTACTATCACTTGGGGTAGTATGCCTCTCAATACTACGTACGTTCTCAAGCGTACTGCAGGGCGTTGGCAAACCATCCATCCCTGTAATAAACCTTTCAATTGGCGTTGCTTGCAAATTTGTCATCACCTATATACTCGTAGGTATTCCGGCTTTCAATATAAACGGTGCGGCTGCAGGAAATGTTGCGGCTTACGGGATCACGGCAATTTTGAATTACCGTGCGATGTACAAACTCACGGGCACGAAGATTGATATAACGGGCACGTTCTTGAAGCCTGCACTAGCTTCTATCATAATGGGTTTGTGTGCACATGAAGTGTATGTGCTTGTGTTCGGTGCTATAGGTAAGAACTCGTTAGCTACACTCGTTGCTATGATGATTGCAGTCGTAGCATATATCGCAGCTGTATTTGCAACTAAATGTCTAGGTCCGGATGAAATACTCATGATGCCTAAAGGAGCGAAAATATTGAAGATAACCGACAAACTGCACTTGACCAATAAATAGAAAATAATTTCAAAGGAGAGAGATTCTACAAAAGATATATGAGAAATCATAGATAAAAATGCTGAATTCGTTGACATTCCAATGGTTCAACAGTATAATACCAATAGTTAAGTTACCATAAGGAGGAAAATTATGAATAAGGCTGAGTTAGTAAGCAAAGTTGCTGATAAGACTGGTTTTAAGAAGAAGGATGCCGAGGCAGCTTTGGATGCTGTTCTAGGAACAATTGAGGAGTCACTGGTTGCTGGAGATAGCGTAAGACTCATCGGCTTTGGTACATTTGAGACTAGATCTAGAAAGGCCAGAAAGGGAAGAAACCCTCAGAAGCCGGAGGCAGTTATTGACATCCCAGCTTCAAAGGCTCCTGTATTTAAGGCAGGAAAGTCGCTTAAGGATGCAGTAAACAAGTAATTGTATGATGCTTGGCGTGATGGGTACTTTGTACCCATCTTTTTCTGTTTTTGGAAATATTTCATCTATATATCGATTTTTTTGAACTAAAGGCGAGAGTTCAGCGTAAGACAAGCAAATACTCAATATAAAGTCGGCACAAGTCGTATTGAGCATCAACGCATGCTGCTATTTTTAAACATAGGTCACAGTTGGTTCTTGTCCAAATCACAATGATATAGCTGGGTCGATTTCGCATTTCAAATACTATTGAAATCTATGTTATATATAAAATGAAACGAGGTAAAACATGAGATTAGATAAATTCCTTAAAAACTCAAGAATCATAAAGAGGCGTACCGTTGCAAAAGAAGCCTGTGAACAGGGTAGAGTGGAGGTAAACGGAAGGATTGCAAAGCCTGGTGCAGAACTGGAAGAAGGAGACATAATCAAAATTACTTTTGGAACAAGCGAATTAGAAGTGAAGGTAGATAAACTTTTAGAGACCGTTAAGAAGGAAGATGCGGAATCTATGTATTCTGTTCTATAGTGTGCATATGAAATAAACTTGCTATAGCATAATGGGGTAGTATATCAATTTGAGGTGTATACGTCATATACTGCTACATGTAGTATTTATTACAAGGAAAGAATATCTGCATGACGAAAGAATATATATCCGAAAATACACTCTGTAAAGCACAAAAGGTAACTATACGTAAATAATCGTATTCGAAACTGCTGTCAAAATAGCACAAGGGCATATATTAGAAGGAAAATTTAGATTGAATTAGATTGAAACTATACACTTTCGGAAGCTTGATACATACAAGTTGTGGTTTAAAAGGTGTAATCCTTCTATATATCGAATGTGCGGTCGGATTAGGTCGGAAAAGGTCGAAAAAGGTCGGTTTACATTTCATACTTGTAAGGTTAATATAGAGCCACCAGATACCTCGGGTTATAAAAGTGTGAAGATTTATATAATAGAAGGAGCATATTATGTATACGGAAAAGACTGACACAATATCAATTATTACTGGAACAACCTGTGCACAGGTGGGAATTGACGATATCGAGTTTATCGATAGAGAGGGAAAATCATTGAGTATATATACATCATTATATGTGTACAAAACGTATGCGAAAATCGATGATATAGCTTATCCGCTAATCGGCAGAGCGTTCTACAGACCTTTGGTAGGGTTGATAATTAACTTTGATAAGGTTAAGAAAATTGACAAGTTTGAAATTGAATTTGAATCAGGCAGGAGGATTGCGATAGGTAGGAATAACCATTCAAAGGTGCGTAAAGCGTATAAGAAATACTTATTCAGGTATCCGCCATATACATCTATAGATTGGGAGAACAAACCTCATGCAACAATTAACTCACTCTGGGATGATGAATCTAAATAAAATCACAGGATTCTAGCCGGAGAAATGAACAGTGGTTTATAGAGTCTGCAAGTAATGTGTGTATTGAACTATAGAAGGAAAGAGCATCAGAATCGGTAATATGATAAAACCAAAATGAATGTAGTAATAGTATTTAAACAGTTATTGTAAAGAAGTTGGATAAAAGTAAGCTTGAAGCTAACCGGGGTTGACAGGTACTAATGCAGACTCTATAATAACAGCACTCGCTATCAAGCAGTAGCGAGGGAGCAGACCTCTTAGCGGAGATCGCACAAGCCTTTTTCAAAAAAGAAGTGAAAAGTGCTTGACGA
>NZ_JALU01000008.1 GCF_000525775.1 Mogibacterium timidum ATCC 33093 | reverse complement strand
CCATAGAGAGGACAATTATCCTTCTTACTGGGATTAGCAAAACACGTTTTTTGTCCTATAAGCCTAAAAAGCTTGCGCTGCTGCGGTTTAAACGCAACGGCACAAGCTCTTTTTATGTATTCATATTCTCATTCAGACTATAATTCCTCAGGGAATTCACTGAATTTACCGAGCAGCTCATGCTTCATATTCCAGAGCTTTTTGGATAGATCTACATAATATGTCTGGGGATTCTCAAATCGCAGCATTTCGCTCCATAGAGTCTCTATCTGTGACCTGCAGTAGTCTCGGATCGTTTCGAGGTCAGGCGATTCATATACGCATTCGCCTTTGTCAAATACCTTGACCAACAGATCCTTGGCTGTGAAGTTAGTCAGCCGTTTACGCTTCCAGATTGCGTTAGGATCAAATATCTCGACGACATCCTTAAATGGGGCGCTCTCCTCATGAAGCGCGATGAGGTCAGCCATGACCTTGCCTGTGTCGTTATCGAAAAATCTGTATACTCTCTTGAAGCCGGGATTCGTAATTTTCTCGACGTTTTCGGAGATCTTCATCTTAGGCACCATCACGCCATTATCCTCGATAGCTGCCAGCTTGTACACACCGCCAAATACAGGCTCGGACTTGGCTGTAATCAGCCGTTCTCCTACGCCAAAAGCGTCAATCTTAGCTCCTTCAAGTATCACGTCTCTGATCAACCACTCGTCGAGAGAATTGGATACTAAGATGTCGCAATCCTCTAAACCGTTTTCATCGAGAACCTCTCTTGTCTTTTTTGTTAGGTATGAAATATCCCCGCTGTCGATACGAACGCCCATCTTGGTCGGCTTCATCTCTTTAAACACCTTGATGGCGTTCGGAAGCCCCGACTTGAGGACGTTGTATGTATCGATGAGGAGCACAGCGTTGTCGGGATAGATTCTGGTGTACTCCTTAAATGCTTCGTATTCGCTGCTAAATGTCTGCACCCAACTGTGCGCCATAGTTCCGAGTGCCGATACTCCGTAGTCCCTGTCGGCGATTGCGCATGCTGTACCTGCACATCCGCCGATATAAGCAGCTCTTGCTCCATATATGGCAGCTGATGCACCCTGTGCACGCCTCGAACCGAATTCCATAACAGGTCTGCCCTGTGCTGCTCTCACAACTCTGCTTGCCTTTGTGGCTATCAGACTTTGGTGATTAATCGTGAGAAGTACAAAGGTCTCAATAAACTGCGTCTGAATCAGCGGTCCGGTGACTGTGAGTATCGGTTCGTGAGGGAATATCGGAGTGCCCTCGGGAACTGCCCATACGTCGCAGGTGAATTTGAAATCCTTGAGATAATCCAGAAATTCTTCGCTAAAAATCCCTTTTGTGCGCAGATACGCGATGTCCTCCTCTGTGAAGCTTAGGCTCTTAAGATACTCGATGACCTGCTCAAGTCCCGCCATGATCGCATATCCGCCGTGATCCGGAACTTTGCGGAAGAACATATCGAAGCAAGCTTCGTAGTCACGAACCTCAGAGCGGAAGTAGCCGTTAGCCATCGTGAGCTCGTAGAAGTCGGTGAGCATAGTCAGATTGTATTTATCAAGCATTTGTTATCCCTCCTCGTATTAGTAACCTACAAGATCTGAAATAACAGACTCCGCAGATGCACCCTTCTTGAATGCGTAAGTTCCCGCATCCACATCAGCTGTGTTGTAACCCTGAGCTTTAACATCTTCAGCGAACTGCTGATAATCGGTAAACAGGTTCTTGTCGATCAGCTCAGAGATATCGCCTTCACCGCCACCGCTGATCGTGACGCTGACGTCTTTCTTGAGAACGCCGTTTTTAAATGCGCTTCCGGTCTTGAGCTTCGAAGCTGAGTTTAGAGCCTCTTCGGACTGCTTGCGACTCGACTGGCTTGCGAGAACCTGCGGGTATTTCATAATGACATTAAAGCGCCACACGATCAGGCCGGCAGCCATCACCACGATTATGACCGCGATAATAATATCGTTGGTGTTGTGCAATAAATCCTTGAAATTCTTCATTGTTGATTCTCCTTAACGCTGCGGCACCAAGCGCAACTTTACTGCAGATTATACATTCTTTTACTTGTGATTGCAAACGATAGAGGGGCTCTGTTCCTTGTTAATCAGCGTTTTGCATGATACAATATACGATGCGATTAGAGAAAAGGAAGCAGGCTTAAATGAAGCAAATCGAGATAAACTCCAACGACGCAGGCAGACGCCTCGACAAATTCATGCGCAGGTACCTCGCTAAGGCGACGTTGAACACGATTTACAAGGTCATTCGCAAGGACGTAAAGGTCAACGGCAAGCGTGAGGGCAACAGCTATATGCTGGCTGCGGGCGATATGCTTACATTATATATGAGCGATGCTCAGATTGCGGAGTGGACAGCTTCGTCCGAGACCGGCGCTGGTTCTAAGGTGCGCCGCAGCTTCAAGATTGTGTACGAAGACGAGGATATCCTGGTTGCCGACAAGCCGTTCGGATTGCTGACTCATGGCGATAGTAACGAGAAGAAGAATCACCTCGCCAACCAGGTCAAGGATTACCTGATTGAAACTGGGAAGTACAATCCACGCGAACGTGTATTTGCACCGGCGCCGGCAAATCGCCTCGACCGCAACACGACCGGGGCGGTGCTGTTCGGCAAGAACAGCGCTTCGCTGAAGGCGCTCAACGAGATGATACGAGAGAACAAGGTCGACAAGTACTATATGACTATCGTGTACGGACATCCCGATGGGGAGATTGACTTGAAGGGCAGGCTCATCAAGGATCAGAAGACCAACACCGTCAAAATACTGGATATAGGAGCTTCCGAAGGACGTGAGATAGAGACGATAGCGAGGCCGATTCGCAGGATTGGGGATTTTACATTAGTCGAGATTAAACTTGTGACAGGCAGGACACATCAGATCAGGGCGCATATGGCATCGGTCGGACATCCGGTAATCGGAGATGTCAAGTATGCCGGAGGTAAGGCTGCCGATGTTAACAGGAAGCTCAAGCAGCGTTTCGGACTCAGCACACAGCTGCTGCACAGCTGCAGGATAACCTTCAAGGAGGGAATCGGGCCTCTGGAGCGACTGACGGGACGGTCGATAGAGGTAGATTTGCCGGAGGAATTTGAAAGAATTATCAGCGGGCTCGAACAAGCACAGGCCTGAACCCTGCTGAGGCTGCCGAGTTTTGTTGATGAAACTCGGCAGAAGCATCTTGAACGGGCATGAGCTCTGCCGAAGGATAGCGGATCGAATCAGCTGCCTGTTAGCGGATTCGAGAAGCGCAGGAAATCGAAAGGGATTATTAATGAGTGAATTTGCAAAGAGCTTAATCAAGGACATAATCGTCGCAGCGGTTCTGGCTGCAGTCATCCTGACATTTATCAGGCCGACGATTGTCAAGCAGACTTCAATGCAGGACACGCTAAATCCAAATGATTACGTCATCATGGCCAGGCGCGCCTACGCCGGCGACAAGGAGCCTAAACGTGGTGACATTATTATATTTAAGTCCGAGCTCAAGGATGAGAGAGGCAATGACAAGCTGTTGATTAAGCGAGTAATCGGACTGCCCGGCGATGAGGTTACCATCAGGGACGGCAGCGTGTATATCAACGGCAAGGAATATCGCGAGGACTACCTGAAAGACGGATACACGACCGGAAGTGTCAATAAGCTCAAGGTGCCTGAAGGCGAGTATTTTGCGATGGGCGATAACCGAGTTGTCAGCGTGGACAGCAGGTATAGTGAGGTTGGATGTATTAAGAAGTCCGCGATCAAGGGCAAGGCAATACTGAGATTGTTCCCATTCAACAAGATTAAGAGGTTATAATGTCGTGACGGCTTAATCTTAAGAAGAGTACGAGATGACAAGGCAGTTCGGCGGCATATGCGGAAAGTCACGTGGGATCGCATGTAAAATTTGCGTGCTGCAATATTTCGAGAGGGAGTATATCAAAGGGAAAAGATGGCAAGAAGCAGGAAGGTAGTAGCAAATAATAAAAAGGCGAGACATGATTACTTTGTCGAGGAGACCTACGAGGCGGGCATCGCACTCACCGGTACCGAGATCAAGTCGGTTCGTGCCGGCCGCGTCAGCATCAAGGAGAGTTACGCGCACATATACAATGGCGAAATTACCATCCTCGGCATGCATATCTCGCCATATGAACAAGGCAACAGGTTCAATGTCGAACCGCTTCGTGAGCGCAAGCTGTTGATGCACAAGCGTGAGATATTCAAGCTGGCAGGCTTAATCAAGACTGATGGGCTGACGTTGATTCCGCTTAATGTATATATCAATGAAGCAGGCTATTGCAAGGTGGAAATCGGTCTTTGTCGGGGCAAGAAGAATTACGATAAGCGCGAGACTATCGCCAAGAAGGAAGCTAATCGCAAGATGGACAGAGCGATTAAGGACAGCCTTCGAAGAAGATTTTAAAGATTTTTTGACTTCGTGATTTTAAAGGTTTCTTGACTTCTCCTCTTGAAATTAGGGAGCAATTCCACTATAATATCTTACTCATATAGTCTTTATAACACTTTTATAACTCTTTCGGGGGTACCCGAGAGGTTCTGACAACTGTGGGGGCGTCAGGTTTCGACAGGAGTGTGGAACAAGGATAAGCGAGCTGTGGAGCCGAGCCACGTAAAAAGCGGCGGTTAAATTCAAACGCTAAAAAGAATAACAATTTCGCACTAGCTGCTTAGTTCAGCAACGCGCGTCAACCGGTATTCACCTGCAGGTAACGGAGCTGGCGTCGATTATGCAGGAAAACCTTGCGTGAGCTCCCGGTAGCGCAAGGGAATTGCGGGATAGCGATTGTGTAGTCTGCTGACATGACGACACATGAGCGAATTATAAAGTATCAGCTGCGCTCGGAGAAGGTCTTTCGGAAATGCTCCTGGACGTGGGTTCAAATCCCACCGCCTCCACCAAAAATGATTCTATAACGTTCTTTGTGGTATGGTCTTAAAACCTATTTCACAGATTGTGGTCTAAATATAAACATATACTGGAGGTAAGGTAATGGCGCTTGCTAATAAGCTTGGAATAGCAGACTCTGCTGAGCTTGCCAGAGTAGAGGAAAGAATCAGTAAGAAGAAGGCTGCATGGCTATTTGAAAGCGGCAGACTGGATGAGCTTGAAGCAGGTTCATTTGCTGCCCTCTCGGAGATTCATAGAGTATTGTTTGACGAAATATATGATTTTGCCGGTATGTTAAGAACTGTGAATATCTCCAAGGGAAATTTTCGTTTTGCCCCTGTGATGTATCTTGAAGCATCAATCAGGCATATTGAAGAAATGCCACAGCAGACCTTTGATGAAATAGTTGAGAAATATGTTGAGATGAATATAGCACATCCATTCAGAGAAGGTAATGGCAGAAGTACACGCATCTGGCTTGATCTCATACTGAAGAAGGAAATCAATAAGGTTGTTGACTGGAGCAAGGTTGATAAAGATGACTACCTTATGGCAATGGAACGCAGTCCGATTAAGGATATTGAAATAAAGCATATATTGAGAAATGCATTGACTAATAAGATTGATGACAGAGAAATGTATATGAAGGGCATTGATCACAGTTACTATTATGAAGGATACAATATCTATAGAGTAGAAGAACTGTAGTTTAATGCGTTTATTTGAGCCTGAAACCGGTTGAAAATAATTAGAGGATAATTAGAGGAATTTACATGATGCACTCTGAAACCTTTGAAAATAAAAAGGGTGCAGAGCTGCAGCCATAACGCCTCCACCAATACTGAATCGCCTAGTCGTGTAACCGCTGAAAGCAGATGATTTACAACGGCTAGGTGGGTTTTTATTTTTTGTCCGTTGTGGCTTATAGGACAAAAAACGTGTTACAAAACCGCTATAGCCATTGAAATTTCAATGGCTATAGCGGTTTTATCTTTTTTGAAAGAAGA
>NZ_JALU01000007.1 GCF_000525775.1 Mogibacterium timidum ATCC 33093 | reverse complement strand
TGTGTACACTAAACAACAAACGGGAATACCAATGTACAGGTATTTAAGTATTTGGGGTTGGAGACATGAACTATGATATTACAGATAACTGCTATAGCTGGAGCTCTAGTTGTGCCGGTGCTGATGGCTTTATCATGATTGCTGGTATGGAAGTTCCCGGCCAAGAATATTAATGTCGCTTACGGTTACAGAACCAAGCGATCAATGAAGAATATGGATACGTGGATGTTCGCACAGGAGTATACCGGAAGACTGTGGGTCAAGCTTGGCTGTGGGCTTTTAGCATTGACTTTGGCAGTTTGTTTCTGCGTACGCGGCTACAGCGATGATAATGTCGCAACGACGTGTGTCATCATGGTTGGTGCACAGATAGCAGTGATGGTGTTGTCGACGTTT
The DNA here is from genome assembly GCF_000525775.1 of Mogibacterium timidum ATCC 33093. Lineage (GTDB taxonomy): Bacteria > Bacillota > Clostridia > Peptostreptococcales > Anaerovoracaceae > Mogibacterium > Mogibacterium timidum. Next base: position 13,903 of record NZ_JALU01000007.1, on the reverse strand, counting down.
ATAACAGAGCATGCACTGAAGCTGAATTTTGATGAAGATGGCAAGAGCCGGCAGTGTGAGTGATTCGGAAACAGGAACCAGGATAACATTATTTTCTCAATGAATCGAGATAAATCGTTGATATTCCGTGTGCTTCGTCTGTGAGCGAATATCTACAATCTTCCAGCAACCAGTTATAAGTCATCCCTCTCTGAATTGCCGCAAAACGACGAGCGAGAGATAATGCGGACGATTTTTCGGTAATTTGCCCGCGCTTTCTACCTTCTTTTATTAACGAAAGTATTAGCTGAAAATAGGGACGATTTTCAGCTAATATATATCTTGTGCCGTCTGTCATTACCTCGTAACCATATAGTTGCTGAAGGAATGGTCGGAATTTTGATTCTTCGAGATTTTTATAGACAAAAATGTCAAATTCGCATAGTTTATCAACACTGTTCATCCCGGGGTCGATTTTTTCAAGCCAATCTGAATAATCATTGTCAAAGTAATACGCCAAAGAGAACAGCAAATCTTCTTTTCCTTTAAAGTGATGGTAAAATCCGCCTCGTGATGTTTTAGAGGCCTCAAGTATATCGTTTAAAGTTGTATTATCATATCCATACTTTTGGAACAATTCCCAAGATGAATGTATTATACGTTCCTTTGTCTTGTTGCTTTTTTTAGGCATAATAAATCCTCTCCTCTTGCACACATTCAGCTAGCGTAAATTCGTCTGAACATCATTCTATACTCTAACAAATGCATTGTTAAGACATATAAATAAATTTAATAATTGTTAGCATAATTGACAAAGCAGGGTGACGCGTTGTAGAATTTTAAAAACAGACCAAAGTACGGAACATGCTCATATTCTGTAACGGAAAGCGTTTAAATATCAATGCTTTAGTAAGTGCATATTGAGGTGAGAAGATGCAAAGCACGTATGAAGGTGCAAGAATAATCGCACAAGAATGGATGAAAATTCAGAATGATGATCGAGTGGTTATTATAACGGGTAGGAAGCACAAGGATGATGCAGAAGTGATTCGTGAACAATGCTCGCTTTTATGCCCAAGTGTAGATATGCTTTCGGTTGATGTTGAGGATATGCATGTAGGTATTTTATTCGATAAGAATGAACAGATTTTTGATAATTACACTGCGATTATAGCTGCAACTGATTATTCTCTTGTAACTACTCGCGCGGCACAAAGAGCAATGAAGTGCAAAAAGCGATTTCTGTCGCTTCCGCTTTCAACAAATGATGGAAAATCAATGCTCACGTATGATTTTCTACAAATGGATACGAACAAAAGCAGGCTAATGGCAAGTGTGATTATGGATTACATCAAGCATTCGTCATTAGTGAATGTAACAACAGCTGCAGGCACAGATCTTAGATTTGATATGTCCGGAAGAAGCCCAGGGTTTTTCAATGGTGATGTTAGAGACGGGAGAGGCTTTTCATCAGCTAGCATAGAGGTATACATACCTGTCATAGAAAACAAGACTGAAGGGATAATGATAGTTGATGGATCTCTTGGGTATATCGGTAGAGCAGAAGTACCGACAAAAGTGACTTTTTCAAGAGGAAGGGTTGTCTCAATTGAGAATACCTCAACCGGAGTCAAACTTGCTAAGTACATGCGAGGCTATGAGGATCCGCGTATCTATGTAGCTGGAGAACTTGGCATAGGACTGAATACATTTTCTAAATGTAGTGGTAGATGTTACATAGAAGATGAATCTACATATGGGACTTTTCATATTGGCCTTGGAAGGAATATAGCTCTTGGAGGCAAGCAAAGGGCAAGTGGGCACTTTGACCTTGTCTCATGGAAACCGGATATATATTTTGACAATCGCTTGGTAATGAAAAGGGGAGAGATCACATTACCGGAATTTCCACTATATTAGAAGCTATTATTAGATTTACTTTTGCAATGGGAGGTAGAAATGAAAGTTTTAATTACCGGGTTTGATCCATTCGGTGGAGAAAGTGTTAATCCTGCATATGAGGCTGTAAAAATGCTGCCGGATGAAATAAGCGGTGCCGAGATTGTAAAACTTGAAATTCCAACTGAGTTTGTTCGCAGCGGAGATGTGGTTTGCAACGCAATAGATAACTTCAGTCCTGATGTTGTGATTAATGTCGGGCAAGCAGGAGGAAGGTCATGTGTTACTGTGGAAAAGGTAGCAATAAACTGTGAAGATGCAAGGGTTCCGGACAATGCAGAGTATTCACCACATGATGTAAAGGTTAAGGATGACGGCCCTGATGCGTACTTTGCAACACTTCCGGTTGTCGAAATCGTAAAAGAAACGAATGCCCTATCTATACCATGTGAGATGTCTTATACAGCGGGAACATACGTATGCAACTCCGTAATGTACAACGTGTTGCATTACGTAGCAACAAAGGGCTTAAAGATAAAAGCCGGATTTATTCACGTACCTTATGCGGCTGAACAGGCTGTAACTAAAAAGCAAATACCGTATATGAAAATTCAGGACATTGCTGATGTCCTCAAAGTGGCAATAAAAACGACAGTTGAATCCATGTAGGCATACAAAGAAGGTGAATTTGATGGAGCTGGATAATTATAAGATTTATGTGAATTCGGATTTAACCGTAATTGAGCAAAGAATTTTAGTTGATATTGGATTTATTTTGGGATTTTATACAATTTCAAGGACCTTCCCTGTCACAACTGTAAATAGCGGCAAAAATACCATAAAGATTGTCAAAAATATAGGCCAAGAGGTTGCTGTCCATGGTTCAATTATTGAAGTTGCAGTTCCTGAACCCGATAAATACAATGATACTCTAAAAGAGGTTGCTGAAATATTTCAGGCTGAGACGGAAATTACAGAAAGAGAGGTTGTTACTCCTCGAGGATATGAATCTGCAAGCCAATACGCAAAGGAGTGGAAGGATAGAGACTTTAGACAAGTGCAAGGGCTTGAAGCACTTTTCGATGCAGGGTTATTTCTTAATGATATGGATAATGATTTATTGCCTGACTCGATTACTGCCAAGATTTTGATTAATGCTTCAATGACAAGTAAAATGCTCGAGGCTGCTATTAACCTTGCGTATAGATTCGGGATGGAAATGACACAAGCCGTGCTGCCATTCACAACCTGCCCAGATGATGACACCCATCGAGAACATGCGTTAATCAGGTTTGTCACAGGGGCTGGATTTGGAGTCTATCTCAAAAGGAAAAACAATTGCGAATTTCAATCTGCAAGCAATATCTTAGAAATCTGTGGAGACGGGAATTTGCTGGTCGATAGAATCTCAAGGCTTTGCAATAAATATCCAAATCTGGGGGAAGGAGAGGATTGGCAGAGCTTTATTTTACGCATAATTAACTCGTTCACAATGAATGATGCAGATGGACAACTTGCATATTTAAATGCTTTTGCAAAGAATGATAATGTAACATGCGTTTTTTCACCGGAATATAAAGAGAAAAGGGACCTTATTGAAAAGATTTTCCCGAATGCGAAGTTTGATAACTATAAGAGAAGAACAATCAAAAGAGAGAAAACGTATGACATCACATGGGAGGTTGAAGATTTAAAAGCCATTATCAGAGAAAAACTCTTGCCAATTGTTCATTTAGGGGATTCCGTAAGTTTACAATGTGCAGTTAGTGAGGATAAGAAAGCACGAGATAAGCTCAACGATGAAATATGCGCAGAGCTTAAAAATCACGGAGTCAGCGTAGACAAATGCCAAATTATATGCTCGTATAAGCAAGGCTTCAGTTGGATTAATGATTTCGTTATTCCCGACTTGAGAAAATTAAAGAAGCTGCAAGAAATAACGATATATTTCAAACCGATGCTTGCAAGCGGCTCTGACGAATGGAATGATGAATCGGGAATTGCTCCTAACTATGGGAACATATATGACAACGATCCGGAAAAGTGGCGGGATATTCCGATTAGAAATTTGCAGGAACTGTATCCAATTGATGATGTAATATCTGATGCGCTTAATATTCATAGAGATTGCGTTAAATTTGAAATCTATAAGGGTGATGAGAATATAACATATGAGGTAACTGCGCTGAATGAAAATGGAGAGGAAATATATCAGAATTCTTATCTGTCCAGATATTATGAGCGGCCATACATTGAAGAATTTACTGACATGGGAAAGGTGCATCCGGCATCGGCCTATGTATGTGCTACGGTCAATGAAAAGTCCGTTTTGAACGAAACTTTTGAAACGGATCTGACCAAGATTTGGAACATATATCAGCGTGACATACTACCGGAGGTAGGTAGAGTTGTCATGGAGAGAAGCGGCGGGCATCCGAATCCGGAACAGCAACCTTATTTTGGATGTTTGAATCTAAAAATAAAAGTAAGTGAGCCTGATTACGAGCTTCCATATAGAGATGACATGATTACATCTATAGATGCAATGCATGAAGATATTTATTTTGTTGGAGCTGATTATTTCAAGATGTTGGGCATTTCGGTCGGTGTGAAGCCACTGGATGCACCTGGGCTCATATTGCCGGAGATTGAGAAAAAAGAGGGAAAGCCGGAATTTTCATACGCATTATACGATCAAGTGTCTGATTCACCATCAATCATGGGTGAGGATTTGAACATAATGCCGCAGTTTAAAAATGGAGATATTGAAATATTTATCAAATCGTTATCATATTCAGATGCGGGTAGGTTTAATGTTGCAGTGGAAGTAATACGAAAATCCGGTTATGTGTCGTTTGATATGGTTGATAAATTTATCAACTCATATGCAGAGCTGCTATCAGCGGGTGTACTTGAGACAAGTGAGATCTTTGAGGATGACGCGAGTATAGATTTTTACTGCGAAAATCAGCTAATTGCGACGGCGAACGTTGGTAACAGGGTTCAGAAAACAAAGGACATATCAATTTGCGATGTAAATCTCCATATTGATGAGGTTATAAGCCCGGCAATGTTCGAAGAAATAATACAATCGCTAAAGCGTGTTCGCGGGCTGAAAGTTATCCCCCTGGCAAGGAGTTATCAAGGAAGAAGGATTTATGGTATACAGATTACCCCACAGCGTGATGGATATATATCAAGGGTTAAGCTGATATCCAAGCAACCTTCTGAAATGATAAATGCTAGGCATCATGCCAATGAAGTGTCGAGTACAAATAGCACTTTAATGCTTATTAAGGAGTTATTAAGCAATCCTGAGTATGAGGAATATAGGAAGAATTTAAATCTGATATTTATTCCTCTAGAAAATGTTGATGGAGCGCAGATACACTATGAGCTGCAGAAGGTTAATCCTCTCTGGAAGCTCCATACGGCAAGATTTAGTTCAATCGGCAAGGAGTTCTATTACGAATACTTCAATTATGAGACCATACATACTGAAGCGAATGCTTTCACCAATGCCTGGTGGAAATCATTGCCGGATGTTGTAGTTGATAACCATGGAGTTCCTACACATGAATGGGATCAACAATATTCGGGATATGCTTCACCAAGCTTTAAAGGATTTTGGTTGCCCAGGGCACTGCTATACAGCTATTTTGTAATCCCGGATGATTCAAGGTTTGAATGGAATATTGAATTGAATCATCATATTGCGGATGCTGTGTCCGAATGGGTGGGGAAGGAACCTCGTATAAGGGAAGGAAACATTGAACGAATTGATAGATTCCAAAAATATGCAGCAGCATGGATGCCTAAAATGTTCCAGACAAAGTTGGAAGGTAACATGATTAATGCCTGGAATCCGACATCGTTAAATGGGACTTCAAACTATTTATCAATTAAAGCTCCGTGGATTACTGCTGCTGCCTATGTTTCCGAGGTAACGGATGAGACGGTTCATGGTGATATGCTTGAGTTCTGCGCAAGCACTCATTTATTGCAGGATTTGGGTATCATAGATCTTCTAAATAAGAGTAAGGCAATTTTTGATAAAAGATTGGAGGTGCAAAACGGACAAGTTGTCTTATCGATGAAACGGCTGAGACCTGTTATTTATAATGCAGGAAGTGTAAAAAAAGATTGATATTTTAGAGAACAATCAGAAATGGAGGGGTTTATGAACTATTTAGTATTAATCGGCGTACTCATTGTAATCGTAGGATTTGCTATGAAGCTGGACTCCATATTAATTGTAGTCCTCGCTTCTGTAGTAACCGCCCTGATTGGAGGATTGGGTATAGGAGGGCTTCTAGAAACCCTAGGAACATCCTTTGTGTCTAATCGAGCTATGGCAATCTTTATTTTGATTTATCTAGCTGTTGGTACGCTGGAAAGAAGTGGTTTAAAGGAGGCTGCGACAAAACTGATTCAGAAAACGCGGAACAGTACATCGGGAAAGGTTATTGCCGTATATGGAGTGTTAAGAGGAATACTAGCAGTATTTAATGTAAGTCTCGGTGGAGTTGCCGGGTTTGTGAGACCTATTATCATGCCAATGTGCTACGGAGCTATTGAAGCAAAAGGTAAGGAACCAAACGAAGAGTATATGGACAAGGTTAAGGGTATGGCTTCAGGTATGGAAAACATCTCTTGGTTCTTCTGTCAGGTGCTCTTTGTAGGCGGCGCTGGAGGCTTACTTGTTCAATCTACGTTAAAGCAACTCGGATATAAGGTTGAACTACTCGACCTAGCGATTGTAGAAATTCCAGTCGGCATAATTGCAGTTGTTGTTGGAGCGATATATTACATATATCACGAGAAGAAGCTATATAAAAAATATTATGGAAATGATAAGGAGGTGTAAGTATGTCGTTCTTCACATCACAGACAGTGACACCTGCAGAAAAGATTCTAGAAGTTATTTACATAATAATTGGTCTTTTGTGCCTTTATACTTCCGTTAAAAACTTTAAAGACAAAAACAATGCAGCGCCTATTGGAACAGCAGTATTCTGGGGGATTTTGGGTGTTGTTCTGGCTCTTGGCAGGTGGATTCCGCCTAAATTCACCGGAGCACTTATAATTGCGATGGCTATACCTGCAATTGTAAAGCGTGTAAAACCGGGCTCGGATAAGGGACCGTCAGAAGAGGAGACAAGGCAGAATTTTGCCGCAATAGGAATGAAAGTTTTTGTTCCGGCGTTTTCAATTGGCTTCTTCGCACTTGTATTCGCAGTGTTTACAAAGTTGGGCGCTCTAGTTGGATGTGGCGTAGGCGTATTTGTAGCAGTTATCTTATTGATAGCATTTAATTCAAAGTCTAATACTCCAAAAGTGTTCCTCGATGATAGCGCCAGGATGCTATCAATGGTAGGACCGTTGAGTATGCTACCTATGCTTCTTGCAAGCTTGGGGGCAATATTTACAGCCGCCGGAGTAGGGCAAGTTATTGCGAAGCTTGTCGGAAATGTAATTCCTGCCGGAAATATGACAGTTGGAATTATAGTGTATGCTCTTGCAATGATGATTTTTACTATGATTATGGGAAATGGATTTGCAGCAATCACGGTTATAACAGTGGGAATTGGAGCCCCTTTCGTGTTGCAGTATGGAGCAAATCCGGTAGTTATAGGCATGCTGGGGCTGACCTGCGGATATTGCGGAACACTATGCACTCCAATGGCGGCAAACTTCAATATCGTACCGGTTGCTATGCTTGAGATGAAAGATAAGTGGGGCGTAATAAAGCAGCAAATTCCAATTGCGCTTGTTTTAATTGTCGTACAGATTGTATTGATGATTTTCCTCAAGTAAATATTTCTACATAGTACATATTGAGCGGTTAACCACATCCTGTGCAGTGTTAATACCGCACGACTGTATTTTAGATGAGATTTGCGATATACAGTCATATAAAACAGCACCTTTTCTAGTTTAGAGAAGATGCTGTTTTAGCTAGTGCTTATAGATTGTATCATGCTGTTTCTTTGGTTAGTGTAAAGTTTTCATTGGCAAGAGAAGATTAAAAAATGGGAAGCCTGAACTTCCCAAATATACAGCAATTCTTTAAGATGTTAATAAGCACAAAAACTTCTTGAAGGAGCTGTACATGGATATTCTAAACAAGGAAGAGATCACATTCAAGGACTTAGAACAGATAATTTATGAGATCGTATGCAAGGAAGCTAGAGAATTTACGGCTGCCCTTCTGGACAACATAGACGGACAACTTCATCAGGACAGAGACAAGAAGATGTATAGAGACAAAGGCTATCGGCAGACAACGATCAAGACTGTGTACATCGAGATTGAGTACTCAAGACAAGTGTCTGCGGCAAAAACAGAAGAGGGGAAGAATGCTTCACTGTTTCTGTTGGACAAAGAACTCGGTGTGGATCAAACAGCAGGAAAACGGAGGAAAGAAAGCGCCCGGCATGGAGATAAAAGTCGGGACGATATATGAAGACTGGAAGGACAAAGCCGGAAAGCGAATCAACCTGGCAAACAAGACCGTATTAGCCGGCATAGAACAGAGTGGAAACTTTCACGGGAAGTGGGAGCAAAGATCTAGTCGGTCTATGACCCTAAAAAGATAGGAGTCAGGATCTTTAATGCGATGGCGGTAGCTGGGTGCATGACGAATATGTTGCAGGTGCCATCATGCAACTGGACAGATTCCATGTAGTGGAAAGCATCAGACAGAAGGCAGTACATGATGAGGCGAAGACCGAGATGTTGAGACTGCTCAGAGAAGAAAAGATAGACGAGCTTTTGGAACATGCACAAATATATCTTGATATGCTCTCGACGGTTGAGGGAGATACAGAGGAAGAAAAGAAAGCCGCAGAACTGAAAGAATATCTGGAAAACAATAAGGACAGGCTATCCAGATACTATTTACGAGGCATTGAGATCCCAAAGCCGCCGACAGGCGTACTGTGCAAGAATATGGGTGTGCAGGAAAACAGGAACTGTATTATGATCACTTTCAGGATGAAGGGCAAGAGAAAATGCTAGGCGGAGAAGAGTGCGGCAAATATGGTGAGGCTCCTGTATTGCAGAGAGAATACAGAGCCTATGGGGGTGGTCAACCGATACACAGCTCTCTTCCTTTCGGCGAGAAGAATATGCGATCCATCTATGGCAAAAACACGCCGCTTTAACCACAGATTCTGCAAAACAGAGTTTACGTAGAGTTAATTCGACATTTTAAAGAATGCAGGTAAGTTGCCAACTGTTACTTGACACTATCAAGGGCTTATGACATGTTGCAATGTGCTATAGCATACGCTACAATATTCCGTGGAGGGTTACCTACATGAAATTTGAAGATATGATTAAAAAAATTCGTGAACATTTACAGATAACTCAAGAGCAACTTGCTCATGAATTGAATATAAGTTTTTCTACTATTAGCAGATGGGAAAATGGACATACAGTGCCTAGCAAATTAGCAAAAATATGTTTGCTAGAATTTTGTAAAAGCAAAGATATGGATACCGTTATAATTTCTGAACTAGAGAAACTCTAGCAGTAGAATTGCCTTAAAGAACAAATTTGAAAGGGGTACAATCATGGCTAGAGCCGATTTATTAAAAAAGTTATTTAGCAGTTTTAAGCAAGAGGATAAGGATACCTTCTATAAAATTGCTTCTGAAATAATAGAAGATGAAAGGAAAAAGAATCATGGTATTCTAGCTGATGATTTAAGAATGATTCTTAACGGTAATTATCAGCCTAAACGCCCAATGTCCTCTTTTTCGACTAATACGCCGAAAGATAATGATAAAGAAATACCATTAGTTGAGGTTATATATCCAGAAAAAGATTTTTCCGATTTAATTATAACTAGTGAGAAAATAGCCCAACTAGAACAGATTATAAAAGAATTTAACAATTGGGATGTTTTAACAAGTAATGGTGTGTATCCGATAAGGAGAGTTCTATTTTATGGTCCACCTGGCTGTGGAAAAACTTTAGCAGCACAAGCAATATCTGCAGAAATTGGGATTCCGATGCTCTATGTGAGGTTTGATGCATTAATTTCTTCATATCTTGGTGAAACTGCGAGTAATATTCGAAAAGTGTTCGATTATGCTAAAAATGATAGTTGGGTTATTTTTTTTGATGAGTTTGATGCTATAGGAAGAAGTCGTAATGACGCTGCTGAGCATGGTGAAATTAAAAGGGTGGTTAATGCGTTTTTGCAACAACTTGACAATTACAAAGGGCGTTCACTAGTTATTGCTGCAACAAATTTTGAACAATCTTTGGATTACGCGATATGGAGAAGATTTGATGAAACAATCCGCTTTGATATGCCGTTGAATGACGAAAAAATTAAACTGTTTTCTATGAATCTTAAACGATTTAAAGGCCCGGAGCATGTCTTTGAACAATATATAAACGAAATGGGGGCTTTTTCTCATTCTGATGTAGAAAAAGTTTGCCAGATAATTATGAAGATTTGCATTCTTGAAGGGAAAAAAATATATACAAAAAAAGATATTGAATACGCTGTGAAAAAGCAAGAACGCATAGTTTCACTGAGGAAAACGCAGTATTAATCACGAGGAAGGACGGCAGATATGCAAAAGTACAACCACATTGAAATAAATCGCGAAGATGTCGTACGACAGTATAAGTTTCCGCCAAATGCAAATGCACCGAAACCACCTGTTCGTGATAGAGGGGTTCACGGTGCTCAGTTAAATAAAGAATTATCACAAACCATGGGTACTATTAAGGAAAATCGTAAAGATGTTGGTATTCAATCCGAGAACTTATTGGTTATTGAAATAATTAGTGATGCGATGTCTCCAACGGTTCTCGAAAATATGCTTAGAAAATTTAACTTGTATCTAGTGGAAGAAACAGCTATTGTAGGTACAAACAGCACTAAATTGGTCATTCAGTTTGAGGATAGTACTATTTTAGATGAGTTTAATTATGAAAGAGAATTGTGGCAAAATGATGATAAAATTGAGTCCACTTTAACTTATGCTCAAAGGCGAGATTTGTTTAATTGTATTGAAAATATCAGAAGTGTTTCTCGCCAGGATCGTATAGGTATTAGATTACAACAATATATTGATAACCCTTCTTTAATCCCAGAAGGATTCTTTGTCGTTAACATTGATGTTTGGTTCAATGGAGATAGGTCAACCATTATTGAAACGGAGTCACAGTTAAAGCAAGCAATGGGGACGCAAGGAAGCAAATTATTAGGGGATTTATTCGAGGTTCCAAGTTTGCTACTTGGTAGAGCATCTGTCAACGAATTCACTTTAAATGCCTTGTTAGATTTAGATATTATCGCTTCTGTAGAATTACCATTTAGCCAGGTTGCGACTGAACCGTATGAGCTATATAGTTGGGATTTTGAGCCGATTATACAAAATAATTTAGATGATAATGCACCGCTAGCCGCAGTTCTTGACTCAGGCATTTTTACAGGAAATCCATTGCTTAATAATATTGTAGTTGCTGAAGAAGATTTTGATAATACTGAAAACACGACAATGGATAGGAATGGGCATGGAACAGGAATAGCTGGAATCGTAGCCTATGGAGATTTTATTGAGGGTATGAAATCTAAAATATTTAAACCATTAGTACGCTTATGTAATGGGAAAATAATGCATGATGAAAATGGCAATCCTACTTTTCCAGTGAATAAGAGACCTGAACAAGTTATTAAAGAAGCAATTGAATATTTTTACAATGAGTATGGATGTAGGGTGTTCAACTTGTCTGTTGGAGATATTGATCATTTATATAGAGGTGGCAGGCAGTTCGCATGGGCAGAGATGTTAGATCAAATATCACTAAACTTAGATGTAGTGATAATTGTGAGTGCAGGAAATGTGCCGGAACCTGATCTTCAAAGGTTCACTTCGAGAGATGAATTGTTAGAAAAGTGCAGAGATCAATTATTTGATCAGAAACATCGTTTAATAGACCCTGCAACTTCGGCTCTGAGTATTACGGTAGGTTCAATAACACGTTTTGATGAACCAGCGGCGACTCCAAATAGGAGTACACGAATTTCCGTTAGTAAAAAAAATTATATGTCTGTGTTTACTCGAATTGGTAGAGGTGTTAATAAGTCAATAAAGCCAGAAGTGGTTGATTATGGTGGGAATTTTGCGGTTACTCAATTAATGAGAGGTGAAACAAGATGGCAGAAGGAAGATCAAAAACTACTAGAACCTACGCTACATAATGGAAATGATAAGATATTTAAGGGGTGGTGTGGCACAAGTTTTTCTGCACCACATGTTACACATATTGCATCTAGGATAGAAAGAGCTTTGGAGACACAATTAGAAGATAAACCTTCAGCTAATTTAATTCGGGCATTACTTGTTAATTCTGCAAGATGTACTGATGAAATGATATCATGGGCTGAATCATCAAAAGATGAATCTCATACTGGGAAGAATAATCCAAAGCAAGAACGGCGGCTGAGATTAATCGGGTTTGGACGTGCTGATGATAGCCTTCTTTATTCAGATGATACTCAAGTGACGCTATTTGCAGAGGATAAATTGGAATTAAGATCTTTTCATATATATAAAATTCCTGTTCCAAAAGAATTCTTGAAAGTTAAAGCGGAAAAAAGCATTGCTATAAGTTTGGCATACAATCCAATTACGTGTTTAAGTCGTAAAGATTATCTAACCAACAATTTGTGGTTCGAAGTATTTAGGAAAATAGATGAAAAGGATTTACTTCTGTATAAAGCAAAAAAGGAGTCTGGTGAAGATACAGAAGAAGATTTAGATAATCTTCCTGATAAAAATAAAGCTGCATTTTTCCCGGGATATCGTGATTTAGCAAAAGCCACATTGCAGCAGCGTATATGGAAAAAAGGTCCCCGCGGAGGAAGTGATCTTTTGTGGGACGAAAATGAACCATACATATATGTTATGGTTACGGGGAAAGAACGCTTTAAATATGCAGAGCAAGGCTTTACTCAAAGTTATGCTTTGGTTGTTACTTTTTCATATGAAGGAAGAGATCATATTGGACTGTATACAAAACTTCATGACCGTGTACGCATTAAAACTCGTCAAAGAACTCGTACTAGAACTCAAATTCAACGATAAGTGGCACAGAACAAGATTTCAGATATTTATGTAGTGAGTGCTCACGCTTGCCGAAGCATTGTTAAATGCAGCTCAACTCATTGAAAGTACTGCAGTTTAGGCTCATCTGTAGTATAATACAGGTGCAAGGAAATGTTGTAAAAACGACTAAAAACCGTGCACCTGATTAAATCGGAGACATCAATGACATGATCCTTGAGTACAATACTACGGATGATGACAATGATCCAAACGGTCGCCTTTAGAGGGAGATACTGAGGAGACTTCATCAGAGCGTAATTCGGGCACACTGATCATTGGCGCCATATTGTCTATTATCGCTATGAATGTGGATCGCCTCACCGGACTTTCCTTTGTGCGATTTTTGCTATCGATTTTTCAAGGTACGCATGTTGGTCTCATTTTAGAGCCAACTTTCTAACAACGAATTGTTGTGTGTACACTAAACAACGAACGGGAATACCAATGTACAGGTATTTAGGTATTTGGGGTTGGAGACATGAACTATGATATTACAGATAACTGCTATAGCTGGAGCTCTAGTTGTGCCGGTGCTGATGGCTTTATCAGGATTGCTGGTATGGAAGTTCCCGGCCAAGAATATTAATGTCGCTTACGGTTACAGAACCAAGCGATCAATGAAGAATATGGATACGTGGATGTTCGCACAGGAGTATACCGGAAGACTGTGGGTCAAGCTTGGCTGTGGGCTTTTAGCATTGACTTTGGCAGTTTGTTTCTGCGTACGCGGCTACAGCGATGATAATGTCGCAACGACGTGTGTCATCATGGTTGGTGCACAGATAGCAGTGATGGTGTTGTCGACGTTTATAACAGAGCATGCACTGAAGCTGAATTTTGATGAAGATGGCAAGAGCCGGCAGTGTGAGTGATTCGGAAACAGGAACCAG
>NZ_JALU01000006.1 GCF_000525775.1 Mogibacterium timidum ATCC 33093 | reverse complement strand
CTATAGGGCTCGAACCTATGACCCTCTGCTTGTAAGGCAGATGCTCTCCCAGCTGAGCTAAGCGTCCATGTGGTAGCGGCGGATGGACTCGAACCATCGACCTTCCGGGTATGAACCGGACGCTCTAGCCAGCTAAGCTACGCCGCCACAGGTGCTCACTATTGTGTCGCCAAATTATATTAACAAACGACATTATCCTTGTCAATAGTACAAGGTTATTTTTCTGCGATAATCTCGTTAAAGGAGCCTATTTATGTTATACTATCGTAGTAAATTTCTCAGGAGTTATTAAGAATATGGAGGTTCCTGTGACGTCGCCAAATCCAATCGCATTAACAATAGCCGGATTCGAGATACGCTGGTACGGAATACTCATAGCTCTTGGAGCGATGCTCGCTCTTTTTATCAGTTATAGGAGAGCACCTAAGCACGGCATAGCATCAGAGGACGTCCTCGACCTTTCTCTTGGCATGATTCCTATCGGGATTATCGGAGCTAGATTATACTATGTGGCTTTCAGTTGGGATTACTACAAGCTCTACCCTGCCGAAATTATCAATATACGTGGTGGAGGGTTAGCCATACACGGAGGTCTGATATTCGGATTAGTTACCGCATACATAATGTGTAGATATAAGAAAATCAGCTTCGTAGAAATGGCAGATTTAGTGCTACCCACCGTCGCACTCGCACAGGCAATTGGACGATGGGGAAATTTCTTTAACGGAGAAGCTCATGGCATTGAGACAAATGTACCATGGGCGATAATTGTCGACGGGCAGCGTGTTCATCCAACGTTTCTCTACGAATCAATATGGTGTCTGGTGATTTTCGCAGTTCTCTCATTTATGTATAGTAACCGCGCATTTCCCGGTCAGATTGCCTGCATGTACGGTCTCCTCTATGCGCCGGAACGCTTCTTTGTCGAGGGACTTAGGACAGACAGCCTTATGATTGGAATTCTAAGGCAGGCACAGGTTATAAGCATTGTCATCTTTGTTGTTTCGCTCTTACTATATATATATCTTAGAAGGCGAAATAAACTGAATAACAGATAAACGGATTATCGATTATTAAGAGGTAAAGAAATGAAATTAGGCATAGTCGGCCTACCTAACGTGGGCAAGAGTACACTTTTTAACGCAATTACAAAGGCTGGTGCAGAAGCTGCCAACTACCCTTTCTGCACTATTGAACCCAACGTCGGAGTTGTAACGGTTCCTGACAAAAGGCTCGAGGTGTTGACGGACATCTACAAGGCCAGGAAGACTATTTACACGACGATAGAGTTTTGCGATATAGCCGGGCTGGTAAAGGGTGCTTCCAAGGGTGAAGGGCTGGGAAATAAGTTCCTCGGTCATATCCGTGAGGTTTCCGCCATCGTACATGTGGTAAGGTGCTTCGCAAATGACAACATCGTCCATGTTAATGGTCACGTTGATCCGCTTGATGATATCGAAACAATCAATACAGAACTGATTTTTGCGGACCTTGAAGTGCTCGAAAGAGCTATTGCCAAGTTAACCAAAAGCATGAAGGCGGACAAGAGTCTTGCAAAGCAACTTGACCTGCTTGAAAGAGTTAAGGCGTGGCTGGAAACGGGAAAATCTGCACGGGCTATGGAGCTCAATAAAGAGGAAGGTGAAATTATCTCCGGTATGGACTTGCTCACTTTTAAGCCGGTCATCTACGTTGCCAACGTATCTGAGGACGATGTTTCCAGCGATGATAATAAGCACGTGCAAAAGGTTTCGGAGTTTGCAGCTAGTGAAGGCGCCGGCTGCGTAAAAATCTGTGCTGAAATTGAAGCAGAGATGGCAGAGCTTGACGCTGAAGAGCGTGAGATGTTTCTCGAAGATCTGGGAATCTCGGAATCAGGTCTGGATCAGCTGATAAAGGCCAGCTACTCGCTGTTGAATCTCATATCATATCTCACTGCAGGCGAACCGGAAGTTAGAGCTTGGACGATTACCAAGGGAACGAAGGCTCCACAGGCAGCAGGAAAAATCCACACCGATTTTGAGAAAGGATTTATCAGAGCTGAAACTATTGCCTACAACAAACTAATAGAGTGCGGCGGTAGCCTCGCAAAGGCACGTGAGCAGGGTCTGATCAGATCCGAAGGCAAGGATTACGTAGTGCAGGATGGAGATGTAATACACTTTCTGTTCAATGTATAGAGCTACAACCTGCTAATTTGTAAGGTTTTCGCTCGACTATGATGATATAAAATAGATTTTATTTATCAGTATTTATACATTGCTTAAATATAATTGATGTTACTAGTATAATTATTATCAGAATAAGTATTGCAAAACGTACAAAGAACGACTATAATCAATGGTAGAGATTGTCTCCTTGGCAATCTCTTAATCTCTAGTCCCAATACCCTTTTTACGAAACAGACTACTCCCCTGTAGTCTGTTTTTCTTTTCCGTGATATTCTATAATAGTTAAAGAAGCAAAACTCATATAATAATCATATGCTGATGTATATGAGTCATTATTACTGTGGCCGTAGATATGATAACTATACCCGGTTTGCCTATTTGAACAATTTTGACTCTATGTATCAGCTGCTAGGGACAGCACCATTATGAAAAAATTTACGAGAACATACACTTCCCCTCTCTATCACGGGGAAATATTTGACATGTACCACGGAGATCTCAAGCCATGCATCTTTGACATAGAAACGACCGGCTTATCGGCTCAACGTGGCAATAAGATAATTCTGACCGCCTGCATGACTGCAGATGGCAAGGGCTCCAAGATTACGCAGTTTCTAGCCGAGACGCCATACGAGGAGGACAGAGTCCTCATGTCTACAATGGAATTTTTATGCGAAGAAGGTGTAGATTATTTGATTACATATAACGGAGCAGCCTTCGATATTCCATTTGTGAAACAACGGCTTGAGCTGCTCCACCTCCCTTATATATTGAATATGTACGAATATGACCTATACAATTTTATTCGCTCTAACACCAATTTGAAGTCCGAAATTGGATCTATCAGCCAAAAAAATGTAGAGGCTTATTTTGGTATCGGAACTAACAGAAAAGACGTCATTTCCGGGAGGGAGAGCGTTAAGCTTTTTTCTGAATATGCTGTTAATCAGGATTCTGTAATTGAAAAAATTATTCTAACGCACAACCGCGAGGATGTGCTTCAACTCAATCATCTGGTTAATATAGTTGGTCAGGATAATTTTGCCGGCGTTTTAGGCAATCGGGATTGTCAGGATAGCTTAGCCGACGTTTTGAAAGATCGGGACTGTCAGAATTTGGATTGGGCGCTCGCGCAGACGGGAGCCGGGCTCCCGTCTGCCGACGGCGAGTTGACAGCGCGTCCGAGGCTCGCCGCCGGCTGCCTGACCGTGACGGGCAGGCAGCTGCGAGCGCCCCACAAGTTGTCAGATAGCGCTGAATACGCAATCAATGCCAATATATTCCCAGATACAGCCGATTCAATAAGTGCTGAATTCATCAAAGATAACAGCTCATACCAAATCAAAATTCCGCTGGAAAGTCATGAAAAATCTCAGTTTATAGATATTAAAAATATACTGGCTACCGCCGAAGCTTCAGGTGATAATGCTCAGCACAAGTATGCCGGGCTGCTCAGGCTATCAGATAACTTAATCAATGATTATTTACTGCTGGTAGATAACGGTCAGGAGCTTAACAGAGAAATAAATCTACTCTCAATACTGATAAGCACTCAAATATATAAAAGAGTCAGATAGAGCTTAGCATCTGTCTGATTCTTTAAATTACGTCGATTATATATGAAGATTCACCTTTGAATTTATTGATTTCTGCTTTACACAAAAGAGGCTTATAGGACAAAAAACGTGTTTTGCTAATCCCAGTAAGAAGGATAATTGTCCTCT
>NZ_JALU01000005.1 GCF_000525775.1 Mogibacterium timidum ATCC 33093 | reverse complement strand
TAGAGAGGACAATTATCCTTCTTACTGGGATTAGCAAAACACGTTTTTTGTCCTATAAGCCTCTTTTTATATGATAACTGCCATTTGAGGTTATTTGCTATAGATGCTATAGAAATGTATTACTTTGGCAGTTATTTCGTTGTATTAATTTACCGGTTATTTCGTCTTATCGTCTTGTAGATTAGGATTATAGATTGGTAGAATGGTAATTACCTACAGTCGACATCAATTTATATGAATTGTCCTATAAGCCTAAATTTACATCAAAAAGCAAAGAGCCGGGCTAAGCCCGACTCAAGGAGTAAATCAATTTGTCTATACTTGTTATCTATGTAGTATATGCAGGCTGAAGCCCTACACAGGGAACTCGATTGCGATGTCCTTGCCCTCCCCGATATAGAGCTTAACAACGCCTCCGACTACCGACATACTTACGTTTTGAACCTCACCGCCAACTGCCGGAGCTGCTACTGCCGTCTCTGCAGTTGCTTCAGCTTCTGCCGATTCTCCTGCTGCATCGTCAACAGCCTCGTCATACTTATCGACAATGTCCGGAGTAACCGGTGTTAACGAATCAACGGTCTTGGTCAGCTTTGAGCCGTTGAGCACCTGTCCAAGCTTGAGAGCTCCATCTACGTTGAGCAGCCCTGTGTCAATAAGATCCGGGAAAATCGCCGGATCCTCAAAGTTAGCAGGCTCCAGTACTGTGCCCTCCTCTGCTCTGCAACATAGTACTGCAGGGTCATTTTTATGCGCTTGTGCTGTTTCAGCTGTAATCGACATTGCAATATACCTCCATATATCTAATTATTTTTATATTTGATATTGAGGTTATCATCTTGGTACTGCTATAACAATAGGAATATCTATAGAAAAAGTCTATCTGAGTACGTTCTATTATTGATGTTGTATCATTGAAATATTCTATAGTCAAATAAGAGACAGATAGGTTATAAATACGGTTACGACACAAACTTATTTGACCATACAAAATTAGACCAACAGAATCGTTATTGTCGTCAGTTGATAAAATAAAAAAGCCTTCTAAAAACCCGCAATTGCAGACTTTTCAAGGCTTCTTCTTTTGGTGCGCCCACAGGGACTCGAACCCCGAACCTTCACATTCGTAGTGTGACGCTCTATCCAATTGCGCTATAGGCGCTCAAAATGCTCTGCTAGAATACCATGATATAGCAGCCTTGTCAAGGGCAGCCTCAGCTAAGATTGTCAAGCGTTCTTAGCAAGAGTCCTTAGCTAAGATTGCCAAGAGCGTCTTAGCTAAGATACCCGAGAACAGACAGTATCATCTTGCTGCACTGATACTACTTGTCGAACTTGCTCTTTTGGCTTCGTGCCAGCACCTTGAGCACTGCCCTCTTAGGTATGAGCCCGGACAGCCTCACTCCAACCCTTACCATCAGGTTCGGGATGATTATTATCGTCCCATTATCAGCCTCGTCTATACAATAGGAAACACACTCCCCGGCGGAGATGCCGCGGAGAGAAAATTTAACATTTGCAACATCGTTGAACTCCGTGTCGACCGGGCCGGGACACAGAGCGTGTGCCTGCACATGGCTACCGAGGTGCTTAAGTTCTTCTGCCATCGAATTTGTAAGTGATACAACATACGACTTAGTTGCATAGTATGTCGCCATGAATGGACCGCCCGGCATCAAACCTGCCACGGAACCCACGTTGATGATGTGTCCGTGGTCACGAGCGATGAAACACGGCATCATCTGGTGCGCTATGTAGTGGAGAGCTTTGACGTTGACATCGATCATCTTGAGGTCATTGGAAATATCGCTCTTGTCGAACCTGCCAACCGCTCCGAAGCCGGCATTGTTGATAAGCACATCGATTGACGTATCAGTCTGTGTCTGCAGGTGTTGAACGAGTGCATCACACTCCTGAAGTTCAGAGAGATCGGCCGTTATACACTCGCATGTCACATGATAGTCGCTTGCGATCTCACGAGCTAGGTCTACAAGCCTGTCCTCACGCCTGGCAACGAGGATCAGTGAATAGCCTTCAACAGCTAGCTGACGTGCGAATTCCGCACCAATGCCCGAGCTGGCTCCGGTTATACACGCAAGTCCGCCGACGCAGCTAGCGGACTTTTTATTTGGAATATCGATTATCTGCGTGTTCATCTCGGTCTGTTTCTCCTGTTATTCTTGTATACCAGTATGAAATAGTATATACAGAGTGCGAATAAAAATCCACCTAGCACAATGCTGATTATCCGAATCATTTTAGCACCTCCTTGTGTGTCAGTTAGTTTTTAGAGTAATACTTGCCCCTCTTAGGGTAGACCTCCTTGATCGCGCCCTTGCGGAACTCCGCATTGAGCTGCAGGAGATCGTCAATCTGCGATTGAAGCAGCTTACCGATATCGGTATCAATTATCAGCATACGCTCAGGAAGCGTCATCGTCGTCACGATATTAGGATTATTGAACTCCTGAGTGCCGTCCGGTTGAAGCGGATGATATGGCTCGTGCTCTGATAGAGCCATGAACCACGAGTTAAAGATAAACGTGTATCCCGCAATTCCGGTGGTTTTCTGATAAGCCTTGGAAATACCTCCATCGATAACTATCAGCTTGCCTTCACCCTTGATCGGACTCTCACCGTCCTTAATCTTGACCGGCACGTGACCATTGAGGATGATGCCCTTGGTTGGGTCCAGGTCAAAATCGCGGATAATCTTGATACAGATGTCCTTGTCATTGATCAGCTTGTAATATGGAACCGTGTGCTCCTTGTGTGTCGCCTTGTCCTCTATGAACAGTCTCTCAAACGTCGTCATCTTGTCCTTACCGAACAGCGGCGAGTCCGGGCCAAGCCACAGATACCACATGATATTTGCAGCATCCGCCTTGTCCACTCCTTCTCCCGGGTTGAAATACGCCTCGCGAAGCGAGCGATCGAGCTGCTTCATCAGTGCTGCACCGTGGTTAGTCTTGCCGCCGATGGTAACTTCCATAAAATCGCCGTCCTCGGTAAAAGGAATGCATCCGTGGAACAGAAGGTTGCCGTTGCATGTAGTAAACAGCGAGCCGTGGCTGTACAGGAAGTTGATGTGCTCCTGCAGCTTAGCAGAATTTACTATGGATGCCTCCAGCGCAACCATTACCTGCTCCTCTTCAGGAGTGAGCCTATATGGATCCTTCGGGTCAATCGTAGGAAGGTTGACATCCTTAATCGGATATGTCTCTCCATAGCAATTAACCGTACCATTTTCAAAGTCTATCTTGTCAAGCAGCAGCCTGTGGTCAAGCTTGTACTCCGGATGCGTCATAATCGTCTGACCCTCAACCTTGAACTGGATGATAGCTATCATCTTGTGCATCTTGGCTGCGAGCTCCTCCGGAATAGGGTCAAATCTGTTCTTCTCAAGCACATGCGGCATGAAACCCGTACAAGGATCATCTCCGTAAATCTGCTGCGCACGCGTTGCTAGCGGACGCAAGTTGATTCCGTATCCGTACTCGAGCATATCGAAATTGTTGTAGCTGACATTCATGCGAACGATATTTGCAATGCAAGGCCTGTTACCGCAGGCAGCGCCCATCCACACGATGTCGTGGTTGCCCCACTGGATATCTACGCTTCGGCGAGACATGAGGAAGTCCATAATTTTGTGAGGCTTAGGACCTCTGTCAAATATGTCTCCTATAATATGCAGGTGATCGACTGCAAGATCGCTTATCGTGTTCGCAATCTCTATGATCAAGGTTTTGGCGATTCTGAATTCGATTACAGAATCGATAATTTCCTGATAGTACTTCTGCCTGTTGTCATCATCATCCGCAAACATCAGCTCATCCATGATATAACCGGTGTTATCAGGGAGGATCCTTCTAACCTTGGATCTGGTATACTTGTTGGACACCGCCCTGCAGATGATGATGAGCCTGTAGATAGCAGAGGAGCACCAGGCGTTGAAATCGTCTTCGGCAGCCTCGCGCCTCTTGAGTTCATTTACAGGATCGTAGATGAGTGCCGCCAATTGTTCACGGTCAGTCGCGCTCAGGATAGTTCCGAAGTTCTCATCTATCTTCATCTTGATAGTTCCGGAAGCACTTCGCACGAAATACTGAAACGCGTCATACTCACCATGCAAATCGCTCAGAAAATACTCGGTTCCCTTGGGAAGGGCGAGAATCGCTCTGAGGTTTACAATCTCAGTGTTTACAGAACGATGGTTAGGGTATTTCTGAGCCAGCATCTCAAGATACTTGTTGTTAGACATCGTTTTCCTCCACTCTCATGAGGTCTCCACCGAGACCCTTGAATTTGCTTACAAAGTCCTCATAGCCCCTCTCAATGTGAAAAATCTCACTGACCTCTGTAGTGCCCGATGCCACAAGTCCGGCCAGTACCATGGCTGCGCCGGCACGGAGATCTGTAGATCTGACCTTGGCTCCGTGCAGCTGCTTGCCACCCGGGATCGTAGCCTCTCTGCTGTTGTCCGCAGAAATATCGGCTCCCATGCGGTTAAGCTCAACGACGTGCATGAATCTGTTTTCAAAAACTGTCTCTCTAACGACACTCGTCCCCTCGACTGTCGTCAGAAAAGCCATAAACGGCGACTGTATATCCGTCGGGAATCCGGGATATGGCAATGTCTTGATATCCGTTGCTACCAGCTCACCTTCTGTCGCATCGACGAGTATTCCCTCGTCCTCGATTGTAACCTTGACGCCGCACTCCTTGAGCTTGGCGATTATAGGTCTGACATGGCCGGGGATGCCGTTCCTGACGAGAACTCTGCCCCTGGTGATAGCGGCCGCCAACATGAATGTGCCGCACTCGATCCTATCCGGTATTACGGTATGAATCGCGCCGGACAAGCTCTCAACACCCGTAACTCTAATGGTATCAGTGCCGGCACCCTTGATCTTAGCTCCCATCTTGTTGAGCATGTTTGCGAGATCTACAATCTCCGGTTCCTTAGCTGCGTTCTCGAGAATCGTAGGTCCTTTGGCCAGCGCAGCTGCCATGAGTATGTTCTCTGTCGCCCCGACGCTTGGAAAATCCAGATAAATAGCGTCTCCAACCAGTCCGTCAGCAGGCGCTTCGAGGATGATACAGGAATTATCAATATCCTCTGTAACCTTAACACCGAGAGCTCTAAACCCCTTGAGGTGAAGGTCTATCGGTCTCTTACCGATAGTGCAGCCTCCGGGAAGCGGCATAACCACCTTACCGCATCTGGCAAGAAGCGGTCCCATCGCCATTGTCGAAGCCCTCATCTGAGACACTAGCTCGGCGTCGCCCTCTACAGTCGTTATCTGTGCTGCGCTTACGGACAACCTGCCCTGCTCTGACATCGCGACAGTAGCTCCGAAGCTTTCGAGCATTTTCCACATCACCTTTACATCTGATAGGTCGGGAACATCATCTATCACGCAGTCGGAAGGTGTCAAGAGCGTTGCCGCCATGAGCGGGAGCACCGCATTCTTGGCACCGCTGATTTTAACCTCACCGTGTAACGGGCCGCTATTGTTAACTAGTATCTTTGCCACTGAAATTTCTCCTTGCACATATAGATAGAGATGCCGTTAAGCATCTCTTCGATAAAGTTCTTATGTTAATCGCTATCTGAAACGTCTTCTGCGAATCCTGTTAGGACGTTCGTAATCCATCCCGCTCGTCTCATATCTGTTAGCACGCTTTTTAGACTTCTTTCTAAATGACCTGAGCGCACCCGCAGCTGTTCCGACGTTGCCTGCAGTCTTGATGATAGAGCGATTCTCGTTAATCTTATCGCCAACATTCGTAAACATCTCGATCGCACGATCAATCTGCTCGTCTACCTGTTCAGTTCTCGCGGCTGCGATAGTTGTCATCCTCTTGGTATCCGCCAGCAAATCATCCACGCGCCTAAGCGTATCAATCAGCTTGAACGCCAGTCTAATCAAAAAAACTATGAGGATGAACAGGGCAATCAGCACCAGCATTATTGCCACCTGCTTGATATCTAATGAGACTCTCATCATTCCCTCCTTCTACCATGTGAATAGTAATTAGATTATACCTTAGGCAAATTGTATGTTCAATCGTATTCCGGATGTAATAAGCGCACTGTCAAAGCATATCACAATCTATACATTCGCCTCGAAGATTCACGCTAACGGGTCCGGCCTGTCGCCAAAGTCCGACCCGGCTTAGATTA
Organism: Mogibacterium timidum ATCC 33093; assembly: GCF_000525775.1. Lineage (GTDB taxonomy): Bacteria > Bacillota > Clostridia > Peptostreptococcales > Anaerovoracaceae > Mogibacterium > Mogibacterium timidum. Next base: position 117,281 of record NZ_JALU01000005.1, on the reverse strand, counting down.
TCGGCGAGCTACTTGCGCTCATATATTCGTTTGATTATATCTGTGTAAGCCTTGCCGTCAGCGCTATACACTGCTATTTCGGGGAGCATCCTGAGCTCCGGCTTTGCGCCCTTGACGGCATGTATGAGAACCAGGTTGGCAGGTTCTCCACTGCTCGGAACGACGAGCTGCAGTTCCTTGGGCTCTAGCGCTGCTGCTCGCAAGGCTTCGCTGATGTCCGGCAGGCGCGATGGTCTGTGGATCAGATAGAAGTCGCCGCCGGACTTCAGCATCCGACCGGCACAGCCTGCAAAATCAAAAATATCGGCTGTCGTCTCATGTCGGGCTATGAATTTTGCATTATCATCATTTGGTATTCCCGCACCGCGTCTGAAGTACGGCGGGTTGGAGACGACTGCATCCGCCTTTCTGCAGAGCTCCGATCCTGCGACTGCAACGTCGGAAAGCACAAAGCTGATTCGATCATTCAAATTGTTTATTTCTCGGCCTCGTATCGCCCTATCCAGCGAGACCCGATTCTTCTCGATACCTACAATCTGAGCAAGAGGGAGCTTGTGCGCCAGAATAAAAGGAACGACGCCATTCCCCGTGCCGAGATCGGCTATGCGCGCCGGGCTTCTACTCCTGATAGGCTTCGCGCCGGTCTCGCCGCTGGCAAAGGCTGCGAGAAGCACAGCGTCAACTCCATAGCTGAAGCCGTCACCTTGAATTACCTTGAAGTCGCCCATCCCTATTTCATCAATGCGCTCTTCTCTATTATCCATCTTCCTCCAGTCAATTCCTTGATACGGCACGCTGCTCTTAAGCGAGACTATCTAATCGATAATCAGCAGGCCGAATTATACTACGACAGGCTCAGAACCGGAGCTGCCATGCCCGGAATATTTCCATTGAACTCGCCGACTAATCGCGAGTCAACTCTTTGATCTCCCTTAATGTCTCTGCATCCAGATCGCTGAACTCATCCTTTTTCCTGTTGTAATGCTTCTTATCGATACGCTTAATCTCTTTCTTGAAATAGATATTATAATCAGGTCCCAGCGTATCCTCGCCGGTCTCCTTGTCCTCGACAATCAACCTTGCAATTACCTTGCTGTTAAACAGGTCTACGTTCACCACCTTGGCTATCCCGTCCGGCGTGTCGATGCGCTCCCCCTCGTTAGGCATACCCTTGCGAAGTTCCTGATAGGTCTTATTCTCGAAGTTAAGACAACACATCAGTCTGCCGCAGGTTCCGGATATCTTGGCCGGATTCAGAGATAGGTTTTGCTGCTTGGCCATCTTGATCGAAACCGGCTGAAAGTCATTTAGCCACTTGCTGCAGCACAGCGGTCTGCCGCATATACCGATGCCGCCGAGCATCTTCGCCTCATCACGAACGCCTATTTGGCGAAGCTCTATCCTCACCCTGAAATGAGAAGCGAGATCCTTGACCAAGCCTCTAAAGTCAATCCTGCCATCTGCCGAGAAATAGAAAATTACCTTGGATCCATCGATCGTGAATTCCGCATCCACCAGCTTCATGTCCAGCTTGTGCTGAAGGATTTTCTCCTCGCACACCTTCATCGCAGCATCTCGTCGGGCAAGATTATCCTTGTATCTCTGCAAATCCTCAGTGCTTGCCTTGCGTTCTACGCCTTTGAGCGGAGCCACCAGCTCACTCTCTTCTATCTCGCAGTTGGCTATCGAAACGTGTCCAAGCTCCATGCCCCTGGCCGTCTCAACTATTACCAGCTCGCCGAGCTCGTAGCTCACTCCGGCCGGATCGAAGTAGTATGTTTTGCCGGCTTTCATGAAGCCTACACCTATGATTTCTACCATCTATCTGTACTTCCCCTTTTCTACTATTTATTGCAATCGAATATACGGTATTCGCCATGTTTACTGTTGAAAAAAATTAATCGCATCATATACCACACACGTGTCTCTAAGCTGTTAGCTGCCTTGATTCACAGCTCAGGCGCTTACCGCTACGGATACCTGTGTTTATCTTTTCTCTCTTTTGGGAGTCTGGGAGCTGCTTCTTATCTCAGGCGCTTACCGCTACGGCTGCCCGTGACTTGTTGTCAGGAACAGTGCTTCCAGCGCGTAGTCAGGATTCATGCCGCGCTTGATATTGATCCTAGTCTGCTCGACCTCATCTATCTCATTCAGCAGCCTGACGGCATCCTGCGGCAGTGCTCCGGCTCCTATCAATCTATCGTGCAAATCCGTCTCAAGCACATCGAGAAAGGCCAAAGCATCCTCGTTGCCGTTTAAATCCTTCTTGATAAGCTCACGAACCTTGAAGAAATAGGTCTTGCTGTTCCACGATGACAGCAACGACTGTATATTTACTCTGTCTTCCGCCTCTTCACCATCTGAAAATACGTGCTTTATGACGCACCTGGATCTGACAGTCGGAAGCAGCGACTCGCGGTTATCCGTTGCCAGTATAATCACTGTGCCCGGATACGGTTCCTCCAAGGTCTTGAGAAGCTTGTTTTGCACTATCTCGCTAAGCCTTTCCGCATTGTCAACAACTCCGACGTTATGCTCGCCATAGGGTCTCATGCTGAGTCGTTCCATCATGTCAGCGGCATCCTCGACCCTGTACATATCCTTGCCGCTCTGATTCATGTAGAATAAATCCTCGTGAGTTCCGCTTCTGACCCTGACGCATGCCGGGCATCTGCCGCACGCATGACCGAATTCATCGGCGTTGGGACAGATGATATTACCGGCAAAGCTGCGGATGTATTCGTCTCTGGTCTCGCCGCTCTTCCCCTCTAATATATATGCATGCGCATATTCCTGTGTCATCAATCCCTCCGCTATAGGCTTGACAGCTTAGTCTCTATCTCTGCCTTAATCTCATCTATTGTCTTGGCGGCGTCAATCCTCATAATCCTCTCCGGATACTTTGCGGCTAACGCTTTGTACCCTTCGTATACGCGATAATGAAAATCCATCTTCTGCTGCTCGAGCCTGTCCCGCACGTCTTTGCCTATCCTAGATCTACCAATCTCCGGATCTAAATCCATGAAAAACGTCACATTCGGCTCAAGTCCGCTCGTCGCATATCTGTTGACCTCTTCAACCTGATCTCCAAGGCCTCTGCCGTAGCCCTGATAAGCGATACTTGAATCCACAAACCTGTCGCAAACCACAACCGCTCCGCTCTCCAGTGCCGGCTTTATCTTCTCTGCTACATGCTGAGCCCTCGCCGCTGCATAGATGAACATCTCGGTGACATCGTCCATCTCCGAATGATCCGCATCCAACACTATGCCGCGAAGCTTCTCGCTTATCGGAGTACCTCCAGGTTCTCGGGACACCACAACATCCCTGCCCGCTTTTGTAAAAAATTCCTTTATATTTTCAACCTGCGTGCTCTTGCCTGAGCCATCAGGTCCCTCAAGCGTTATAAATATTCCCTTTGGCACCATGTCACCACCTTATCTACGTGTGTTGTCCTTCGCCTCATCTATTACAGGATCCGGAATATGAATCGTGAAGCCTCTCTCGCGAGCCTTCCTTCGCTCTGCTTCCTTGCGAGCCTTAGCGGCCTGTCTAGCCTGCTTCTTGCCATTGATAATATCAAAGTACTCGTTAAACAGATATAGTCCCAGCGCGCCCATCGGAATCGTAAGGAGCAGCGCCAATATGTATTTGAATAATATCATACGGACATTTCCTCCCACCGCTAATGCATAAATTTTCAGATTAATATTCAGAATGTATTATACCATAATATGTGGTACACTTAAGTAGCTAATTTGATTAGAATGCGGGAGGAATAATATGAATTCAATTGAACTCAGCGAACTCATTTATCCTGAGATTGCTAATGATACTGACTATGAGGCCATGTATCCGCATCGCGATCTCGCAGAGGGAGCTAAGGTTACCAGACTCGGTCCAAGCCCTACAGGCTTTATTCACCTTGGCAACCTGTATGGCGCCTTTGTTGACGAGAGGCTGGCCCACCAGAGTAACGGCGTCTTTTTCCTTAGAATCGAAGACACTGACGACAAGAGATATGTTGAAAATGCCGTTGAGACTATCATCTCATCGCTCGCTTTTTTCGGCATCGAGTTTGATGAGGGCGTTACCAAGCACGGCGACATCGGAAAATACGGCGACTACACGCAGAGCCACCGCGGCGATATATATAGATTTTATGCCAAGAAGCTGATCGCTGAAGGCAAAGCTTACCCTTGCTTCCTCACGGAAGACGAGATCAGCACTATCAGAGAACAGCAGGAGCAGCAGAAGCTTGCACCCGGAGTCTACGCAGGCTGGTCTAAATACAGAGATTGGCACAAGGATCCTGAGATAGAGCAGATAGTGGCTCAGCACATCGAGGCCGGTGATCCTTTTGTAATCAGACTTAGGTCGGACGGCGTTCCTAATGCTGTCGGCGATGAGATTAAGAGAAATAAAGTTACTGACGGTATTCGCGGGACTCTCGACGTGCCGGAGAATTTTCAGGATATAGTAATCGTCAAGACTACCGGTATCCCTACATATCATTTTGCACACGCTGTCGATGACCACCTTATGAGAACTACTCACGTCGTCCGCGGCGAGGAATGGCTGCCTTCACTCCCTATACATGTTGAGCTCTTTGACAAGCTGAGATTTGAGCTTCCAGTCTACTGCCACACCGCACAGCTCATGAAGCTAGGCGAGGACGGCAACAAGCGCAAGCTGTCAAAACGCAAGGATCCGGAGCTGTCTCTCGGCTATTACAGAGATCAGGGCTACCATCCTGCTGCTGTCAGGGAGTACCTGCTCACAATTCTCAATTCCAACTATGAGGAGTGGAGAATGGAGAACCCTGAAGCTGACATTGATGAATTCAAGTTCACAGCTGAGAAGATGAGCAATTCAGGTGCGCTGTTCGATCTGGATAAGCTTAACGACGTCAGCAAGGATACTATGCTGCATATCCCTGCTGCCGAGATCGCTGAGTTCCTAAAGTCCTGGTCCGGTGAGTTCGCACCTGAATACGAATACGTATTTGAAGATATGAATCTCCTGACTCGGATACTCGACCTCGGCAGAGGTGACAAGAAGCCCCGTAAGGATCTCGTATATGCCAGACAGATCATGGACTTCATCAGCTATTTCTACGATAAGAGCTTCAAGGTCGTAGATGAGCTGCCGGCCGAGGCTGCTGCAGATCAGAGGGCTATCCTGGAAGCTTACCTATCGACATACGATCACAGCGATTCGCAGGAGGACTGGTTCAACAAGATTAGAGCAATAGCTACCGACCTCGGATACGCTGCAAAGCCTAAGGATTACAAGAAAACTCCTGATGACTACAAGGGCCATGTCGGTCACGTCAGCACAGTCATCAGGCTGGCGATAGTTGGGCGGGCTCAGTCTCCTGACGTATGGGCAATCCAGCAGATTATGGGCGAAGAGATGGTTAGAAGCAGAATCAACAGACAGATAGAAGGTGGAAAATAATGGAACCTATTCTAGTGATAATGGCGGCAGGAATGGGCAGCCGCTATGGCGGCCCTAAGCAAATCGATCCTATAACAGATGAGGGCGACATCATCATGGATTTCTCTCTGTATGACGCATATCATGCGGGATTTCGGAGGGTCGCGTTTATAATCAAGGCTGATTTTAAAGAACAGTTCAAAGCTCACATCGAAGGTAGAGCAGGCAAGCTGTTTGAGACCTACTATGCCATCCAGGATCTTGACGACCTGCCTGCAGGCTACTCAGTTCCTGAAGGCAGAACAAAGCCCTGGGGCACCGGCCATGCTGTACTGGCCGCCAGAGACTACATCAACGCTCCTTTTGCAGTTATCAATGCCGACGATTATTATGGCAAAGAGGCTTTCGCGAAGATACACAAGTTCCTCAGCGAGTCTGCCGATGCTACTCACCACTGCATGGTCGGCTTCAAAATAGAGAACACGCTATCCGCAAACGGGTCCGTTTCCCGCGGATTGTGCGAGGTTACAGACGGTTTCCTGTCGGATATCGAGGAGCATTCGGAAGTCATCCGTGAGCCGGACGGGGTTATCCGCGCAACTAACACCAAGGGCATTAGGCATGATATTCCGGATGGCCACTCGGTATCGATGAATCTCTGGGGATTTGGAGCTGAGTTTCTCAAGATTATGATGGACGGCTTCCCCGATGCATTGGATAGCATCCTCGAGCAGAACCCTATGAAGGGAGAGTACTTCCTGCCTTACTGCATCGACAGGGAGGTCAAGGCTGACAGAGCTACTGTCGCTGTCCTGCAGTCGAGCGACAGATGGTTCGGCGTTACATATAAGGAAGACAAGGATGAGGTCATCGCTAAGTTCAGAGAGATGAAAAAGGATGGGCAGTATCCTGTTGAGCTGTGGTAGCTTAGATTACAAAACTACAAACGTTTTGTCTTATAACCCGCGCGTTAGCTGTGTGCTAGCGCATTTTTTCTGTCTAATTTTTGTGTCTCTGCTGCTTTCTCGCATACGCAAGTGTCTGCTTGAGTGCATTCTCCTTAGGAATACCTGCCAGCCTGAGCTTGTGCGCATAATCCAGTAGCTGTCCAAAATCCTCTCCCGGCCGGATTCCGGCCGCAATCAAATCCTTACCTGTAACATGCGGCTTGGCCATCATCTCGCTATAGAGCTCGAGGCGTTCAAACAGGAAATCTATACGCTCCTGCTCGCGCTTCTTTTCCGGATTTTCATTTTCCGATTCACCGGCGAGATTACCCTCAGATATATTTCCTGCATGTCCCGTAATATCAGTTTCTGATATTTGCTGCATGAGCTCAGCTGAGAGGGTAACCTGCCTCCCTTCGCCATCAGTTTGATCTGCATCGGATAAGTGCGGCAATCTCGGCTTATCGCAGATAGCAAAATAGATGAGATCGGCCGGTGCAGCTGCATCGTCGAACATGCGATTGGTCTTTTTGACTGCAGACCTGACCTCTGCCAATTTGTTGGGACGCATGTGGTTGGGAATCATGTTCCTTATATATTTCTTGACGTATTTGTAATGGCAGATGCGGTCCAGAAATCGCTCCGCGATTTCTGCTCCTTGCAGCTCGTGACCATACGCGTGAATAGCGCCATTGACGAATTCGGTAGTCGTAATCTTGCCGAAATCATGAGTCAAAGCCAGCAGCATGAACGCGTATGGGTCACTCGCATAGAACCGGAAGCGGGACGCTCTGTCCAGCACCTGCATGGTATGGGTCCAGACGTCCCCTTCCGGATGAAAAGCCGGATTCTGTTCCAGTCCTATGAGCTGCTGCAGCTCCCTGAACCAGAATCCCAGCTGATCCATCTCTCTGATCGATTCAAAAAAGCGGGAAGGTTGGCGGGATTCCAGGAGCGCCTTCTTCATCTCCAGCTCGACGCGCTCGGAGGACAGATGGGTCAGATCGAGCGCTCTGCAGATTGCAATCGTGGAAGGCGCGATCCGGAATCCGAATCTGGCTGCGAATTGGGCAGCACGTAAGGCACGGAGTGGATCCTCACCGAATTTCCTATCGTCGATATGGCGGATAATTCGGTTTCGTATATCATCCACTCCGCCATATGGATCCGCGATTTCACCAGTCAGGACATCCTGCATCAGCGCGTTCATGGTGAAATCGCGCCGCCGTGCTGCCTCCCCGATACCGATAAACGGATCGATCTGAATCTCAAAATCCCTGTGTCCGGCTCCGGTGGGCCGCTCAGCCCGAGGCAGAGCTATGTCTATGTCATGCCCTGCCAGAGAATATACTCCAAATGAGGAACCAAAGCTGAGCGGCTTTCCCAGCTCTCCCAGTGCAGATTCTAAAACCGCTGCTGCAATTCCATGCACCTCAATGTCAACGTCCTTGACCGGAAGCTCCATCACCCGGTCTCGGACGTAGCCACCCACATAATAGGCTCTACCTCCGAGCTCCGCTATTTTTTCTGCCAGTGCAGTTATCAATTTCTGTTCGCTTTTATCCATTCCATTTTTATTTTGCATAATTAATTCTGCATGCAGCTTTTGAACAATTCTGCTGCGACTATATTACTACTATATTACGTTCTACCATATAGCGATACAGGTAAGTATCATCAGGAGGATTAAGATAAATAAACACCGCCATATACTGTTCACTATTGTGGATTATAATCGCAATCTCATACTAAGCCCTATACGTAGCTCTGACTTTCCACGTCGAATACACCGCGTGTCGTGAGTCTGAGCTTAGGAATTACCGGCAAGCTCATGAACGAAAGAGTCATGAACGGATCGATGCTGCGATTTATACCCAGCCCAAAAGCTTTCTCTTTAGCCGTCTCCAGCGCCCTGTTGACATCTACAAGCGGCGCATCGCTCATCAGCCCGGCGATTGCAAGCTGCACATCTCCGATGCACCTGCCATTATCATATACGGTGATTCCACCATCGTTTTCAGCTATGTGATTAACCGCATCTGCCATATCGCTGTCGTTCGTCCCGACTACGATTATATTGTGGGAATCATGCGAAATACTGGTTGCTACTGCGCCGCTCTTAAGCCCATAGCCCTTGATGTATCCAATTCCGATGTGTCCCGTGTAGTTGTGCCTCTCGACAACTGCAATCTTGAGGATATCCGCATCGACATCAACACCGGTCGCATATCCCTCATCTGTAGTCATCAGCTCTCCGGGCATCATTCCGAGCACCCCTCTAGGCCTATCTATTTTAAATGCCTTTGAGGTGAGCTTATCGACCTTAAAGGTGTTGTGCGCTCTCGAAGCCAGGAACTCGTCAACCTCAGGTGACGGGAAGGTCTTGAGCTTGCCGTTATCGTACATCAGCCTGCCCTTCTTTAACACCTGCTCTACATTAAAATCTTCAAAATTATCTATTATGACGAAATCCGCCAAATACCCGGGAGCGATTGCACCTCTGTTATTGAGCCTGAAATATCGCGCCGCATTGGTGCTGGCAACCTTTACAGCCAGGATTGGGTCTGCCCCCATCTCTATAGCACGCTTGATGATGTAATCTATATGCCCCTTCTCCAGCAGATCGGAGGGGTGCTTGTCATCTGTGCAGAACATGCATCTGTCTGCATATTTGTCTGTCAGCAGCGGCATCAACGCCTCCAGATTGTGAGCAGCTGTGCCCTCTCTAATCATTATTACCTGACCCATCTCCAGCTTCTCTATCGCCTCTTCTGCGGTAGCGCACTCATGATCGGAATACACGCCTGCAGCGACATAGGCATTTAGAGCTTTACCCCTAAGTCCCGGTGCATGCCCATCTATCTTTTTGTGGTGCGCCTGTGCAGCAACGATTTTCTCAACCACCTGTTCGCCGGCAGCTACTGTGCCTACATAATTCATCATTTCGGCAAGTCCCTGCACCCTAGGATGGTCGTAAAAGCTGTCGATAGCTCTATAATCAAGCGTTGCACCGGATTCATCCAGCGGAGTTGCCGGCACACACGAAGGGAGCATGAATCTAACGTCTATCGGAAGCCTCTCCGTTGCCTGCAGCATGTATTCGATGCCATCGGTACCCATGACATTTGCAATCTCGTGTGGATCTGCGATTACAGTTGTAGTTCCATGCGGAAGAACCGCCCTTATAAATTCTGTCGGTGACACGAGAGCGCTCTCGAGGTGGATGTGCGCATCAAGGAAGCCCGGGCACACGATCTTGTCAGTCATATCAATCTCGCGCTCTCCCTCGTAATCTCCTATCCCGACTATCAGACCGGCAGCAACAGCAATATCCGCCTTCCGCAGCTCGCCCGAGAAGACGCTTACGTATGTCGCGTTTTTGAGTACCAGGTCTGCCTTGCATTTGCCCGCAGCCGCTCGGATAATTTTCTGTTTGCGTTGCAATTTTCGATTAATCTTACCTGTATAGCTTTCCGACATCTAAATACCCCTTTATCTGTGTCAATATAAATTAACCCATTGTACCACACATTGTGCTGTCCGGTTTAGCGGCAAACAAAAAATAGCCCGTCACCGGGCCATTAAATGCTGTCGACAAACTAACTTTTGAACTGTCTCTCCCACTCCTTCTCTCTGAAGCCGGACAGTACAAAGTCATCTCCCACGACTAGCGGCCTCTTGATCAGCATTCCGTCAGAAGCCAGGACCTCCAGCTGCTCATCCTCACTCATCGAATCCAGCTTATCCCTAAGTCCGAGTTCTCTGTACAGCCGGCCGCTGGTGTTGAAGAACTTGCGCACCGGCTTATTGCTCTTTGCGAGCCACTCCTTGAGTTCATCCTTGCTGGGATTATTTTCGACAATGTGCCTGTCATCATACCTGATTTCATGGTCGTCGAGCCACTTCTTAGCCTTTTTGCAAGTGCTGCACTTTGGATATTCATTAAATAAAATCTTCATGTATTCACCCTCTCTGTATTCATAGATCAGTTGACACTATCGTATTCATCAAAAGCAATGTGTCTGATTCCCGGTATCCTCGCTCATATTAGCGCACCAGCTCAACGAGATCGCCGTATCCCTCTGCTTCCATATCATCAACCGGAACAAATCGTAAAGCCACAGAATTGATGCAATATCTCATGCCGCCCCGGTCTGCCGGCCCGTCATGAAAGACATGACCGAGATGTGAATTTGCGCCCTTGCTCCTGACTTCAACACGCTCCATGCCAAACGACGTATCTCTATTGTATACCACGTGTTCCTCTCCGATAGGCCTTGTAAATGCAGGCCAGCCGCACCCCGAGTTATACTTATCCGTCGACACGAATAGCGGCTCACCGCTGACAATATCTACGTAAATTCCTTTTTCAAAAAAATCATCGTATTCACCCGAGAATGCTCGCTCTGTCCCTGCCTTACGCACCACGTCATAAGCTGACGGTCCGATGCGATCGAACAGCTCTTCCTCGGTTTCATCGGATGCATACAGTTCATCCTTCGGCTCCTCGCCGATCTCTGCAGCTTCAGCTGCGAATAATGCCCTAACCTCTTCAAGCTCATAGTTCGTAATATGGCAGTAACCGCCGGGATTTTTATCCAGATAGTCCTGATGATACTCTTCAGCATCATAAAATGCCGAGAGCGGACTTAATTCCACATGAAACTCATCGTGTTGAGCTCTCTGCTGTTCAAACACCTTTGTCAGAACAGGCAAATCCTGTTCATCCTCATAGTAGATACCGGTCTGGTACTGTGTGCCAATATCGTTGCCCTGTCTGTTTTCGAGTGTAGGATCGATGACAAGGAAGAAAGCGTGAGTCAGTTTCTCCAGAGACAGCCTGTCTGAATCATACACAACCCTGACTGCCTCTCTGTGTCCGGTTTCATTCCTACACACCTGTTCGTATGATGGGTACTCAACGGTTCCATTCGCGTATCCTACCGTTGTATCAACAACGCCGGGGATTTCCTTAAATACTCTTTCGGTGCCCCAGAAGCATCCACCGGCAAAATATATATTTCTGTTCATGATCGCCTCCCTATATAGATTCGTTCGCCCAAGCTATGGTAACAGCATTGCTTGGGCCTTCAATTATCTTGTGTGCAATTTAATTATATACTATTACCGTGCAGTTGCAACTACAAAATATGTCTCATGAACATTTTCTGCATATCACTCCTGATATAGATAACTCCTGCCATCCGTTGCCCTCCTCCATGGGTAGCATAATATCAACTGTAAATTTGGGATATATAGACACACAAAAAAGGAGGATAACGCCAAGGATACATTTCAAGATAAGCTGTTAAAGGTAGTACAGGCGGAACGGAAGGAATGAAAGAACTGCAGCATAGGCAAATATGATAATGGTAAAATTAACACAAAGATGATACGATACCATATATTGAAAGATTCAGAAAGGTATGAGTTATCATGAAAATTTCGTTATGTGAAAAGATAATGTGGTATGCTTTATCGCCTACCATATTCAAATTTATAGAACAATATTGGGAAGATATTGACATACAGAGCATTAAAAGACTTTCTAAAGGGAACTATAAAGCTATGATTAGTCGTACGCCGGACATAGGCAGTTTCAGAAAGAATCCACTTAGAATACCTCTTGCAGGTGGACTGTTGTGGTTATCTGTATATGATGCGATGGAAGGGAAAATGAATGAAGAGCAGTTTGGAGAAATGGTCAGTGCTACAATAGAAGCTCCTATGTTAAAGAAAAATTTCCAAAAGCAAAAGCCTTTTGATATAAAAACGCAGAAAAAGAAAATAGAAAAAAACAAGGTTGCAAATTCTGCTTCTGATAGTGAATTTAATTGGAACACGGAACTTATTTTAGGCAGAGATGAAGATGAATATACAGTTATATATCATAGATGTGGGCTTTGCGCCTTGGGCAAACAGGAACATCATGAGGAATTGATACCATATATGTGTAAGATGGACTATGAGACTATAGCTATGACGGGCGGTGTACTAAAAAGGCAAGGAACATTAGCTTCAGGTGCGGATTGTTGTGATTTTTATGTATGTAAAAAAGGTTCAAAGTGGGATAAATGAAGAAGTTTATGATTGGGAAATTATTATGGTATAGGCGATAAATTTGAATCTGTCGAGGCGATTACTCGCTTTGGGAACGAGGAATGATAAATGAAAATGACTATTAAAAAGACTTCCGTTTTTCCAGCGAAGCAAAGCAATGTTTTTGAACTCCTACAAAGATTTGATACACTTGCATATATTGCCAAGCCCTATGCAACATTTAAAAACATCGACGGACAAACCGAACCGGTTTGGGAAGCTGGCAGAAGTTTCTCTTTTGATTTTAAGATGTTTGGCTTCATTGACCTCGGTGTTCATATTATAAATGTCAAGGAATTCAACATAGATAACATCTATACGAATGAGGGTAATCCTTTTTGCCCCGTATGGAATCATCGAATTATTCTTAAAGAAATTGCTGACATCAAAACCGAATATACTGACGAGGTGGAAATTGGGGCAGGATGGAAAACACCATTGGTATGTTTGTGGGCAAAGGCATTTTACTCGCACAGACAAATGAAGTGGATAAAGCTACTTAATAAGCGATCTGAAGAAAAAGTGCAATAGCAATAATAAATATGAAGTTGTGGAGGTGGCAATATGATTGCATTGGAATTAATTTTGTACTGTCTCCTGTTTACAATGATGGTGAGGTATGCTGTGAGAGGTGGTGCAATTGATGGGTTGTATTTTTATCCGAAAATCGTTCAGGAGAGAGCCATTGAAATAGGTTTGACCACAAAAGAAGTAATGCAGCGTAAAAAGAAAATCTTCATGACAGAATTTTATATTATCATGTTAGTTGCACTTGTACTTATAATTGGTGTGTTGCATAGAGTATCGGATTTCAAGACAGCTTATCTTTTGGCATTGTTGTTTTTAGAGGTTATGAACTGGTATGACGGTATCGTGATTGATAAAATATGGGTAGGACACAGCAAGTTTTGGATACTGGCAGGTTGCGAAGAATTGCCATTTGTTCAGACGTGGAAGCAGGTATTAAAAAAGCGAGGACTTCTTACCCTGATCTGGATTGTTGGGGCAGTAATTGTTGCTGAGATCGTTGCGCTGATTTTTTAACGTATCTCGAGGAACTTTGAGAGTGTGTGAAACTTTTTCGGGTCTGTAAAATAGCCCACTATGGTAGATTGAGTGAATGTATCCCTTTGTTTGCAAAGAATACGTCTTTACCACAATATAATAAACATGTGCAAGCATGTCAAGAGAAAGCCATTCCATTCGGATTGGCCTTCCTTGTTTTTTGAGCTGTGCTACATCGTTTCAGGCATCCTGTCCGGGTACATAATGCTGAATTCTCCATAGACTTTTGCCCAATTGCGAATTGGTAAAGTCCACTTTTTAGTAGCCTGCAAGGTAGATAGATATAAGGCCTTGAGTAGTGCTGTATCGAGAGTGTGAGAGCTTTCTTTCACTCATTTAATCCGCCTCTGCAAATTCAAGCAGAGTATATCCTGAAGCCAGATTGATACTGCAAAATAATTCCGTTTTTGAACTGTTTATGATACACGCTACCTCATCTACATATCATCTATCAAGTCCGTAGCACCTCTTGTATTCCGGGGCGTCTCAGCGCTGTACTGAGATATGAATGCAAACTGAGATTTAACTGCATATCCATTGATCCAGGAATTTCATCTGCTCTTCAGTATGAAACCAATGTTCACCGTTTTTCATTACGGTTATCGTCGCTTCGCATTCTCTTGCAAATGTCTGTATGGTATAAATAGACTGCAGGTTATCGTAATTTCCGTATAATATGGCCGTAGGATGGTTCCAAACGAAGGAATGATTTCTTACCCATGTTAGGTATTTCCATGACAAATCCTGGCCAAATGAAATTTTAACGATTTCTTTTTCTTCAAGTTCTTCTTCGGTTACACCAGCCCGTCGCATCATATCAGTAATCAGCTTCTCCATATCCACTATAGGCGAAATAAAATACGTCTTTTCAAAACAAACAGCAGACAATGCATGCATGGCAAAGAAAGCGCCAATACTGTTTGCAATCAGAATAGCAGAATTATACTCCGCATTATCGTCTCAAAAAAATTCTGAAACTCAGTTATTGCGTCCCAAGGTGTCTGTGATCGATAATCAAAACCGATTACTTCACTGTCCGGGAACAATCCTTTATAATGCTCCGCTTCCTCCTGCACCATGAATATATACAACTACCGTTTTCATTTCAAACACCACATTAAATTCTAATCTATCTTTCCGCCATATATTTTTGTATTTCGTCAGAAGTTAATTTTCTAATCTGAGTATTGGGATGCTCCTCATATTCTTCCACTCGAAAAACAGGAGACATCGATTCACAGGTTTTATCTTTATTCTTTCTCAAATATACTCGTAAGTCTTCGCAATCCGCAAAGATTTTGTATGATAATCTACCATTTTTGCTTCTGAGCTCATAGATTCCACATGATTTTTTCATTGTATAATCGGCAGTTCTCAAATACAACTTGGCAATTTCCAATGATTTAAAAGGAAAATTCCATCGCTGCAAGCCTCGGTTTTGCTCATGCTCAATACAAATGCACCTACCACAGGTCCCACAGATATATTGTGTATGATTTTCTAAGCAATCCAATGGATTTAAAAGTGGTGTTATTCTTTTTTTATCAGCATAACATTCTTTACACATTTCAATATCACTTCCTCTGCAGTTTAAAATATGTTTACGGTATTCCCCTATAATAATTACCGCGTGTTCTGCGGATGGTATCATGAGTCCATTTTTGAATGATCCTCCCTCATCTTTTGATATATTTAGCGTATGCACAACAATTCGTTGTTAGAAAGTTGGCTCTAATGCGAACAACTGTAAGCCGCTCAGGCTGTTTTGGCTTGAGTTCTATGCCCTGAGCACTGATGAAGTCTCATCAGTGCGTCCCTCTGAAGGTGACCCGTTTGGATCATTGTCATCATCTGTAGTATTGTACTCGAGGATCATGTCATTGATGTCTCCGGTTTAATCAGGTGCACGGTTTTTGGCCGTTTTTACAACATTTCCTTGCACCTGTATTATACTACAGATGAGCATAAACTGCAGTATTTTCAATGAGTTAAGCTGTATTTAACAATGCTTCGGAGCGCGTGAGCACTAGCTAACTTAAACTCATAACTGCAGCGCATGAAAACACCCTCTTTACTGGACAACCAATAAGGAGGGTACATATCATTTGATTTACTGCTCTTCAAAATCTTATAAATTTAATCGTATCTGTTATTTAATCTTTTTTATTCTTTTTTATTCTTTTCCCTAATATCTTCCAAAGTATGCCAATTTTCTGTACTGTTATTTTTATTTAGTCCCAACACTTTCTTGAAAGTAGAGATAATCAAATCTATCAAATTTACCCAAACTCGTGTGATAACAAACCATACAATACAGATAATTAAAAAGATTAAAAAGTATATTAGCCAATTCATAGCTTACCTGCCCGAAAATTCCCTAAAGAATGCATCAAACTTATCATATTCTTCCGGCTGATATACATAAGCAAGAAATTTTTCATCATTTCCCGGTAAAGTTGCAAATTGGGTATATCCCGCCATCATTCCGCCTTGATGATAAATCGTATACATACCTGTTACCATTTTTGCTTTTTTAATATTGTCTTTTCTAAAAATTTCAGCTTCACTACACCCCTCAAGTTCCGGAGTTGTTTGTAGTAGTGCTATGCTCATATCAGATTCACGATAACCTATAATTAAACTTGTATATGTATATGTGGTTTTACGGGCTAAAATATAACTACTGGTTTTGATATTCAAACCGTACCCATAAACAATATTGTAGGAGTCTCCATCTTCCATAACTCCATTAAATAATTCTCTTAATCGGCTTTTGTTTGTATCGGATTTTAGAGTATCCCATTCTTTCTTCTTTCCAAACCAACCCATAATACATTCCTCCTATATAATTGTAATTTCGCCTTATCAAGTCAAGTTTCAATATATAAAAGCAAAGCCAGCCCTTATAAACGAGTTCATTGTATCATTTTATGAACAACTTTTACAGCCTAAATTTATAGATTTGTGTAATAAAATTTCCTCTCCCAGTTGTAAAATAAAGTGCGACACTCAATAAATGAAAAAAGACATACAATCAACAAGAGATGATGATCAGGTCAAGGATTACATCCGTATGCGTGATGACCACAGGGCGGCACTGAAAAAGGTGAGGCAGCAGATCAACGCTTTCTGTCTGAGGCATGGACATCAGTATCCGGGCAAAAGCAAATAGACGATAGCACATATGAAATGGCTTCGAACAACCGCAACCATAAGTTAATGATGCTGAAGGTATCCGGTAGGAGCTCGGGGTCTTGAAGATTCGAGTCATCTGCGACACTCTCTATGTTAGCACAGGATATACTGTTTAATCTCCGTAGTATTGTTCCTGGCAGAATGGTTCGTCATCCGAAAAACAACGGTGAACAAGTTTAGTCCTAGTATTTCGCTTCCCTCGCTCAAAGAGCTCGGCTAATTCCGATTTGTTTTTCTCTTATTTTTGAAAATGGGCAATCCCTATCGGAACTGCCCATTCAATGTCAAAAATATGCGATTAATTCTTGTCTACACACGATTCTGCATCAAGTGATGTAAGTTTAAACTAAATCTATGTATTTTCTGAATTTCTTCCAAAGTAGGATGTCCTGCTTTCTATGCAGAGCAGGACATCCTCTTAGTACATCTTAATACAGCTTCGCCCCTGCATGAATTGAATCGTCCAGCACAACCAGATTAAGCAGTTCTCCTCCGTCATAATCACATATAGCGGAGAGCAGCATGCCACAGGACTCGACTCCCATCATCTTGCGAGGAGGCAAGTTGGTTATAGCGACCAGAGTCTTTCCAACCAGATCATCTGCGGAGTATGTATCTTTGATACCGGAAAGAATAGTTCTCTCCTAATATAAAAGTGTAGTGGCTATACTCCCCAACAGCCAGCTGGGGGTATAGGCCTCTCGTTGCTTAAGCTGTTAGAATGTAGTGGCATTGGTTCGGACGGAGTCCTCCTTGGACCTCGCGTCCGTCGGAAAGTCTGTCTGCCAGCCACTCATTCGCAGCTGTTCGGTTTACGTAGATTGAACCGCATCTTGTGCGTTCGTTTGATACCCAGGAGATTGAATAAGCAATGAGGAATGGTTGATCCACTGCAAATTTATCTCTGGAGGTGTATCTCATGTTGAACGCTGTTGGTATCGACGTTTCGAAAGGCAAGAGCACTGTCACAGTACTGCGCCCTGCAGGCGAAACCGTGCGGAGGCCTTTCACTGTCGTTCATTCTGTCAAAGGGCTCTCGGAGCTGGTCTCCTATGTCGGAAGCCTTGATGGCGAGACCAGAGTCGTCATGGAGACGACCGGCCATTATCATGAACCTGTCCTTAAGGCTTTTCTGGATGCAGGTATCTTTGTTTCAGCTGTAAATCCTACCCTCGTCAAGCACCATGACAGTGATAAGAATCCGCTTCGGAAAGTCAAGTCAGATCCTGCTGATGCCAGGAAGATCGCCAAATATACTCTTGACAAGTGGGAACATCTGCGTCAGCATTCAGCTATGGATACTATTCGAACACAACTGAAAACACTGAATACGCAGTTTCACTTCTTCATGCAGCAGAAGGTCTCCCTGAAGAACAATCTTATTTCCCTTCTGGATCTGACCTATCCCGGTGCCAATAATCTGTTTGACAGCCCTGTCCGCACTGACGGAAGCGAGAAGTGGATTGATTACGTCCATTCCTTCTGGAATGCGGACTGTGTCCGCAAGATCGGTCTGAAAACCTTCACGGAACGCTATCAGAACTTCTGTAAGCACCATGGCTATAACTTTCAGTCGGATAAACCGGAGGAGCTTTTTAATGCTTCCAAAGAGCTTGTTGCTGTCGTTCCTAAAGATCCGATATACAAGCAGCTGATTCTCAGCAATATCGAACAGCTGGATACGATTTCCGGACAGATCGAAGAGTTCCGCCGCAAGATGAACGAGCTTGCCTTTACGCTTCCGGAATACGACACAGTCATGTCCATGTATGGCGTCGGCCCGACCTATGGCCCTCAGCTTATGGCTGAGATCGGCGATATTTCACGCTTTGATCATCGCTCTGCGATTACAGCCTTTGCAGGCGTCGATCCCGGTGTAAATCAATCTGGAACGGTAAACTACGAAAGCAATCGGGCTTCGAAGCACGGAGCGCCGCGCCTTCGAAAAACACTTTTCCAGATCATGACCACTTTGCTTTAGCTGGCTCCTGCGGACGATCCAGTCTATCTCTTCATGATGAAGAAGAAATCCGAGGGAAAACCGTATCAGGTTTATATGACTGCCGGAGCGAATAAGTTCCTTCGCATCTACTACGGCAAGGTCAAGGAGTGCCTGGCTGTTCAATCTACTGTCGAATAACATGTGGCAATTCTTTTCCCCGGCCAGCGCTTACGGTGGCCTTTTTGTGGTACCTCCATTTCTGGTTCCTGACTCCTCAAACTTATACTTGACTTTTTATTAGTAGACTTTCCGGTACCATCATTGAGCGTAAAGTTAAGAAGCTTCTTGCTCTTAGGAACCTCTTCAGCACCTTCACAACTCTGAAATCAGACTTGCTGAATGTATCGAAATCAACGACATCTTCAAACAAAGGCTCCACTTTAACCCTGGATAAATCGAGCTTTCTATCTGCCCTCTCATCTGTACTGCCGCCCTTGACCAGTGACTTCATAACCGAGATTTTGGATTTACTCATTTCATATAATTCTGCAATCATTCAAAACCTGTTATTTTAATGCTTGAATTTCAATAACTTTTTCATATCTCTCTGCAAATTTTCATCGCTATTGTTTTATTTGCTGTGTAAATTGATGTAAGTGATGTGAATTGTTTTGTTTTCTACCATTAAACTGTAGGAATTGTAATATCTACTGTATTCTTTATTTGTGTGAGGATTGATGTATATAAGTCCACATTCGATTCAGGGGTTGAAATGGAAACAACCAACGAATATCGGACCTTACTATCGTATTTATCCAAATGATGCCTTTCCCGCCACCAACCAACAACTGGATAAACCGCTATTTGATTAATTTCACTTAGATCTGCAGCGCTAAGTTTCATATAATCAGAATGAATAGATCCCACATCACGATTATCTGAACCTAAATACCATCTTTCACTGCCACTAGTTCCTTCACCTTTGTCGTTCTTATCATCACCTCGCATATAAATATTAATTCGCTTTTCAAAGTCCTCAATTCCCTCATCAGCATTGATTACATCAAATCTCAAACCACATGACTGATATCGATACTTATCTTTCCACCCAATCTCACCTGGCCCAGGTTCAATGAAATATGAAAGAGTTACTTTTAACTCTGCTTCTGTCGAGCCTAAAGCCTCTAAAATATTCTTAGGCCATGGGAGCGCATGTATGTTCATTTCATTCATTTTATAAACATTTTCCTTTTTCGTGAATGGTTGAAGTTCGTCTTGGATAATCATGTTAACTGAATTGTTCATGCATTGAATGGCTTTATTCAAATTTGGTATCCCATAACCACATGTACGAATCAGTTCTTTCCGTCCAGTTGTTTTTTTATCATCTTTACAAAACTGATGCTTCATTTTCTCTGTCCATCTTGCAGAATGAACAATCAACCCTCTTACTGTTTCTGGCCAAATTCCAGGATATACCGCAAATAGTTCCGCTGCCATCCATGAAGCTTGGGCGGTTGCTGCACTTGTTGCCCAGATAGTAGAAAAAGAATGCTGCAGATATTTATGAGATGTGGTTAATAACGAGAAATCCATGCAGTTAGTATAATCCTCTCCGTTAGTCGCAACATTACTCCCATTACATAATATTTCAGGTTTTACAGGCCATTTTTTATCCCACATTAAAGAAGTGGAACTATATGGTGAAAGTTCTCCCGACTCTGCAACTGGCATAAATCCATTTAGTCCCTTATCCACAATTTGAACGTCATCATTATATGCTCCAACTGTCAGTGCATTCCATGCCTGTGCTGGATTCTCAACTCCGTGCAATCTATTAGCATCGGGGTATAAACTAGTAACAAATTCACTAGGTTCTACATTCCCTGCGCTAACAATTATTAATCGTTTGCTATCGCCATTGTCAACTCCTGCCGCAATACCGTCAAGCGCTCCTGACCAAGATGAAGGTCTTCCATCTGAAACGGAATCTGTTGGAGCCGTTACAGCCATACAGAAACACCTTTCCAAAGAAGAATTCTGAATTTCGGTCATTGCAACAGCCTGCTCAGTAATAGCTCCATAAAGTTCAGGGGCATTTGAACCATTAGGCGGTAGTATTTTTACAGACTCAATTTGATGATTAATATCAATATCATCCGAACTTCCCAGTTTTTTCTGGAGATCGTAGTAAATTGCAATCCCTGCCATTTCTGTTCCATGTCCTTGTTGATCGTTAATTCCCCACGACGGATTCACCGATTGAATTCCATTGTTAACAAGAGCTGGTTTAATTAAGGGATGTCCCCCTTCTAACCCTGTATCCAATAAACACACAGCCGTATTTGTTTCGTTAAATATTGTCCTCTGGATCAGCTCTTGTACCCACTCATTTTGCTCCGCACCAGATAACTCATCAAAAAAATTTGTGGTTTCAGGAGCTTTTCGTATTTCCGCCACGAAATCACAGCCAACAATAAGGTTCTTTATATCCTCTCTATTAGTATGAGCAAGAAAAACCAACCGTTCAGGAAATTTAATATATTGTTCTTTACAATCTATATTATTCTGTTCGCAACATTCTCTAAAGTCCTCTTTTGCTATTTTGACGTTTTGTTTATCGAATCTCAACCATATCTCACACCAAGATTTGCTTTGGGTCGGGATCATTGACTTTTCTCCAACCCAAAATGATTCCACAACTGCCACACTAATCTTCTCAATACTACAGATCAAATCATTATTCTTTGGCGTTTCTGCTATATCAATACTATCTCTATACGCCTCTGCTTTTCTAAGAAAACAGCTTTCCTTACCTTCAGGCACATATACTGTAGCTTTTATAACTCCTTCATCTTCTCTGACATTTAATAAACGAATCCCCTGCCGCAGATCCTCCAACGAGTTAACTTTCATTTCCTTTGAAGCAACTCCTTCAAATTCCAAGTATAAACCCGATTTACACCTTATCGCTGCCACTTGTTCAGAAGACAGATCCCTCTCTTGACATCTCATCAATTGATCAAGAATTCGCTGGACATGTTGATGTGGGTTTTCTCTTACTGGATAGTCATGGGAAACCCGTTTTTGTTGTGAAGTATATGGTAACTCTCTTTTTGTATTTTGAAGAAATATGTTTTTCTTTTCAATATTCAATCTTATGCCTCCTTAGAAGAATACGCCCTCTTACGTTCATCCAACAATCTAAGCATCTGATTCTTATTAATATGTGTACCGGAAAGAATAGATTCTTTTATAGCATCATCACACACACGAATGATTTCAGCATGACTAAGGCCCTTTGATTTTTCTAGCAGGGCATTATCAGGATTAAAATCTGTCGAATATGTGTCTAATTTCAGTTTATATAATCTTCGAATTTCATTATTGGAAGGCATGTCATAGTGAAGTACATCATCAAATCGTCTAAATAGTGCTTGATCCAAAAGCTTTTGATTGTTTGTCGATGCAATAATCAAACTATTAGAATTATCCTGCTCAATGAATTGTAAAAAAGAATTTAATATTCGTCTGGCTTCTCCCACCTCATTATCAAGACTTCGATCTGCTCCAATTGCATCAAATTCATCAAACAAATAAACTCCCACACTAACAGACACTTGATCAAATATTTGCCGGAGTCGTACACTTGTTTCTCCCATAAATTTTGTCACAACCTTATCCATTTGAACTGTATATAAGGGAATATTCAATTCAGAAGCGATAACAGATGCAGTATATGTCTTTCCAGTTCCAGGCTGCCCTTCTATCAATATTTTTCTACGGTTAGATAAACCATACTGGCGAAGTTTGTTCTGATTTCTGTACTCCTGAAGTATTCTTTTTATTCTCTCCTCAGTTTCTTCAGAAACAATTAAATCTGAGAATTTTTCCTGAGGGGTCGTCATTATAAACATATTATTTCCATCGTTAATTTTAATCACGTTTCCTCTAGAGGTGATTTTAGTCGCATAATTTTTCAATTCTCGTGCTACAATTTCATGCCCCCGTTTTGCTTCAGAAGCCGCAATTTGCAAAACAACAGTTTTAAATTTTTCATCATTTTGATCTATATGAGCTTTGATTAAACTCTTAATCTGATCTGCCGTTGCCACAGCAATCCCTCCTTGGCGCAATAATCCACCCCTGTTCTACATTGTGAACCTTTAATAGCCAACATAATCTGAAATATTCTAATGTGACAAAAAATAACTTCCAATTCTACCTACCACTTAAATATATCTTCTGCTTCCGACTGTTTGGTTTATCCGGATACAGATACTCTGCCTCTCCCGATTCCAACATTTCTTTCACAACTGTCCGCAGTGTATTGTTCAAATTCTTATATCCAAGTTCTACGGCCAATTCATTCATTGAAAGCTCTCTTTTCTGAATCAATGCTTCTATGATAAGAGCATGGATCTCTTCTCTGGTTCGCCGTTTGTGTTTTTTCTCTTTTATTACCTGAAATTCCTCTGCTACCTTCCCTTTGTTCCCCCAAAAAGCTTGATGGATTGGCAGAATAACGCGAAAATAGATTCTTTCTTCATCCGTTCTAAACACCGGCAATTCTGAGCCATTATTTCTCATCTCATTCAGAATCAGGGGAACCCCGGTATTTCTACCTTCAACCATTTTTAACTCTTTCAGGAAGTCTCCGATACGCCTGTTCCGATATCGAGCAGAAATCAATACTCTGTTTTCCAAATCATCATCCGTAATTGAACGATCTGGGCCCGGCAGACTTAGAATCTCCATCCGGTCTGGCGTAATCGTTACAGTAATTGGTTCATGGATCTGATAGGAACGATGATAAACAGCATTACTCAAGGCCTCTTCTACTGCTCGAAAAGGCCAGTTAAAAATACGTACCGCTTCCGCCTGATTGGGAACCTTAGTCACATACTCCGCTATGACATAGTTTTTAATATAAGATAACGCATCCCGAAGCTGTTTATCCAACGGTCCGGTAAATATTCTTTCTTTCATATCAATCCCTGTGGGATCAGGTTTGTCTACCACTTCAATCTGGCTGTAAGGAAAGAAATTATCCGGCCTTTCATTAAAAAACATCAGTCCGACATTAATAGGTTTTCTAAATTCAACAGGACCACCGACAAGTTTCATATCAGTAGCAACATCTTCAACTGTGCGAGAAAGTGAGCTTTCATATAATTCACTGTCCACCGTATGCAAATACTCTGATAGCAAACTGGATCTCATATCTGCTATTTGTGCGTGATGATTCACTCTATCGTCAAACGGAATATTTCGGGCAAGTCCGATCAGTTCCCTTTCCTCTAAAGCATTTGCTTTGATTGTATTCGATGCCTTGCGAATATAGTATATCCTTTCACTCTTATGGGCACCCTTTTCTGTATATATTTTAGCCGGACATTTGTAGGGTCTGTCATCCCCGCCCGGAACCCACAAAACAAGAATATTTTTCCCATCAATAATTGCAGGCTCTATAACAGGAATATATCTTGGTTCAATCAGGTTACATTTGTTCAACAATTCTTTCTGTATTGAATCTAAAGAATTTTTCTCAAGTCCTTTGACGGGAAATCTCGGATGTCCATCCTGTTCTTCAACTCCTATTATGATGTATCCGCCTCCGAGATTATCAAAATCATTGGCAAATGCAGCAATCGAGTGGATGATTGGCTCTGCATTCCAATCGGTTTTGTACTCTATCCTAGAACTTTCCACCACACGTTGGCGGATCAGCTTTTCTATATTCACCGGTATAGCCATAATATTTTCCCTCGAAACGTGTTGTTCTTAACTAGCTCTTTAACTGTCTCATATTATATCAATGAGTAAGTTAATGAGCAAGTTCTTCCTATCCCTATTATATCAGTTGTTATATATTACAAAATTATATCTCCTGACACTGGGATTTACACATCACGCTCTGATCATGTTTTAGGTTCATCTAAAATCATAATCTTATTTTAATGCTATCCCATCTTTATCACGTCTTTTATACTTGAACTTTTGCATTCAGTGATGTAAATCTATGTGTTTTCTGAATTTCTTCCAAATTAGGATGTCCCGCTTTCTATGCAGAGCAGGACATCCTCTTAGTACATCTTAATACAGCTTCGCCCCTGCAGGAATTAAATCGTCCAGCATAACCAGATTAAGCAGCTCTCCTCCGTCATAATCACATATAGCGGAGAGCAGCATGCCACAGGACTCTACTCCCATCATCTTGCGAGGAGGCAAGTTGGTTATAGCGACCAGAGTCTTTCCAACCAGCTCATCTGCGGAGTATGTATCTTTGATACCTGAAAGAATAGTTCTCTCCTTTCCAGTACCATCATTGAGCGTAAAGTTAAGAAGCTTCTTGCTTTTAGGAACCTCTTCACAAGCCAGCACCTTCACAACTCTGAAATCAGATTTGCTGAATGTATCGAAATCAACAATATCTTCAAACAAAGGCTCCACTTTAACCCTGGATAAATCGAGCTTTCTCTCTGCCCTCTCATCTGTACTGCCGCCCTTGCTCAACGGCTTCATAACAGGGAACAGCTGTACGTCTCTGATAGTTGAGGAATCTGTGAGCAGCATTACCAGTCTGTCTACTCCGATTCCCAGTCCGCCCGTTGGAGGCATTCCAACCTCGAGGGCATTGACGAAGTCGGTGTCCATAGGGTGTGCCTCATCGTCAAGGCCGAGCTCCAGCTCGCGCTGCTGTTCAGCAAATCTCTCATGCTGATCGATTGGGTCGTTGAGCTCGGAGAATGCGTTGGACATCTCCCAGCCGTTGATATAAGCTTCGAACCTGCGAGTGATACGCGGATCCTTAGGATCCTTCTTAGCCAATGGCGATACCTCAACAGGATGTCCTGTCAGGAACACCGGGCCATCGAGCAGTCCCGGTATGTCCTCGCAGTACTCGTCAAACATCTCAGCTATGATTTTGCCGCGAGGCCAGTGCTTGACCTCCTCAGCATCCATTCCGTATGCAATTGCTCTCTCTCGAGCCTCCGCATCATCATCAATCCTGTCAAAAGGAATTCCTGTAACCTTGATTACAGTCTCCGTCATATCTATCTTGCTCCATGGAGGCGTCACATCAAAGGTCTTGCCTTCATATGTAATGATAGGTGTACCGTTAACTTCCATAGCACACTTGTACACAACCTGCTCCATCAGCTCCATCATGTCCTCGAGGTTGCCGTAAGCCATGTAGCACTCCATCGAAGTGAACTCAGGGCTGTGGTTCTTGTCCATTCCCTCGTTGCGGAATACCTTCCCCAGCTCGTATACTCTATCGAGTCCGCCTACGATAAGTCTCTTGAGCGGCAACTCCAGCGAGATACGAAGGTGCAGGTCGAAGTCGAGAGCATTATGATGAGTATTGAACGGTCTGGCGTTTGCACCGCCCGCAATCGTCTGCAGCACAGGAGTCTCAACCTCCAGGAAGCCATACTCCTCCTCTAGGACTCTACGGATTGTGCTAACGATTTTCGCACGTCTAATAAACGTATCTCTCACGTCGGAATTTACGATAAGATCGACGTAACGCTGTCTGTATCTGAGATCTGTATCCACAAGGCCGCTCCACTTATCAGGTAGCACCTGAAGCGACTTAGCCAGCAGTGTCAGCTCCTGTACGTGAACCGAAATCTCTCCGGTTCTGGTCTTGAACACAAGTCCCCTGAGACCCACCAGATCGCCGATGTCATATGTCTTGAACAGCTTATACTCGTCAGTACCGATCTCGTCACGCTTGACGTAGCACTGGATTCTGCCCTGCTTGTCCTGAATATCGAAAAACGTCGCCTTGCCCATGATTCTCTTGCTCATGATACGGCCGGCCAGTGCAACCTCTTGTTCTTCCATGGCCTCGTAGTTGTCCTTGATATCCTTGCTGTGTGCGGTTACATCGTATGTTTCCTGCACAAACGGGTCTCTGCCCATGTCGCGAAGCTCCTGAAGCTTGTCTCTTCTAATCTGACGCTGTTCACTTATCTCCTCTGCGGTAAGCTCCGGCTGTCCATGCTCAGGAGTCTTTGCATTATCGTTACTCATTATGATTCCGTAATCCTTTCCTGTAAGTTGTATAAAATATTTTTGGTTCTTGAGCTATACAGATATCTTGGTATCTACCGTAGCTATCCCCATCCTACTTCCTTACATCGAGAACCTCGTACTTAGCGGTTCCGTCTATAACCGGGAACTCCAGCACATCTCCTGCTCTGGCACCCATCAGATGCTGACCTACGGCAGAAGCATTGGAAAGCTTGCCGTTAAACGGATCTGCCTCTGTGTTGCCTACGATCTTGTATGTAATCTCTTCGTCGTATACGAGGTCATGAAGAGTTACTGTACGTCCTGTAGCAATCACACCCTCATCTGTACTCTCGTCCTCGTCAGCAATCTTGGCTGTACGAAGCATAGCCTCAATGCTGGTGATTCTCTCCTCTGTCTCCGCCTGTGCATCCTTAGCCGCATCATATTCGGAATTCTCGGAGATATCTCCATATGAGATAGCTTCCTTAAGTCTAGCTGCGTTCTCTTTTCTGGTTACAGTAATAAGATGTTCGAGCTCCTTCTGGAGAGCTTCATAACCCTCTCTAGTCATTTCGTTATTAGACGTTGTCATTGATCTCTTACTCCTTTCAACTTTCCGTCACTAAATCTCGTATTTCTTAACATTTTCGCTCGCTGACAGGTTCAGCAATGCGTCATATTTCAGTCTAAATGTCACGATGTCTCCAATCTTGATGTTCCCATCGATATCCTCGACATCTATTATCGTGTGGTCACCCGAAGCTCCCACCAGCTCCACGCCCTTGCGATCGGGGATGAGGTTGTCTATATCACCATAGTCGGCTCTACCCATTGCCAGCAGTGCACGCCTTCTCATACCTCTATCAAAATATTTGCGCTTCTTGCCGGCTGCATCGACTCCAAGCCTCCCCTGTGGATAACTTGCCTTCACCTTGAGCTCTATGACCTCTGCCTCGAGCGAAAAAGGCGTATCCAGTTCATCCATAGCTTCTAGATTATAGCACACTCTGACATCTTCAAGTGGACCTATTATAGGACCTGCTCCGAGCCTAAGCATGTTGATCTTACCGGGCATATATCCGTTATACACGCCGAGCAAGCTCGATGTGGCTCCACCTGACACATACTCCAGTTCTCTGCCTATCTCAGATTCAACGTGTTCCGCCAATTCAGCGAGTGCCGACATTTTATCCTCTGTCGGCATTACCGAACCATAACAGCCGAGATTGGTTCCCACTCCTGCAAGCACCAGCCCCGGCATCTCATTCTCAACCTTGACAGCCGTCTCGATCAGCTCTTCCATATCAAAGAATCCCTCTCTGAGGTCCCCGAGGTCAGCCATCAGGATAACCTTGTGGGTGATGCCGCGCTTCAAAGCGGCCTCGTTGATAGCCTCTAGGACCACCGGCTCACTGTTGAGACTGATATCTGCAATATTGAGCATCTCCGATACCTCTGACAGCATCGGAACTCTTATCATCAGCAACGGAACTCTTATACCTGCCGCCTTGGCTCTAGCCAGCTGCTCCAGTCTCGATGAACCTATAAGCTTAGCACCGCCTGCCACAAAATCCTCCGCAGTAGCCGCGGCACCGTTCGTAGCCTTGATAATGCCGGCAATATCTATTCCATGCTCGCCGCATTTGGATGAGAGAATCCTCACGTTGTTAACCAGCTTTGCCCTGTCGTAAAACAGCGCGGGGTATTTGTACTCTTCCATGAGTCTGTTCTCGCTTTCTATGCCCACTTGTTGTCCTCGACAAATCTTCTAATCTTGAGCCCTGTTGTCTTGTTGAATTCCCTGTCACGGATGATGACATGATTGATTCTCTTGAAAATAGGCATTGTATCGTTCTGCGTGTCCACGATTCGCTCGATGTATTCGCGCACCTGTTCATCTGTAGCATCTTCACCCAGCTCCTCGGTTATGTGCTCCCTGTCTGCGCGAATGGTAGCATATATACCTCGCTTCAGCGAGTCCTCGTTGTCCTCGTCACCCCAAATCATGCATTCTGCAATGCAGTCATTCTTCATGAGATAGAACTCGAGTTCCTCCGGAAATACATTCTTGCCATTAGCGGCGATTATGACGTTCTTTTTGCGTCCGGTTATGTAGACATAATCATTTTCGTTTATGTATCCGAGGTCGCCCGTGTGGAACCAGCCGTCTACTATAGCATCAGCCGTGCTCTCGGGATCCTTGTAATATCCCATCATTATGTTAGGTCCGCGGAAACAAATCTCTCCGATACCTTCCGCATCCTTGTCAGCTATCATGCACTCAACGAATGGCAGCAGATGACCCTCCGAAGCGTTGTCAATCAGCTTAGCATTGTCCGGATTGAGAGATACCATAGGTGAGGTTTCGGTCAGACCGTAGCCCTGAACGGCATTTATACCGAAGCTGCGGAAGAAGTCCATAATCTTTCCGTCGATTGCCGCACCGCCGACTATCAGCATCTTCATGCGACCGCCAAACAGATCTGTAATCTGCTTGGTCGCCTTCTTGCTGATATCCAGCCCAATCCTCCTTGTATATTTATTTATCTTGAGGAGTGCATTCAACTGCTTCTCCTTACCGCTCTTCCTGATCTGCCTGATGATCTTGCTATAGAAGTTCTCGTAGATAAGCGGAACAGCGAGCATTAAGTGAGGCCGTACCTCCTGCAGGTCCTTGACTATGTATTTTAACCCCCGGCAAAATGCTATCGTCGCTCCGCAGTACATCGCCTCTATGAAGGTACATGTACATTCATAGGTGTGGTGAATCGGAAGAACGGAGAAGAACACATCTCCCGGCTGTATGTCTATGAAAGACTGGGCAAGCATTACGTTGGAGCTGATATTCCTGTTGCTGAGCATTACCCCCTTGGATGTTCCTGTAGTTCCCGATGTAAACAGAATAACCGCGAGATCCGTATTGACAATCTCAGCGTCGATAAAGCTCCTGTCGCCCGCCTCAACAAGCTCGTAGCCGCGCTCCCTCAGCTTGTGCCAGGACAGCAGCCCTTTGTGTTCGTTTTCGTGGCTGTGCATACCGGCATTGATTACCAGCTTCAGGCTGTTGTCGTCCCTGTCCTTGATTCGCTTGAACATATCATAATGCTTGTCCATGGTGATGACTGCCGACAGCTCGCCGCCGGCAGTTAAATGTGCGAGCTCGTCCTCGTTGAGTTCCTTGTCCAGAGGCACAATCACGCCGGTACCGCAGACTACAGCCAGATAGCTCTCTGCCCATTCGTAGCAATTCTTGCCGATAACGCCGACATGCTTGCCCTTGAGCCCGAGCTCGATGAGTGCAGTGCCAAGAGCATTAACATCTGTAAGCACCTTGCTGTATGAAATCTCCTGAAAGGGTTGATCATTTTCAAACTTCTGCAGGAACAAGGGCTTGTCCCCGTACAGCTCCGCGCTGGTCTCCAGGATATTCTTGATATCCGTTACTGCGCGTCGCCATCTGTAGGCGATAGCCGGATCGCCGGACTCTTTGATATAGTCCATCATGGACTGCATGTCCTCCAGTTCCCCGGACTTTAGAGCTCTGTAATGCGCTCTGCACTGGAGCTCACCGGCTCCGTTAAAATCTGCGTCCCTTCTCGAAGTCCCTGTCGTCGAATTGGTACTCATAGTTCTCCTTCTCAAACCTCTTGATCTTGAGTGTCGTCGTTTTGATAAAATCGTCTTCACGAATCTCTATTCTCTTAACGCGCTTGTAAGGTGGCATCTTGGAATTAGCTTCTTCAACAGCCTCCTTGAGCAGCTTGTACTTATCCTCGTCATTCTCCGCGCCGGCTTCCTCGAGAGCCTTATAATCAGGGTACATGATAGCTGTACAGATGAGGTCGTCCTTAACCTCTTCAGGTTTACCGTATACAATCACTTCACAGATATAATCGCTGAGCAGCAGGTAGTACTCCACCTCCTCCGGAAAAATATTCTTGCCACCCTTTGTTACGATTACATTTTTCTTACGTCCTGTGATATACAGGAAGCCATCCTCGTCAAAGTAACCGTAGTCACCGGTGTACAGCCAGCCGTCCTTAATGGTCTTAGCCGTGTTCTCCGCATCCTTGTAGTATCCCATCATGACAGATGGTCCCTTGCAGATAACCTCGCCGATGCCGCTGCTGTCCTTATCAATAATGCGAACCTCAGTACCGGGCATCGGTTTTCCGACTGAAGCAGCCTTGCCATACCTGTCCTGATTGACAGCGATAATCGGAGAATTCTCAGTCATGCCGTAGCCCTGCATCATCGGCAATCCCATGGCTTCAAACTCAGCAATAACATTGGGATCGATCGCGGCTCCTCCGGCAATCAACAGGTGAAGACTCTCGCCAAATATTCCGTGCACCGCCTTGAACAGTCTCTTGGTAACCGCCCTGTTGTTCCTGAGGTCAAGCTTCATCGACATGCCGATAGCTCTCCTGAGCTTATCGGTGCTGCCGCTCTTCTCGGCATTTGTCCAAATCTTTCTATATATATTCTCGAATATCAGCGGAACTCCAAGCATGATATTGCATTCCGCCTCCACGAAATTCTTCTGTATGTATTTGAGACCCTCGCAAATAACTACTGTCGCTCCCTGATAGAAGCTCGTCATAACTGTGCAAGTCATCTCGTACACGTGATGCATAGGAAGCACATCGAGCACACGACCTGCTTCCGGTATATGTACGTATTTAGACATGTTGAATACATTTTGTGAGAGGTTCCTATGAGACAGCATTACCCCCTTAGCCAAGCCGGTAGTACCGGACGTAAACAGGATAGTAGATAAATCATCTGCATTGATTTGCGCATCGATGTACCCCTGCTTACCCTCTGCCACGAGCTCCTTACCCTCTGCTACAAGCTGTGACATAGTTATCAGCCTGTTGTCTGTTATCAACTCGTCTACCTCGTCATTAGGTGCAGCCATGATGATGACCTGCTTGACGAGAGGGAGCTCGTCAAGCAGCGGTACAACAGTTGGTGCGAGCTTGGGAGATGCAAAGATGGCCTCTACGTCTGCGCGTTCCAACAGGTTGGTGATCTCACCCGGCTCAAGGTTCCTATCGATAGGAACGATTACTCCCACTCCGCAGACAACCGAGTAGTAGGACAGAGCCCATCTGTGCGAATTTTCACCGATTACTGCAATCTTGCTGCCCTTGAAGCCTCTCTCTATAAGAGCAGCTCCTATAGCATTCTGCTCTGCCTTGAACTCCGCATAGGTCATGGTCTTGAACGGCTCCTTATGCTCGTCCTTATACATATATGCAACTCTGTCCGGAAAAGCCTCAACGGAAGCGTCTATCATCTCTTTGATGGTCTCTACGTATTTTACATCATATAGTTGATTTTCATATTTCTTCTTGTTCATATTTCGCCAACCTCTGTACCCTTGCCAATGTGCTCAAAAGTGCCATACCAAGCGATTTTATAATCAATACATAATACGGAATTCTATCATTTTCTGCGTTTCATTGCAATTATTTGCAAGGTTATCGCGAGCGGTGATATAATACTCGGGTTGAAAGGACTTCTATACCTCACAGCATTCGAGGATAGACAACAAGACACGGAGGAAGACAAATGGAATACTTATTAAATGTCGCGGGACTGGAGAGACACCTCCCTATTTGCAAGGTTTCAGACGACATATATATTGCGGCTTTCATCATGTTCAACGATGTTGAAGTTACAGTTGCATGTGCTGAGGAGTTGCTCAAAAAGGCACCTGAGTTTGATGTCATCATCACCGCGGAATCCAAGGGAATTCCGCTGGCATACGAGATGGCAAGGCAGGCCGGCAATAAACCGTACATTGTAGCTCGCAAAGGGCCTAAGATCTACATGAGCGACCTCGTAACCGTAAACGTTGATTCTATCACCACAGACCACATGCAGACTCTCTGCGTCGGTCATGACGAGAGAGAGGTTATGGAGGACAAGCAGATTCTCGTCGTTGACGATGTAATCAGCACAGGCGAATCCATTGCCGCGCTGGACAAGCTTGTCGATGAAGTCGGCGGAAACGTCGTTGGCCGGATGTCGGTGCTCGCTGAAGGAGAAGCCGCTAACAGAGACGATATTATCTTCCTTGCGAAGCTGCCTTTATTTGATGCTAACGGAGAGGTTATGTAGGTCGATGGCATTTACCAAATCGGCAGCCCGATGAATTTTGGAACATTAAAGCATACGGTGATTGTCTGAAATTCTGTAATACAGTTTTGAATCTCAGTAGCCGGAGCAGGGCTTTGCTTCCGGCTCGTTAAGTCTGACAGGAGCTCAATGAGCCTCCGTTAATTAAGCTCCAAGCCCTTCGCGTTGTACCAGAAAAAACCGTTTTCCTTACAATAGCTTTCAATATCATCTGCAAGAGACCCATCTGCGCCATACTCCAGCAGATATACGGACAACCCGAATTTCTTCACTCTGGAGATATATTTTTTAAAATATAGCGTTTCTTTTTTCGTCTGCCTTCCATAGCTTTTATTTTTAAAATCTATACTGGTAAATACAGTCTCCTGATTGATCCCGTCAAATAGAGAAAGTGCCCTATTCTCATCTATACACCTTAAAACAAAATCATCACCACCGTTTATAATGAGTGAAAGGTTATGACCTTTCAGGCCTTTCATAATAGAACAAAGACCGCGGAAGTTGTCCTCTGTAGAATAATGATGATATACATCCGTGTTATCCAAAAAAAGGCCGTCAAACCCCATTTCGGCATATTTTTTGCCCAGTTCATTTACAATAAATCGTTGCCACTCCGGAGAAGATACATCTATCCACCGTTCATCCGGCCAGTCCTTATACTGTCCAAGCGTATTCCCCTTGAAGCGGTTAAAGTAGGGTCGATATACCTCAATGGCACCTACGTTAAGATATCCGTATACCTTCTTTCCCTCTCTGTGAAGTGCGCGAATCTGGTCAGTCTGAAATTCAGATGGTTCAATAACTACAATACGATAATCCCGCAAGCGGTCTATCTGCTCCTTATTGATGCCGAGAAATACTCCATATTCTTTCCTCGACTTTATCGTGCATCCGGAAAAAAAGATCAAAATGAATAAACATAAACATAAAACAAAGGATAAAAGCGGAATTAATAAAGAGAGCAACCGTTTATTTCTCATGAATCTACTCCATACTGAAAAACCGAGATGCTGCAGGCTCGTAATGCACATCGCATCCTGACGGTATATTTTCCGGAAAAATCTGTCACCTGCCTGAAGCCCGTTAGTCATATATCTCTTTACGACGATCAGCTACAGCTTACCATAAACTTCGGAATGACTCTATATCTCCGGGAAATTTTCAAAACAATCCGCAGCGGGGAGCGAAGCCTTGCTCCCCGCTCGTTAATTTCGATAAAAAAAATATTTTTATGTTACAGGTATGACCTGTCTTGAAAACTATTCTCCCAGTACAAAGCCGTATCTTAAAGGATCACGCGGGTCTATCAGATAGGTTGCAATTCCCGTAACATACGCACTTCCGGTAATCTGAGGAATTACAGCGGAGAATTCGCCCTCCTGAACCTCATCTATCAGCTCTCCTCTAAACAGAGTCCCGATGACACTCTCATTAATCAACGGACGATGCAGTCCGAGCCTTCCATGAGCATGCATCATCGCCATCTTCGCACAGGTTCCCGTTCCGCACGGGCTGCGGTCCACCTGATGCTTCCCGAAAACCACGATGTTCTTCATATCCGCTTGTTCAGTCGGACTTTCATCATAAAACTCCAATGTGGTAACCTCCCTTATGTCAACCGTCGGGTGTCGAATTTCTACCTCCTGAGGAATTTTTTCCAACATTTTAATTCCGACATCGGTAAAAAACGGAATATTCTCAGTGCAGATTTCAACTCCCAGCTTGCGGGCATCCACGAGAGGGATAAATTGTCCGCCAAACGAAATAGCATAAGGTATCCGATATCCGTCTATATCAATTTCGAGATTATCCTTATACAGAAATGACGGTACGTTTGTAATAGTCACTTCTTGGGCACGGCCATTCTCCACCTTAACACGGGTGTGTACAACTCCTGCTGCAGTATCCAGTACAACCTCGGTAAAAGGTTCCCGCACCTCTACAAGCCCCGCCTCCACAAGTGCAGTAGCCGTCCCGATGCTACCGTGACCGCACATATTGGTATAGGTCTCCGACTCCATAAACAACACGCCATAGTCCGCCTCGGCATGCACAGGCTCAAGCACAATTGCACCGAACATGTCATTATGTCCCCTGGGTTCAAACATCATAGCCCTGCGATATTGGTCATAGTGTTCCACAATATAGTTGCGTTTTTCTATCATAGTGTTCCCCGGTATCTCCGGAAAACCTCCGATAACCACTCGTGTGAATTCTCCCATTGTGTGAGTATCGATAGCCGTAAAACACCTTTCAAAGTGTTTAAAATCAATTTTAGGTTTCAGATTCATGCTTCCTCCCTTCCCCAAACGCCTGTACGAGCATGGAAATACCCGTATAGATGCAGACAATTATGACAAGCCACTGGAGTGCATTAAGCGGAAGAGCTTTTACGATAAAAGCAGCAATAACTACCCCCGGAATCCCGGCAAGTGCAAATCCCAATGCGGCTTGTTTGTTGTAACGTCCTGATTCGAAGTACGGAAACGAGCCTCCCGCTATGCTGAGACAGCCGATTCCCATCATTATCGGGAATGAAACGGCAGGGTTCATTCCCAGCATATATACGAGTACCATAGTCGGCGCATAGTTGCCTATCCCTACCGTGAGCAAAGCCGCCAGAACAGCAGCTCCGGCACCTCCGATTACCAGACGGATTCCATGCAGTCCGATAGCAGTCCCTCCAAGCGGCATCAATTGGAATTTGCTTGCAAGCATCAGAGTAGCGGCGATCAGAAGCGCACACCCCATAAATTTCCTCAAGGTGTTCACCTTCAACTTAACCGCCTGCTTACCGCCAAGGACAGCCCCGAGCACAGCACAGGCATACATGGTAAAAAGAGTTGTAATCTCAACCTCAATTATCGAAAGTGAGACCAGCGCTTCTACGGCTACCGGAATAACAGCGCCGGTAACAAGCGTCCCCGGGATTTCCTCATCCGATACGGTCCCGGTCAAACGATAGCAGGCGAGGGAAGGGGCAAAAGATCCTATTCCGAGATAATCAAAGAAATTGAAGATGAAGCCCATCACCCAATAAATCCCTATCGTTTTGGGCTGCAATCCTCTTTCTCGCTCTCTAATAAAGTGTTTTGTCAGGAAAGCGCCCTGAACCGTTCCGAATCCTAATATCAGTGCCTGGATTATTCTGAGTATCATAACTCCTCCTCGTCTGTTTTTAAGCCGACGACAAAAGGCGGCTCTTTTGTTGTGCCTATCTTTCTTAAACAATCTTTTTGTTTTATTCCTAAAAAGCACCCGACTTTTTATTAACAGGCTTACTATTTTGGAACCTATCGTCGCCTCGTCTGCCGCTGCTCTCGCAGAAACTTTTTATTAATAAGCTTACTATTCCGAAACCCCGGGTATCTTAAACGATCAAGATACCCGGGCAAATCCGGTTCAGATTTTCGCGTGATATACATATGGCAGAGGACGGATAATCCCCGGCATATCCGCTTTGACAACCTGCTGCAGTGCGGCTTTAACAATTGCTGTTTGCATTGCCGTATTGTGAGGCTCCCCGGCATTGGCTCCCATCGGAACAGATGGGGCAACCCCGCGAGGTGCACCTTGCTGCACGCAAACCGGCGGAAGAGCTGCTATAATGCAGGTTGAAATTCCTGCGGCTTCAATTGCTCTCTGCACCAAAACGGTGGAGCGGTGGCAGGTTCCTCATCCGGCTGTCAGGATTACTATATCCGCCCCTTCACTTACGAAGAGCTCCGCTACCTCCGGACCTATCTGATTGGTGAAGGTGTCAATATCGCCGCCTCCTCCCATGAAACCGGCATTTATATCACAGAAATGCTTGATAAACCCTTCGCTTTCGAGTTCAATCATCCGTTGATACGGCCACATACTGTTGATATCCCTGTTGACATCTGTATGATCGTATCCTCCATGTGTTATCATCAGTTCATCCGGTGCAACATCACGCGGGATTTCCCTCCAGCTTCCATCTCCGGCGAGCTTATACGGCTTCTGAGTTTTCAAATGAACTCCGCAGGCACTGGCAAACCCGACAGTGCATTCCTCGAGCGGCTTGGTGAGAGGAGTCCAGACAGGCGCGGGAGTAATCGGAGTATATATTTCCGAAGCCATATTTTTAACTGTTGTAATCTTCATAAATTATCGCTTGCCTCCTTTTCATAATTATCATTCTGCATTTCCACATAGCTCATCAGGAACCGAACGTTATCGCCTATCTTTGGACGATGTTCACTGATCAGGCATCGCAACGGCAACTTCAGCACACCCATTCTTGCAGTTATCTGTACATAGAAATAAGTGTCATTTATCTCGGTTATGGTTCCCGTATGCGGAACGGCTTCGTTATTCACATGAATACCGTGGATCAGCATGGCCATACACCTCCTCTGCCAGCTCCTCATTATCCTTGATCAGTGCAGGATTGTATCGACGTTCCGCCTGTCGTATTTTCTCTCCTACAATCTTATTTTTGACGAGTGCCACAGCCCTTATTGCAGTTTCCTCTGTCCCTGTATTTTTGGCTAGAATATCCTCAACATTTCCATGCTCTGTTACGCAATGATCGACCATGACATCCATGTATTTATTACCGACAACCAGAGCTCCCTGAACACCGCAGTAAGAGCAGCCTACAACCGGGATCCCGAGAGAACCGATTTGCTCTATATGCGATGCAAAGTCTATATGATTATTACCAAAGCCTTCCGTCGTAACAATGCAGCCGTCCGGATTCAAAGCCTCAACAATGGCTCCTACTCGCCCGGATACATAGAACTTTTCAGTATTTGCCTGAGGTGATCCGACAAACAGCACCCCTAACAGGTCAATCTCCGGATCGGAAGCGAGCCGTTTGAGATACGGTTCTCTCCAGTAATGCAGAGAGGTCTCCTTCGTGTCCGGCGTGATGCAGGTCAAAGCATGAATCCCGCCATCAAGCACTTCATTGGGGCGCAGCAAAACCGGTACGTTACCCAGATCAACATTCGGGCGTCCTCCAAGAAAGCCGCAAGGCTCATCGGGCAAAATCAGATTGTCATGCATAGCTCCCTGACCCATAATTTCCTTCACCAGCAGAATCCTAAGCGCCCCCTGACGTTCCACATCCAGGTATTCGCGTTCGGCAGCAGCCGTTGATGCATCCTTCTCCTTCAGCACTTCACGAAGCTCCTGTGTGATGATATCCAGTGCCTGATGGGCAGCCAACGGTCCCGGACGTTCCATGCCGCAGCCTTCCTGAATCGTGACATTTAACCGGATGATAAAGGCATCACGATCCGGCGCTCCCGGACGCCCGAATTCGACATTTTCTTCATAAATTCCGTTTGAGACATTTGCATCCGCAATCTGCAGTCCCGCCTCATCGGTCCCGGTGAGCATCATGTACACCCCGGTCATTTCAAAAGTGGTGCCTTCACCGAGCATACCTTCTTTCTTCACAGCAATGGGCTGCACATCCATCATACTGTTTGTGTAAACATGCTGCTTATCCGGATAGATGATATCCAGCTCTGCTGATTTAACCAGATCGTTACATCCCTGAGCCTCCGCCTCCAGACTTTTCCTTACGGTAAGAACTCCATCCTCAAAGCTTGTACGTTCTCCAAGTCTTACCTCAGTAACCGGGAATGCACAATTCTTCAAAACATGACGAACAGAGTGCGCAGCTGCCTCATCCTCGTATAGCTCTTTCTGTTTATCAGAACGGAATAATACAGAAGGTGCCCTTCCCGACATCTCTTCTTTTGGTTCTACAGGAATCTCAAGATGAATTTCTTTTCCTTCCGCAATATCAATTTTAAGCAGTCCTCCTGCCGTAATATCACGGGGAAATCCCTGTTTCAATGAATTAGACACAACATTACCCTCCTTATCACTTTGTTCGTTTATGCACTAAACAGCACAATTCTTAAATTGATAAGAAGCAAAATCATTGATTTCTTATATCTAAATATGGTAGATTTTAAGTGTTAATAATTATAGAAGAAACCGATTCTGACATTGCCTCTTATCAATTATTATTATATAAAGCCTTATCGGTGTATAAACGACAAGAAATTTCACGAAGTTCTGAAATACTTTCATAACATGCAGGTAAATTCCATATGCAGGCGTTATGAAAATATTTCATAAGCTTCCGTAAATTTGGAAGGAGGAAGCACTAGATACAGTTCTACATATAGATAAGAGGAGGCGTCCATGTTAAACAAATATGAGGTTTTTGTCCAGGTTGCAGAAACACGCAATCTTACAAAAGTCGCAGAAAGATACCATTACTCACAATCTGCAATAAGTCATGCCCTTCGCGCCCTGGAGGAAGAAATCGGACTCCCGCTCGTTCACCGTGCAAAAAACGGGATTACTCTGACCAAATATGGAGAAGAACTCCTGCCTGATTTTCGCAGGATCGTATGCAGCCGAGAGAGATTGCTGCAAAAGGCAGACCAGTTTCGCGGACTGCGGCGAGGCACACTGCGTGTCGGAGCCTTTACGAGTGTATCGATGCACTGGATTCCGGCCGTTGCCGAAAAGTTCGCAGCGGAATACCCCAACATCCAGCTGATTCAATCTCACAGCAGCTATGACGGAGTGGAAGCAGGACTACAGACCGGGCAGTTGGATATAGGTTTTTTGTCAGGTTATTATAAAGGAAATTTTGAATTTATGCCGTTATATCAGGATGAATATCTTGTACTCCTCCCTCCTGATGATCCGCTGGCACAATATGAACGCATACCGATTGAGGCTTTGAATTACAGACGTTTTGTGCTCATGGAAGAGGGTGGAGAATATGACGCGTGGCACATTCTCTCACGAATAAAAGGAGCTGAGGTAGTCCATTATGTAAATGAAGATATGCTTGCTGTGCCGTTAGTTGAGCACGGAATCGGGATATCCATTCTACCCAAGCTTATCCTGGACGGAATCGCCACTCCGGCAGTTAAAAAACGCTTTGCGGAGCCGCGTTACCGAGTTATCGGAATTGCCGCCAACTCCTTCAAGGATGCTCCACCGCTGGCACAGCTGTTTATCGACCTGACAAAGGATTACATTGAGACCTGGGATCCGGATAAGCTGAAGGCTAGCATCTCCTATTAAAAATAAAGTTTTGACATCGAAAAACGGCTCATATCGCTGAGGTGTGCCCAGTCCGATGACTGTCCCAAAATTCAACTTCGGGGGTCGGTTCACACCTGATACAAGCCGTTTTTTGCTATTTTATCACAGCTATATTTTACCGCTGCGTACTATAATTTCCAACCAATCGCCTCGGAACGTGCTGATACAAAATCCCTGTAGATTCCGCCAGCCTTCATCAGCTCCTCGTGAGTGCCCTGCTGCGCTATTCTGCCTTTATCAATAACATAGATCCTGTCTGCATTGCGTACAGTCTTGAGTCTGTGGGCAATCATCAATATGGTCTTCTCTTTGGTAAGCTCTTTGATTGCCAACATCAGCTCACGCTCGTTTTCCGGATCTACATTTGCCGTAGCCTCATCCAGTATGATAATAGGTGCATCCTTCATAATGGCACGAGCGATAGATATGCGCTGCTTCTGCCCACCGGAAAGGCTGGCCCCCGCTTCCCCCAGCACCGTATCATAACCGTCCGGCAGCTCGCTTATAAAATCATGGCAGCAAGCCTTCTTAGCCGCATCTATGACCATATCCATTGAAGCATCAGGCTGCCCAAATCTGATATTATTGGCTATCGTATCATGGAACAGATATACGGACTGGAATACAAAGCTGAAGTTTTCCATCAAAGAGTTCATATTATAGGCCCGAACATCTCTATTATCAAGCTTGACTTGCCCCGACTTAACGTCCCAAAACCTTGCTATCAGATGGCAAATCGTCGTTTTGCCGCTTCCCGACGGCCCTACAAAGGCCACCGTAGATTTCTCCGGAATTGAAAGACTGAGATCATCAATAACCTTCCTTGTGTCATATGCAAAATCAACGTGATTCATCTCAATATTCTGTGTTTCAGTCCTGATATACTCTCCATCAATATCCATATTCTCAATAGCAAGCACTGACTCCGCTTTGTCAACGGAAATATCAACTGCACGCAGAAGAGCCGAGAAGTTACCGGCGGAATCAAGTGCAGCGTACATCAGGAAGGCCGCAATCATCATAACTATGGATGTCGCAAGATCCATAGTCCCCGCCAGGTAGAAGCGTAAAGAGAGTATGCACATCAATACCCCTGTCATCTTAATGATCCAGCTCTGCAATGTGACAAATGGCATAATCTTGAGTTCCATGCGAATATTTGCTTTTGATGAATTATCAATGCAGTTATCCAGCTTCTTGTTATTCTCTCCGATAAGTTTGAAATTTTTTGCTTCTGCAATTCCCTGTATAAATTCCAACACCTCGCTAACCATAGCAGCATCCGTATCCAGCTTACCCTTCGACACATCAACTGAATGTCTCTGCAAAAAAGAATTGATCACAAAGAATATCAGAAGTCCGGCGAGAGCCACCGCTCCGATTCTGAGATCGAAAATCAGCAGCAGCACTGTGATTAAACAGGACTCAAGCGTGCCTCCAAGCGTCAACATTACAACGCGTGTTGCAACATCAGCCAACAGCTCCATAGTATTTGTAGTTATACTTGTGATATTTCCAAGCGATGTTTCGTTGAAATATCCCATCGGTACATAGCGAAGATGCTCAGCTATCTCTATCCGCTTTCCCGCACAGGTTGTATACCCTGCGATGGTCTGCTGCATCTTGCTTCTTCGGGATACAATGCATTGTACAATCATTCCTCCAACAAGAACTGCGAGTGACAACATGATGGTTCTGTAGGTCACATCGCCGCGTACTACCGCCGTCACCAGTATATAAATTGCCGGAATTTTCATGGCTTGACCGACAGCCTCTATCACACCGAGAAAAATCGCTTCATAATACCTTTTTTTATTTTCCGCTCCCGAGAACCGGAAGAATTTCATCAGAATTTTAAACATCAGTCTCACCTCCGTCTACAGTATCCCTTGCCGATACATGTGCAAGCCACATTTTATTATAAAGCCCGTCTTTTCTTCGAAGTTCTTCGTGAGTCCCGACGTCATCGATATTTCCGTCATCCACCACAATTATCTGATCTGCATCCACAATGGTAGATAATCTATGCGCTATGACGATAAGCGTTTTGCCCTTAATCATGCCGGCAATCGAGCGCTGTACCACCGCTTCACTTTCAGGATCGGTGTAAGCAGTAGCTTCATCGAGTATAACAATTGGCGCCCCCTTGAGCATCGCTCTGGCTATGGAGACACGCTGCCTTTCGCCACCGGAAAGGTGTCCGCCGGCATCACCGACTATAGTGTCATATCCGTTTTCCAATCTCATGATAAAGTCATGGCAACCGCAGCGCTTCGCTGCTTCAATGACATCCTCATCGCCGGCACCCTTACGCCCCATGCGGATGTTGTCCATTACCGAACGATTGAACAGATAATTATCCTGAGATACATAGGCAATCTTGGTATTATAATCGTCCCAGCTCATATCCTTGATATTAACTCCGCCAAATGTGATCTCACCGCTGTCTACGTCCCAGAGTGCAGCGATGAGTCTGGCAATTGTAGATTTACCGGAGCCTGACGGTCCTACCAGCGCATTCACACTACCCTCCTTGATAGATATGTTTACCCCGTGCAGAATTTCCGTACCTTCTTCATATGAGAATCTGACATTCTTAATAACAATATCATTTCCATCAGGTTTACAGTCTGTAGCTTCAGGACGCTCCAGCTCTTTACGATCAAGTATTCCCTGAACCTCTCCGAATACAATTTCGATCTTGGCCATATCATCCGTATATGACATCACAGTTATAAGCGGTGCCAGCATGCCGACTGAGAGAATGAGCACTGTGATAAGCTCTCCTGCTGTGATTGACCCATGCATGAAGAGAATGCCTCCAACAGGTATAATTGTCAGAATGGTAGTAGGAGTTATAGCCATACCGATTGTAAAAAATACGATTGTTGATTTCATCCAATCGATAAAGCAATATGCTCCTTCATGTGCCGCCTTCTCGAATTTCTCATATGAGCTGTCCGTCTTGCCGAAGGCCTTGATTACCTCAATACCGTTGATATACTCAACTGCCGTATCATTGAGAGCCTTTGTTTTTTTTACGCAATCAGCCCAACGACTGCCTGCATTCCTGGTCATCATCCCCATACAAAAAGCAGCCACCGGCAGCGTCATAATGCTTGCAAGGCCCAGTTTCCAGTTAATGGTAAAGATATAAACGAGCACCGCTATAGGAGCAATCAGATTAGCGGTGAACTCCGGCACAATGTGTGCAAGTGTAGTTTCAAGGCTATCTACTCTCTCAACGATAATACTCTTTAGAGAACCGGAAGACATACGTTTAACATCTCCAAGCGGCATGCGGGTAAGCTTGAAGCAGAGCGCTTTTCTTATATCTCCCAGAACTGCAAAGGTAGCAGCATGCGAGAAGCCTGTAGAAACAGAATGCAGCAATGCTCTAAGAGTCCATAAAACAATCATCCATATAAAATACCCTTGATAGGCGTCCCAGTCACTAACACCATCCAGCAGTTTAACAACGATACGGCTCATCAGGTAATACGGGATGATGGAGCATATCACTCCAAGTAAAGCGAATATAACGGAGAGAATATATTTACTCTTTCGCGAACTCGCAAATCGTTTAATTATGGCAAGCGCATTACTGCCATTACGTCCTGAAGAATCATTCATATGTCTTCCTCCTTGTCTTTAAACAGTTATAATTGATAAATTTGTGTCCGTAATCAGCTAATCGACAGTTGATTAGTCCAGTCTAACTTAAGCTCCAAAAAAAACGGTATCATCTTGTGGAAATATCCGCTTAGAAAATACCACCAAATAGCTCCTGCCATCCTGCGGTGTAAAATCTGCGAATGAGTTCAAGCTGGACCTTAGCCTCCGAATATGTCATCTCATGAACGATAAGCTCACGAAACGCATTAAACATGCCTGTAGCCATAATATGCTCGAATCTGTAATCGATATTCAGAAACTCCTGTGCCGCCTCCTTCATGTCATTATGAAGATCGACCTTAAAATTTTCAGTAGATTCAACCTCAATCTCAACCAATCTGTCTACAAAATCCGAAAATCTTGTTCCTTCTGATTTCATGAACATGATTCTTACTTCTCTTAGATGCTCATATGCGTAATTCAACATCCAATGCATGCAGTCACGCGATACATCGGCCATGTCCGCCTTCTGTTCATCAAACTCTTTAATCGCAAATGATTCCTGAACATCCGTGTAGTGCTGCATCATAGCATCGTAATGCACACCAACAATACCTTCAAACAGCTCCGCCTTACTGGAATAATACCCATAGAAGGCTCCTGTAGTCACCCCTGCATTCTTCACAATCTGACGCAAAGAAGCGCCCTGATATCCCTTCTGTTCGAATTCATAAAGTGCAGCTTCTATAATCCTGCGTTTGGTCTGAACTTCGTCTGTAGTGTAAGGCTGCGTATTCATATTACTCCTGTAGTTAAACTGCGACATCATGTAACACTGTTATATAACGTTGTTATATTATCATTGAATGACTATAATGTCAAGAAAAAATTCGTTCTGATATTAAAAAACAGCAACCCGCTATTTCCGATTGCTGTTTATGTCTATTGAATTCCTATACCGAGAGAGTGTAGTTTTCTGCTGCTGTTTGTTCTGTAACAACTTGTCAAGGACTTTCTAATCATTTTTATCGCCTTTTTGATGTTTTTCCCTCTCCATTTCTCTAAGCATTATGCGTTTTAATTTGTCTTGCATGGTTTCCGTTGCATTTT
Organism: Mogibacterium timidum ATCC 33093; assembly: GCF_000525775.1. GTDB lineage: Bacteria > Bacillota > Clostridia > Peptostreptococcales > Anaerovoracaceae > Mogibacterium > Mogibacterium timidum. Next base: position 72,587 of record NZ_JALU01000005.1, on the reverse strand, counting down.
AGTCGCTTTTTCAATTTAATCAAATATCAAAAATGGATATGTTTTATTATAGAATAACAATTAACGTTTTATCTTTGGTAAATTCCAGTAATGCCTCTTGAATTTTTTCTTCGTTTTCAATATCTGCACTTGCAGTTGCTTCATCTAATATGATAATTGAAGCATTTTTTAGAATTGCTCTGGCAATAGCTATTCTTTATTTTTCTCCGCCGGATAACCTATCACCTGCTATGGTGTCATATCCGTCAGGCAAAGCGACAATAAAATCATGGCAACCGGCTCTTTTGGCAGCTTCTATAACTTCATCATTAGTCGCAGCTTTTTTACCTACTCTAATATTTCCCAAAATACTGTCATCAAATAAAAATGTATTTTGATCTACATAGGATATAATAGTATTCAGGTAATTCATTGAAAGATCTTTTACCCCTATACCACCTATTTTTATGTCCCCCTTCTCAAAATCCCAAAATCCGGCTAAAAGTTTCATTAGAGTTGATTTCCCTGAACCTGAAGTACCAATAATTGCAGTCATGTTTTTTTCTTTAATTTTCAAATTCACATTATCAACATCATTTTTTTGTCCCGTCATAAGAAAATTGTAAATTCTCAAATGAAATCTCGTATGTCATTTTTTCTTTTAAATTAGAATTCTCATTTCTCTTTAGTTCCGGATAATCTAATATTCCTTTTATTTCCTTTGCAACAGTTCCCATCTGCGCCAATTGGTCAACATAACTGGATGCCTTAACAACTGGTTTGAATATTCCAAGAGAAATCATCATAAACAAAAATAAACTCTGCTCAGTAAGACTACCATTATTGAAAAATATCAACCCCACAACAATTGTTGGAAATATAGATATCGGTGCTATGCTATATGAAAGAGACGCATAAAACTGCGAGCTTTTCATCCAGTTTAATGCACACTCTGCATTGCGGATGACTGCATTTTTATATTTAGCATAGAAACTATCTTCCATATTGAAAGTTTTAATTACCTCGATACCCTTTATATACTCTATGACCGCTTGATTCATGTTCTTTTGTGCCTGTACTTGTCCCTCATATTTTTTCTTATAGCCAATCATCATAAGCATTCCGATTGATAAACCAAACACAATCCATAGAAATATAATGACAGTAAGCTTAATATTAATTACAAGCATCCAAATAATCATAGCAATAGGTATCAGCAAATTTGCAGTCATTTCAGGAAGTAGATGTGCTAATGTTTTTTTCTATATCTTCCACTCTGTCTACCAATATAGTTTTCAATGTTCCACTAGGATTTCTATCAAAATATCCCATCGGCAGTCTGATAAATTTATCACAAATTGCATATCTTAAGTCACTTAATGTTAAATATGCTGCCTTATGAGATATAAATGTTGAAATGTTTGAAAATAGCATTCCTGATATTTTGCAGATTATGGTTAATATCAAGGCATATACAGTGTTATTACCATAAAATCCTTTGAAGATATATCCCGCTAAAATTCCAGCAAAAGCATAGGATAACAGTTCGCATAGAACAGAAAGCATGCTTAGAAGCACAGATAAAATGTATCTTTTTTTGTATGGACTGATAAACGAATCCATTTCTTTAAAAAAGTTTGGTTCTCTCGCTTTTTTCATGACTTCACCCTATACATCAGCTTCTTTTTCTAAAATATGTTTCATCACGACCTTACTTCCTATATAAGACCCTATGATTGCAGAAACTATGACTAAAACAAGTAAAATCAGCGTTCCCCAAGAAGTAATCATTTTGCCTGCCGCTGTAATATTCGAAGCTAACTCCTTTTCTTTCATATCTCCTATGGTTTTATTCAGCGCTATGGTATATGGATAAATTACACTTCCGACAGAAGCCAATGTCTGTTGAATAACATAGCTAATTCCAATAATTTTTAGATTTCCATAGCCTCTTTTATATAGTAAAAATTCTGCTATCAATCCTGAAATTACAAACATTAAAATATATGGTGGATAAAATGCTATAATTCCTTGAATAAGAGAATATATAAGAAATGCTCCTCTTTTTCTCACTTTCACTCCAATAACAAAGAAAACCACACCTTGTAATAATGAGTACAGCACTGGTGTTAAAAGTATGGTAATTGGTGTTGCATACATAAATGTACCTAAAGAAAATATCAAAATGTTACACAAGGATAGCAATGTAACCATAATTATATCTTTCGCTTTCAATTTATTTTTGTTCATTATTAGGTCCTCCTATTTTTATAAAATATTTATCATCAAAATTACTATCATCCCCATCATCAATATGTAATCGCATAGATGAAACTGCAAAGTAACATAAGATGATTTTTTGTGATTTAAAGCAATTCCTCTTGTTTCTGCTGAAGCTGATAATGTTTCACCTATTCTTATCACTCGAAAAATCAATGAAACAATCAGTGCTTCAAGATACTCCATCTTTTCTTTGATTATATTTTTGTGGCTACAGCGTCCTCTATTTCTAAGCACCTGTCTAAGCAAATTAAAATCATTCCTTAACACTGGAAAGAATCGAAAAGAAACCGCAAGAATCAATAATAACTTCTCAGGCATTCTTATTTTTCTAAGTCCCGCAAGCATATTTGTTGCTCCTCTACCTCCAAGAATGATAGGAAATAGTAGAAATATTAAAATAAATCTAGGAAACAAATTTGCTGTAAACATTGTAATTTCATTGGGATATATTATTTCAAGACCGTAAATCAATCCTATAATGATGGAAGTAATTCCAAACGCTTTATATCTTCTATTTGCAAGAGAAAAAACAAGCGCCAATAAATTGCATTCAAAAATCAATATCTTATTGTCAATTCCCACTGAAACCATACAAAGAACCCAAAACAAAATATTTGTTCTCGGATCTAAAATAATTTTCTCTCTTTCTGATGGGACTTTATGTTCTAAATCTTTTTCGAATATGCTTTTAATATTTTCAATATCTTTATTCTCTTTTACTTCACAAATTCTTTGTATCACTCCATTATCAAGTTCCAAGCATTTATTGGCAACTGCCGAGATAAACTCTAAGTCATGGCTGATAGTTATCACGATTTTTTTCTTTTTCATATCATTTATCAGTCCCACTACAATATCTAAGCTTTTTTTGTCCATTCCAGATGTTGGTTCATCTAAAATAACCACGCTTTTATCCGAAAGATATGCCATCATTAAGGTTAATTTTTGCATCTGCCCGCCTGAAAGAGAAAATGGATGTCTATCTCTATATTTCCACATATCAAATCGCTTAAGTAAAGCTTCTATTTCATCATATTTGTTTCGATTTACACCATACTTGAGTTCAGATAATACAGAATTTGTAAAAAATTGAAATTCAGCTTCTTGCATAATAAAAAGACTGTTTTGTGACAACTGCCTATGACTCAATTCTTTATCCTTTAGAAAAACTCTCCCCTTTTGTGTTTTCAACAATCCACATATACATTTTCCCAAGGTGGTTTTACCTGAACCATTTTTTCCAATCAAACAAGTAACTTCTCCCAAACAAGCTGTAAACGACAAATCTTTTAAAATATGTTGTTTTTTATATCCAAAAGATACCTCCTTTACTTCCAATCTATCACTACAAAACTCAAAACACTTGTTTGGAACTTCAAGTTGATTAAGCTCCAGAACTCGTAAACATAAATCATCCAATTTATCCCCAGAAAATGCCCTAAAAGCGTCTCCATCGTACTTTTCGTATAAGCTTCTATTTTTAATTAGCCAATATTCATCCACAAGCTCCCTCAGATAGTAAAGCCTATGTTCACTTATTATTAGAGTTTTTCCCTCTTCTTTAAGAAGCAATAAGATATTTTTTAGTTTTTCTATGGCTAAATAATCTAAGTTTGCAGTCGGTTCATCAAGTAAAATAATTTCTGTATTCATTGCCCATGCAGCCATAACGGCTATGAGCTGCCGTTCTCCACTTGAAAGCTTGAAGACTTCTCTGTTCTCCAGATATTCTAACCCAAACTTAGAAAAAGCTTCTTTTGTTCTTTTTTTTATCTCTTCATGCGTTAATCCTTTATTTTCGAGTCCGAAGGAAATTTCCGTATCACTCTCCATTGTAAAAAATTGACTTCTTGGGTCTTGAAAAACAGACGAAATAATCTCCCCTACTTCTCCAACATTTTTATTACATATATTCTCAGAATTTACTAATATATGTCCATTAAATATACCGTCGTAAAATTCAGGAATCAGATGATTTAAACATCTAAGAAAAGTCGATTTTCCACAACCACTTTCACCACAAAGAGCTACACACTGCCCTTTCGATATACTGCCTACCACATTATTCAATACTTTTTCCTTATTTTCATCATAAGAAAAGTCGATTTTAAAATCTAAAATAGTTTTGTACACTTCACTCGTCCTATCTGTAAATCAAATTCTTATTTTATAAAATCTTTAAAAATCTTTTCCCAACCTGCTCCAATAAACTCCCCCAACATTTTTATATACTCAACTGTTTCGTCTTTGCTGTATCCTTTTTCGATTATCAAAGCATATACATTAAACTGCTCATTCATTAGTAATTCCACTAAATCCAATTTTAACTTACTAATATCCGAGTCAATATATTTTTCTATGAATATTTGTGTTTCGTGTATCTTATTTTTCATCATTTCATCAAACATGGATTCGACTGAGCTTCCCTTGCTGCAACATAACAGAAGTTTACACTCATAATAATATTCAAATAAAATATCTATATATCTTGCAGTTTCTTTTTCTATACTACTTAAAAGATTATCAAAATCTTTATCTATACAATATTTCATGTATGCTTCTTTGTTATCTTTTCTTTCACTATCCAAAACTTGTAAAAGTTCTTCAATTAAGCTATATAAAAGCTCATCTTTCCCTTTATATCTTGTATATATAGCTCCGGTTGTAACTCCTGCTCTTTTTGCAATAGAATTGATTGAAGTAGATTGAAATCCATTTTTTAAAAATTCAATTTTAGCAGCTTCAATTATCGGCTTATCTAATTCATGATTTTTATTAGCCATGTTCATTTCTCCGCTCTTATAAAATTTCAATTTTTAATAACTCAATCAATAATTAAGTTATTAATAACGTTATTATTAATAACTTAACTATTGATTATACGCCAGTTAGTGTTGCCTAACAATAGATAAAGATATATTTTTTGAAATTTTACTGTCGGATATTTCTTTTTCCGTATACCCTGCAAGCTGCGCGCCACCGTCAAATAGATATACCTTATTATCTTTTACCGATGCATATTCAGCAATCTCACTCAGTGCTGTTACAAAATCCGTGACATCATTCAAACTTTGACCATCCACCTTTATGGTGTCACCGAATATTTCATTCATTTCTGACAGCATAATATCCACAGGAACAGCATATTCCATTCTGTTAACATTCCTGCTAAGTTTTACCTTAAAGGCGTTATCAATATATTCTTTGAACTTTCCAAATGAACCATATCTGCTCTTTATTTCAGATTCCAGATTTTCATCAATAGACACAGTCATGTTCTTGAGGTATCTCTGAACATCTTGTATTTCTTGAGATATGCGCTCGGTTTCATAGGTATTCTTGACAATTTCACGTGTTATTTCATTCAGCAGTCTTTCCTTTGTAGCATTGTCACCTGTTTTTGCCGCTTTATAAAGATTATGATAATCAATACGCAGCTCTTCTGCTTTTACATCTGATCCGACCTCGCTAATTAGTTCTTTCAGATAATTTATAACTGCAGACCTCTTAGGCATCGTTCCTTTTGTCTTGGTCTGATTGAGGATTAGAGCGTCAATCTTTTTGTTCAGCTCCTTAATGGTGCTTATATCCGCTTGCTGATTGTTTGGGATATCAAAGATATTGTTTTTTCTCTGATATTTTTTAGTTTCCCCGTTGACATTAGAGTTTTTCAATGATACATTAACTGTACTTGAATCAGCCCCTGTTGATTTCAGGCCGTTAGCGTTTGCTTTTACGGTTGCAACGGGGGCTGATTTATTTTGTTTAATTTGCGTGAATTTTACATTGTATACATATTTTCCTGTGCTGCGCTCTTGTACGTTTATTAAAACGTCAAACAGATTGTTATCTATCCATACTTCTTTATTGTAATATTCCCACTCTTTAACTGCACCTTTATGCTTATTGTCTTTATCTTTTGATTTGCTATCATAAGCTGCATTTGATAGCAAATTCATCGTATCACCATCGGCAAAAATGTTAATTTTATTTTTAAATACTTTCTTTCTATTCGTTTGGTTGTCACCATAGATATTCTTTTTTAAGAAAACCTTGTCTAGTTTAGCCTCTGCGGTTTCGCTTCCATTATCAAATATAATCGTTTTCTTTCCTAACAATTCTTTAATATTATTAACGGCAAGATTGCGCTTTTCTTTGTTAGTTAGGTTCTTGGTTGTTTCGGATATTTCATATATATCTCTGCCTTGAGAATCTTGCCCCTTGAACATGAATTTAATTCCGTCTCCATTATCTACAGCCTCTTCAAACTCATCTACTTCCGAATTCATCAAAGCATCAGTCCACATTTCTTGCGCCTTTTCAAGTATTCCCAGTTCTTCAAGCCACTTGCCGCGAAGTTCTCCTTTTAGTGCGTTCATCGCACTCTTGCCCAGAGTGTTCAGTTTATCTACTGTAGACTTAATAGCCTTGAGGATGGTTTCTCCAAGGCTCCTGTTTTTTTCTACAAGCGTTTTGACTGCAGCTTCCGCGTCCTTATCTCCCTTCCAGAACACATCGGTAGCATCGGCGAGGAGTTCATCCTCTGCCTCTTCACGTGAAATATCCCCTTTTCCACATACGCAAAAAGACCGGAACAACTAAGCTACGGTCTGATTTTTTTGTTCACTTGTAAACCCAACGGAAGCAATCACTCAATTTATTCTTTTTGAAAGCTTTACCCAATTTTGTTCCGGTTGTTTATTATAATGATAGGTTAGGCTACAGCCCTTGAAACTAAGTCACTTATGTGAAGCTATACTCTATTCCCACTCAACTATCACATCATCAAGCCTTCGTTTAGGTACATAGTGCACGCCGTTTTCATCGCGATAATAGTCAGTTGATTCACCTTCTTCAATCTCGACTATCCTGATATCTTCGATTGATTTGCCTAGTGCTATCACAAGCAGCGGTCTGAGGTTTCCGGCAAGTCTAAGTGACGTAGCCATTTCTTTTGGCGAAAAGTATCCTAATATACAAGCTCCGAGCCCCATCTCCGCAGCAGCCAAAGTTATGGATTGGGCAACAATTCCCGCATCCTTATGATATCCTGTTCCGCTCTTGCTGATGTTCTCATCTTGGCAGATAACTATATATGCCATCGGTTCGGTACCCGAGATGGGGAGATGAAGCTCTGACAATTTTGCGGCAAATGATATCTGTCCAATGATTTTATCTCTTCCTTCCGGGGTATTTATAGTTACATATTTAAGTGGCTGCATATTAACACTTGATGCGGATAATCTCGCACAATCAACCATCTCACGGAGTTCTTCATCAGTCACTTCCCGAGAAATATCGTAACCTCTGACACTTCTGTTCTTCTTAATCAAATCTTTAATCATCATTTCCGCCCTCTTCATACGCATAGTTTCATTTGATTCTTAATCATCGCTCATAATGCACAGGTTACGTGCTAACTACATTTCTAATTGTCGCACTGCCTGTCGGCAGTGCATGAGACACACAGGATGGGTTACGCGCTAACTGCATTTCTCATTGCCGTAACCCTGTTCAGGGACTCATCGGACTTATCGTAGTTACGCGCTAACCACATTCCTAATTGCCTTGATCAGCTTACCCGCATCTTTTAACGTTGGAACACGCAGTCTTACACAATTCCTTCCAAGCGGCTCAAATTCGCTTCCGCTACAGGTCAATACATTCTCATTCATAAGCATTCGTTGCAAATCGATGTCGTCATCTACATGCCTGAGCAGGCAGATCGGAACTCTGTCATCCGTCTCTGCCATGATTATTTTACTTCCGCAGGCATCGCGAAGCGCTCCCTTGATGATCGAAAAGTCTGTACCGTGCTCAACCGGCTGAACGTCATAGTTGAGGATTGCTGCTGTTATCGCGCGACTCATCTCGTTCATCATGTAAGGATTGCTGACCTTCTTGATATATTTGACAAGCTCTTTATTGGTTATTATGTAACCGGCTCTGGCTCCTGCCAACCCGAAGCCTTTAGAAAAGGTTCTCACACTAATCATGTGGCTGTATTTCGGACCAAGCATAACTGCAGATTCCTCCCTCGGGATAAAATCCGCATAGGCTTCGTCAATTATGGCGTACACCTTCATCTCCTCGCATTTGCTGATTATACGCTCAAGCTCCGCATTCGACAGAAATTGACCCGTTGGATTATTTGGATTATCAATGTACACGAAAGAAGTATTGTCGTTTATAGTTCCAACCAGCCTGTTTACATCTTCTTTAAAATTATTTTCGGCACTTGTCACTACTCCGTGTACCTTCATACCCATGATTCTGGAATACTCAACCATGTCTGTAAATGTAGGCATGAACATAACTGCTTCAGCTCCCGGTTTTGCAAAAACGTTTACAAGGAGGTTGAGAGCAGTAACACTTCCATCCGTCATAACTACATTTTCAGGCTCAATAAAGGCATAATCCTGCCAATAATTGACCACAGCCTCTTGAGCTTCATCGCTGTGCGGATACTGATACAGCCTGTTTACATCAAAATTTCGCACAATGTCTATCACGACATCCGGAAATCCGTACGGATTTATCCCCAGACTGCAGTCAAGCGTATGCTCGTCAGCTACCGGTGTATTGTCGGCATAGCTCCTGATCTCAGGAATAAGCTCATCCCTGATTCTTGTCTTATCAATACTCATGAGTGCACCTCGGACTTTCATTTAGATAAGTTTACCTTTTAGATGATTATATACTGTACCGGCAAATATCAAAAGGGGACTGACAGCAGCAATTATGCCTGCTTTACAGCTTAAAAATGCTTAAAAAGGAAACCGCCGCATCCGGTTGCAACGATTCCCCATAATTACTATTAATTACTGTATTCAAGAGCAAATCGGTTATTTTCTTTATATTCGCCGTAATTTCAAATTTTTGCCGAATCCTTATTTGCCGTTCTGCTTATCTATTTTTGCTTGAAGCTTTTCTCCTGCTCTGACCTCAGCCTTAGTCCACGGAATCATCTTGCATACAACCACATATCTGGCTTCGTCGAAGTCGTATGCACAGGTGCTTAGCGTAACGATCCTATCCTTAGTAGAGATATTAACGCCCTCTACGCTGATTTTTGAATTTGTCCTGGCATAGTTTATGAAAGCCTGTTTTTCTGCTTCACTGTTAAATGAATTCTTATAGGCATCGCTGGTTGCCGGGGTGATATAAGAAGCGAATACCTGCAGATGATATTTGGCATCAGGTGTAATAAGCTCAAAGGTCTTGTGACTGTCATAATAATCGTTTTCCTTCGTATACCCCCTCAACGACTTGAACATACTGCCGTCATGCATATGGTGCCCATACACAATCGTATTGAAATCCGAGAAATCGGCAGAATTACGGTAATCCATGAAGATTGAACCGGACACACTATATTTCTTCTTAATATCTGTATGCAGATAGATATCGTTATTGTTGCCACGCATAATCGGATAATTGATAATCGTATCCTTCTGGTAAATCCAACCTACAACATCCGGATTCTGCTTCCGGAGAGCTGCAAAATCAACAATTCCCGTGAATTGATTAGGGTCGACCTTGGCTTCTTTTGCGACCTCCTTGAAGCCGCTTCTTGAATGGTAGTAATTATAAAGCGCTGTACCTACCTTATAACCGCTAATCAAAATTACGCAAACAAGACAAAATATTATGACTCTAAATGCCCAGTCAACTGCACGGTTCTTCTTTTTCTTCTTAACCTTGCTCTTAGCCTTTTTCGCTTTTTTGCCCCTATTAAGAGACTCTGAGGTATCGACTTCTGCAACTCCTTTGGGCTCAACAGCAACCTCTTCAGACACTATCTGATTAGGCTTGACGTCATTGTATTTGTCACTTCTCATAACAGCTCTCCTTCTGTTCTCTCCCAATTATTCTATATTATGCTATATTATGCTATGGTTCACATCTCCAAGGCTAGATTATATCACTGCCAAATAGCTAACTCAATGTTGCAGTCTCTCATAACGCACTGTTAATAATAGCATAAAGCTTAATTCGGTCTGTATAATTTCTGTGACGAAACAAATCCGCAGACAGCATTGCTTCAACTGTCTGCGGATTTGTTTGTTATATGTGGAATTATTACTCTATCGCCTCTTTCTCCGTAAATTATCTGCTTTTTTATAAAAACCCATCATCGGAGAAGCAGAAATGTCGGAGATGGCGGGAACGATTGCAGCAACAGACTTGATTCGCGGCTCTTTCACACCGGCAACCGACATATATGAGCCGGAACCGCAGATACCAAGCCCGCCGATACGGGGATGATCATTTCAGATCCAGTCCCCGAACCCATTCCCTGACCGAGCCTTTATTGGGTTTTTCCGAGAAGCGTTTTCCTTCAAGCCAGTCACCTGTCCCTGCCATTTTTTCAAGATTTGTTCCGCTGCTTCCAATTCCTGAGCTTGCGGATGTGCAAAATAGAACGACCTTTTTCCCGGTGAAATTGTTGCTCTTGATGAAATTGTTCACGATCCACGGTGCTTCACCCCACCGGATTGGATAACCGAACAGAACCACGTCATAATCGCTCCAATTCGGAACCTCTGTTGAGGCAAGCTTTACATACTGAAGAGATACGTTGTCGTGCTCTCTATTAACGCGGCTGTTCCGGTCTCTCCAGTTCAAGTCACTATCAGAATAAGGCACGGCGGGAATTATCTCAAAAGTATCTGCATCGAGCTCGTCAGCTACGAAATTTGCAACTCTCTTTGTATTTCCCGAACCGGAATAATAAACAACGATGGCTTTCCCTTTAAATTCAGAACCCTTTTTTTAGATGATTCCGAAGTGTTATTATTTGAACTTCCGCATGCCGCTAGGGAAAGCATCATAGCTGCGGCCAGCAGAACAGACCATATCTTTTTCATTATCGATATCCTCCTTCGTATACTGCTTCTGTTTATAGATGCTTCCGATGTCTTTGATTACATATTATTGGTTCTCCAATTGAAAGTCTAATGCTTTTCATCTATGATGGTATACACGACGGGTATATCATCATGTAGGAGCATTTCTTTTATGTTGATCGAAACATATCTTCCGGAGCAATTTGAGGCCGTTGTGCAGTATGCACGTTTCTGCGGGAATAAGCAGTTCGACTGATTTAAGAAGGAGATAAAGCAACTCATATTACAATCTATTACACGCCTATGAGTATCCCTAGAAATGCCCATAGGCGTATTTTCTTAGCACTTCATAAATATCCGCATCTATACAGATACTTCGATTTTCAAGCTCGCCCGGACAGAATGCTTCTCCGTAATTTATGCAGGCGTAAACAGCCTTCTCATTGGCAAGTGTCATCTGCCAGAACGGATACTTCACGATGACAGGCGTATTGGCTCCAACGCCAAGTTCCAGATACAGTACATGCAGACCCTCATGTCTGCGAAGGAAATCGTAATAAGCCGCCGATGCTCTGTGCCATCTTTCGTCCTCAACAAAGGAATCATCCGCGCGAAGATTCATAGTGACCTCTGAACCGTCATCCGGGCATTTCGGGATCAGGTCGGTTGGAATCCGCATGGTGATACTGCTGCTTTCCGGTACCTGGAATATTCTTCTTTCATCTTTGATAAAACCCTGTGCCGCCATTGCTTTCATAACCCATTCTTCGTTATCATAGGTCTTCTGCAGTGATGGATTCACGCTCTGAAACAAACCATAGTCACCCTGTGTATAGAACAACCGTTTTTTATCAAACCCCGCCCTTTGGAACCGGTGATCCACATTAGTGGTGATGACGAAATAATCCTTATCCTTCACGAATTCATACAATTCCTGATATACCTGCTTCGGAGCGTCGATATAGCGATTGTAATAGATATGCCTTGCCCACCATGCCCAACGTGTTTCATCGTCCGGAAAAGGATAAAAGCCGCCGGAGTACATATCACGGATATCATATTTCTTCGCAAAATCAAAAAAGTATTTCTCAAATCGTTCACCACTGTAGGTAAGTCCCGCTGACGTGGACAAGCCTGCTCCGGCTCCAATCACAATTGCATCGGCATTATCCAATTCATATTTCAATCTGCTGACGCATTCCTCTACTGTACCTGTACCATAGGACATATGTCCGCTGAGATACCTCACCGCGCTGATTCCTTTCCGGATACTTTCCTGATAGCCGTTCGGCAGTTCACCGTATAAGCTTTTCATAGTATTTTTTGTCCTCATCCTTAAAAATATTGAAGATCGCCCTTTAACTACTCCACAAGATAGGCGAGTAGCCGTTCCGGCCGCACATCTGTTTCTGTATCATGCTTCTTTCCCGAAAATTTCCTGCATTCCCGTCCGCAGCTCCTCTATTGTATATTTCTTCATTTCGTCCTCCATCGCATTCTGGATCGCGTTCAGCTTTGCGTCCAGCAATGCATGGATATTACCTCCGACAGGGCACTGTGGGCTCGGCTTCTCATGGAACCGGAACAAATCACCGCCCTCCAAAGGCTCTATAGCCTGATATACATCATAGAAGGATATTTCCGACAGTTCTCTTGTTGGCTTGATTCCGCCGGTTCCTCTTGTTACCGTGATGAGTCCTGCATTTTGAAGCTGTGTGAGTATCTTGCGAATAATGACCGGGTTGGTTCCTATGCTACCTGCGAGGAAGTCGCTCGTCACCTTATATTCATCCTTAAACGTATCCACACAGGTGAAGATATGTAAAGCCACGGTAAATCTGCTCGATATCTGCATATGAACCACCTCCGGCTACCATTCTACATTAAGCCCGTTGTAATTTCAACGGTTACATTAAAATTCACCGTTCTGATTCTGCCATATCGCCTTGGCAGCAATGGTCTCCATAACAGCCCAATGCTTGGCAAGCTTGTCGTCAACATTGAAGCGGAAGATGTCGAAAGCTGCCTGCTCGCCGACTCCGGCGAAGCTGTAGACGGTCTGCAGACAAACCTTGTCTCCGGCCTCGAAAGCGCGGATGCTATTGACGGTGGTCTTCACGGGAATAGGAATTACAGAAAAAACAAGCATTAGAAGCAAAAGCCTTCTCTGCGATTTGATAATTAAATTCTCGTGCCTTATGATACTTGAACATAATCCCGGAATGACAGTTGAACATAATCATATTTATTATTCCTATATCACCAAGTTCCCAACCTTTCCGGACAATTATTTTGTATAATATTGATAATATATTTGTACCATAAGGAAATGCATACTCGCGTTGATTTAATTATGTGGTCAATCAAAAGGCAACATTCGGTTTATTTTTTCAATACATAATGGGAGAGAAACATGGGTAAAGAAATATTTAAGCTTCAAAACGGCAGCGACATCCGAGGTATCGCGCTTCCCGGTGTTGAGGGTGAAGAAGTTAATTTGACTCGCTACGATGCGCTGGCAATTGGTGCGTCATTTGCACATTGGCTAGGCTTCAAGACCGGGAAGAATTCGTTTGACCTCAAGATATGCGTCGGCAGAGATCCGCGACTCTCGGGGATCGACCTTGCAGATGCTCTGATGTCCGGCATGGCTTATCTAGGTGTGCAGGTCAGCGATGCAGGGCTTGCATCTACACCGGCGATGTATATGTCGACAATCATGCCGTACTATGAATTTGATGGAGCAATTATGGTCACAGCGAGCCACCTGCCGTTTAACAGGAACGGTTTCAAATTCTTCACCGCTGAAGGTGGTCTCAACAAATCCGACATAAGGGAAGTACTCGAATACGCCGCAAGTGCTCACATACTGCCTTTTGAATACCATGCAGAGAGTGTCAACCTGATGCAGATGTATGCCGCTCACCTGCGCTCGATGATCAGCATGGGAGTCGGAGGAGATCTCAGCAACATGAAGATTGTGGTAGACGCAGGTAACGGTGCGGGCGGATTCTTTGCAAACAGTGTCCTCGCCCCTCTCGGCGCTGACATCAGCGGCAGTCAGTTCCTCGATCCGGACGGAACTTTCCCGAACCATCAGCCGAATCCGGAGAACAAGGATGCCATGACTTCCATATGCAAGCGGGTTCGTGAGACAGGTGCAGACCTCGGAATAATATTTGACACGGACGTGGATAGAAGCGCAGCCGTATCCTCTGATGGCAAGCCTATCAGCCGCAACGGAATCGTCGCTCTAGCTGCCGCAATCGGTGCGGATGATTATCCCGGTGGCACAGTTGTCACAGACAGCATCACATCCAACGAGCTGCACACTTTCCTGGAGGATAAGCTTGGGCTCAAGCATCTTCGTTTTAAGCGCGGATATCGCAATGTCATTAACAAGGCTATGGAGTTGTCCAAGGAAGGCGAACAGGCATTCCTGGCAATTGAGACTTCCGGACATGCTGCATACTCTGACAACTACTATCTGGATGACGGTGCATTTCTGGCAGTTCAGATTATAATTAACGCGGCTAACCTCAAGAAGGAAGGCAAAGGCATCGAAACCATGATCGCAGATCTCGGAGAACCCGCAGAAGCCGTAGAGATTAGATTTGATCTCACAACTGAAGATTACAGTGAAGTCGGTGATAAGATTCTTGAGGATATGAAGATGTGGGTTGAGCAAACAGATGGACTATCGCCGGAGCAGCCTAACTACGAGGGGGTCAGAGTCAACTTCGACCTTGGTGGTCACAGCGGCTGGTTCCTGCTCAGGAAATCGCTTCACGACCCGGTTATGCCGCTCAACGTCGAGTCGAGTAATGAAGGCGGAATACCGCTTGCACTGGATAAAATTAAAGAATTTATGGAGACGCAGTCAGGAGTTATACTTCAGTCCTGCGATAGATGAATTGCAATTGACTAACTTTATAACACGGTAAGGGTACAATGCATAATATAATTCCACTCACGTCCCCCGTTTGATCGTATCAATAATTTATAAACCAGGATGGAGCACATGACTCCGCCCTGGTTTATAACCTGAAAGTGATAACCAAATTAAGCCGTATATGGGCTCATCGTTAGCAAATGTGCCCAATTCCATTTTTTGCTATAAGCAGTAGTCTCTGAACTTTTCTTTTTGTTCAACAAGAATATTAAAGCCGTCAATATCAACAGCTAAAACTTTACAACCCTCAGATATAGCCTCTTTGGAACCAACAGAAAAGCGGAGTCTCTCGGCTCCGCTCTAACTCTATAGGAATGTAATACCTAAGCTCTTACTCTGCCAGACTGGCGAGCATCTCTTCATCCTTGGCACGCTGCTGCTCAATATTTTCATGCAGTATCATGTCCTTGACCTTCATGAGTCTCGTCTGGTTACCTCTCTCGTTCTCATCAAGCTTCATCTTGATATACTTGATGGTCTCCTGATAGTCAGGTATCTTGACGTACTCAAGGGCGTTAACGCGCCTTCTGGTCTTCTCTATCTCATCGGCTATCAGCATAGCTTCCTTCTCCATTCCGGCAAGCCGAAGCAGTTTAGGAAAGAGTTCCGACAGCTTCTCTATGGATTTATCAAGCTCACCCGACGTAGTTGCGAATCCATAAGGATATACGCTGCCAGTCTGCGTGTTCTCCTGCTCAAAATCAAAGGATGGGACATCGACGCTCATCACGTTCTTCTCAGTAGCTACAAGCTTAACGCTCTGCTTAGGGTACATCAGAGCTTCCTCCAACATTTCCGGTGTCATTACGGCACGCGCAACGGAGAAGCTTCCGTACACATCCTCCAGTATAGGTTCAATCTCTTCGCGAAGAGCCCTGATCTCTCTAGCGAGATCAAGGAAGATACGCATCAGCTCATCTCGCTTATCCTTCATGAGCTTGTGCCCCTTGATAGCCACCTTGAGCTGCCCCTTAAGCTTAGACATGACCATTCTTGTCGGATTAACATTTAATCTTGCCATAAGATCATCCCTTCCTTAACTAAGCTACTTCTGCTCATAGAATTCATCCAGGTACTCATCGTGTACACGCTTGAGCTCAGATCTAGGCATAGTTCTGAGGAGCTCCCAGCCTACATCTAAAGTTTCTTCGATGGATCTGTCCTTCTCGTATCCCTGTGATACGTATTTGTTTTCAAATTCATCTGCAAATTTTGCATATAGCTTATCGACATCGCTGAGTGCAGCTTCTCCGAGGATAGCCATCAGTTCCTTGCACTCCTTACCTCTTGCGTAAAGAGCAAACAGCTGGTTGAGCACATCCGCGTGATCCTTGCGAGTCTTGCCTTCGCCTATCCCCTTATCCTTTAGACGGGACAGCGACGGAAGTACATCAATCGGTGGTGTTATACCCTTTCTGTAGAGGTCTCTGGATAGGATAATCTGTCCCTCGGTGATATATCCTGTAAGGTCGGGAATTGGATGCGTAATATCATCTTCAGGCATTGATACGATAGGAATCATAGTTATAGAACCATCGATGCCCTTCTTCTTACCGGCTCTCTCATACATAGTTGCAAGGTCAGTGTACAGGTATCCCGGGTAGCCGCGACGACCGGGAACCTCCTTACGAGCTGCGGAAACCTCACGGAGAGATTCGCAGTAATTTGTAATATCAGTTATGATAACCAGTACGTGCATATTCTGCTCAAATGCCAGATATTCAGCAGCGGTCAGTGCCATACGAGGTGTCGCGATACGCTCTACAGCCGGGTCATTAGCCAGGTTGAGGAACATTACGGAGCGGTCGATAGCACCGCTCCTCCGGAAGTCAGTCATGAAGAACTCGGCTTCCTCGTAAGTGATACCTACGGCTGCAAATACTACAGCGAACTTGCTGTTAGACCCGCGAACCTTAGCCTGTCTGGCAATCTGTGCTGCAAGGTTAGCGTGTGGCAGTCCCGATCCGGAGAAGAGTGGAAGCTTCTGTCCTCTTACCAGCGTGTTCAGTCCGTCGATTGCGGATACACCAGTCTGAATGAACTCAGATGGGTACTCTCTGGCAGCCGGATTCATAGCGAGTCCGTTGATATCCATGTATCTATCCGGGATAATCTCAGCACCGCCATCGATAGGTCTGCCCATTCCGTCAAATACTCTTCCGAGCATATCGAGAGATACACCGAGCTGGTTGCCGTGACCAAGGAACCTGACCTTACTCTCTTTGAGATTCATTCCTGCGGAATTCTCGAATAGCTGCACGACAGCGTCAGTGCCGTTGAGCTCAAGAACCTTGCAGTGTCTCAGCTCGCCATTTGCGAGCTCAATCTCTCCCAGCTCATCGTAGCCTACGTCTTCTACACCCTTAACAACCATCAAAGGGCCGGCTACCTCAGAAATAGTCTTATATTCTCTAATCATTCAGTTCACCTGCCTTCTTAATGAGCTCATCTACGGATGCATCCAGCTTTTCGGTCAGAGTGCTGTATTCGCTGTCAACCTGATCTTCCTGCAGATACTTGAATCTACCGATATTCTCGCGAAGCGGCATGGATGCAACAGCCTTGAAATCAGCGTGCTCCTGAAGTCCCTTGAGACCTTCATCATAGAAGTGAAGGATTAGGTCGAGCAGCTTGAACTGCTTGTTTGTAGATGTAAATGTGTCAACTTCATGGAATGCATTCTGGTGTAGATAGTCCTCACGAATCATCTTGCAGACCTCAAGCTTGAGCTGATCTTCCTTTGACAGACCGTCTACTCCGACAAGCTGTACGATTTCGTTGAGCTCGTCCTCCTCCTGAAGCAGCTTGAGAGCCTTAGCTCTGTGAACAGGAAAAGCCTTGTTGACATGCTCCGCAAACCACACATTGAGTCTGTCTGAATACAACGAATAGCTGTTCATCCAGTTGATAGCGGGGAAGTGTCTGGCGTGTGCCAGGTTGGCATCCAACCCCCAGAACACCTTGACAATACGCAATGTTGCCTGTGACACAGGCTCGGAAATATCTCCTCCCGGAGGCGATACAGCCCCGATTGCCGAAAGTGCACCGACTCTGCCGTCACTTCCCAGGCACACAACCTTACCGGCTCTCTCGTAGAATTGCGCAAGCCTGGATGCCAGATATGCCGGATATCCTTCCTCGCCGGGCATTTCCTCAAGACGTCCCGACATCTCACGCAGAGCCTCAGCCCATCTGGATGTCGAGTCAGCCATCAACGCTACGGAGTAACCCATATCTCTAAAATACTCGGCAATTGTAATTCCTGTGTATACCGATGCCTCTCTAGCGGCTACCGGCATATCGGATGTATTAGCGATGAGGACAGTTCTGCGCATCAATGACTCGCCTGTCTTAGGGTCAACCAGTTCAGGGAACTCATTGAGTACATCTGTCATCTCGTTACCGCGCTCACCACAGCCGATATAAACTACGATATCCGCGTCTGCCCACTTAGCCAGCTGATGCTGTACAACCGTCTTTCCTGATCCAAAAGGTCCGGGAACAGCCGCTACACCACCCTTTGCGATTGGAAACATCGTATCGATAACTCTCTGTCCGGTGATCAGCGGTTCGTCCGGGGAAAGCTTCTCTTTGTAAGGGCGCTCAACTCTGACCGGCCATCTCTGCAGCATCTTGACTTCTACATCCCTGCCGGATGTGTCCTCGATAACTGCAACAGTCTCATCAACTGTAAAGCTGCCGCTCTCGATGCTCTTAACCTTACCGCTGACCCTGTAAGGTACCATAATCTTTTGTGTTACGGCGATCGTCTCCTTGACTGTACCCAATACATCTCCGGCGGAAACCTCATCGCCGACATTTGCAGCCGGAACGAAATCCCATTTTTTGTCATGGTCTAACGCCGGCTCCGATACACCTCTGGCAATATTGGTGCCTGTCTTCTCGAGTAGAACAGACAGCGGTCTCTGAATTCCGTCGTAAATAGTCTCAATAAGTCCCGGACCGAGCTCTACAGACAACGGAGCCCCTGTTGAAAATACAGGCTCACCCGGCTGTAGTCCAGCAGTTTCCTCATATACCTGAATCGAAGCATTTCCGCCGCGCATCTCGATAATCTCGCCTGTAAGGCCCTGATGTCCGACCTTGACCACGTCGTACATATCTGCATTGCTCATGCCCGAAGCAACTACTAGAGGTCCGGATATCTTAACGATTTTACCTTGTTCCATGATTACCTCCATTATTTATCGCCAAATAGTATATCGGCACCAACAGCCTTCTCAACAGCTCTCTTGACGTTGTTAAGACCCGCGCCATAGCTCCCGTCGCTTCCCGGAATCGGAACGATTGCCGGAATACGCAGGGTTTCATATTTTGCGATTTCATTACCTAATTCTTTGTAATATTTCTCAGTGACATAGATGATTCCATAATCATCCTTCACGATACTATGCAATTTCTCTGCAGCCTCATCCTTGTTTCTGCACGCAAATGCATCCAGACCGAAGACCTTGAAGCCGAGCACACTATCGGCATCACCAATAATACCAATCTTACTCATAAGTCTCCCTCAGCCTTTCTCTTATCAAATCCGGACTCATCTTGGCCAGCTTCCCGGCGAGCACGATGCGGATAGCCTTAATCTCATTCTGTCTGGCGATGAGATACGCAACGAGCGGCTCCAGGCCAAACGTCACGGTCTTGGCTCCTCTGCTGTATTCAACCAGCAGATTATCGCAAATCTTCTCGAGCATCGTGAAATTCCCACCAGTATCGATTGCCTCTCCGCCGTCGTTTACAGCCTTAGCTATGTCATAAGGAAGGAATCTGTCCGCCGCCTGTTTGAAGTCCTCGTCGTAGCTATCGAGGAACACCTGCATATCCACGGATCCGCCTGAAATAAATACGTTTTCAAAGTACTTCCATGGTTGTCCCATCTTTTTGACTCTAGCAAAAGTCTTGAGATTAATCGTGTCAATCCAAAGTGCTACATAGCCTTCGACGAAATCATTTTTTGACTTCGCTGCCGCCTCGACAATATCAGCGAAGCAATACTTATCACAGACGAAATCAATCATCTGCGGATCATTTGAGCGTGCATGAACTGCTACAGCTTCGTCAAGAGCCCGGATCATATTCTCGGTGAGCAACATGGTATCCCTCTCTCTGACACTCTTGGACATATCGCCTGTGCTGACAGTTCCGCTCTCCATGAGAAGTTCGTCTCTATCTACGCCCAGCGCCTCTGACTTGAGCAGCACCTTGAGATTGTGGTAGTCAGCAGGATAGCAGAATATATCGAGTGCCTTGCTGCTCTTGCTGAGTTCCTTGACTTCAGCGAAGAACGAGGCCTCTGCCTGCTTCAATACATCCTGATAATTTGCTGCTGTCAAAGCGTTGCCTTCAGAACCATAACCAGCATCTTGCAGAATTTTGCATATATCGTCGATATTTTTAGACTCTGTCATATTGCGAAACTGCTCTCCCGAGAGAAGCTTTCTCTCCTGGCTTCTCACATATGAGCTCGCATATACGAAATCAGCTCCCAAAATACGCCTCCTTTCTGGTTACTGCGGTTACTTGAATAAAATTCCGGCAACCTCTGCGGTCAACTCTTCTCTTACACTCGATAATAGCTTCTCAAGTGAAGCATTGTATGAGATATTGCCTCTTCTAAGGATGCACCCGCCTTTGATATCAGCAATTTCATCGCTTAGCTTGAGCGCTGTGCCTTTGAACATGTTCTCAAGGTCAGCGCCGATTCTATCTCTATCTGCTTGATTGAGCAGAACCTCTCCGCCCTCCTGCTGGAAGCTGCCAAGCTGTCTGCAGATGAACTTGACATACTCCGCGTTAGGAAGGCCAAGAATCCGCTCCACTGCCGTATCATAGCATTCGTCAATTACCGTCTGTTTGGCAGCGAGCTTCATCTTGCGCGCATCGAGATCCGCAACCGACTGTCTTCTGCTTATTAGAACCTCGGCATCCTTTTCAGCCTCCGCCTCACGTCTCTGTATCAGCCTGTCTGCTTCTGCCTGAACCGTCTTGAGTGCTTCCGCTTTTACAGCTTCTGCCTCCGCTCTACGATCGTCGGAATAAGCCTGAGCCTCCTTACGGATTCTCTCTGTTATAGACTCTATACTCATTCTTACCGTCCCTTTCTATATATCAGTAACAACGATTTACCGCGATTTAACCAATCCGGATTCCGTTGTACATAAGGAAGGAGATGATGAATGCGAGGATAGCGTATGTCTCAACCATTACCGCGTAGATAATTGCGTTACCCAGTGCTCCATCCTTCTTGGAGATCAGCTGCATGCCGGCTGCAGCGGCTCTGCCCTGTGTAAGGCCGGATACAATGCCTACTACACCGATTGGAATTCCTGCAAATAGGAATGCAAGACCCTGATTGGTTGTCACTGTTGCGAGGTTGCCGCCAAGAATTCCTATCTTAGTGAGAATCAGGATAGCGATAACCATTCCGTAAATTCCCTGCGTGCCTGGAAGAGCCTGTAGTACAAGTGTAGAACCGAAGCTTACCTTGTCTCCGGACATTACACCGTCAGCTGCCTCACCGGCAATACCGACACCAATAGCACTTCCTACACCTGCGATTGTAGCAATTGCTGCACCCAGTACAGCTAATGTTAGACCTAAACTCATTATTTTGCCTCCTTGATTATATTTATATACTTCGTATCCCTGCTTAATGGTTCAAACGCCCTGCCTTCACCTTCGTAGAACTTGCCAAAGAACTCTACATATTGAAGTCTGCAGGAGTGAACGAATGCTCCAAGAGCATTGATTCCGAAGTTGAGCGTATGTCCCAGAATTGCGATTACAAGGAACATAACCACGCCGACTATACTTTTGCCTCCCATCGAAGCCAGGAAGTTAAATACCTGTGCGATAGATGTGGAAGCAAGTCCAAGTCCGAGAAGTCTCGAATACGAGAGTATATCGGACAGATTTCCTGTCAACCCGCTGTATATGTCCCAGATTCCCAGTCCCTTGGTAACCCCCTTGTTGACGATGAATGGCAGTAGGATTGCCGCCGCAACACCTACGATAGTCATAATTTTGCCAACCTTCGGAGCTCCCGGAGCGACCCTGGTTCCGAACAGCATAAGAATTATGCCGCTAACGATAAGATACCATGCAAATACATCCTTGCATGCTTCGAGGACCTTACCGTCCCTGATTTGCTGATATGCCTTGATTCCCATGCCGACAAAGAGGTGTATAACACCGAGTCCGCACGAGAACACTAGGAAAATCATCGGTGATTTGGCCGGGTCGAGCCAAAGCGGATTGATGACGACTGTCTTGCCGAAGAACGTCTTAGCAACTACAGGAATGAGATCTCCAAAGAAGCTTCCGAACATTACCCCCCAGAATATACTGGAGATTCCACTGTAGAATAGCACTCTGAGCAGCTTGTACGGTCCGCCCTCGTACAGCTTGTTCTTCTTAATTGCATACACCGACATAACGCATAGGATGATTCCGTAGCCCACATCTCCAAACATGATTCCGAAGAATATGATATAGAAGATTGCGAATATAGATGTCGGATCTATTTCTTTCCAGTTCGGCAACGAGTACATCTCGGTGATGAATTCGATTGGTGCAAAGAACTTTTTGTTCTGTAAGCGCACAGGCACGTCATCACTCTCCTCCGGTTCTGTCAGCTCGTACCAGCATGTATACTTTTCCAGCAATTTCTCAACCTTGCCGGAAGCGTATTTCGGTGTCCATCCGTCAAAGGTGAACGTTTCATCTGTAGTCAGAAGCCTGCTCCTGACGTATGCCCTGTCGTGCTCAACTGCCATCATATCGTGGTAGCTCTCGACATCGGTCCTGACATCACTCATGCTCTTGATTCTCTGCTCTAGAGCACCTATCTCCTTATTAGCCTCATCGATCGTCCTATCGGCCTGAGCGAGGTTTTCCTCTACAGTACCTTTTAGATCAGCTATCGGAGCCTGTGTAAAGCCGTGGCGCTTGACTGCATCCATCACCTCATCCTCGTCTGCTTTGAAATACCAAAGCATGACGTACTGCTGCTCCTTATCCTTGTTGATGCTCTCAAAAACCGATGAGTGGCCTGCAGCCTCGAGTTCATTGGCAACACCCTCAACGTTTGTGTTCAGCGGCATCAATCCGATTCTGATACTTAACGAATCGGTTGACGTCAAATCAATCGGGAGGTCGTAGTTATTCCAGGGCTCCAGCGAAAGCTTGAGTGCTTCAGCAGAGTTCACCTTAGCGTATGCGTCGGTTATCTTGTTGCCGCACGAATTGAGGAAATTCACCTTCTCCGCAAAATCATTTTCCTTGCTCTGAATTTCCTTGAACTCCGCTTCGCTCATAACCCTGCGAGCCGGGAACATCGGCTTTTTGCTGCTATCATATCTATCCAGTAGAGATATGGCAGTATCGGCAGCAGAAATCTTCTTATCAAACTCTGCAACTGCAGTCTCATCGCCATCCCGGACAACCAGCTTCTTCCACTCTTCGTCTTGTAACAAGTCCTCCGGTTTGCTAACCTCGACAACTCCAAGATCCATGAGCTCTCTGAGCAATGTCTGCTTCTCATCGTTCATACCTATGACGGACAACTTGTTCATCTTAACTGTTGCCATAAGTACCCACTACCTTTCCGATGATCGTCTCAGCTGCCCGTGAGAGATTCTCCCTAGCCGCCGACTTAAGCTCTTTACAGGCTGCGGCTCCCAAGTCTATCCTTTCCTGATAGAGCGCTTCAGCCTTGGTCTCAGCTGTCTGCATTGCAGCTCTATAAGCTTCATTGCCCTTTCTGTCAGCCTCTTCAAGCAGCATCTTAGCTTCTCTTTTTCCGTCAGCTATAATCTGAGCTGCAGCCTCTTCAGATTCCTTCCTTATCTGAGCAGCCTGAATCTCAGCTTCTCTAACTTTTTCAATACCTGCTATCGACATAAGCGTATCCTTTCTGCCCTATACGTTTCAACCGCAATTGGCAAAACTGTATAGCACGTAATTTAATTTGAATTATATCACTCATTAAAATCCTTTACAAACTGGAAGCATTAAAAAACAAGGCTTCAGCTTGTCAAAGCCTTGTCACAGAATACAATTCAACCTATTTTCGCCTCTGAAAACTTTATCGAAATAATATATCTAATTTAAAAGAAATATTCCTGCCGTTATGAACGAAAAACCTACCATCAAAGCAATCATGATGATCGCCATAACACGCACCATTTTATCTCTCCTGCTTTTGTTCGATCTATCCGTTACAAATGAACGTCTTGCGTGAATCTCACCGGACTTTATGTCATTTTTTCTGGCCTTTTTGTTCATCTTTAACTCTCCCGTCTCACGATTTCTATATCACATAATATCTACGTATATTTCTATATGAACGTATATGATAAGTCTACTATTTTTTTATCATGAAAATCAATATTATCTATTGTTTTGTTCTTACATGCACAAAAAAAATAATTGAAACATGCATAAAACCTATGCTTAATTAATACTTATGTGATAGCTTCACTAATTTTTATTATTTTTCACAAAATTTATACCATTAACATTGTATCTGGCCTATATTTTTTCTTTTATTTAACATTTTCCATCATTTCCGATATATGTTCAGTAAAAAATGCAGTCGCAAAATCTTTGAATCTCTTCGCCGCCGGGGAGATCTGCCCCGGGTTTGGCGCAGCGATACCGATCGGAACATTGTGATTAGGCGCAAACGGCAGGGCTGTAACATTGCCCTTCCATTGGTTTATAGAGACACCATTTGCACAGGTAACACCAAGCCCCGCCTCAACCATTGCATAGGCCGCATAAGCATCCGAGGTCGTGTACTTAATCTTTGGCACGAAATTGTGTGATGCGAACAGACGTGAGCTGTCGCTTTCAAGTCCCGGATAGAGGTCAATGTAACTATCCTCGGTAATCTGACAGATATCGTACACACCTTTTGCAACAGCCGGATGATCATTTGGAACCCATATATAGAAAGGATCTTCAAAGAGCTGTATCCATTCGCAGTTGCCCTCACGGTAGCTTATGAGACAAAAGTCCAGCTCATCGCTCTGTAGCTTCTCCATAAGCGCCGTACTCCTGCCTGATGTCAGGTCAACCTTGATACCCGGGTACTTTACGCAGAACTGCTTAATCAGCTCCATAAATAGCTTGTAATATGTCGAATACGCTGTCGCAACACGTACCTCTCCGGTTATAATCCCTGATATCTCCGCTACCCTCTGCTCCACGTGATTAGCCGCGCTGACGAGTGCTGAAAAATTCGCGAGCAGTCTCTTACATTCATTCGTCGGCGTAATGCCGTTCCTGCTTCTGTTAATCAACCGCATGCCTGTCTCATCCTCAAGAGAAGCCATCATCCTGCTCATGCCTGAAGGAGTATAGCCGAGTTCAGCTGCTACAGAAGACATATTACCAAGTTCCAGTGCACGAAGAAGTGCTTTTACCTTTTCAGTTTCCATCTATAAAATATCACTCCTACTATTAAGCATTAAATAAAGACGTTTAATAGATGTTGATATTTTATCACAATAAATATGATTAATTAGCGATATTCGCAAATTAATATTTTTTTTATAATAATAGAACATCAGATTTACTTTTAGAAAGATTTACATTTAGAGTGGGGGGCGAAGTGAAGACAAAAAGGCGAAATCATGCAATGATATTGCTGTTTTCAGTTATTGCACTACGCGCAACGTCGCTGTTATTTGCAACAACAGGTTTGTCATATATGGGGCCGCTCACCATGAACGGCTACCGATTCCCGCTTGCTGCCATAATCATGTTGTTTATCTTCCGAAAGGATATGAAGAAGATAGATAAAAGCATATTGATGCACGGTTCTATAATCGGTTCCTTCTTTTTACTGACTATGTCGTTTGAAGTTATCGGACTCAAGATGACCAACTCCTCGACTACGTCATTTCTGGAGAACACAGCAATTATATTCGTACCGTTGGTAGATGCCTTACTGGTAAAAAAAGCACCTAAGATCAGTGTGATCATCAGCGCAATCATTGCACTGATCGGAGTTGGATTCCTTACTCTCAAAGGCGGCCATCTCGGGCTTAGCTTAGGAGAGTTTATATGCATACTCAGCGCACTGGCATACACATGTGCAGTAATTGCCACAGACAGGTTTTCAAAACGAGATGATCCGTTTATGCTCGGGATAATCCAAGTAGCATTTATAGGTCTTTCATCCTTCACACTTGCGATGATTGTTGAAGGGCCATCCTTCCCAACCGCACCTGCAGCCTGGGGCGTTCTGTTCTTTCTGGCAATCGTGTGCACGTGTTTCGGTTTCACACTGCAGCCCGTAGCACAAAGCAGACTATCCGCGTCAATATCCGGCCTGTTTTGTGCCTTTAACCCGCTGATAACAGCGATTCTGGGCTACATATTCCTGGGAGAACGGCTTGGGCTAACCGGCATAATAGGCGGATTATTAATACTCACAAGTATAGTAATTCCGGCTCTTGCTCCTATGTTCTCAAATCACAAGGAATACCATTAAACTCGTTTACGACATTACGAGATATTCCTAAACCTTATAATGTTCACAAAGTATAAAGTAAAAGTACGAGGAGACCTCTGCTCTTAAGCGGAGGTCTCCTCGTACTTGAATTACTATATATAGTACTTGTAAAGTAGGTAAATGCCGGTTTCACAACATGATATAACCAAACATGACTTATATTCTCATTTGTGATACGTCTCCCCGTTACTAATCTTAAACGCTCTATACACCTGCTCCAGCAGCATCACCCTTGCCAACTGATGCGGGAAGGTGAGCATGGAGAAAGACATCCCATAGTCTGCTCTCCGCTTAACTTTATCTGATAAGCCCAAGCTGCCTCCAATGATAAAATCGATAGTAGATGATCCTGTATCAAATATTCTCTGCAGCTTTCCGGACAGCTCCACAGAGTCAAGCTGCTGTCCTTCTACTTCCATCGCTATCACATAGTCGTTATCCTTGATTCTACTAAGGATCTTCTCTCCCTCGCGTGTGAGCACATTGGTCTCGTCCGCAGGCGATGGGTTTGCAGGAAGCTTGCTTTCCTTGAGCTCGACTATCTCAATATCGGCATAACTGCCGATGCGTTTACTGTACTCGGCGACTGCCGCAGTCCAATATTTCTCCTTGAGCTTCCCTATACATATGATTCGTATCTTCATATCTCTCCCTCTGCCTATGCCTATTAAAGCACTGTAAGGCTGTCCTTCGCAGCAACCTTGATCGTAAAGTCGCTACCTTGACAGAGCTCATTCTCATCCAAAATATTACGGACCGTCAGCAACGCGGTATCAGGAGTATTGTTGTGAGAGCTGAGATGAGCCAGCATAATACGCTGATCGCTATCCGAGCGTCCCACACACTTGCGCGCCAACAGAGCCCTGGCGATAGTGATGCCGCTTGCGACGTTGGACAGATGTCCATATTCTCCCAGTATCCTGCGTTTGAGAGAATACGGATAATCTCCCATCTGAAGGATGCTTTCCTCGTGGTTAGCTTCCAGCACCAGTGTATTTGCGTGCTTAACCTCTTCATCTATCTCGTCTGTAACAACTCCTGTATCCGTCGCTACCGAGAGCTGTTCACCTTCCTCCATGAAGCTGAATCCGAGCGGTTCAGCAGCATCGTGCGATAGAGCGAAAGCCTTGATGCTTAGGTCACCAATCCTTACCACATCCTGGGCAGACATGTATTCGAGCTGCTCAGCTCGTATGTGTTCAAATTTATCGCAGCTGCCGGCTGTGCCTCGAGACGTGTACACCTTGGCTCCTGCGCATGCCTTGGCAATTGCCCTGATGCTCTTGACGTGATCCACGTGCTCGTGAGTCACAAATATGCCTTGGATATCATCTGAGGTCAGGTTACATTCAGCCAGACCCTCCTTGATACGCTTGGCTGTAAGTCCCACGTCGAGCAGCAGCCTCGTCTTGCCATTTGAAACTATATACGCATTACCGGAGCTGCTGCTGCCGATAGATGCAATCCTCAATTTACCCATCTACTTCCCTATACCTGTTACCTTTGTATGTTATATCGAATCTGCATATTGAGTTGTATTTGCAGTACTTACACTCTCCCTTGATATCAGCTGCAGCCTTCGTCTTGGTTGGCGAAATACTGACATCACCGGATATGATCCGCTTGCTGATATCGTATATTGACCGGCTCACGTCTGCCTCAATACTCTCAAAGGTTGCTCTTGAGATGATAAATTTTTTGACGCCCAGCATAGATTCCGGCATTTCGTCCAGTATATGCGCTTCGTCCACACAAAGTCCGTTTAGAGCCATCCCCTTGTTCATCTCATTGCTAACAGTGTCAGCAACATCGCCGTCATTACCCATCTGAACCGACAAATCCTTGATGTTGTAGTAGAACACGCCCGCGGGTCTCCTGTCATCGGACTTAGCACCCTGCATGTATACCATCAGCTGCATCTTATAACCGCAGCGCATCTGCTCTATGTTAACCTTATCTCCGCCGGTTTTGTAATCGATGACGCGCATATCTCCACCTTCAAATACATCGACTCTGTCAATTTTGCCCTCTATAAACACCTTGTGATTATCTATCGTCAGCTCAATCGGGTCAAATATCCTGCCTCTTCTGAATTCTTCCTCAAAATAGGACTTCTCGACCTTACCTTGTCTCATCTGTTCTGCCAGATTGTCAGCTACGCGCGCACAGACCCGTGCAACTCTATCGAGCCTGTACTGTTCTCGTCCATCCGCTACGAACAATCCGTCCCTATAATCGGCAGCAATCTCTTTGAGTTTTTCCTGTACCAGCCGGTTGATTTCAGCCTCGCTGATGGTCCCCCAGAGATTCTCAGCTTCAAGCTCCTCGGAGACCCTCATTATACACTCATGATATATATCACCTATCTCTCGTGACGACCCTCTAAACTCACGCTCCTCACGAGGTCTTAGTCCGTAAGACACAAAATGTTTAAAAGGACAGTGATTGAAGTTCTCAATCCTTGTCGGCGAGAAAGAAAACTCACCGTTAGATCCGGCAAAGAGCCGTCCTGCCATTCTCGCTGAAATCGGCTCTGCCGCGTTGTCCTCACGCGCCGCCTTCATAGCTATGCCAAGTACCTGTGGATTATTGCACTTATACCACGAGATTATCGAATCTGTAATCATTTTGACCTGTCCGGCATCGGATATCTGCTCCTGCGACCGGCGTCCCTTGAGATAGTTGAGCAGATGGCGCATTGCTGTCTTGGGATTGTTTACCACGCTCATCTCGAGTCCGTTCGATACGACATCCTTGTGAAGCTTCAGCTGCGGTAATGCTGATCGCAGTGTATCAACCAACGATGACGGCTTGCAGTCCTGCCCCTCCGAGTCGGATAGCGCCCAGCTTACATACAGCCTCTCGGACGGCTTGGAGATGAGCCTGTACATGGCTACGTTCTCTTCGGTCATCTTGATCTCGTCGAGGTGTCCTATAGGAAAATCATGCTCCTTGAAAAATGCCATCTCATCTACGGAAAAAAGTCCTTCCGGCGATGGCTCCATCGGCAACACTCCCTCGTTAGCTGCCAGAACTATCATAGCCTTGAGCGGTCTCGGTCTGGTTCTGATCATCGACCCCATAGTGATTCCATCGAGAGCGGGAGGGATGACTCCGATATCGATGGATTCAAGGCCCTTCCTGTAGAGCTGCATCAGCTCTGCAAAGCTGTTATTGTCAAAAATCTCATCGCCGAGAATCGTCGACAACTGCTCGAGAATCTTGACACAGGCTTCATAGCTCTGAGCTGTATTCTGCGCTTCCTCATTATATCCTTCGAAAGCCTGCCTCTCAGCTGCTCGCGTGAGTCTGGCCGGCAGCTGCCATTCCTCCTCCAGCAGCTTAATCAAGCCGTCCACGAATTCACTCACAGTTCCGGAAGCCTCGACTATGTTCTGCAGCTTGAGCACCTGCTCCATGATAAAGCTTCTGGTTGATTCAAGCTGATTGAACTCGCTGTCAGTATAATCAAAGTGCCCGTACTTGAACTTTTTCGTCCACATGCTGCCGCGAATCCTGTAGTTGCGGGCATAGTTCTCGAGATGCTCTACTGCTTCCCTCTCTACGTTCGTCAGCTCAGTCTTGAGCAATACAAACAGCGCAGAGGTTCTATAGTTGAACAGCACGAATTCCATCAGACTGACTATGAAGCGAGCCGCCATCGAGTCGGTGATAGTACGTCTCGAATCGACAAACAGAGGAATACCGTACTCATCAAAGGTCCGCCTGATGATCGGCTGCCTTGCCGAATCATCGTTGCAGATAACCGCTATATCGCTCATCCTATAGTCTTTATCTCTTATGAGCTCGTATATGTAAGACACTGCGCTCTCTGCCTCATAGAACGGATTGGCGCATTCAACCAGCTTGATTTCATCGTTAATCTCTTCTGTATCCGGTACATTCCCAATGCCTGCATCATTAGATCCTGACACCGTCCTGAACAGATTCCGCTCCAGATAATCCAGCGTTGATCTCGAAGACTCTCTGTACCGGTCCGCTACGGACGCACGGGACACTGCAACACCCGCGTCACCTGCTTTTGCAGTAAGTGCGTCACCTAGACTGATATCCAGCCCGAAGTCGCTGACATTGAGCATAAGATTGACTTCCACCCGCTTGGCCATCTCAATTAAGGCATCCATGTACTTGGGGGCTAGACTGTCAAATCCATAGACCCACACTGTATGGTCTCGCAGTAGCTCCGACTCCCCGATAGCCGCGACGTACATCGAGCTGTAGTCCTCGGAGTCTATGTAGTTTCCCGTGAGCTCAGTCTCGTATTCCTCGATTATAATTCTCAACTCACACAGCTTACGTGATAGGATCTCGCCGGAATCATTCGCGGCGATCATAGCCTCCAGATCGGACAGCGTGCAGTCCTGCTGCTTGAAATCAGCGATAAAGTCGTTGACCATGTCTATGAACCCATTTTGGTCCGCCGCAGACTTGAATACCTCAAGCTCGTCACGATGAGACTTGATGATCTTGTAGAGCAGCATGTGACGGCCGTAGCGGTCGAGTATCTCTATGTTCTCCTTGCCTTGCTCAGCCAGCGCGCGTTGACCCAGCCTGCTGAGAGATAGAATCTCAATATCAAGAAGGCAGGCACTCTCCGTATATTTGAGTGCCTGCTCCTCAGCGACAAGCGTGTACTGGTTGGGCACCAGCACATACGCCTTGCCGTGTATATTCTCGTATATGAATCTCTCCTTGTTCATGCACTCGCGTGCCATAAATAGGTTAAGCATGCTATCCCTCGATTATCTCAAACAAATCCCCGGGTTGATAGATCCTATATGTAGGCTCAAGACCTCTCAGTGAGGTTCGGCCACAGCTCCTGCCCCAGCCGACGAGGATGCTGTCCACTCCGGCGTTGACGCAGCAGCCTATGTCAAATCTCGTGTCGCCGAGCATTATCGACTCGTCCCTGCCAACACCGAGCTTATCCATCGCTGTCAACAAGGGTGTAGGATCAGGCTTTGGGGAAGTCACATCGTCCGCAGTGACAATAACATCAAACTTATCCTTGATACCCATCTCGCCTAAATACTGCATCGTGGTATTGCCGAGCCTGGACGTTACGATTGACAGCTTGTAGCGGTGCTCCTTCAGTTCGCCGAGCAGCTCGCGGATGCCCGGATATAATCTGTAGGCTCCTGCGCTGTGCTTCTGCTGATAGCTGCGGTAAACCTGCATAACCTCCTCCGCATTCTCCTCCGGAAAAAGCTCCTGCACTGTATTCGCAACTGTCTCGCCAAATGTAGAGAGTATCAGCTTTTCAGTAGTTTCTTCGCCCCTGAACCGACGAAATACCGCCTGCCAGGAGTCGATAATCAGCTGGTCAGTATCGAGAACTGTGCCATCAAAATCGAACACTATGTGCTTCTTCACTAGCTACTCCTCTCCTTTGCTTCCTGAGACAGCTTGGCTCTGATAAAGTCATCGAGAGCGCCATCCATGACCGCACTCACATTTCCGACCTCCGTGCCGGTGCGGTGATCCTTGACCATAGTATACGGCTGGAACACATAGGATCTAATCTGTGCACCCCATGTTACCTGACTCATGTCTCCCTTGAGCTCATCGAGGCTCTCCTTGTGCTGCTGCTCAGCGAGCTGCTGCAGCTTCGAAGCGAGAATCTTAATAGCCATCTCTTTGTTATATAGCTGAGATCTCTCGTTTTGGCATGTTACAACGATGTTGGTTGGGAGATGTGTGATTCGAATGGCCGAATCAGTGGTATTTACGTGCTGTCCGCCCGCACCGGAGCTCCTGTAGGTATCTATCTTGAGGTCATTAGGGGCAATGTTGACTTCGATGCTGTCGCCCATATCCGGCAGCACCTCCACTGCCGCGAAGGATGTCTGTCTCTTGCCGGCAGAATTGAAAGGTGAAATGCGGACTAATCTATGCACGCCCGCCTCGCTGCGCAGATAGCCGTATGCATTGATGCCGCTTATCACTATGGTGCAGCTCTTGATACCGGCCAGCGTATCGTTCTGCAAATCCACCACGTCCGTCTTAAAGCCATGTTGATCGCAGTATCTGAGATACATCCTCATCAGCATCTCTGCCCAGTCCATGGCATCTACCCCGCCTGTGCCGGCGTGGATGCTGAGGATTGCGTTCTTTTCATCATACTTGCCGGTCAACAGTCTGCTGAGCTCAAGAGCCTCCATTTCCTCGTGGAGTCTCCTGAAGGTTCTTATGATGTCCTTAGCCTCTGAGTAGTCGTCGTATTCGTCTGCCAGCTCAATCATATCGGCTACATCCTGAAAGCCCTGCCTCAGTCCGTTGTACTGCTCGAGTTCGTTTTCGAGATGCTTTTTGTGCTTCATGAGTTTCTGAGCTTCGTCGGGAGAATCCCAGAAACCGGGGCGCAGCATCTCCTGCTCCATGTCATCAATCTTAGTCGCTAATCCGGCAGGGTCAAAGATAATCTCCTACCTCTGCGAGCTTGCTCAGCTCCTCGGGTAAAGTCTGCTTTATCTCATCTAGCTCAATCATCGTAATCTCCTATGATATGTGTTAACCATCCTACTTAAATTTGCCGCAGCAATTCTTATACTTCTTGCCTGAGCCGCATGGGCACGGATCATTCCTGCCAATCTTAGGCTCTGTGCGGTGAACAGGCACCTGAACCTGCTCTCCGTTGGTCTGATACTGCTGACCATTTCCACGAGCAGCTGCAAGCTCCTCGTCATGATATTCTTCCTTACTCTCCACCTCGCCAATCGAAACTGCACGACGCTCCGTACGTGTCTCGACACTGACGTTGAAGCAATATTTTACAGTCTCCTCGCGGATATCTGCAATCATCTCTCCGAACATGTCGAAGCCTTCCTTAGCGTAAGCAACAGCAGGATCCTGCTGTCCATAGCCGCGAAGCCCGATACCGTTCTTGAGCTGCTCCATCGCATCGATGTGATCCATCCAGCGATTGTCAACGACTCTCAGCATAATCATGCGTTCAACCTCACGCATATGCTCAATACCGACCTCAGCTTCCTTCTCTTCGTAAATCTGCTCGAATACCCTGTTGATATCCTCTCGCAGCTGCTCCTCGTCGAGTTCTCTTTGCTCCTCCTCTGTATAATTCAGCCTGTCTCTAAATGCGGGGGTTATCTGCTCGCAGCCCTCGTATATATCGTCCATATCCCAGTCCTCGGAGAATCTCGAATTCATAGTGACCGGTGCGATGATGGCATTTACAAGCTCATCCACCATTCCCATGATATAATCTCGGAGATTCTCTCCATCGAGTACCATCTTGCGCTGCTCGTATATCTGCGATCTCTGTCTGTTCATGACGTCGTCGTACTGGAGAACGTATTTACGAATACCGAAGTTCTTGCCCTCGATCTTCTTCTGGGCATTTTCAATTGATCTCGACAGCACCTTGGCCTCAATAGCCTCGTCGTCACCAAGTCCGACACTCTGTACAATTCTCTGCATTCTCTCCCCGCCGAACAGTCTCATCAGATCATCCTCAAGCGAAATGAAGAATTGTGTCTCACCGGGATCCCCCTGACGTCCGGAACGTCCTCGGAGCTGATTATCGATACGTCTCGACTCATGTCTTTCAGTACCGATGATGCAGAGTCCTCCGAGCTGCCTGACTTCCTCCTGCTCTTCCTTACGTTCCGCAGCAAAGGACTCAAGCAGCTCATGATACTTGCTTCGAGCTGAGTTAAGCTCATCGTCGGTTGACTTCTCAAAGCCTGTCGCAAAAGCAATCTGCTCAGGCGTATACTCGAGCTTCTTCATCTCCTGTCTGGCTTCAAAGTCAGCATTACCACCGAGAATAATATCGGTACCACGACCGGCCATGTTGGTAGCGATTGTTACGGCGCCCTTACGACCTGCCTCCGCAACAATCTCGGCTTCCTTCTCATGGTGCTTAGCGTTCAGAACGCTGTGCTTGATGCCCCTCTTCTTGAGCATATCGCTGATCAGCTCGGATATCTCGATTGAGATAGTACCTACGAGCACCGGCTGACCGGTGGCGTTAGCCTCGGCAACTCTATCAACAATGGCTTTGTATTTGCCGGGTTGATGAGCATATACCGCGTCGTCCAGATCCTGTCTGGCGATTGGCTTGTTGGTTGGGATGACAACTACATCCATATTGTAGATGTCTCTAAATTCGTCTTCCTCTGTCTTGGCTGTACCCGTCATACCGGATAGCTTGTTGTACATACGGAAGTAGTTCTGCAGGGTGATAGTTGCGAGAGTCTTGGACTCAGACCTTACGGACACACCTTCCTTAGCCTCGATAGCCTGATGTAAGCCGTTTGAGAACCGTCTGCCGTACATCAGACGACCGGTGAATTCATCGACGATCAGAATCTCTCCGTCTTTGACTATGTAGTCCACATCCCTCTTCATCAGGTAGTTAGCATGCAAAGCCTGATTGACATAGTGGTTGAGCTCCATGTTGTCAGGATCGGAGAAGTTTTCGATACCGAAATAAGTCTCTGCCGCCTTAACTCCGGTCTCGTTGAGCGCAACCTGTTTATCCTTCTCGTCGACTGTGTAATCGCCGTGAATTCCGTTCTCACCGTCCTCCTCTTCACTCGTAGTATCTCGAGCCAGAGTATGAACAAAGGTATTTGCAGTCCTGTACATGTCGCTGGAATCGACACCCTTACCGGAAATAATCAGAGGTGTACGAGCCTCATCAATCAGGATAGAATCGACCTCGTCGACGATAGCGAAATTAAGCTCGCGCTGTGTAAGTTCTTCCTCATATGTAACCATGTTGTCACGCAGATAATCGAAGCCGAACTCGTTGTTGGTTCCATAAGTGATGTCAGCCTGATACGCGTCCTTGCGATCATCGCCCTTGAGCGAATTGATAACGCAGCCGACAGTCAGCCCTAAGAATGTATATAGCTTACCCATCCAGTCCGCGTCACGCTTAGCCAGGTAGTCGTTAACTGTAACTACATGCACACCTTTGCCTGTCAAGGCGTTGAGATATGCAGCCAACGTAGCTACCAGAGTTTTACCTTCACCTGTCTTCATCTCAGCGATTCTACCCTGGTGAAGGACCACACCGCCGATGAGCTGTACTCTGAAATGCTTCATGCCGAGACTTCTAACTGCACCCTCACGACATACGGCGAATGCCTCCGGCAATATGTCGTCGACGGTCTCAAACGGACCTTCCTCGCCTTCCTCTCTTATCGTGCCAAGACGCTTCTTGAACTCGATGGTCTTGGCACGCAGCTCATCGTCGGACAGCGCCTGCATCTGCTCATCGTACGATTCAATTACGTCTACTATTTTCTCAATCTTCTTTACCTCACGCTTGTTGAGGTCTCCAAAAATCTTTTCTGCTAAACCCATTTACATGCTCCCTTCATTGAATGCTCTCATGTATTGAATTACTTCTCTATCAGTTGTCATCCTCGTCCTCTTCAGGTCTGTCTTCAACGCGGATATGCAATCTAAGCGCCCTCTTAGAGTCAGCTCTGGTGATCCTGACCTGAAACACCTTGTGCTTGGAGGTGTATTCAAACTGATCTCCAACCTTAGGTATGCGGTCCAGCTCAATCATTGCCCAGCCGTTGACTGTGGTGGCGTCGATATCGATATCCTCGCCCTGAAGCTCAAAGAACTTCTCGACGTTGGCTCCACCTGCTACCGAATAGGATCCATCTATGAGATCAGTGACCTCTCTCATCTCAATAGTATCGTGCTCATCGTAAATCTTGCCGACAAGCTCCTCAATGATATCCTCCATAGTTACCAGCCCCGTCGTACCGCCGTACTCATCGACGATTATCGCCATGTGCGTAGCCTTAGCCTGCATCTTCTTGAGCAGTATCGATGCCTTGATTGACTCGGCAACGTATGCCACAGGCTTGATGTACAGGTTGACACTCTTGCCTTCTCCAACCACGTAGTTGTGAAAATCCTTCTGATTGAGGATACCGATTATGTTGTCCAGATCGTCCTCAAACACCGGCAGCCTCGAAAGACCCGTGCTCTTGAACGTCTTGCCGATTTCCTCAACAGGAGTGCCCAGCTCTATCGCGATGATATCGATACGAGGTGTTATGATGTCTATCGCCTCAAGGTCTTCAAATTCAATCGCGTTTGTGATCAGCTCACTCTGTGACTCACCGATGTTGCCGCCAGTCTTAGCCTCCTCGACTATCGTCTTGAGCTCATCCTCTGTATAGCCCTGTTCGGACGATACCTTAAACAGCTTGTCCACGAACTTCTTCCATATTCCAAATATCCGGTTGAGCGGAGCAAATGCTATCATCAAAGCCTTTACAATCGGCGCTGCAAATAACGCAAGCCCCTCCGCCTTGTCTTTTGCTATGTTCTTGGGCGAAATCTCACCAAATATCAGAACCAGTATAGTAACAACGATTGTCGCAACAGTTGCGCCATAGCTGCCATATAGCTTTATAAAGAATACCGTCGCGATAGACGTTGTGGCGATATTTGCAATATTGTTGCCAATCAGAATGGTAGTGAGGAACTTATCGAAGTTTTCCGTTATCTCAAGTACCAGCTCAGCGTTGGTAACATCGTCGCTCGCCATATTCTTAATTTTGATTTTACTTACCGATGTAAATGCCGTCTCTGTCGCCGAGAAAAAGCCCGACAGCAGAAGCAGCAATATCATACTTATTATATAAGGTGTCATCGAGTCAGTGTCATTCTCCTATATTATGGTATATCCGATTAATTATACTATATAATGATGCCTTTTAAGGTGATGAAACAAAGAAAACAACCCCTCTGCAAAGCAGGGGAGTTCGGTATCTATCCGATTTTTCTATACTTGACAGGTGTGTCATTTTCGAATGCAATCGCATACCCCCCGGCAGGATTAGGTGTCCACTGCCAAGGCTTATCCTTGACGCCCGGGAACATCATAGCCATGCAGGTAAATATAACCGCACCGTGCAGCACGCCGATAACATCCGAACGCACCACATCACTTTTGAGCATATCGAGACCGCGAGCCACACGCTCTATAAACCCATCGTTGGTCTCTCCCTCCGGGAAATCCATATAAGGCTTTTCTCCGTCCAACCAAGCCCTCGCTTCAGCATTCTCTCTAATCTCATCGATAGTCTTCATTTCAAATATGCCTACTCCAATCTCCTTGAGATCCGGGATAGTATCGTGTGAACGGTCTCCAAATATCAGTTCGAAGGTCTGCTCTGTTCTGAGCATCCCCGAGGTGTACAGCTTAGCTCCATCCGGGCTGGGATATACACCATGCCCACGCAAAGCCTTGACCTGTTGCACGCCCTGATCTACCAGCGGTAGATCAGTGCTGCCGTAGAACAGGTCTTTGATTGTGCCCTCTGTATCTCCATGTCTGATCAGGTATAATGTGTTACCCATCTCCAATTCCTCTTATTGACTTAAATATCACTATTACGATAGGCTATATACGATAGGCTATAATCGTTCACAATTGTCGCATATTATATCATTTTCTGCTATAATATTCTACATGTTTGTGTACCGCCGTCTAAGCGTGAACAAAATGATTAATTAATAAAAACAATCCGCATTGCTGCGGATTTTACGCGCCCGTAGCTCAGGGGATAGAGTAGTTCACTCCGAATGAAAAGGTCAGCGGTTCGAATCCGCTCGGGCGCACCAGCTAAAAGCACCGGAAATCGTTGAAATTGCCGTGCTTTCATTTTTTCGTTTTGAAGCTGTCTAAAATGACGCAGGAAGGTGATTGATTTCACCTTCCTGCGTCGTTTTTAACCTACAATCTCACATCTTTAGAACCGATATCCGAATATAAGGCATCCTGCAAGTTTTACAGGTTCACCCCTACACCTTGCTTGAAGGTCCAAGATTTATTTGATTACTCGCTTTTTTTGCGTCTAGCCTCGACTACGAACAACAGTATCATAATCAACACAGCAAATATGCCGATTCCACCATACAATGTCAAGTCTAAACTATCACCGGTCTTAACTTTTTCGATTTTTTTAGAGCCTTTGTTATCTTTGTCAGCGTCAGCCGGTTTCACATACGTATTTGTTACAGTCAGCTTATCAGCGCTGTAGCTTGCTTTGTAGTTTTCCGGTACATTTTGCTCCTTTGCATAGTACTCATACTCGTTGCCCTTTGAGTCATGCTTAGCCAGCTTTGTGAAGCTCTTCTTTAGCTGTGCGCCGCTCGCATTTGCAGGTACCGCAAACTCACCCACCTTCTCGTCGATTTTGTCTGCTCCTGTCTTGCCATTCGTTCTCCACAGCTCTATCGTAGTTGCCGGTTTCGGTCCGTTGACCCACACCTTTTCTACCGTCTTATCTACTACTGTTCCCGCTCCGCCATTTGTATTGGTTACTTCGACGCTCTTTTCCTTATCACTTGCTTTAAGCGTTACTTTTCCTCCACTTACCGAGTAGGTTACAGTGTATCCCTTAGAATCTGTTTCTTTTACTGTGTATTCTCCGAAGTACAGTCCCTTCAGGGTCTTGCTCTCCGTCGGTGCCAACTCGAAGTTTTCTTCGTAGTTGCTTGGCCCTGTTACCTTGAAGCTGAATTTAACAGGTGCTCCTCTGAAGCTTCTTACAGAACGTCTTGTTCCCGCTCCATTTTCAAGCAGCTTCTTTGTTACTGTCAGCTTGCCCAGATTGTCATCGCCCGTTACAGCTTTATTGGTAATAGTTACCTTTCCGTTTTCTACAGCAGAGCTTTCTGCAAGTGTCCAGTTTCCGTTATTGACATCTCCTGCATTCTTGAAGCTTTCCTTTACGATGAAGCTGTATGCCTTACCGTGGATGTCTGTTGTCTTTAGGCCTGTCCATTTAGCGCTTGTAGTTGTTCCGTCTACTACCTTTACTGCCGCTTCTGACGCAGGTACCTGCTCCTCTGTTCCTCCTTCTACCTTTCTGTAAAGTGTTAGATTTACCTCAGGCTTTACCAGGGTCTTTCCTTGAGGATCCTGCCATACCTTATTTACGCTTACTTCACCGTTGCTTGGAATCTCATATGTATTGATAATCGCATTGCCTTCCTGCGTTACTGCATACGTATGCCCATTAACAGTTACTTTATTATCTACTGTTACGCCGGCCTCCTTAACAGTGTATTTTA
Organism: Mogibacterium timidum ATCC 33093; assembly: GCF_000525775.1. Lineage (GTDB taxonomy): Bacteria > Bacillota > Clostridia > Peptostreptococcales > Anaerovoracaceae > Mogibacterium > Mogibacterium timidum. The sequence goes on along the minus strand of NZ_JALU01000005.1, from coordinate 32,884 downwards.
TTTCACTGCCGGAAGTATTATATTTCTGCAAATTTGTCCACTTATATGTGAATTTATTTGCCGTTCCGTTTGTCGGTGTCACTGTCGGTGTAACATCAGTTTTCTTAACGCCGTCAGCATATAATTCAAAGCTCGGAGCTGTGTGATCAGCTTCGGGGCCGTTCACCCAAGTCTTGCTTGCTGTTACTTCGGTCTTATAGTCGTCACCTTTCGGTCTGTTTATTACCTCCACCGAAGCGTCCTTTCGATCTATCAACAAGTCTACCTTGCCGTCGTTTGTACCGTCGCTGTCAACAAAAGTCGGCGCAGGTTCATGCCCCGGCTCTGAAACAGTGTAGTGTCCATAAGGAAGGTTATCTATTGTCCTTTCTTCACCTGCAGACAATTCATGAACTGCCCTGTAAACTTCATCATTTCCGCCATAAGGATTAGTACCTACAACGGTAATTGCATACTTCGGAGTCGAACGATACAACGCACTCCTCGGTCCATAAATACCTCTGCCATTTGCAGAATCAGGGTTGAAGGTCTTCTTCAGCTTCAGCTTTCCAAGCTTTTTTTCTTTATTGGTAACAGTTATCTTTGTGTTCAGAGGATTATTGTCACTGCCGCCTCTAGGTACAACAAAGCTATCCAGTGATGTTCCTGTAACAGGTGCTGCGCTCTGAGTTCCGTCCCATGTTTTCCATTGTATTTCAGAATTATAATCGGAAAGACTGCTTGCCGGGCTGCCGGAAACAACATTCTCTTTAAGCTGATATGTTTTATCGACACGCAGGTCAACCATTACCTTGCTTTTGTTTCCGGGAACGAGATAATTCTGATTGAAGCCGGAGTCCTCTTTAAGCTTCATGTTGAAATTAAACTCACGCCCGTTTGCATAAGCGGCGGGAATCTCTCTGCCTTTAAAATCGAGCAGCCTTTTGTGCAGCTCCACGATTAACGGTTTTGCTTTCGGTTCAGGGAAAGCCTTGGTCTGTTGAACACCGTCTATATCCGTATAATGAACCGATGCTCCTGCATTGGTATTATAATTTCCATCTGAAGGTGATACCACATCCAAGATGCTGTCATTAATAACAACCTCGTACGTCATCTCTGCATAACGCGTCATCGAACCGGGTGAAACCGATGTCGTAAGAGTTCCCACATTCCAATTGATCGTGTTGTTGTTAAGTGTAGCAGTTCCCTGTGTAACATGAATATTCGAGGCAGTTCCGCCCTTAACCTCAAAGCCTGCACCCATAGGATCGGAAACATTAGCATCCTTCATTGCAGCTGCAATACTGGCTGCAATACTATCGAAAATGCCGCTCAAGGCCGCCGGATCCTCAGTGCTGTATGAACACCCCGGACTGGCCATCTTCTCAAGCACATCATTTCCCGTATTTCCTGCATTTACTGCAACCGTATATAACTTTGCGTTCTGTTTCGCAAACCCTGCTTCAGCTATGGCACAGTTTCCGCTGTTGTAATAGTGGTACTCGCGATGACCATTTATCCAAACTTTATCGTAACGGTGCCACATGCTGTTTCCCGCACCTGTGGTTTCTGAATAATTAAACGCAGGTCTGGGAACATTCGCACTCGTCTGTTTCTCATAGGTGTGACTTCCGGGTCCGCCATTTACCAGGTAATTATCCGGATTATGCAGCGCATAATTGAACGTAGGCACACCATCAGACAGCAAGACTATGTTCTTAAAGTCTGCCTGCGAATTATTCAACAAATCGGAAGCCGCCTTTATACCGCCTTGTGTAAAGGTACCTCCTCCGGCCCTAAGATCATCTATAGCATTTAGAAGCTGCTGCTTATTAGCGTAATTTGTAAAATTTTTCTTTACATGCACATTGGTTTCAAATGTTACAAGTGCAATTCTCGTATTAGGATGGTTTTCGTCAAGAAGTTTATTTACGAACTGTTTCGCCGCTTTTTTAGCTTCTCTCATTCGTCCGTTGTCATTCATACTGCCGGATGTATCGACAACCATGACGATATCATTCTTCTGTTCTTTATCTGTCGCCTCCATGCGAAGCGTCACCTTGAAGGTATTAAGCTTCCCCGGTACAGGTTCCGCCTTTTTTGTCAACGCCACCGCACCTTGTGCAGGTCCGCGTAATCCAGTTCCCGATGCAGATCTGAGCATCATTTTTTTGCCATTTGCACCGAGATATTGATCGGCTTTTCCGCCCGAAACATCGGGGGATGGGTTAGCTTTTTCAGGAGACTTTAAATGGTCCGGGTTAGGTGACTTTAACCATTCTTCTTTTTCCTCAGCGTTAACCGTCTTTTCATTTGATGCTTCTACCTGAACCTTCTCAGGTGCACGAGTTTCAGCCGTTTTCTCTGCTGCAGGCGCACTTTCATCTCCGGCAGCAAAGGCAAGGCTAATCCCCGGAGTACCAAAACCGGAGATTATTACAGCAAAACTCATAATCAACGCCAGTATGGAATTGCCTCTTCTCTTGTCTTTCTTCATTTTCCGTACCTCTACTAACAATTTACAAGCTTCTTCCTATACAATTTTAGAATTTGTTTCTCTAAAATATATTTATATATAAACGCTCTTTATACCGAGCGATAATTATATACACGTTTATATACCCGCTCATCGAGATGACATCTGCGGGAATTTATTTTTTCAATTTCCATCCATTGTTCTCAAGCGATTTAGTGAATTTCTTCAACGAAATACTTTTATCCTCCTGTGTCTCGACCGGAATCAGTTTTTCTTTCTTTATCTTTTCCATTGTTTTTTCATTGACCGGGATTGAGATGCTTTCAGTAATTTTATTTTTCCCTTTCTTTGTTGAATACTCCATGTCGTCAATAGCTTTATATGTTTTCTCCATTTCCTTTATTCTATATTCAACTTCTTTGACTTCCCGGTCTGAGTATCCTTTTATGTTCAATTCCGAAACCTGTTCGATCTTATATACGTCATCATTCTCGGCAAATACGGACAATTCCATAGATACATTTTCATCAGAGTATTTATATACTTCTGTCTTCTTTTCATTCATCCCACACGAACACCAGGTTAATGTAAAAATCAACATCAACAAAATTATCAAGATTTTTTTCATATTTTTTTGCCTTTAATTACAATTTAATTTAAGATTCGCAGATTCCATTATTGCTTACCTTGCTAAATTTTCACATCTGCAGATTTCCCTTGTAAATTACTTTGCATATACTGTTTAAGTTCTTTTCTTCCGGATATATTAAGCTTCTGATAGACACAATCCAGATGTGATTTAACCGTATTCGCAGAGATTCCCATATGTCCGGCAATCTCTTTGTTCTTCCAACCGCTACTTGCCAACATAGCAACTGAAAATTCTGTGGTAGAGAGTATGTCTGCGACTTCTACGCCCAGAACTCCCTTATAAATCTTTCTCCATCCTGTACTGAATTGATAAACAATATCGACAATTTGATTAAAATCACTTTTATACTCATTTTTCAAGCACTTTTCCACGAGTCCTCCAAGAGAACCGTGATGCTCTCCAAACGCTTCAAGAAGACTATCTGCAGAAGCCGTTTCCCATGCCTTCATAAAATATTTCTCTGCATATTCAACCTTTCTTAAAGCCATATAGTTCATTGCCATAACAATATTGAGATATATTGAAGGAACAGGATAAATCTGTTCCTTCAAGGCCATAACACCCTTTATAAACCCGATTGACTCGCAATATTCACCTTTGAGATACATGCTGTACGCAATAACATAGCTTCCAAACGGTTGAAGGCCGTTAGGCAAATATTTTAAGCGATTGATAAGAGAACACTCTTCTTCTCGCTCAATATGAAGGAGAGTTCTGTATAGGAACGAAGCAAAGGACAACATTGCCCTACACGTATCATCGCAAGCATCCGTATCCTCCGCAAAAGTATTATCCACATACGCAAGCATCCTCTGTGTTTCCTGCACGCGTCCCAGAGTGAGGTTAGCAAAGCCGTATATCATATACCCGGAGAATCTTGCTGCAAAGTCAGGTTCTTCCAAGAGCTTTTCGGCCCGTTCAGATGCCCCTTCTGTATGACCCGTAAAGTAATAATACTCAGCCCATGCAATTTTCCGCATTTTGCAATCCGTCATAGCCTCAATTGCCGAATGTGCATCACCTTTCTCAAAGCAAGAGTTTACAAACGGCATCAAATATTTTCTGTTTATGGTCTCTTTGTTCGGATTCATAAGCGGAACTCCATTTTAGTTCACTATTATTTATGAAAGCATCTGCAAGTATAGGATAAATTGTATCGTATTTAACGCTTATATAAAATCACCTGTTTTTTATACGGAATGGGGGTTGACAACAAGATTGGCAATAGAGAAGTTTATATTTTCAAATTGCCAATAAATTAAAAACGGCTTACAGGAGACCGCTGATTTTAATATTTAAGACATATTTCTTCAGTTGAAAAATCAAATCCGCTGTGCATTAGAAGCATATAAAATTTTAATTACCCTGAGAATCAACCACATGCACATCCAGCTGATTATATGGAATCTCGAGGCCCGACTCAATGATGCACTTCTGAAGCACACCCATCGCTGCTCTTCTCATCACCCATTTATCTTTAGGCTTGCACCAATACCTGATCCTATAGATAACAGACGATGCTTCAAAATTCTGAACAGCCAGGTATTCTGCGTTCCTAATACCTTTGATAGCTTTAATTTTCTTGGCACAGCCAGTGAACACTTCCTTGACATGGTCCGGGTCCTCGTCATACCTGAGCCCGATGTTGATATCGTAGATCCCGCTCGACACGGCGACCTTGCTGATGTTGCGGTTGCATATTGTAACGTGGTCACCTGTATTTATACTGGTGTATTGCGTCGTCTGAAGCGTGAACAGTGTAACGATACCCTCATCTCCGTCAATTTTGATGACATCTCCGACCTTGAAGGACTTATCATTGATGATATGCATACCCATGAGGACGTCCTTGAACACATCCTGCATCGCCATACCGAAGACAGCGCCGGCAACACCAACACCGGCGATAATCGATGTTATGCGTATGTTGTTAACTTCGAGTACAGCAAGCAGCGCAATCAGCCATGCGGTTGTCTTGATCAGTCTGAACGTCGAACGTACAATTGCGTTCATCTGCACGGTGTTGTTTGTCTTCTTGAGATATATTCTATGCCCGTGCTCAATAATAACCGTCGCAATTATGCCGAATGCGATGATTATGATGCTGCTTATAAAGTGTTGCGAAGTCACTATTTTAACCACAAAGCTCAATGCGTCCCCCCTATCTATCAAACACAGATAAATCATCCCAGCTAAACAGAGATGACAACACACCGAAACCCTCTACGTCCTGATAGTAGCCCTCGATAAATCTCGCCCCGTAGTGCCTGTATATCTCCTCCGCCTTGGAATTGCCTGCGAATACATCTATGACCATTTGAGAATAACCCGTCTGCGCAGCTCGTTTACCCATTGCAAATAAAAGCTTACGACCGCAACCCATATCCCGATACTCCGCTTCTACGTGAAGCATCTCGAGCCAGAAGGCACCGAGAACATCCGGAGATGGAGTACCGGCTACGAAGCCCATGATTTGTTCCGAGCAGCACGCAACCAGCAGCTCATTACCCGGAGACAGATAATAGGCATCCATCCTGGCTGCGCAGCTGTCAGGATTTACCGATGCCATATATCTCCTGTCCAGTATGTCGGCATACGTATCGTGGTAATTGTCCGACATAATGCGACCTATCTCCGGGATATCGGGACGGTGCACTTCACGTATTATAATGTTTGAGTTATTTCCCATAAATATGTGTCCTCTCATTCATCTTTCATCTTTGCAGACGACATTCAATACTTCTTTCATTACGTCAAGCTTTAGCCCCCGAAATACCGCACTTTGCGCTATTTCCATTTAAAAGTATCGGCTATTTGCTTGGCTGCTTCGTCACAATCGGATGAACCGTCAAAATTTGTCTCATACACCATGACGTATGAACGGTCACCGACTATATAATATTGAGTGCAGGTTCTATCACTCAAGGAAAATTTATATACTAACATTGTATCACCATGCTTCGTAGTTGTTCCCGAAGCGGTAATTTGTCCAACAGTCTGTCCCCGCGTCTGCATGCCGAGCTGTTGCAATATTGAATTCCCGAACTCTTGAGACTGCTCTTTGGAATAACGATTCCTGCCGTACTCAATCGAAATATTATCGGGTACACCATTTCCATCGTATCCTTTAGGAACAAAAAACGGCTTATCAGATGTGGAATCATCTTTATCTTTTACCCATCCGGATGGCATGTCACAGCTACCGTATTTTAACTCAAATGCATTATTAGACGAAGTTCCGTCGGGCTTATGTTGTGATCCGCAGCCCGCGCAAAGGATTGCTGCAAACATTAAAGCAGTAATTAAAGCTGATGTTTTATGGATTTTGCGTTGTTGCTTCATCATAGCTCCTCCCACCGCACGCTTGAGCAGAATATACCTTCCGAACACAGACAAGCTCCCCCGGACAATCATTTCGACTCAAAAGGTCACTTATACCGATCCTGTGAAATAATTGAAATAATTGTAGATGCGGATATGACGGCACATCCGCCCCATTCAATCAGGCTTATGTGCTTGTGCAGTAGCATTCCCGGAATAGCCGAGTATTTCCAGAATAACTAAAAATCACATCTCAAGTCCAATCTTGTGGCCTGAAATATTCCCATAATCGAGACGAATGCGACGTTACTCCTTGTCTTGTCGTTCATATAACCTGAGCCCCCGGATTATAGACATTATAGCATGGGCATTTATCCTTGTGAACAAACTTGAATCATCAAATCTTGTCGGGTTATCACTACTGATGTGCATTTTTTGATATAATGAACAATTAGTTATTAAGACTATCAGACGCTTTTATTTCTACAATAAAGAATATTAGATACTATCAATAGGAGGAATCAAACGTGATAGAGACTGAACATATTATACTTCGAAAAGCATCCTTTGCCGACTGTGATCTCTTTGCAGAATGGGAGTCACGTCAAGACGTTATCGAACACTTCTGTACTACCGGCAAACGCGATCTCGATACAATCACTGACGAGTTTCACACAGTTATCCATGACCCAACCCGTGAGTGGCTAACCATAGCTGAGAGTAGCACCAAAAAACCGCTTGGAAAGATTGATATCACTAATATCGACCCTATTAACGACTCTCTCAATATCGCCATCATCTACCTGGCAGACGAATCAGTGCGCGGCAAAGGCTACGGAACAGAAGCAATGGAAGCACTGCTTATCCATGCATTCGAGGAGCTTACGGCTCACCGCGTTACGGTTTCGCATTTCCCGGATGATGTCGTTGCTTCTCACCTATATACGAAGCTCGGATTTAGAACAGAAGGTATACTCAAGCTTGCGGGTAAACGCAGCCACGAGTACTTTGACATGGAATTACGAGCTATTCTCAAGGAAGAATGGGAAGAACAGAATGAAACGAAGGCTTTAAAAGCTTGACTTTAAGCGCTTCAGATAATATAATCTACGGGCGCATTGTGCAATTGGAGCAGGGTTCGCCCGGCAGCTCCGACACTAAGTTATTTTTAGTATGTCGAACAAGATCCTCGGATCCCAGTAGACAGTGCCGAAACCGATCCCTTGGATCTGAGTAGGTAGAAAGGGAACAAAATGAAGTCTTACATCGCTAAGCCTGCAGAGATCGACCACAGATGGTACGTTATCGATGCAGAGGACAAGACTCTGGGAAAGCTTGCAGCTGAGGTTGCAATGATCCTAAGAGGAAAAAAGAAGCCTATCTACACACCTCACGTTGACTGCGGAGATTACGTAGTTGTTGTAAACGCTGAGAAGGTTGCAGTTACAGGCAAGAAGGAAAATCAGAAGATCTACAGGAGCCATAGCGGTTATCCCGGTGGTCTCAAGGAAACAACTCTCGCAGAGCTTCGTGCTAAAAAGCCGGAGGAGATCATCCGTCACGCCGTTAAGGGTATGATGCCTAAGGGCAAGCTCGGCAGACAGATGTTCAAGAAGCTAAAGGTATACGCAGGACCTGAGCATCCACATGCTGCACAGAATCCTGAAGAGTGGAAATTCTAGGAAGGGAGGATTAGAAGATGGCTAAAGAAATGTATCAGGCAACCGGAAGAAGAAAATCTTCAATTGCTAGAGTCAGATTACTCCCTGGAACAGGAAGAATCGTTGTAAACAAGAAGGATCTTGAGGATTACTTTGGACTTGAAGTCCTGAAGAACGAGGTTAAGAGACCTTTTGAAATCACCGGAACAACCGGTAAGTACGATGTAATCGCGCTGGTTAACGGTGGTGGTACAACAGGGCAGGCCGGAGCACTTAGGCACGGTATCTCAAGAGCACTTTGCGAAGTAGATGCTGAGGCTAACAGACAAACACTTAAGGCCGCCGGCTTTCTAACGAGAGACCCTCGTATGAAGGAAAGAAAGAAATACGGGCTCAAGAAGGCCAGAAGAGCAAGCCAGTTCTCGAAGCGTTAATTTCACAGGATTGGCAAGTCCCTGAATTCGTTGGAATTTAGGGATTTTTCTTTGTCTGTATTCGTGCGTTTTCGTCTGCGTTAGTAACAAATAAGTGACAAAACAGCATAAAAAATAAGCTCGTAATCACCTAATATGATTATGAGCTAAAATCCACCAATTTACCGCAGAAGGCTAATTTACAGAAAAAGGTTTACACACGGAAATTTCATACGATCTTCTGCAAAATTATCACACAAAACACGCTAGCCGCTCTGTTGCTACAGACGCTCCTTTTCTGCCTTCTTATCCATCTTGAATTGCTTCCGGAAGGGCAAAGCAAGACCATTGGATAAGAATGTTGGATTAATCGTTCCTATCATCCCGTCTGTTTTTATTGCGAATTCTGCATGTCTTAAATTAGTAAAGATGGCACTAAAAAACACCGCCGATGAACTGCACCCCGAAATTTTAACTTTCGGGGTGCAGTTCAAGATGCAGTGCTTTTTATCTATCTCTAAATGTTTAAGGGCATATGTTTTACATGCATATGCCCCGTAGGCTCTCAACTTACAGCGCAGCCTTGATTGCCGCCAGCAGATCGTCGAACTCATCAAAGGCCGGGATCTCCGGATACTCTGCCTTGATTGCATCAGTGCTTCTAAATAGGAAGCCTGCCTTGCCGGCCTGAATCATGCCTAAATCATTGAAGCTGTCTCCGGAAGCTATAGTCTCGAAACCGCAAGACTGCAGGGCCTTGACGGTTGTCAGCTTTGACTTCTCACAGCGCATCTTAAAGCCGTCAATCATGCCATCCTCACCTACAATCAATTCGTTGCAGAATAGAGTTGGCCGGTCCAGCTTCTTCATAAGCGGCTGTGCGAACTGCGAAAATGTATCGCTGATGATTATTGTCTGAACGGTCTCACGGAGCTCATCCAGGAATTCTTTGGCTCCCGGCAGCGGATCAATTCCGGCGATTACAGACTGAATCTCCTTGAGGCCGAGTCCATGCTCTCTCAATATATTCAATCTGTAGTTCATGAGCTTGTCGTAATCCGGCTCATCTCTAGTGGTCCTCTTGAGCTCCTGAATTCCGGTTTCTTCTGCAAAAGCTATCCAAATCTCCGGTACCAATACTCCTTCCATGTCCAAGCAAACAATGTTCATGTTAACCCCCTAATAATCTGTTAATCTTGCAATTATCTCCGGCAGCTCCTCTATCGAGTGTGCCCGCGCATCTGCCTCGTCAAGCTCACCTGCTCGCGCATATCCGTAGTCGCATGCGATAAACAGGATATGGTTCTTGACCGCGGCTTCCCGGTCGTTGAACCTGTCTCCTATCATCACGTATGTCATCTCCGGATTGTCGGCTATAATTGAGCTTAACACATCCGCCTTGGGCTGCCAATCCCAAGATTCACAATCTACATATCTCTCGAACCACTTATCGGTTTCAAAGCTGTCTCTATTAAAATCGGCATACTCGTGATCCGAGTTGCTGAGAATCATCATCCTATAGCCTTCAGCCTTTAGCTTATCCAGTATCTCTCTGGTACCGGAATACCAGGGGTCAACACCTTCGCGAACCAGAGCGCGCATGTAGGCGGCGACCCTCGCCGCCGCGGCCGCCCTGGCGTCCGCGGAGAGCGCCGGGGCGAAATCCTCCCACATCTCTTCGTTGCGGAGCCCCAGCCAGCTCTCCATGCGCGCGTAGCCGGGATTTTCGACTCGATATCCGTATATATTGCGCAGTCTCTTGGCCATATCCAAAACGGCCGGCGCATATATTTTCATTGTTTCCTGAATAGTGCCATCATAGTCGAACACCAGCATTATCTTGCTTCTATCGACCTTGCTGCCACCGACAGCTGTGTCATCTTTAGGAATTCCGGTCCGGTTCTCCTCACCGGCTTGATTGTTTCCCATACATATAACTCCTACAGCTGATTTATCAGATTAACCATCTCGATTGCAGATAGTGCACAGTCGTACCCTTTGTTGCCAACCTTACTTCCTGCACGAGCAATTGCCTGCTCAATGTTCTCGGTTGTGATTACCCCAAACATAGTTGGAACGCCTGTCTGCATCGACACCTGAGCGGTTCCCTTTGCAACTTCATTGCACACCAGATCGTAGTGAGAGGTCTGTCCTCTGATTACAGCACCGAGTACAATTACAACATCGTACCTGCCGGACTCGGCCATCTTCTTGGCTACAGCCGGAAGCTCAAATGCGCCCGGTACCCAGGCAGCTGTAATATTCTCCTCTTTGACGTTGTGACGAACAAGTCCATCAACAGCGCCGCCGAGCAGCTTGCTAACGACGATTTCATTGAAACGAGCAGCAACGATGCCGACCTTCATTCCTTCCTTAGCTACAACCTTGCCCTCTAATAGATTGATATTGTTCATGACGATTCCTTTCTACTTATCCAGCTCTATTTCGTTGAAAATGTGTCCCATTTTACTCTTCTTAGTCTTGAGATATACGTAATCGAACTTCTGTGGCGCAATCTCAATCGGCACTCTCTCGGTGATGTCGAGCGCAAAATCGCTTAGTCCGTACACCTTATCCGGGTTATTGGTCATCAGTCTGAGCGACCTGCATCCCAGGTCACGCAGAATCTGAGCCCCTACCCAGTACTCTCTGAGATCCGGTGCAAATCCAAGCTTGACGTTAGCCTCAACTGTATCGTAGCCCTCTTCCTGAAGTGCATATGCCTTGATCTTGTTAATGAGTCCGATTCCGCGGCCTTCCTGTCTCATGTAGAGCAGAACTCCGCGACCTTCCTTATCTATCATCTCCAGCGACTTCTCCAGCTGCAGTCCGCAGTCGCATCTGAGCGATCCAAAGGTATCTCCTGTGAGACACTCTGAGTGCACTCGGCACAGCACATCTTTGCCGTCTCCGATTTCTCCCTTTACAAGAGCTACATGATGCTCACCTGTGATGTCGTTGATGTATCCGTACATCGTAAAATCACCGTATTCGGTCGGCAGCTTAGCAACTGCTTCGCGGATTACGTGGCACTCGTTGATGCGCAGATAATCCTGAAGCTCCTTGATTGTTATGAATGCAAGGTCGTATTTCTCTGCGATTTCCCACAGCTTGGGCGTCCTCATCATGGTACCGTCACCGTCCATAACCTCGCAGCACACGCCGCACTCCTCAAGTCCGGCCAGTCTGAGCAGGTCAACAGTTGCCTCTGTGTGACCGTTTCTAACCAGCACGCCGCCTCTGCGAGCTACTAGCGGAAACACGTGACCCGGTCTCCTAAAGTCCTCCGGCTTTGAATCAGGATCAACACACTTTCTCATAGTATATCCGCGCTCCTTAGCCGAAATTCCTGTAGTCGTATCCACATGATCGATAGATACGGTAAATGCAGTCTCATGGTTATCGGTATTCTCCGACACCATTGCCGGGAAATTCAGCTTCCTGGCATATTCCGAGCTCATCGGCGTGCAGATCAGTCCCTTGGCAAGGCTGGCCATCATGTTGATATTCTCCTGCGTTGCAAACTCCGCAGCACAGATCATATCACCTTCGTTCTCTCTATCCGGATCATCCGTGCAGAGGATTATCTTGCCTGCTCTCAGATCTGCAATCGCGTTTTCTATTGAATCGTATTCGCGTTTTCTATTGCTCATCATGTCTCCTTTCAGAATCCATTCTCTGCCAGAAATTCCAGCGTCAAACGGCTTCCTCCATCTCCGTCACTTGTACCTGAGTTGTACAGTGTTGGATTGCCTAACCCCAATAACTTCTCGACATACTTGCCTACTACGTCATTCTCGAGATTGACCTTGTCGCCCGCATGTCTTGTGAGCAGCGTGGTTTCTGCTCCCGTGTGAGGGATAATCGACACCTTGAAGCGTTCGCTATCCACGTGGGCAACTGTCAAACTGATACCATCTATAGCAATCGAACCCTTCTCAACTATCAGTTTGAGAATCTCCGCTGCAGCCTTGATGCTGACCCACACAGCAATTCCGTCATCCTCGAGCGACTCAACCGTACCGACTCCATCAATATGGCCTGACACTATATGCCCACCGAACCTGCCATTTGCAGCCATCGCTCGCTCCAGATTGACTCTATCACCTACTCCGAGTCGGGCAAACCCGGTTCGCGAGACAGTCTCGGGCATCACATCAGCAACGAAGCTGTCGGAATTAATCTCAACAACCGTAAGGCACACGCCATTTACAGCGATGCTGTCGCCGATATTTGTTCCCTCCAGAACCTTGGACGCCGAGAGCTCTATGCGCCCTGTCGCTCCGGAAATATCTAGAGAGCGCAGTCTCCCGGTTTCTTCAATAATTCCTGTAAACATTACTCTTCTCCATCCTCATCTTCCGGAATATATGTTCCGAGATTATCGATTCGCTTGCAGGTAATCATGAGGTCTGAACCGATTCTCTCAACGTCATCGAACGAGAATTTATATGCCATGTTGGGATGCTCAACTCCAAGTCCTTCAACCGGGCTCTTGGCCTTTCCTCCAAACACCTTTGGAGCGACAAATATCCTTACCTCATTGATAATACCCGCTCTCAGCGCGCTTTCGTTGAGATTACCCCCACCCTCCAGCAGCAGACTGTCTATGTCGAGCTTGCCCAGGTATTGAAGCAGCATTATCAGATCCACTCTGCCGTCATGCCCGGGAAAGTTGAACAGTCTGACGCCTTTTTCATTTAGCTTGGCAGCCTTCTTGGTAAATTCGGCTCCGCCGAATTTCTTGGCAAGTGCCTTTGCCGGCGGATTGGTATTCTCGTCATCCATGTAGAGCGGAGCCTTCTCGCTAACCCGGATTTCTCCCATCGGAAGTCCTTCAACAGAGCACACAATAATTGTCTCGCTGTCGTACTCGTCCGCAGTCCTTACCAGCTGTGCGTCGCTTGGTATCCGCAGCTTGCTGTCGCAAACTATCCTGATTGGATCTCTACCGTCCTGAAGCCTGCAGTTCAGCATAGAATCATCGGCGATCACAGTGTCAACACCAACCATAACGCTCATGCACTCGTGGCGCATCTCATGCACCTTGTGGATTGCTTCCGGTCCTGTCACCCATCTGGAAGCTCCGGTCTTAGTTGCAATCTTGCCGTCTGCGGTCATTGCATACTTGAGACGTACATATGGACGCCCTGTGGTTATATAATGGAAGAAAATCGGATTAAGAGCATCGCATTCCTCCATCAAGAAATCCTCTACTACTTCGACTCCGGCTTCTCTGAGTATCTTGACGCCCTTACCTGCCACCTTTGGATTAGGATCCTTTGAACCAATTACGACCCTGGATATCTTGTTTTCTATGATAGCAGCTGTACAAGGCGGGGTCTTGCCGTAGTGACAGCAAGGTTCCATCGTTACATACAACGTTGCACCCTCCGCGGATTCGCGGAGCGATGCTATCGCATTTCTCTCCGCATGCATCTGTCCGCACTTCACATGATAGCCTTCACCTATAATCTGACCGCTCTTGACAATTACCGCTCCGACCTTCGGATTGGGATTAACCCAGCCTTCACCTTTCTTGGCAAGCCCGATAGCTCGGCGCATGTACTCCTTATCCAGCATCATCAGCTCATCAGCTCTTTCTAGCAACATGTCTCTCTCCTCATTCCAATAAATATACAATTGACCCGTCCATTTAGAATGGATATGAATTAAAAAAGAAGCCCATTCAGAGCTCCTGCAATTCGTTCCCGTGCAGTAATCTGCACTCTTCAGAATAAAAGCTTCTCCCATCCAGACTATAACTGTCGGCTTCGGAATCTAACCGAATCATGCCTTTCGGCTCGCGGGCTGTACCGCCGGTAGGGAATCACACCCTGCCCTGAAGTCAATTACCATATTTATCAGTTCCTCATCATCCCGAGTTAAAACGGAATAACTTGAAACTAATAAGTATAATAGAACTTATAGTGTGCTATGTCAATAGCTGCACTCATTCTAAAATGTGTTGTTTTTAAGAAATAATTGTGTACTATTGAATTTTTCGTAGCATTATTTAATTGTTCGTGTATAATCAAGCTATAGAAACCTAACATTAATGGTTATTAAACACCGGAGGTGAATCTTATGAACACTAAAAAAGTTACAGTAGCCGGCGGCGGAGTTCTCGGCAGCCAGATTGCGTTTCAGAGCGCATTCTCAGGATTTGATACAACAATATGGCTAAGAAGCGAGGGTTCAATCGGTAGAGCTCAGCCTAAGCTTGACAGACTTCACAAGCTATATCTAGCTGATATCGAGTCTGTCAGAGCCGGCCTTGGTAAGCCGAACGCAGCTGCACCCGCAGGATTTGGCCTGAAGCCGGATGAACTCACTGACGAAAAGCTCGATGAGCTGGCAGCTAGGGTCGAATCTGCGTATAAGAACCTGAAAATCACGCTTTCCCTGGAGGAGTCAGCAAATGATTGTGATTACTATATAGAGAGCATGGCAGAAATTCCGGAGGATAAGCACGTATTCTACCGGAACCTCAACGAGGTTCTTGAGGACAAGACAATCGTCATGACTAACTCGTCAACACTGCTCCCCAGCACATTTAAGGTTGATTTCACAAAACCGGAAAGATACCTCGCACTACACTTCGCCAACAACATCTGGAGGAGTAACTCCGCAGAGGTTATGGGACACGACGGAACTTCACAAGCCGCATATGATGAGGCTGTTGAGTTCGCTAAGGCTCTCCATATGGTTCCTATCAAGGTTCTCAAGGAGCAGCCCGGTTACCTTCTCAACTCGATGCTCGTACCTTTCCTAAATTCCGCTCAGTATCTACTAGCTAACGGAATCGGGGATCACGAGAACATCGACATGGCGTGGAAGATTGGGACCGGTGCGCCATATGGTCCTTTCCAGATTCTGGATATCGTTGGTCTTACAACTGCGTACAACATCGTTGCTAATCACCCTGAGGCAAATGATCCAACTACAAACGCCGGTAAGATTGCCGCAATGCTCAAGAAGTATATCGATGCAGGCAAGACCGGTGTCAACGCAGGCGAAGGCTTCTACAAGTACAGATAATTACACGATAAATCATCAGTGCCGGTGACGGCCTTCAAATTACAGACCACGGCAAGGATCATCAGATACGTCGGCAATTCCAAGTATTTCCAAGTATAATGGAATCACATAGAGAGGCTGCATCGCATCAGTGATGTGGTCTCTCTTATTATTCGGTAATGACCAATGTGCTCTGCAGTGTTATAATACCAATGCTTAATAAGAATCAGAGGTGAACAACATGGCATATATAAATTTCAAGGAAATCGACAACTCAAACGTAACGATTGAGAGCACTGCCAGCAGCTGCCCGGATAGTTACAAACTGGGCACATTCTCTTGCGAGGAGTTTCTGCAGCATCTCATCGGCAAAGGTATAGTCCCTGTAGATGAGGAAGAAGCCCCAATCCCACATGAACTTAACACTGTCCGAGAGCTATATGAGATCTGCAACAATAATCCCGGGGATATGCAGATCATGACCGATGCAACTGCGGCTCAACTGATAGCCTCCAGAGACAACGCTGAGGATAACCAATCAAAGTTCACCGGTTATAAGCTGCTCGAGCTCAGATACTACGACTGTGAGCCTGAATCGCAGATCATCAACTTCAAATATCCATATACTGAGAACAAGCAGTTCGGCTGTAACTTCAACGTCAAGATGTTCATCAACAACCCTATATTCTTCAACACAGTCATCAGACTTCTATACGAATATAGCGGACCCGTTCTCATATATGACTACTGGCGACCGGTAGGTATGGATCTGCTGGGAACCGTTGATGGCATTGAGCAGATTGCCAGAGTCTAACCGGCAGCTACCGCTGTGTCGCTCCACAATGTGCCTGTTGACAATGCTGCCGGGCGTACCGGTCTAGCTAACGGCTACCGCTATCTCGCTTCACACGCTGAGATTCTCGGGATGCAGAGTTTTATTATTGTATTTATAGTAGCCGCCACAGCTGCTGAGCTTTCAATATATGTGTGTTTTCCTTCATTGACATGATGGGCTCTCGGTGATAAACTGAAAACGATTTTTAATTTCGGTTTTATTTTCCGCTCTATCATTCCCCCTCGGTTCAAAAAGGAACCGGTACGGAGAGTCGGAAAAGTGTTATAACCGAGATTGTTTTTTGAAGGATCTGTATTTACATGTAACAAGACACGGAGGTATGTATGAATCGCAAAAAATTCACAAAGCTGTTTGCAATTATGCTGATTGCAATTCTAACCCTGGGAGCCCTTTCCGGCTGTGGCAACAAGACCGAAAGCAAGAAAAAAATAAAGATTGTCGCGACGACATTTCCGCAATATGATTGGATTAGGGAAATTCTAGGCGACAAGGCTAAAGATGTCGACCTGAAGCTGCTGCAAAAGAGCGGCGGTGACCTGCACAGTTTCCAGCCATCCGCTGATGATATCAAGGCCGTTGCGGACGCCGATATCTTCGTGTATGTCGGCGGCGAATCAGATAAGTGGGTCAGCGATGTACTTAAGAAGAAGACTAACAAAAATCTCGTAGCTATCAACCTGATGGATGAGATGAAGGACAGCAAGAAGGCAGAGGAGGTCAAGGAAGGAATGCAGCCTGAAAAGGAAGAGCATGACCATCACGACCATGACGGCGACAAAGACAAAGATCACAAGGACGGCCATCATCATGAGGATGCTGAAGAGGTTGAGTATGACGAGCACGTGTGGTTGTCGCTCAAGAATGCAATCAAGCTCTGTAAGCCTATCGAGAAGGCTATAGCTGACAAAGACAAGGACAATGCCGATACATATAAGAAGAATCTTGACGCTTATACTGAAAAGCTGAAGAAGCTTGATAAGCAGTATGCTGATGCTGTTGCAAAAGCAAAGGTTAAGACGTTGGTGTTCGGCGACCGCTTCCCTTTCCGTTATATGGTCGATGATTATGGCATCGATTACTATGCGGCTTTTGTAGGCTGCTCTGCTGAATCGGAGGCCAGCTTCGAGACTATCCACTTCCTGTCAGGGAAGCTCAACCAGCTCAAGCTAAAGCACGTTGTAACTATTGAGAATTCCGATCACAAGATTGCCAAGTCGATTATCCGCGATGCCGACAGCACTAAACGCGACATCAAGACGCTCGACTCTCTGCAATCGATCAAGAAGAGTGATCTCAAGGATAAGACATATCTCAAGACTATGGAGCAAAACCTTGAGGTGCTAAAGGAGCTTCTGAGCAATAAGTAAGCTTCTGCGGCTAAGATTATTAGGAGTACAAATGGAACAGATGGTTAACGGGACTGAATCTTCATTTAGTATCGACTGCGAAGGGCTTGCTGTAGGATATTCCGGCAAGCCCCTCTGCAAGGAATTTGATTTGGAGATCAATAATGGCGACTACATATGTATTGTAGGAGAAAACGGTGCCGGGAAATCGACCTTTATTAAGACCTTGATCGGTTTGATTCCGGCTGTAAGCGGCGATGTCGCGCTGCGCGGCGATATTGTCAGGAGCGACATCGGATACCTGCCGCAGCAGCGTGAAACTCAGAAGGATTTCCCCGCTTCCGTATGGGAGGTGGTGCTATCCGGCTGCCTCAACAGATTGGGCTTCAGACCTTTTTATGGAATCAGGGAGCGAAAGCTTGCCTCTGCTGCTATCCGAGAGCTTGACCTCGAGGATATTAAGAATGACAGCTTTCGCGAACTTTCCGGCGGGCAGCGGCAGCGCGTGCTCCTGGCACGCGCCATCGCCTCGTCCCCAAAGGTCCTGGTTCTGGACGAGCCGATAACCGGGCTGGACCCGGTTGCCGCTGCCAAGCTATACCGAATGCTGGACAAGCTGAATCAAAAAGGCACGACAATCATAACCATATCCCATGACGTCGGCAAAGCCCTGTCAGCAGCCAACAAAATACTGATAATGAACGATACGCCTCATCTGGCATCAGATGAGGAGAGAAAGGAGGTGCTGGATGTCTAGTACGCTGGGACTTATCCGCATGTACCTTTCTCATGATTTTGTCGTATATGCGCTGATCGTAGGCGTTTCTATAGCGCTATGCGCGGCAATGGTCGGAGTAACGCTGGTTCTGAAGAGATATTCATTTATCGGAGACGGACTGTCGCACGTGGCATTCGGAGCGATGACAATTGGAACCATCCTGCACATATCCAGCAACCTGTATATTACCCTGCCTGTCACCGTACTGGCGGCAGTCATACTCCTCAGGAGCAACAGGAACAGCAAGGTCATGGGAGATGCCAAGCTGGCTATCCTGTCAGTTGTATCGCTGGCCTTCGGCTATCTGCTGATGAATGTGTTCTCGGCATCAGCCAATGTATCCGGCGATGTGTGTACTACATTATTCGGATCAACATCCATACTGACGCTGACTTCACAGGATGTCGTGCTCTGCCTCACCATATCTGTACTTGTCATAATTGCATTTATATTCCTGTACAACAGATTATTTGCAGTTACATTTGACGAAGAGTACACCAAGGCAACCGGAACCAAGACAGATACCTACAACCTGATAATCGCCATTATCATTGCGGTTATCATCGTTCTGGGCATGAATCTCGTCGGTTCACTGCTGATATCTGCGCTTATCATCTTCCCTGCCCTGTCGGCGATGTGCGTATTTGGCAGCTTCAAATCAGTAACAATCTGTTCGGTAGTAATATCAATAGTTGCAGCCTTGACGGGAATGTTCATATCAATCCTGGGCGGGACCCCGGTCGGAGCAACTATTGTAACAGTTGATGCAGCTATGTATCTTGTATTTATAATAATAGGCAAAGCAACCGCCCGTGGATAATTTACAATGAGACAAAATGGCTAACAAAAACAAGACAAAACTTATAGTAATAATCATTTCCCTATTAGCTCTGGTTGTGGTATGCATTGCAGTGACACTGCACATTGCATCAGGTAGGAGCTCCGGGACAGATTCGGGTGTAGACACAGACCTCAGCACTATGAGTGCCACAGCTATCTACTCGGAAGTGTCCAACATGATGAATAAGCCTGAGAAATATGATGGCAAGCACATCAAGGTTAAAGGTTATTACGTAGTCAGCATCGATCCGGGAACCGGTAAACGATACGAATACTGCTTGATTCCGGATGCTACTGAATGCTGCCAACAAGGGCTGCTCTTCAAGCTCAAGAAAGGCGAGCGTGATAAGCTGCCCAAGGAGGAACATCGATTTGTAATTTCCGGCAAATTTGTCAGAAAAAAGGCTCCTGGTACGGACGACCCGAACGCATATACGGTTATGCTGGAGGACGCCAAAATCTACAAAAAATAGTGCTCTCGATAGCACATCAGAATCCTTAATAATTGCAAGAGGGCTGACCTGCCGGGTCAGCCCTCTTCTTCAAACTTAACTCTTTGCCGATGCGGACTAACAAAGCCTCGAATTGTCTCATCACTTCAAGTCCGCAGACTTTGTATAATCCGCCAAGCAAACATAATCAGCTGCCAACTGTTCGCAGTGTCTGCTATTTGTCACTAACCTTCACATCCACCCCGTTCACCGTCAGCCCTTCACTGATTGGAATCATCAGATATTGGCGTCCGTCTATAATCTCCGTCTTGATGCCGAATGCGTGCTCAGGGTCAATGCTGACGTTCATCTCGGCAGTCTCGAGCTTGAACTGCTTACGGTTTATCAAGTTCTCGGGATTAAAGAATTCCTCACCCTCAAAATAGTTCTTGCAGGTATCATGGAACTTCTCTATGGCTTCATCGGAAGTGCCGCTTTTCATCAGGATTTCCTCAAGCTCATTGATATGAATCTCAGGTGCATCATCAGCTCCTGGCCCCTTGAGCACATCAATCCTCTCGCCAATCCGGCTGTGCAGAGCCTTCACTACATCCATGCTGCACTCATCACCGAGCGAGTCTGCGAGAGCGCTGTCAAAAGCGTTTTTCTGAGTATTTGCAGCCATTGGAAGTTTGTCGAGGTTGAATACCGCCTTGAGGAAATCTTGGTGCACATCCGCCGAGCTCCTCGTGTAGTACAGTGCCCGGTAGATGTTGGTCATCCTGTCGTCAAATGTCGGGAACATAAAGCCCATCTGCGGTGCCCCGAGTATGCTGCCCGTCGAAGCGGCACGGAAATTTTGTTCCTCAGCTAGATACCTGAGTGCGCCCTTCGGGTCCTTTACAGGGCATAGGCAGCAGATAAAATATTCGAACTGATCCGTCGACTCCTCCGACCACTCATCGCTGCCACCGTTCTTGTAAGGCACATCGTAAGAATCCGAAGCGAGCAGGATTACATAGCCGACATCACCCATATCCACATTGTCTATAATCCTCTGAAACAGGATTTTGCGCATTGTCTCGTTGCTGAGATGTGATGTTCTGAGCGCCTGCAGCAGCCTGTGCTCATCGCTGTCCTCGACCTGTGCCGTTGAAAATTCAACATTGAGCAGATTCTTGCCTAGTGCTCCCGACAGAGTTTTCTTGAGAGTCTTCATGTACATCTCTCGTTCCTCATTTCCCATGAGCATAGTCGGCGAATCCATATACGCGATAATTTCATGCGCCGCATTGACATAGCACCCGTAGATATGACCGAAATTGTCCATATCCGGATTAAATCTCTTCTTGATTTCTCTAATTTCCTTGCGATTCATCGTATCTCCTATTTTAAAACTATTAAGCAGCTTGAATTTTATCCGCCGCACCTATTTATTTAAATTCAAAGAATTTCTCTGTCTCATCCTCGCACACTAAGTCCGTGACTCCGCCGCAATCACAGGCCGTTACTCCACCGCAACCCTCGCACCTATGGATTCGCACACGCCGTTGTGTTAATATAATGCATACGATTAATTCTATAACACATTTCGGAAATATCAAGGAGAACACATGCTCACAGGTAAGCAAAGAAGTTATCTCAAAGGGCTCGCACAGAAGATCGAGCCGACAGTATATATTGGCAAGGCCGACCTCACGGACAACATTGTCCGCTCCATCGACGAGAATCTCACTGCAAACGAACTCGTCAAGGGACAGCTTCAGGAAGGTTCTATGCTAAATCCGGCCGACGTATGCAGCGAGCTCGCAGAGACGCTGCACGCTGAGTTCGTCGCTGCAATAGGTCGCCGTTTCGTGCTCTACAGAAGAGCCAAAAATCCTAAGAACGTCAAGATTGAGCTGCCACGCGCACCTCGCAAATAATAAACGTAACTTTTATCCGGAAATATCAGCGGTGCGAATCTTGAAGCTAAATGCCGATACCATCTAGGTATTAGGAATTCCGGCGATGAGAAGCTTGACTCAACTGCTCCGGCTTCCAATCCGGGAACGCTATGAGGTTCGTCGGCAACTACCCCCTCGTGGACTTTCACCACAGATTGACAGCATGCCCGCCATACATTCACAAGCACTTACCCTGCACGGGCAAGTGCTTGTGCTATATATTACAGAAACAAATTTTCAGGCAGTTCAGCTCCCCATCAGCCTACAGCCCGATATCATCCGCAATCTCGCGCATAGCCTCCAGAGAAATATCTATAAACTCATCAAAGCTGATGCCGGTCTCCTCAATTGCTGCCATATACTGCCTGTTCGCGCCGGCTGCAAACCTGGATTCCTTGAACCGCTTGTTGACCGACTTGTGCTTGACACTCGCAATCTTTTTATCGGGATATATCTGCGCGACAGCTTTGCAGAATCCGCTCATCGGATCTGCCGCAAGCAGCGCAATCTCAAGCGTAGACTTCGCTACAACACCCGACTCGGGGTTGTGAGCACATATTGCCTGTGCCATAACCGGCTCATCGTAGCCCTCGTCCTTTAGAATCTGCGCAGAGACCGGTCCATGAGTGGACATATCGTTACGCCAATCAGCTGTCTCCTCGTCGAGGTCATGCAGCAGTCCGCAGTTCCCCCAGAACTCTATCTCATCCGGAGCCAGCCTCTTGGCCAGCCCCCTCATAATCGCTTCAACCGCATACGAATGTGTTATGTAATTCTCACCCTTTACATACTTGTGTAACAGAGCATTTGCCTGTTCTCTGGTTATGTGTTCACTCATTTTTATTCTCCTCTTATATCTTCTTAATCATCTAGCAATCATTTAGATTTTAACACCATTGTCATCGGTTTACTATAATGAAAATTTCTATTGAATTTGACTGCGCGCCCATCTTGCAATAAGATATTGAGTGTTAATTCTATCGGCATACTGCATACTGCGTTCCGGTTATTCGTAATTTAATTACGCCGATTGAAGCCGCCCGACGGCACAAGCGATATACATTATATCCGGATTCTATATAGCCCGGAGATATACCGCATATATTGATAGCTGCAAGAGCAAAGGATATAGACATAAAGACCGGAGAATACAAGGACTGAAAAATGGAAAAAGTCATACATGATAAAAATAAAGGAATATTGTTGATAATCTCGTCAGCGTTCTGTTTCGCGTTAATGGGAATCTTCGTCAAGCTTGCCGGAGATCTGCCTGCAGTCGAAAAATCTTTCTTTAGGAACCTCATAGCGGCGATAATCGCTGTAATTGTTCTAATCAAAGAGAAACAACCGATTGTAATAGGGCGCAAAAATTATCTGCCGATGCTCATCAGGGTGCTGGCCGGAACTATCGGAATACTCGGGAACTTCTACGCCGTCAGCCACATTATGGTTGCTGACGCCAGCATGCTCAGCAAGCTGTCTCCGTTCGCGACGATTATATTTTCTATGATAATACTCAAAGAAGTTCCTAAGAGGTATCAGGTATTCTGCCTGCTGTTAGCATTGACCGGAGCAATGTTTGTAATCAAGCCGGGATTCTCGGGCAATCCTATGGGAATGGCAGCCGGTCTGATCGGAGGCGTCGGCGCCGGTCTCGCCTACACAATGGTCAGGATGCTCGGCTCTAACGGGGTGCCGCAAGCTGTCATCGTGTTCTGTTTCTCGACATTCAGCTGCCTATCGATGGTGCCGCTGATGATAATCCGGTACCACGAACCCATAAACAAATATCAGCTGCTGATGCTGCTCGGCGCCGGACTTGCAGCTGCGGGCGGACAGTTCAGCATCACCGGAGCATATCGCTATGCACCGGCCAAGGAGATATCCATCTATGATTATTCACAGATCATATTTACGACAATCATGGGTCTGCTCATCTTTAGGGAGCTGCCGGATCTATACAGCTTCATCGGCTATGCGATAATCATAACGGCTTCACTGATTATATTCCTAAAATCAAAGCAAGAACAATGATGCTACTCATCCGTGCCATTACGCTGAACTCGTTTTAATTGTAAGAGCAAATAACTTAATAAGGGACAAAAGCTTCTCATCCTCAGCAACTGTGCATGCTGCTTTCACTCTATCTATTCGAGAAGTCTCATATTTAGATGCATATTTGAAAGTCCGGATCACTTAACCAAATCCGAAACCATCTCCGGAATCTTTGCATAATCCTCTTCATCCGGATTCCAGGATGAGCGCACATGCCCTTCTATAACCTCAAATCCCGCATCCGCAAGCTTAGCCTGCAGAATTTTAACTGACTCACCGCTCCAGCCGTAGCAGCCAAATGCAGCAGCCTTCTTATTCTTGAACTTCAAAGTCTTTAAGAAAGATAGCCATCCTGCGACACTTGTCAACACATCATTTACGCAAGTCGGCGAACCAACGACAATAGCCTTTGATTTGAAGACCTCCGTCATGAGCTCGTTCTTGTCTGTCTTGGCGATATTATAAACCTTTACAACAGTATCCGGTGTCTGCTTGTGAATCTCATCAGCGATTGCGTGCGCCAGCTTAGTCGTACCCTCCCACATCGTATCGTATGCAACTGTAATCTGATTCTCCCGATAAGCATCTGCCCAAGCAGCGTACTTCTCAACTATCTGTCCGGGATTGTCGCGCCATATCACGCCGTGTGACGGAGCGATTATGTCAATTGGTAGGTTCAGCTCTGCAATTTCTGCGAGCTTCTTGGTTACAAACGGTGCAAAAGGATTTAAGATATTTGCGAAATACTTCATCGCTTCCCTGTCAAGCAGCGCTTGATCTGCACTGTCGTTGAACATCTCCTCAACTGCGAAGTGCTGTCCGAACGCATCCATAGAGAACAGGATGTTGTCCCTAGTCATATATGTAGCCATAGAATCCGGCCAGTGGAGCATCTTCATCTCGATAAACACCAGCTGCTTCCCGTTTCCTATATCAAGGCTATCACCGGTCTTCACCACGTTGAAATTCCATCCCTGCTTGCCGTACTGCCCTTCAAGGCTCTTTACACATGCCGCAGTGCAGTAGAGCGGCGTGCCCGGAATCTCCTTGAGCAGCGCCGGCAACGAACCTGAATGGTCCTGCTCACCGTGATTTACAATGATTGCGTCGATCTTGTCCAGCACTCCTTCAGCCTTCAGATTCTCTATAAACTCATCTCTGTGTGGAAGCCATACGGTGTCCACAAGAATAGTTTTCTCTTCCTCAATCAAAAATGCATTTTGACTTGAACCATTTAAAATCGAATACTCATCACCGTGAAAAGTCTTGAGCTCCCAATCCATGTATCCGACCCAACTTACATTGTTTTTTACAAGCTTCCTCATTGTTTCCTCCGTATTATCAATTGTTGTACAGATAATGCTACACCTTTTTTAAGGCGGATTATCCCATTTATTCTCTGATTTCTCTAGATATTTTTTATTTTGTCTTGGCGCCTGAAGTAGATTTCTTTAGCCTCCTTCTCTCTTTCAAATTCCTCGCATATAGAAACCCTATCGCATGCACCGTCAATGCTGCCACCATCACCGTTGTGACATACAGCACCGCCGCGTCATTATGCGCAAGGTTGAAACTCGTCATAAACCCTGCCACGAGGATCACCGCCTGAACTGCGAGATATCGCCGATTAAACCGCATGTACGGCTTGCTGTACCGATTATTTGCAATGACCGCCCACTGGAACATAAAAAGGCCCATGTACAGAAACGCCGTGACAAAGTGAACATTTGCCGCATTTTCGCTTATAAAAGTCATGGCAACGGTAATCATGATCAACCCGATATAAATCGGATAATGGCTGTACAGCATGAATATCCCGTGCGTGTTCCGGTGCTCGTCTACCGCGTGGTTGAACGCACTGAAATAGTACAGAAACAGGTTCGCAACAATGACGAAATACAGCACCGACTTGAGCGTAAACGTCTGAGGCGTGAAAAACCGGGCGATACCCATGATCATCTCGCCAAAATTTATAATAGTAAGAAGCGCAACTCTCTCGACTAGGTGAACGAAATTGATCTCGACCTGCTCCTGTCTCCTCCTGAAATTGATAGGCATCCAGAAAGTCACCGCAATCGTAGCAAGATATATGTAAAAACCCGGAAACAGAGGAAACATACCTGCCGTAAATATTCCGACCGCCCGAATCCCGGTAACTGCAAGGAATCCTTTAATTGAGTGTCTCTCAGCAGCAGTTGTTTCGTCACTATAATATTGGACAAAATACTGCAGGAACAGCACGATCGACAGCAGACAGATAGTCCAGCAAAGGTAATCAAAGTGGTCGTACCAGTCGTTGACAATCATGCCCGAGAACACGAGCAGTATCACCATCTTGATGAACATAATCGAGATATTGAGAAACGAATTCTTGCCGTACTGATTCGTAAATACAGTCTGCAGCATCCATGCATCGACGAGCACAAAAAGTGTGACAAGGAAAGTCAGAAAGGCATCGCCACCCACGATTCCGTCATGCAGATGGTGAATCAGCCCGGTTGTCTTGGATATGGCATATACGAACACCAGATCATAGAACAGCTCGGTAAATTCGACATTTTTGTGCTTGATAGTGGATTTTAGCATTATGTCCCTTCTGTTCCTATTACAACTCTGAATTTATAAAAAATTGCGGTTTTTTGCTGTCGTCTTCACACATCGCTGAGTATGGCTATGAGGGTTTTACGGGATCTTTTCATATTCTTCCGCTTACTTATTTTTCTCATCTTAATCTCCATATCGCCGTTCTCATCGGCGGCACAAACAGCAATGAAGGGACTGCACACCTTTCATATTATTCAAGTGTCAGCAGCAATGCCATCTTGAAATTAGCCGTGGCCTTTACAGAATGCAGCCCACCTTTAGCAAAGTGGAAATTCTCCCCTGCCTTAATCACGTGATCCTTACCTTCGTAACTGATCACGCCTTCGCCATCCAGTGCAAATATTATTGCTTCGCCGGGTGCAGCGTGCTCGGCAAGCCCCGTATCTTTATCAAATGCCATTACAACAAATTTCATCTTGTCGTTATTGACAAGATCCATGTTTACGATTTTACCTTCCTGATAAGGAATAATTTCCGCTAAATTGAATACCTCTCCTGCTTTAATTGCTCCGTTCATAATAGCCTCCTTCTGAACTGAAATCTCTATATAAACTGCTCCCACCGATGTACGTATACCTATCGGTGCATCTGTAGGTGTTAATATTATATCTCCGTCGTTCAATCCCCTGTTAAAGCCATCGGCTCCATATACCTCTGCACTTCCATCCGCAACCAGAATCAGCTTGTGATACGGATAAATCTCAGCACTGATATCTGTTCCTGCTGCCAGGGAAAAATAAGTAATGTGCTCTGTGCCATTATATATTTCCTTTGAAATAGTGCATCCCGAAATCGGTCTGTTATCCTTTGCTATGGAGAAAACCTCTCCTTCCTTTTCTTTCATACCCTGCTCTCCTTCCGGACTGCAATATCGTAAATCCTGTTTTGATCCGTTCAATTACATTATATACGTGTTTTACAGGCAATTCTGCATCTACAGTTATATTTCTTGTATTTTTATGTACAATGGAAAGTCGAATCATTTTAATCTTAAGTCAAGGAAACCGGCATGACTTATTTAAATTGATGATTTCCCTACGATTCATCTCTATTGGATTTTGGATCCGGGATTTGAAGAATCAAACACTTTGGTTTCCCTCAAAAGAGATACATGTAAAACAATTCTTGCTTTTGTTTTCATGTATTATACGGTAAGGTTAGGTTGGAGGTGGGGTATGTCAATCGGAACCAAGATACAAGAAATAAGAAAGTCGCATAATCTCAGTCAGCAGCAATTTGCCGAAAGATTCGGCGTCACACGCCAGACCGTTTCAAACTGGGAAAATGATAAGCACTATCCTGATATGGAAATCCTTAAACACATAAGCAACGAGTACGAAGTATCATTTGATACGCTTATCAAGGAGGATGAGATATACATTAAGAGTATTGATACTACTAGGAAAAAGCTGTCATTGTGGAAAAAAACGCTTCTTGTATCTGTTGTTTTGATACTCGGTCTCCTGACAGCATTGTTTACTGTTCTCCATTTTTCATACAAGCCAACTCCTGACAAATCTCGAATTACAACTGATACTAATATCAAAATGATGGTTGATATTTACGGGAGTTCACCATCCTCTGCCATTACAAGGACCTTTGATGCCGGCAGCTATGAGTCTTTTTCGGAATCAAAGAGAATTAATATAAGAAGTAATACTTGTGGCAAAATTGAAGGTGATGTACCTTGCGTATTCATAAAAAATCGAGCTGAGTCCTACGTGAAGCTGCGATTCCAAGACACTGACTATAAAAATCAAGCTCCGAAGATAGACAGTATAAAACTCTACACTGCACCGGGAATGCCTGTAGCTCCTCAAGAAAGAAAAGATAAAATGGTTACATATAAAAAGGATGATGCCGGGGTTACTGTGTTCCTGTCAGACTTTCTCTTTGAGGATGAGGTAACGTTTAGTGACAATCTTGATGAAAACAAAACTGCTGTCTGGTTCTGTATTTTCGAAATCAAATATTCGATCGGCAACAATAAATATGTGAGTTTGACTTCGGTTGCCGTCGCTTATAAAGCATAACTCAATAGCCTGCAGATAAAGCAAGAGAAGCCGGCTCAAATGGCTTGGCTTCTCTTTTGCTTTTTAAACACTGTTTTTCTCTACTCACGGTTCTATTATGTTGAAGTTCAATACTAGTGGAGACATATATTTGATAAGCCGTAGCGGCACAGTTTGATCTCCTGTTACGGAAATCCTCTCCATAACTTCTTTTTTCCCAAACATAAGCGAGAGTAGCTGCAGACGCTCTAAACTAATGGAACAATCTGCCTTCCTTTTGGCTTTTCCCTTATAGACGAGCAGAATACCATCTCTTCTTACTGCGAGGTACTCCTCGTTCGTATCGGTAATTTTAAGATTTAGGGTGAAATTATCGTCCTGTGCTGCCAGAGCATCTGTCATAATATCTATGTATGACAGCATCATCTCTGTCGTCATCCCCATCATCATTACTTCATTGCCCTTTACGGTTCCTTCGTTGCATGACTGATTTCCATCAAGAAGCTCCCACGCTCCCATAAGGTAGGCGCTGCGCCACGGACCGCTTTCAGACTGATAACCGAGCTGTTCAAGAGCCTTTGCACACAGTTCCCTTGCTTCCCTGAGATCCGGCTTGGCAAATACGAGTTCCTTTGTCAACTGAGCTACCCACTGGTATTCCCCCTTGTCGAAATCCTCCTTCGCCTTGCTCAGAACCTTTTCTAAATCACCAAGGTATGAAATCCATTTTTTTGCGGTATCCTCGGGAGTAAGCGGGTTGAGATTGACCGGATTGGCATCGTACCAGCCCATATATCGTTGATAAACTGCTTTTATATTATGACTTAACGTGCCGTAATACTGGCGACAATACCAGACTTTATTGAGCCTGTCCGGGAGCTCCAGTTTCCTTGAGATTTCCGCAGGAGTGAGACCCCGGTTGATGTAATGCAGCGTCTGATTGTTTATATATTGATAAACTGCAGCCGTATCCTGCATATACTCCTTTACGGTTTCTTTTCCCCAGTGCGGCCAATTGTGAGATTGAAAAACCACCTCGGTTTCATCCACGAAAAGATATTCGGCCTCCAGTATGAAGCGTGCCCACGCCTCGGCATCGCGCACCTGAGCCCCGCGCAGAGTGTAAATGTTATGCATAGTCCCGGTGCAATTTTCAGCCATCCACAGGCCTTTATATTTAGGGAAATATGCGTTCATTTCCACCGGTGCTTCTGTTCCGGGCGTCAGCTGGAAGCGAATTTCAAGCCCGTCTATCGTGATAGTATCATTGCCAGTTATCTCTATTGTAGGTGCCAGCAGACCGACCGTTCCTCGTGACTGGCCAAGTCCTATACCTATTGCCATACGGTCTTTTTCTCCGGCTTTCATAATTGAACCGTACTGATACTGAGCTCTTCTTCCCATAGCAGCGCCGCAGTAAATGTTTTCGCTCACTGCATGCTTTAAGAATCCTTCGGGCGCTAAGATCAGGACCTTACCGGAAGCGAGTTGTTCTTCTAAGCTAAGGCTCGCATCAGCCACCTGATCGGCATTTATCGCACCCATAATTCCGCCGTAGTGATCTATGTGAGAGTGACTGTAAAGAATTGCCTTGACATTGAGCTTTCCGAAATGCTTTTCCATGAGCGCCATAGCTGATTCCATATTTTCCTTGCACATCATAACGTCAAAAATTATCCAGCCATGCTCTGTTTTAATGAAAGTTGCATTCGCCATATCGTAGCCGCGCACCTGGTATATACCGTCACATACTTCAAAAAGTCCCGCGTAAGTGTTGAGCTGCGTATGTCTCCATAGACTCGGATTTACCGTGTCGGGCGCTTCCTTGTCCTTGATAAAATCGAAATCTCCGAGATCCCACGCCACTTCACCGTCGTCACGCTTAATAACAAGTTCTTCCGGTGATTCAATCAGACCTCTCAGTGCACATTCTTTTTCACGTTCATCCGAAAAATTAAGCAAAGAATACCATGTCCTGTTAGCTTTAGCCGTACTCGTCGTTGCGCACGAGCAACACGACCTGCCTAAAAATTTTCTATCTATTCTCACAATATTTACCTCCTGTTAATATGTTTCCCCGGCAGCAATCGCAGCAATCTTTTTTATAGTTAAGATAGCTAAGTTTTACTATATTGTCGGTCTTTAGCCGATTTTCGTTATTTTAGGCGCTTCCCATGTTCCGTTCAGCACGCTGTTATCGGGTCTGTATATTCTAAGAAAAAGATGAAATCCGTCACTACCCACAGGTAGCCAATTCTCCTTATTTTCATTCGGCTCTTCAGTCTGGAGTATTAAATACAAGGAATTATCCTCGTTTAGCTTGAAACTGCTTCGATTGCTTATTGCATAACGGTCCAGCGGATTGGAAATCAAGAAATCATCATCGCCATATGCTGTTACCGACCAAAATCCATGCTCTCCAACCGGCGGCAGACTGTTCGACATGAAATGCAGCAAGTATTTGTTTTTGGCATTTAGCTTCTCTCCACTGTCGTCTTCTTCCGCTTTGAGATATACGGCGGTCTCCACAGGATTTGCACCGAAACCTGCGATTGCAACAAGACAACGGTATTCGTATTCCTTACCGAAACGGCTTATCGGATCACCATAGAATTTAAAGCTGCCGTTTCTGACCATGAATTTCAATGTTGCTTTGATCAATTTAGGAAGAAGCAGGTCTTTCATTTCACACCAGAAATCTTCCAAATCCTCAGAAGAAAGACAAGGGCTAAAGCTCAGGCCGGCGCCTATTCCCAAATCCGCAAGCTCTCGGAGCAACTCATTATCCTCGGGATATGCAGGATTATCCATAAGAAGTCTGTTGAATCTCCCAAAATACTCTGTCGGTGAAAGATTCATTGCAATCGTAAGAGGAACACCGTCTTTGCTCGCATCATAAGAGCCTTTTGATATTTCCCCGTTAGACATAAAACCCGACAGAGTCTCGGCATCCATCTCACTTTGCAATTTGTAGATGTTGGGTATATCTTCGGCACCATAGCAGATTGTTCTTCCGAGCAGCCAACCGATAGATGTAGGAACCTCAATCCTATCCATTCCCTCGGGAATATCCCCTCTGAAAGAAGGTCCTGTAAGTATATATGTTTTTTCTCCGTCCGTATCTCCACCCGTTCCCAAGGTTGCCACGGTATTGGACCATGCGTCCATAATCTGAAATGTCAGATACCTATCTGCATAAGGCTTTTTAACGACAAGAGCATCGTCCTTTAAATCGAAAAAAACCTGAGAATAAAGCGTGTCAACATTAGGTGTGACAACCTGCCTGAACTCCGATGTAGCGAGAGCCTTTGCATGAAAAAAACAGTTAACAGGGGCCTTTGATTTTGAGGGTTCGACTGTGTTGGTGCTGACTTCCTTGGTAATGTCCATCAGAACAAGTGGAAAAGAAAAAATAAACGCCTGCTCAATAAGCGATCTTGCTCTGTCATGTTTCATTTCTTCTCTCATCTTAAAATCCTCCTTAATACTTCATATTAGTTCCGCGATATCAGTTTGGCGTAAACTCACACATAAGCATATCTCTGAGTAAAATAAGCTCCTTATCCGACTCGCTGTCATTTTCGTAAACAAGTCCCACCGCATATCTTGTGACAGCGGCAAGCATGAGATGCATTATAGATAAAAACATTGTTCTTTCACTCATTTCCGTGCACAGTGTTTTGTCATTCTCGCCTTTAACATAAGTTCTATGGAAACGCATTGCAAGTCTGTCAATCATTTCATTATATGAGTTCAAAGCCTCTTGAGGAACTGCTTCATTCCTGATGTAAATATTAAAGAACTGATTGAAGCAAAGCAGTCTCTTGTGGTTTTTATATAATTCAAGAAATGAATCAAGGAAAAATTCAAGTTCTTCCACGGCTGTTGCCTTGTCCTCGTTTATAAGAGGCATATAGCCTATTATGAATTTGCTCCATGCATGGGTTCCGACAGCGACCACAAGCTCGGACTTGGTTCGGTAATATCTGTATAAGGTTGCGACCCCTATCCCCGCTTTGTCCGCAACCTTTGCCATAGAGACCTTGTCTATATTCATTTCGGAAAATATACTGAAGCCCGCATCAAGTATTCGCCTATTGGTTTCTTCTTTTTGTAAAGCGTCCTGCTTAGGGTCAAATCCCATTCCTTTCTCCTTTTCCCCTTCTAAAGACAGCTTGCCTGCTGATGATAGATATTATATCATCAGCAGGCAAAATTACAAAGCAATTTAGATTGTCTATAGAAATTCTTAAATGTCTAAAGGTATATTTTTTAATTCTGCATAAAATTACATGACCTGTATTTTTTCACATTTATTTGTTTATACGTTTTAATGAATAAATTTGCATCTATAAACTTTGACACTTGTCACACAACCTGTGATAAAACGTGTCAAATTACGACAACGGAGGCTTATAGGACAAAAAACGTGTTTTGCTAATCCCAGTAAGAAGGATAATTGTCCTCTCTATGGAGTTCACTCCAGACGAT
>NZ_JALU01000004.1 GCF_000525775.1 Mogibacterium timidum ATCC 33093 | reverse complement strand
AGTTGTCTTGCCGTGGTCAACGTGGCCGATTGTACCAATGTTGATATGCGGCTTGGTTCTCTCATACTTCTGCTTTGCCATGATAATTTCTCCTATTTAGAATTATTTGCAATAATTTGTTGTAAAACTTCATATTTCCGCCCGAGTAACCTCATGCGAGATTATAGATTATTTTGTAACCTTCTCCTTCAAGCTCTCCGGAAGCTTGTCGAAGTGGTCGAACTGCATTACGTACACACCACGTCCCTGTGTCTTGGAACGCAAGTCTGTAGCGTATCCGAACATCTCGGATAGCGGGACGAAACCTCTTACGATAGCTGCTCCGTTGTTGATGTCAGAGCCTTCGATAGATCCTCGTCTGGCACTGATATCTCCGATGATGTCACCCATGTTGTTTTCAGGCACAGTAACCTCTACCTTGAAAATCGGCTCGAGCAGCACCGGCTTTGCCTTCTTGCACGCTTCCTTGAAGCCCATGGTGGCTGCAATTTTAAACGCCATCTCTGACGAGTCCACCTCGTGGTAAGAACCGTCGTACAGGTCCACCCCAACGTCTACAATCTGGTAGCCTGCGACAGGTCCGTTCTGCATTGCTGCGATCATTCCCTCCTCAATCTTCGGGATGTACTCCTTAGGAATAGCACCGCCTGTGACGGAGTTCTTGAACTCGAAGCCGGAACCTGCCTCTCTTGGGTATAGTCTGAACTTAACGTGTCCGTACTGACCGGAACCACCGGACTGTTTCTTGTGCTTGTAATCCTCATCAACCTCAGCGGTAATCGTCTCCTTGTAGGATACCATCGGCTTGCCTACGTTTGCCTCTACCTTGAACTCTCTGAGAAGTCTATCAACGATAATCTCGAGATGAAGCTCACCCATTCCGGCGATGATAGTCTGTCCGGTATCCGGGTTAGTGTATGTTCTGAAGGTTGGATCTTCCTCAGCCAGCTTGGAGAGAGCAATACCCATCTTCTCCTGACCGGCCTTGGTCTTAGGCTCAATAGCAATCTCGATTACCGGATCCGGGAATTCCATAGATTCGAGGATGATCGGTTTCTTCTCATCACAGAGCGTATCTCCTGTTGTAGTCTGCTTGAGACCTACAGCTGCAGCAATATCTCCGGCGTAAACCTTCTCGATTTCCTCTCTGTGGTTAGCGTGCATCTGAAGGATTCTTCCGATTCTCTCACGCTTACCCTTAGTCGCATTGTATACGTACGAACCCGTCTCAAGTGTTCCGGAGTAAACTCTGAAGAACGCGAGTTTTCCTACGTATGGGTCTGCTACAATCTTGAACGCAAGCGCCGAGAACGGCTCCTTATCGCTCGAATGTCTAACATCCTCTTCATCTGTGTCGGGGTTAACACCGCCAATAGAAGGAATGTCTGTCGGTGCCGGCATGTAATCCACAACGCCATCCAGCATCATCTGAACACCCTTGTTCTTGTATGCAGATCCGCAGAATACAGGGAAAATATTTCCTGCGATCGTTTCTCTTCTGATGACGGCCTTGAGCTCCTCGTTGGATATCTCCTCTCCCTCGAGGTACTTCATAGTCAGCTCCTCATCGAGCTCTGCGACAGCCTCAACCATCTTGTCATGCCAAGCCTGTGCCTCTCCCATCATATTGTCAGGGATATCAACTATGTCGAACTCCTTACCTGTTGCATCATTCTTGTCGTAAACCTCAGCCTTCATTGTGACGAGGTCGATGATTCCTTCGAACATGTTCTCGGATCCGATAGGAATCTGTACAGGAACCGCATTAGCTCTCAGTCTATCGTGAATAGTATCGAGTACGTGGAAGAAATTTGCACCGAGAATGTCCATCTTATTGACGAAGATCATCCTTGGTACGCCATACTTCTCAGCCTGTCTCCATACTGTTTCGGACTGAGGCTCAACGCCCTCCTTAGCACTCAATACCATTACCGCACCATCGAGTACACGCAGCGATCTCTCTACCTCTACAGTAAAGTCTACGTGTCCCGGCGTATCGATAATGTTGATTCTTGTGCCCTTCCATTGAGCGGTAGTAGCAGCAGAGGTAATTGTAATACCACGCTCCTGCTCCTGAGCCATATAGTCCATGGTAGCAGCACCATCATGAGTCTCACCGATCTTATGAGTCTTTCCTGTGTAATAAAGGATTCTCTCAGTCGTTGTTGTCTTTCCGGCATCGATATGAGCCATGATTCCAATATTTCTGGTATTTTCTAGAGTAAATTGTCTAGCCATAAATCCTCCTTCCTGCTATTATCTCATTTCTATCAGGTGTGTCATCTCTGATTACCACCTGTAGTGTGCAAACGCCTTATTAGCCTCAGCCATCTTATGAGTGTCTTCCTTTCTCTTCACAGATGCACCTGTGTTGTTGGAAGCGTCCATAAGCTCGTGAGCTAATCTCTCAGCCATGGTTCTCTCACCTCTAAGTCTTGTGAACTTTGTGAGCCAACGCAGGGCTAGAGTCTGTCTTCTCTCAGGTCTAACCTCGATAGGAACCTGATAGTTTGCACCGCCGACTCTTCTTGCTTTAACTTCTAGTACAGGCATGATGTTGCTCATTGCCTTCTCAAATACTTCCAGCGGTTCCTCGCCTGTGGATTCCTTGATCTGGTCAAATGCATCGTAAACGATTGCCTGGGCTACGCCCTTCTTCCCGTCCAGCATAATGCTGTTGATCAGCTTTGAAACCACTACGCTACCGTATACTGGATCCGGAAGTACTTCTCTCTTTGGTACGTTACCTTTTCTTGGCACTTCTCTTCCCTCCTTAAGTCCACGGGGTACTCGGCCTGTTTCTGTCGCTGGCCGTGTGCGCCTTAATATCATATATTAAGGACAATATCCCGAAATCAATTACTTCTTAGGTCTCTTTGCTCCATACTTGGAACGTCTCTGACCACGACCCGATACGCCGGCAGCGTCAAGTGTTCCTCTAACGATGTGATATCTTACACCCGGGAGGTCCTTAACTCTTCCGCCTCTGATAAGTACAACACTGTGCTCCTGTAGGTTGTGACCGATTCCAGGGATATATGCTGTTACTTCGATACCGTTAGTCAAACGAACTCTCGCAACTTTTCTCAGTGCTGAGTTAGGCTTCTTAGGAGTTACAGTCTTAACTGCAACGCAGACTCCCCTCTTCTGAGGTGAATTTACGTCAGTAAGGGTCTTCTTAAGGTTGTTCATGTTCTTGCCAAGAGCCGGTGAACCTGACTTCTTAACTGCACTCTTTCTGCCCTGACGAACTAATTGGTTAATAGTAGGCATTATTGTCTCCTTTCTTATAAAATTTACTCATTCAAACCCGCAGTGGCTGATTGGACAGCCCCCGCGCAGTATATTGAACCTGTATAGTATAACAGCCGATGCACTGAATTGTCAATGCATCGGCTGTACATTATGAATTTGTACGATTTACAGCTCTTAGAGCTCCGTATTACTCCTCAATGCCGTCGTACAGCACGCCGGACTGAGGCTTAAGGTTAGCTGACGGCATCTTTAAAACCATGTTCTCACCATCAAAGCTCGACTGCATCAGAGGCTCATTTTCACCGTAATCTACGTCAACTGCTCCGTAACGCTTCATACCTGTTCCGGCGGGGATCAGCTTACCAATCATGACGTTCTCCTTGAGTCCGTCCAGGTGGTCAGTCTTACCCTTAACTGCAGCGTCTGTCAGGACACGAGTAGTCTCCTGGAAGGATGCGGCAGATAGGAACGAGCTTGTAGCAAGAGCTGCCTTAGTGATGCCAAGTAACTGGCGCTCATATGTAGCAGGCTCGCTGTTCTCCGGATCAATTGCCGCGTTAGCCTTGTTGATCTCGTTGATGCTGTACATGCTGCCCGGCAGGAGGTTGGTATCCCCGGCCTTCTCAATCTTGTACTTGGACAGCATCTGAGATGCAATAACTTCAACATGCTTGTCGTTGATATCTACACCCTGCTGTCTGTATACTCTCTGAACCTCGCGCAGCAAGTACTCATATACTCCCTGTACGCCGAGGATTCTCATTACATCATGAGGATCAAGCGGTCCCTTTGTAATCTGCCCGCCGGCTTTGACCTTATCACCAACCTTGACGTTAAGTCTTGAGCCGTAAGGAATGATGTACTCATGATCCCCATCCTTCTCTCTGACAACAACGCTTGTTCTGTTGTCATCTGTAGGCTCGATGGATACAACATCTCCGTCTCCCTCGCAGATCTCAGCAAGTCCCTTAGGCTTTCTGGCCTCGAACAGCTCCTCGACTCTTGGAAGACCCTGTGTGATATCGCTGCCGGCTACACCTCCGGTGTGGAACGTTCGCATTGTCAGCTGAGTACCCGGCTCACCTATCGACTGAGCAGCAATGATGCCAACTGTCTCACCCGGGAGCACTGCAGTTCCCGTTGCGAGGTTCCTGCCGTAGCACTTAGCGCAAACTCCACGCTCAGCCTTACAAGTCATGACAGATCTGATCTTGACAGCTTCAACTCCGGCAGCTTCGATTGCCTCGGCAACATTGTCCTGAATGAAATCTCCTGCCTTCGCCAGGCTTTCACCTGTCTCAGGATGAACAACATCCTCAGTGATGTATCTGCCTGCAATCCTCTGTGCCAACGGCTCGATTACTTCCTTGCCATCTGTAAATGCCTGTATCTTAACACCCTCATCCGATCCGCAGTCGTCCTCTGTAACGATTACACTGTGCGAGATATCTACAAGCCTCCTTGTCAGATATCCAGAATCCGCTGTACGCAGCGCTGTGTCCGCAAGTCCCTTACGCGCACCGTTGGATGAAATGAAGTACTCCAGAATCGATAGTCCTTCGCGGAAGTTGGCCTTGATAGGAATCTCTACCGTGTGACCTGTGGCATTAGCCATCAAGCCTCTCATGCCGCCGACCTGGCTGATCTGAGATTTATTACCTCTGGCTCCGGAGTTAGCCATGATAAACAGGTTGTTGAGGGATCCGAGGGAATCCATCAGAGCATCAGCAACATTGTCGGTTGCGTCCTTCCACGTCCTGATGATTCTATCGTAACGCTCCTTGTCCGTCATCAGACCCCGTCTGTATGCCGCCTCGAACTTATCCACCTGCTTATCGGCAGCTGCAACGATTTCAGCCTTCTCCTCCGGAATCTCCATATCGGAAACGCTGATAGTAACAGCAGCCTTGGTGGAATATTTGTATCCAATGCCCTTAACGTAGTCGAGCATCAGAACTGTCCTTGTGTTGCCGTGTTTCTTGAAGCACTTGTCGATGATAACACCGAGCTTCTTCTTATCGCAGAGGAAGTCCACCTCCAGCGAATATGGATCCTCTTCTCTATTTACAAAGCCCATATCCTGAGGAAGTCCCTGGTTGAAGATGAATCTGCCTACGGTAGACTCTACCAGCTTGCCCGGGTCTCCAGGGAACGCACGTCTTCTAACCTTGACCTTAGCGTGGATACCAACCGTGTGGTTCTGGTAAGCCATGAGCATCTCATCGATGTCTGTAAAGCACTTGCCATCACCCTTCTCGTTCTCCAGATTACGATTCTCCGTACCCTCGTGTGTGAGGTAGTAGCTTCCGAGTATCATATCCTGAGTAGGGATTGTGATCGGTGATCCATCCTTAGGCGCCAGGATGTTGTTGACAGACAGCATGAGGAATCTGGCCTCTGCCTGTGCCTCTACGGATAGAGGTACGTGGACAGCCATCTGGTCTCCGTCGAAATCGGCGTTAAACGCCGTACAAACGAGCGGGTGGAGCTTAATAGCCTTGCCCTCTACCAGAACCGGCTCGAAGGCCTGAATTCCCAGTCTGTGCAGTGTAGGAGCACGGTTGAGCAGCACAGGATGATCCTTGATTACATAGTCGAGAACATCCCATACCTCGGGCTTCATCTTCTCGACCATTGTCTTGGCGCTCTTGATGTTATGTGCATACTCCTGCTGTACCAGCTCCTTCATGATGAAGGGCTTGAACAGCTCTAGAGCCATTGTCTTAGGCAGACCGCACTGGTAGAACTTGAGCTCAGGTCCTACTACGATTACGGAACGGCCCGAATAGTCAACACGCTTACCGAGCAGATTCTGACGGAAACGTCCCTGCTTACCCTTGAGCATGTCGGACAACGACTTGAGCTGTCTGCCCGCAGCACCTGTCACGGCCCTTCCTCTTCTGCCGTTGTCAATCAGAGAGTCAACCGACTCCTGCAGCATTCTCTTCTCGTTTCTGACGATTATATCA
This sequence comes from Mogibacterium timidum ATCC 33093, assembly GCF_000525775.1. GTDB lineage: Bacteria > Bacillota > Clostridia > Peptostreptococcales > Anaerovoracaceae > Mogibacterium > Mogibacterium timidum. Next base: position 183,157 of record NZ_JALU01000004.1, on the reverse strand, counting down.
GGAGCTCCAAGCTCGAGCAGCTTCTTGAGTCTGTTGTTTCTGTTAATAACTCTTCTATATAGGTCGTTGAGGTCGGATGTAGCAAATCTGCCACCTTCAAGCTGCACCATAGGTCTCAGATCCGGCGGGATTACCGGAACTACATCGAGAATCATCCACTCGGGTCTGTTTCCGGACTGCTTGAGAGCCTCGATCACCTCAAGCCTCTTAACCAGACGGATTCTCTTCTGTCCGGTAGCCTTCTTGAGCTGCTCACGGAGAACTTCGGTCTCCTCGTCTACATCAATATTTTCGAGAAGCTTTTTGATTGCCTCAGCTCCCATCGCTGCCTCAAAATTCTTGCCGTAAATCTCGCGAGCTTCATTATACTGGTTTTCTTCGATTATCTGTTTGTACTCGAACGGAGTCTCTCCCGGGTCAGTTACGATATATGCTGCAAAATACAGCACTCTCTCGAGCTGCTTAGGAGTGATATCGAGCACGAGGCCGATTCTTGAAGGAATTCCCTTGAAGTACCAGATATGAGATACAGGACTAACGAGCTGAATGTGTCCCATTCTCTCTCTTCTAACCTTGGACTTCGTTACCTCAACTCCGCAATAAGGGCACACAATGCCCTTAAAGCGAATCTTGTTATATTTACCACAGGAGCATACCCAGTCCTTAGTCGGCCCGAAGATCTTCTCGCAGAAGAGTCCGTCCCGTTCAGGCTTGAGAGTTCTGTAGTTGATAGTCTCCGGCTTAGTCACCTCGCCGTGAGACCACTCAAGCATCTTCTCTGTTGAAGCCAACTTGATCTGCAGGGATTCAAAATTTCTAAGATCTTGATTGTTATCGTTTTTAGTCATGCTTCCCCCTTATTTACTCATCAATAGCTTCGTCGCTTGTACCGATTATCTCGTCAAGACTTACCATTTCCGGCTCATCATCGTCATCCGATACCTCAGGTACATCCTCTGTGTCTGCATCAAGTACTGCAGTTAACTTATCCAGAATGCTCAGATCCGGCTCGTCATCAGCGTCATCTGCCTCATCAGCATCATCGTAGACGTCTTCCTGTGCCTGCTTAGCAAGCATCTCCTCTTCTTGTTCGCGCTCACGCTCCTGCATAGCCTCTGTACGCCTGTCAGCTTCCTTCAGCATACGATCTACTGAGGCAGGCTCATCGTACTCGGATGTATCCTTGAGCTTAATTTCCCTGTTGTCACCGGACATCACTCTAACGTCAAGTGCCAATGCCTGAAGCTCCTTGATGAGCACCTTGAAGGACTCAGGAATTCCCGGCTTAGGAATATTCTTACCCTTTACGATCGCTTCGTAGGTCTTGACACGTCCAATGATATCGTCGGACTTAACAGTCAGAATCTCCTGGAGTGTATAAGCAGCTCCATAAGCCTCGAGAGCCCACACCTCCATCTCTCCAAATCTCTGACCGCCGAACTGAGCCTTACCACCGAGCGGTTGCTGGGTTACCAGCGAGTAAGGACCTGTGCTTCTGGCGTGAATCTTGTCGTCTACAAGGTGGTGCAGCTTGAGCATGTACATGTATCCGACAGTTACCGGGCTATCGAAATACTCACCGGTTCTGCCGTCTCTCAAGTTGAGCTTGCCCGTCTTGGGATATCCGCACTCATCAAGGAGATTGATTACGTCAGTCTCGCTTGCTCCATCGAAGACGGGAGTCGAGATGTACCAGCCCTTAGTCTTAGCGGCGAGCCCCAGATGAACCTCGAGCACCTGTCCGACATTCATTCGGGAAGGTACTCCCAGTGGGTTAAGCATTACCTGCAAAGTCTCACCATCTTCCTTGAATGGCATATCCTCCTCGGGTAGGATTCTGGAAATTACACCCTTGTTACCGTGACGACCCGCCATCTTATCTCCGACGTTGATCTTCCTCTTTGTAACTATGTAAACTCTTACGATCTTGTTTACTCCCGGCGGAAGCTCTGAACTGTTCTCTCTTGTAAATTCTCTTACGTCGATGACGATACCCGTCTCACCGTGAGGAACCTTGAGAGAAGTATCTCTTACTTCCTTGGACTTTTCACCGAAGATAGCGCGCAGCATTCTAACCTCCGCAGTCAGATCTGTCTCGCTCTTAGGTGTCAGTTTTCCAACAAGGATATCCGAGGACTTGACTTCTGCACCAATTCTGATAATTCCGTCCTCATCGAGTTCCTTGAGAGCCTCTTCACTGAGGTTAGGGATATCTCTGGTGATTTCCTCCGGCCCAAGCTTAGTGTCACGAGCCTCGCACTCGTACTTAACAATATGCAGCGATGTTAGAACGTCGTCCATGAGCAGTCGCTCATTGAGAATGATAGCATCCTCGTAGTTGTATCCTTCCCATGTCATGAATCCGATAAGCAGGTTCTTACCGAGGGAAATCTCTCCCATGTTGGTGGAAGGTCCATCTGCCAGAACCTCGCCTGCCTCAACATGCTCGCCGTGAGCAACGATCGGCCTCTGGTTGATGCATGTTCCCTGGTTGGATCTCTTGAACTTGAGCAGCTTGTACTCATCAAGCTCGCCGTTGTCATCTCTGCGAACTCTTATGTACTGTGCATCTATGAACTCGATTGTACCGGCTGCCTTGGCCAGCAATACCGCGCCGGAGTCACAAGCAGCCTTGTACTCGATCCCTGTTCCAACGTACGGAGCCTCTGTCACGAGCAACGGCACAGCCTGTCTCTGCATGTTGGAGCCCATCAGAGCACGGTTAGCGTCGTCGTTCTCAAGGAACGGAATCATAGCTGTCGCAACGGACACTACCTGCTTAGGAGAAACGTCCATGTAGTCGACATCAGATCTTTTTGCAAGAGTAATCTCTCCCTTGATGCCTCTTACAGCTACCTTGTTATTTACAAAATGGCCTTCAGTATCAAGCGGTTCGTTGGCCTGAGCCACTATCATGAGCTCCTCGTCGTCTGCGGACAGATAATCAACCTGCTCGGTTACAATACCTGTAGCCTTGTCAACCCTGCGGTATGGAGTCTCGATGAAGCCATACTCGTTGATGATGCCGTATGTTGTGAGAGAACCGATAAGCCCGATGTTAGGGCCTTCCGGTGTCTCAACAGGGCACATTCTGCCGTAATGTGTATAGTGAACATCGCGCACCTCGAATCCGGCTCTCTCTCTGGATAGGCCGCCGGGTCCAAGTGCGGAAAGCCTTCTCTTGTGAGTCAGCTCTGCAAGAGGGTTGTTCTGATCCATAAACTGTGACAGCTGAGAGCTGCCAAAGAATTCCTTGACTGCTGCAGTTACAGGTCTGATATTGATGAGCTGCTGAGGGGTTGCGTTCTCAGTTGTCATTCTCTCCCTGACCGATCTCTCCATCCTTGCAAATCCAATACGGAACTGATTCTGCAACAGTTCTCCGACAGATCTGAGTCTGCGGTTGCCGAGGTGGTCGATGTCATCCGTCTCACCGATATCATATGTCAGGTTGAGAAAGTAGCTCACAGACGCAACGATATCGTCGTGAATAATGTGCTTTGGCGAGAGTTCATTCTTGCGAGATGCGATTGCAGTCTTGAGCGCATCCTCATCTCCGGCAGCCTGCTCGATTATTTCCATGAGAACCGGGTAGTAAACCTTCTCGGAGAGTTTGTACGGAGCGAGATTGAGGTCGATATACTTGGTCGGGTCAACGAAATTGTTACCGATAACCTTAACTATCTCATCATCCTCAGTCTTGCTGTATACGTATGCAAAAGCGACGCCGGCATCCTCAATCTCCATGGCTCTCTTGCGTGAGATGAACTCGTCCTTCTCAACGAGAACCTCCCCCGTAGCCGGATCGATGATGGATTGAGCAGCTGTCGTTTCAACCAGTCTGTTGTGGATACCCAGCTTCTTATTGTACTTGTATCTACCAACCTTTGCGAGATCGTATCTGCGGGAATCAAACAGGAGCGAATTAACCATAGATCTGGCATTCTCAACCGTTGGAGGATCTCCGGGTCTAAGTCTCTTGTAAATCTCTTTGACACCGTCATCTGCATTCTTGGTGCTGTCCTTCTCAAAGGTTCTTAGTAGAGCGGGATTCTCGCCAAAGGTTTCGAGGATCTCGTCGTTTGAGCTCATCCCCATCGCTCTCAGGAACGACGTGAGCGGAAGCTTTCTGGTTCTATCAACTCTTACATACAGAACGCCTGCAGAGTCTGTCTCATACTCGAGCCAAGCACCTCTGTTAGGAATAATAGTCGAAGAATAGAGCTTATTGTTCGACTTATCTGTATCAAACTCAAAATACGGTCCCGGAGATCTTACAAGCTGTGTTACGATAGCTCGCTCCGCACCGTTGTATATGAATGTGCCTTTTTCTGTCATCAATGGGAAGTCTCCCATGAAAACATCTTGTTCCTTGATTTCGAGAGTTTCCCTGTTTATCAATCTTACCTTGACCGTCAGAGATGTAGCGTAGGTGGCATCACGCTCTTTGCATTCCTCCTGATCGTACTTAGGTGTATCTGAGAAGGAGTAGTCCGCGAACTCCAGGCTCAAAGTATTGGTGGTGTCCCTGATCGGAGATACATCTTCCAGAACTTCGGCCAGTCCTTCTTCGACAAACCACTTGTATGACTTAGTCTGAATATCAATGAGGTTCGGCATCTCGCAAACTTCGTTGATTTTGGCGAAAGTCATACGTTCTTTCCTTCCAACTTTTACAGGTTTTGGCATGTTATCACTCCTTGTTATATAAGAAAAAACGTCTCCATAGCAACTTATTATTATAGTGCAAGGTTGTAAATTATTCAAGCTCTCTAACGGGCATATTATGTATTTTTTGTAATATTTCGATACTTTAGAGTCGGAAAACTACAAAAAACACACAGGCGCCGATAGCTTATCCGGCAATCACGCTGTGAACTCCCGAGCCCTCTTGGCGTGTAGTTTTATTTTGTAATTTGTGTAGGCACTTTTCAAGCTTCATTAAATAGCAAGAATTGGGCTCCCGTAACCAGGAGCCCAATCCCTATTATTGTGTTATTCGATTATTTAAGCTCTACTGTAGCTCCAACCGCCTCAAGTGCTTCCTTGAGAGCGTTAGCTTCAGTAGCATCAATGTTCTCCTTAATGTTAGCAGGTGCTCCGTCAACAAGCTCCTTAGCTTCCTTAAGTCCAAGACCGGTAGCTTCTCTTACAGCCTTAATAACCTTGATCTTCTGGTCACCGACACCTGCAAGAACTACTGTGAACTCTGTTTGCTCCTCAGCAGCGTCTGCTCCACCGGCAGCCGGTGCTGCAACTACAGCTGCAGCTGCAGATACTCCGAACTCCTCTTCGCAAGCCTGAACGAGCTCGTTGATCTCAAGAATGGTCATACCCTTTAGGGCTTCAATGATCTGATTCTTATCCATTTTATTTCTCCTTTTGTCTAAATTTGCTGATATCTCAGCCTCGATATGTCGATACTTCGACGAAATGTCTAAATGTTTGTTGCTATTTTCAGCTTATGCCTCAGCAGTCTCTCCTGCCGGTGCTTCGCCCTCATCAGCAATTGCCTTGAATGTTCTAACAAGCTGTGAGATAGGCGACTGAATGCTTCCCATGAAACGTGCGATAAGCTCTTCTCTTGATGGGATATCTGCAAGTGTTTCAACCTGCTTAGCGTCATATACTGAACCATCAACGAATCCGCCCTTAAATGACATCTTGTTGTACTGCTTCATTGCCTTCTTGAGAAGTCTGGCAGCTGCTGTAGCATCCTCTTCACAGAATGCGAATGCACTGGATCCCTTGAGTGCATCGCCAAGAGCTTCGTACTCTGTTCCGGCGATTGCACGCTTTACAAGTGTATTCTTATATACAGTTAGGCTTACACCGTTCTCTCTAAGAGTTCTTCTTAGTTCGTCAGCTTCAGCTACCGTAATTCCAAGATAGTCTACAACTACAACTGATATGGATTTTTCAAATTTTTCTTTAATCTCGTCGACAATCAGCTGCTTTGCGTTCTTTGCTTCTACAGACATTTGGTCTCCTTTCCTGAACACTTTGTGTCCATATTTGTGGTTTACCTATTCGGTCTTGTGTGTCAATACCAAGTACGGTACAAATAACCCCGCTGCGAGACAGCGGGGAACAAATTTATGTTTGTACCTCGGTGGGAAATTAAGCTTTCGCTCCCACTGTCTACGGTTGATATTCGATTATTAACACCGGCCGACTATTAGCTTAGGGATGCTGTGCTGATCTTAACTCCGGGACCCATTGTCGATGCAATAGTAACGCTCTTGAAATATTGACCCTTAGCAGCTGCAGGCTTAGCCTTTGCAACAACCTGAATCAGAGCATTAGCGTTATCTGCAAGCTGCGCCTCGGTGAATGAGCACTTGCCGATGATCACATGGATAATGTTAGCCTTGTCAAGACGGTACTCAACTTTACCTGCTTTGATCTCTTCGAGCGCCTTCTGTACATCCATCGTTACAGTACCCGACTTAGGGTTTGGCATAAGTCCCTTAGGACCGAGAACCTTACCGAGACGTCCTACAACGCCCATCATGTCCGGTGTAGCAACTACTGAATCAAAGTCGAACCAGTTCTCCTTCTGGATCTTTTCTGCGAGATCCTCTGCGCCTACGTAATCTGCGCCGGCCGCCTGAGCTTCTTCAGCCTTAGCGCCCTTAGCAAAAACAAGAACTTTCTTGCTCTTACCTGTTCCGTGCGGAAGTACGGTTGCGCCTCTAACCTGCTGGTCTGCGTGTCTTCCGTCTACACCGAGACGAATGTGCATCTCAACAGTCTCATCAAACTTTGCATTTGCAAAGCTTTTAACGTTCTTTACAGCCTCTGCAACATCATAAGCCTGCGACTTATCGAAAGACTCCGTGATTGCGCTGTATCTTTTACTTTTCTTAGCCATATTTCCTCCTTGTGGTTCTAACGACGCTTCTCAACAAACGTCTCCCACCGGTTACTCTGTTACGGTGACTCCCATGCTGCGAGCTGTTCCCTTGATCATGTCAGTAGCTGCCTCAAGTGTAGCTGCATTGAGATCCTGCAGCTTAGTCTTCGCAATCTCCTCTGCCTGTGCGTAAGTAATCGAAGCTACCTTGGTCTTGTTAGGTTCGCCCGATGCCTTATCAATACCGGCTGCCTTCTTGATAAGCACTGCTGCCGGCGGAGTCTTGCACACGAATGTGAATGATCTGTCGCTGTAAACCGTAATCACAACCGGAATGATCATCCCCTGCTGATCCTGAGTCTTAGCATTGAACTGCTTACAGAAGTCCATGATGTTAACGCTCTTCTGACCTAGGGCCGGACCAACCGGTGGTGCAGGTGTTGCGCCTCCCGCAGGGATCTGAAGCTTAATATAGCCGTCGATCTTTTTTGCCATCTTATTCTCCTTTCTCTGAGACTGTGGTTCTCAGTTAGTTAAGTTTTCCCACCTGCGAGAACTCAAGCTCTACAGGTGTATCTCTACCGAACATCGACACCTTAGCCCTTACAATCTGCTTGTCGGGACTGATATCCTCTACGATACCCATCTGACCCTCGAAAGGGCCGCCGATAATGCGGATTGTATCGCCAATCTCGACATCCAGGTCGATACGCATCTTCTCAACACCCATCCTAACCACTTCTTCCTTGGTTAGCGGAATAGGATCCGAACCGTGACCTACGAATCCCGTAACCCCCTCTGTGTTACGCACGAGGTACCAGGTCTCGTTATTAACGATCATCTTAATTACTACGTAGCCCGGGTAGAGCTTTCTAGTCTTGACCTTGCGCTGGCCATTTTTTATCTCAACTCTATCCTCTGTGGGAATTGCGACCTCAAGGATGAGGTCCTGCATTCCTCTATACTCTACCATCTTCTCAATGTTCGTCTTAACTTTGTTTTCATAACCAGAATACGTATGGATCACGTACCACTTAGCGGTACCATCTCCACGCAGACCTTCGCCTTCAAGTGGTGACAGCGTTGTGCCGCCCGTATTCAAGTTGTCGGTCTTCTCTGTCATGTGTGTCTCCTTCTAGCCTATTTCGAGAGTGTGATTCCGAGAAGCTTCTTGAGGACAGCCAGAAAGCCTGTGTCCATCCCCCAGAAAAGAAGGGAGAAGAAAATGCACACACCGAACACAACTACTGTGTCCTTAACCAGTTCTTGCCTCGTCGGCCACACTACCTTGGCCATCTCCTGTTTAACACCAGTGAAATATCCAATGATACCTCCACGCGACTTGCGCTGTTCAGGTCTATTAGTATTCTTCTCCGACTGAGTTTCGTTACCACCTCTGGATACTTTTTCATTGTTGTTTGCCATGATGTTCCCTCGACTACTTAGTCTCCTTGTGAAGAGTTTCCTTGCCACAGAACTTACAATACTTCATAAGCTCAATTCTGTCAGGATTGTTCTTCTTGTTCTTAGTTGTGTTGTAGTTCCTCTGCTTGCACTCTGTGCACGCCAATGTAATCTTATTTCTCAAGGTGATGACCTCCTTTGCAAATATATATGTAAGCTAATTGCTTCTCTCAACTCAAAAGTCAGAGCCCGCCATGCAAGCTCTGTCGTGAATTCATAAAGTAGCCTTATAATAATACGCTGAGCAACTGTCAATGTCAAGTATTTTACTTGATATTGACAGCATTGACAGCATTTAAAGTATTCTACTTGATATTTCATGCTGTACAACTCCCGTCTATAATCAGCTAACAATCCCTGCTGCGTCTGACAGCATACATAATAATAGCTGCCGCATTAGATGCGTTGAGCGAATTGATGCTCCCCTTCATCGGAATCGAAATTGACAGGTCGCACTTCTCTCTGACGAGTCTGCTGATACCCTTCCCTTCATTTCCGATCACTAGCGCTATCGCACCCTTCATCACACCTTCAGTCTCATAATAAGCTTTTCCGTTCATATCTACAGCTGCTACCCAAACACCTTGTCGCTGCAGGTCCTCGATAGTCCGGCCTATGTTGGTTGCTCTGGCAACCGGCATGCGCTCCAGTGCCCCGGCCGACGTCTTCGCAACAGTACTTGTAAGACCACAGGCATTGCGCTTGGGGATTATAACTCCATGAGCATCGGCACACTCGGCAGTTCTGATAATCGCGCCCAGGTTGTGCGGATCGGATATTTCGTCCAGCACAAGTATGAACGGTGGTTCCTCGCTTTCATCTGCGCGCTTCAGGATTTTCTCGACTGTCGAGTATGAATACGCGGAAATCTCTGCAGCTAAACCTTGGTGCTTTTCACCGTGCGCCATACGATCCAGTACGATTCTTGGGACTGTATCCACTACTATGCCTGCATCCTTTGCCATGGCTCTAATCTTCACGACTGAACCTTCGGCTCCGGCAGCCATATAGATTCTCTCAATCTCTCTGCCGCTCTTGATTGCTTCCATAACGGGATTGCGGCCGGCTATAAGATTAGCGGCCGGAGTCCTCTGCTCCTCAGCAAAGCTGTCGCCACGGCTCTCCCATTCGTTGACATTAGATATGTTTCTATATGTATCGCGCAGGCGGCTGCTTGAATTTCTGCTGCGCTGCGAGCTATCATAACTGCTCATATTACCTCTACGCTGCGAACTGCCATAGCTATTTGCATTACCGTCACTACGCTTCGCTCTTGAAGAACAGCTGCGCGAGTCTCCTCGAAATTCATCTCCCGCCTTTCCATCATATGATCTAAATGCAGCCTTACCACGCTCTGCACGCCTCCGGTATACCCCGTGGGCATCGCGCCTATTCTTACCATGAGCACCGGTTTTCTTTTTATCTGATCTTGCCATTATTGATTCACGTCCTTCTAAATAATTGTTCGCCTAATTAGAATTGTACCGATATCTCCATACAGATAGACGGTTTCACCACATGGGGGGGCTTCGGGTAATCCGAGTAATTGGTCATCGGATACGGATTCAGATAAACTCTAAGAGCCTTGCGGATAACCTGCATGTTTGAAATAATCCGGCTTTAGACTCTCTCATACAAAGTGAACTCATAGTCTATGCCGTTCTCTCTATGCATCTCACTCTTCCACGTCTCTTTGAAATCACTGTCCTCATCGAGGTTAACCATGAATTTGTCGGCATGCAAATCCGCATGCATCTTGGTTACAAAACATTTATCGCAATACCTATAAAGCTTCTTGTAGATGCTCTCACCACCGATGATGAATATATGCTCCCGGTCGTATCGCTCAAGCTCCTTAAACAGCTCCTCCTCGCTGTGCACCGCAATGCATCTCTCAGCCGAAAATTCTCTATTGGAAGTAAGCACATAGTTGACACGTTTCGCCAGCCCTCTCTGCTTAGGAAGACTCTCGAGCGTCCTACGACCCATCACCACGACTCCGTCAGTCGTCTTTTCCTTAAAATACTGCATGTCGCCCGGAATAGATGCGAGCAAGCCGTTGTTGCAACCGATACCCCATTTTTCATCAACAGCTACTATTAGATTCATCATTCATTTCAGTTTATTATCGTTTAGTTTGACCATCACTATTATCTCAAGTCGAACAAGTCGAAAAACGGCGCTCCTTATCACCGCTCAATTCGGGCATTGCCGATGCCTCAAGTTATGTGGTTAATTTGTTTATCGCCGTTTAATCGGCTTCCGAATAGATTTACACGCTTAAATTGCCACAGGAATATTCTTCACCTGTGGATTTTTCCGGTAATCCTCGATGATCAGGTCATCTACTGTGAAATCATAGAAGTTCTTCACATCAGGATTTAGCGTCACCTTAGGCGCCGGATACTGCGGACGAGTAATCAGATCTTTTATGATATCGACATGTCTATCATAGATGTGCGCATCTGAAATCACGTGCACCAGCTCTCCGGCCTTGAGTTCGCTGACATTAGCGAACATCATCAGAAGCAGAGAGTACTGGACTACATTCCAGTTATTTGCAGTCAAAATATCCTGCGAGCGCTGGTTCAGAATGGCGTTCAGCGTATCGCCCTTTACGTTAAAGGTCATGCTGTATGCGCAAGGCTCGAGGTTCATCTCCGAGAGATCCGCAAAATTATACATGTTGGCCATGATCCTTCTAGAATAGCGGTCGTTTTTCAGCAGCCAGAGTATATTGTCAACCTGATCCATCTCGCCTTGCTTGAATTTGTACTTTACCCCAAGCTGATAGCCGTATGCCTTGCCTATAGTTCCGTCCTCGCCTGCCCACTCATCCCAGATGCGGCTGCCGAGATCCGAAATCCTGTTCGACTTCTTCTGCCATATCCAGAGCAGCTCGTCAAAAGCGAGCTTAATTGCCGTAGGTCTCACGGTAAGCGCCGGAAATTCATCCTGCAAATTATACCTATTCACCACGCCAAAATTCTTGATTGTGTGCGCAGGTGTTCCGTCCGGCCAGTGAGGCCTAACCTTCTGACCTTCTGTGCTGAAACCATGTGCAATTATATCCTCGCACATCTTAACAAACAGCTTATCCGCCTTACTCACTCTAATCCTCCTCAATAATTCGGACAGCCTCATGTATAACCTTTTCGAGTCTATCCTTATCTCCAACCAGATACAGCGCCCCAATGAGTGCTTCGAATCCTGTGGCCAGCTTGTATCTTCTAGGATCCGCATTCCTGGGTCTCGAAGTCGCCCTCTTGTTTCTGGCTCTCTTAACCAGCTTGCGCTCTTCTTCAGTCAAAAAATCCTTCATCATCGACTTGAGGGCCTTCGACTGCCCGTCTGACGACACGTAGGCAATTGCCCGCTTGTGAACCTTGCCAACATCACCCTTATTGCGCCCGATTAACAGCTCTCTTATCTGTAGCTCATAAACTGCGTCACCCATATAGGCGAGCGTCGTCGTATTCATACTCTTTATATCGTTATGCATCTGCTTTTATTATCTGAACCCCCTGAGGTGTGTCCTTAAGAATATATCCCATAGAGGAAAGCTGATCCCTGATTTCATCAGCTCTTGCCCAATCTTTCTCCTTGCGAGCCTGCTGTCTCTCATCAACAAGTCTCCGGATGTCATCTCCGATGGTATCATCTTGGCTTCTCTGCAGCACGCCGAGCACATCTGCCAGTTCTTGAATCATGGACAAAGCCTTATCCGCAAACTCTTTGGATGCTCCACCATCAATCTCGACGTTGATAGCCGAAACCAGTTCAAAGATAGCTCCGATTGCGCCTGCCGTGTTGAGGTCATCGCTCATGCACTCAATGAATTTATCCTTGTAGTCTTCAAATGACTTTGCTGTCTGCTCCTCCTTCTTCGTCATGCCGTCGTAACCGTTGCTCACGAGAAACTCGAGGGTCTCCTCGGCATTGACCAGCCTGTCGTATCCCTGCTTGACCTGCTTCATCCCCTCATCGCTGAAGTTAATCGGGCCTCTGTACTGAACGCTGAGCAGGAAGAATCTGATAAAGTCTCCGTCGTACTCCTTGCGGATATCTCTAACAGTAAAGAAGTTGTTGAGTGACTTGGACATCTTCTCTCCGTCTACCATGATGTAGCCGTTGTGCATCCAGTATTTTGCGAATGGTGCGCAGTTGCAAGCCTCGGACTGAGCTATCTCATTCTCGTGATGCGGGAACTTGAGATCCTGACCGCCTCCGTGAATATCGATTGTCGTACCGAGGTGCTTTTTGGACATTGTAGAACACTCGATATGCCACCCCGGTCTTCCCTTGCCCCAAGGAGACTCCCAGGCAATCTCGCCGTCAGCCTTCTGCGCTTTCCAGAGGGCAAAATCCAATGGATCCTTCTTGACCTCGCCTATTGCAATTCTAGCTCCGGACTCGAGGTCATCGATATTCTGACCCGAGAGCTTGCCGTACTCAGGGAATTTGCGAGTACTGTAATACACGTCGCCATCCGCCTCATAAGCGTAGCCCTTGTCAATCAGCGTGCCGATGAACTCGATGATATCCTCGATATGCTCGGAAACCTTAGGGTGCACGTCAGCCTTTATTACATTGAGAGCCTGCGCATCGTTGAAATATTCTTTGATGTACTTTTCCGATACCTCAAGCGCCGGCAGCTGCTCCTCCTTCGCCTTGTTGATAATCTTGTCATCTACATCCGTAAAGTTCTGCACGAACTTCACCTCGTAACCGATGTATTTAAAAAACCTGCGCAGCGTATCGAACACTACGAACGGTCTGGCATTACCTATATGAAAATAGTTGTAAACCGTAGGACCGCAAACGTAGATATTAACCTTGCCCTCATGGACAGGCATGAACTCCTCCTTGCGCCTGGTCATAGAGTTATAAATCTTCATTTCTTTCCTCCAATGAATCATGTCTCGACTTAATTCATCATTTCCCATTTGGGTATAATCGTTTAAATTATACACCAATGACAGCGCCTATGCACCCGATAATAACCAGCACAAGCATCGGGTTTACCTTGAATTTCTGAATCAGCAGAATTGTCAGTCCGACAAGGATTACAGCTATCGTGTCAATACGGATTCCGCAAACTGTGATGCTTAGGTCACTCAATACCGCGAAATTACCGCCAAGCGAATGTGTTGGCATCACTGCCGCTTCGCCTATCGTAAAGACTGAGCCGGCTATCAGTCCTACAGTTGCCGGTCTGATACCCTCCAGTGCACCTTTGACTGCCAGGCTTTCCTTATAGCGATTGACAGCGCCGGCTACGATTGCGATTATGATAAATGCCGGAGTTGCCACTCCCAGAGTAGCGAGGACAGCACCAAAATATCCGCCGACCTCATATCCTACATATGTCGCTGAATTGACTGCAATTGGTCCCGGTGTAACCTGAGCGATGGCCACGATGTTCGCAAACTGTTCCTGCGACATATTTGCAAACTCTCTGATGCTATCGTATATGAGCCGTATGATTGCCAGCCCGCCACCAAATCCGAATAGCCCTATCTTGAAGAAGGCATAGTAAAGCTTAACAAGCAGCATTATCTATCACCTCCTCTGTGATCTGAATTATCCAAGCTTCCCGGATTAGATGTGTACACACGGATTACTCCGAGAACCAGGAACAATACGATAATGTAGACTACATTTATCTTAAACACGGCTATGAGCACAAAGCTGCTTACAGCACCGACTGCGCTGAACCAATCCTTAACAACACCTTTAGCCACCTGATAGACGGCTATCAGGATCAATCCGAGAGCTGCTGCTCTCAACCCTCCGAGTGCACCCTGCACATATGAATTGCCATCGATAAAATTCATCACCTTGGCGATAATAACGATTATTACAAACGAAGGCAAAATCACACCTAATGTAGCAACAAAGGATCCAAGCAGCTTGCGCTTCTTGAATCCCACATAAGTTGCCATATTGATGGCAATGACACCGGGTAAGCCCTGACATATGGCGATGATATCAATCATCTCATCTTCAGTAAACCACTTCTTGTCCTTGACCATAATATCAGAGAGGATGGGAATCATAGCGACCCCACCCCCTATCGTGAATAAACCCAGTTTGAAAAATGTAACGAACAGTTCCAGCATTTTTCTTCCCCAATACTTGTGTTTATTTCTCAAAATGCACTCGTGATCCCCTGACTTGATTACATTCCGAAGATTTCATCATCCACGAGCTTAGCAGCTGCTGCAATTGCATCAGCTGCAGACATAACCTCGTTGTCCTCTTCACGTCTCAGCTTATACTCAACTTTTCCGTCCTTGGCGAGCTTTCCGACTGTAATTCTGATTGGAATACCAAGCAAGTCAGCGTCGTTAAACTTAACGCCGACTCTCTCGTCCCTATCATCGACGATTACTTCAACGCGTTTAGTCTCGAGTTCAGCTTCAATCTTATTTGCAATCTCCATCTGAGTCTCATCCTTAGGATTGATTACAGTAACAATGACGTGGTATGGAGCTACGGATACAGGCCAGATGATACCCTTATCATCGTGACTCTGCTCTACGACAGCCTGCATGGTCCTCGTGACGCCGACTCCGTAGCATCCCATCCAGTAGATCTGATCCTCTCCGTTCTCGTCCTTGTATGTTGCGTTCATAGACTCGGAATACTTGGTTCCGAGCTTGAATATCTGACCAACCTCAATGCCTCTCGTGTGCTTGATTGGAGCTCCGCAGTGAGGGCATGGGTCCCCTTCCTTGAGAGTCTTGATATCTGTAACGATGTCACCGGTGAAATCTCTACCGTAACATACGCCCGTCATGTGGTGGTCTTCCTTGTTGGCTCCTGCAACCATATTCTTGGTACCGACCAGCTCGCTGTCAACGACAATCTTGCAGTTGTGAATTCCAACAGGTCCTGTAAATCCACCTACGATACCTGTAATCGGCCCCATATCATCCTCGTCTGCAAACTCGATATAGTGCTCGGGAATTCCGAGGGCATTGACCAGCTTAATCATATTGACGTCTCTATCGCCTCGGATAAACACGCAAACATAATCCGCCGGATTGAGATCCTTATCGAAGGTAGTGAACATCAGAGCCTTGATAGTCTTCTTTTCGTCTACCCCGAGATAATCGCATACATCTTTAATGGTCTTGGTTCCGGGTGTGTAAACATCCTTGAGCGGCTGCTCCGGTTCGTCAACCGGCTTGTCATCCACACACTCCGCCCTTTCTATTGTAGCTGCCATATCACATTTCTCGCAATATGCAATCTCACTCTCACCGACATTAGACAGAGCTGAAAATTCGTGGGAGTTGCTGCCGCCGATAGGGCCGTTATCAGCCTCAACTGTTCTGAAATCCAGACCGCATCTGGTAAAGGTCCTTACGTAAGCATCGTACTGAAGCCTGTATGCAGCTTCAAGGTCTTCGGGTGTCCTGTCAAACGAGTAAGCATCCTTCATGATGAACTCACGCGATCTCATCAACCCATATCTAGGACGGGCTTCATCACGATACTTGAATTGGATATGGTACAGCTGAAGGGGCAGCTCTCTATACGAGGAGATCTCCTGCCTAACTATATTTGTACACAATTCCTCACATGTAGGAACGAGACAGAAATCTCTACCATTCCTATCTTTGATTCTCCACAGCTCCGGTCCGTATGCGTACCACCTGCCGGACTCCTTCCAGAGCTCGGAAGGATTTACGTGAGGCATATGGAGTTCCTGACAGCCGATCCTGTCCTGCTCCTGCCTGACGATCTCCTCGATTTTTCTGATTGTTCTCCATCCAAATGGCATGAAGGTGTATATGCCGGCAGCTTCCTTCTTGATGAGATTAGCCCTGATCATCAGCTTGTGACTGACTAACTCTGCTTCGTTTGGTGCTTCGCGGAGTGTCTTGAGGTGTAGTCTCGATAATTTCATTGTTAAAATCTCCCTTCTATTGTGCAAACAGCCTGCGCTGCAATGCCTTCTTCTCTTCCTGTAAATCCAAGCTTCTCTGTAGTTGTAGCTTTTACGTTTACGGCGCTCGGCGGCATCTCGAGTGCCTCGGCTATAGTCTCCCGCATCTTGTCAATATATGGTGCCAGCTTAGGTCTCTCAGCAATAATCGTGATATCGACATTACCAATGCTGATATCCCCGACCTTGCTTTTAACCTCACGCAGCAATCCAATGCTGTCTGCCCCCTTATATCTGTCGTCTGTATCCGGAAAATGCTGTCCTATATCGCCTAGGCCTGCCGCTCCTAATATCGCGTCCATCAGTGCATGTGTTGCCACATCTGCATCAGAATGGCCGACGAGCCCCTTATTGCTCGGGAGAGGGACCCCGCATAGTATAAGTCTATGCCCTTCAGCGAGTCTATGCACATCATATCCAGTGCCCACTCGTATTCCCATAGGGATGTCCTTTCCGGTAGTAATCTTGGCATTGGCATAATCACCTTCAACAAGCGCTATGCTCATGCCAAAATACTCCGCAATAGAGGCATCATCAGTTCCGACGTAGCCGTCACCCCTTGCCTTATCATAAGCAGCAATCAAACTGCCTAAACGGAATGTCTGCGGCGTCTGAACCATGACCACTCTATCTCTTTCAATAGATTTACTGTTAATTATAGGATAATCGGTTATTGATGACAAGCCGTCAAAAAATTCACTTGCAGGCTTTTCCGTCATCCTGAGTGAGTCTATTGCAGGTACAACAGTGCATACAGCATCATTGCTCAGCATAGCCGCAATATTACGATCGATAACCTCTCCGGTGATATCCGCGCGCGCCGCATCGTGGATGAGCACTATGGCGTCCTGCCCGCTCTCGTGCACATATCTCGAGATGTTCTTCAAGCCGTTATACACCGACTCTCCTCTGGAATTTCCGCCATACGAGCAGCGAACAGGTGTGCCATACGCGTGCTCCAGCCTGTACGCTATCTTAAGGAATATCGTATCGTATTCTCTATCCTGTGGTATGAGGATAAAAACAGCGTCTATTCCCTCATGCTCTGCAAATACAGAGGCGGTGCGCTCCAGAACTGTTGTACCCCCGTAACTGAGCAACTGCTTGGGAAGCCTGCTGCTCATCCTGGTGCCCTTACCGGCAGCGGCAATAAGCGCTATATGCAGCTCTCTATCCCCTGTATCTGCGCTGCCGTTATAGGTGTTAATCCGTGAATGCATTTCTTTCATACGTATAGTTATTTATTATCGAAGCGACATAAGGCTCCTCTTTACCCGGTTGACTACATTTATCTCTAATTATCGCATTCCGAGTTGATGCGTGCAAATATCATTTTACCTGCCGCTGTCTGTATCACGCTTGTAACCGTCGCTGCCACGTTTTGCGCAATATGGTCGGCCCCGTCCTCTACGACAATCATAGTTCCGTCATCCAGATAGCCAATACCTTGCTCGCGATCCTTGCCTCGCTTAACTACGTCGACAAGCATCTTTTCACCGGGTATGACGATAGGCTTAATAGCATTTGCAAGCTCATTAATATTGAGCACCTTAATGTCGTTGATGGTTGCAACCTTGTTGAGGTTGAAGTCAGTCGTAATGAGATTCGCTCCCAGCTCCCCGGCCAGCTTGATCAGCTTAACATCCACCTCCGGAATGTCTTCAAGATATCTGAGCTTTGGCGAGTTGTTATATACCTCTACATTGAACTCGTCTCGAATCTGATTGAGAATGTCGAGTCCGCGTCTGCCACGCACTCGCTTAAGCGCATCGCCTGAATCGGCGATATGTCTGAGTTCATCCAGTACAAAGTTGGGAATTATAATTTTACCCTCGATAAATCCGGCTCTCATTATATCGAGAATCCTGCCATCGATGATGACGCTGGTATCGATGACCTTAGGGGTACCGACATGCGTCCTGTCATGCCCGCGCCAAGTGAGATTCTCAAAGAGCTTGTGGTTTCCCTTAACCTTGGCAGCAGCAACTGCATACCCTAAATATCCGAGTATAAAGTATAGTATAACTGTTACCACTGAATACCACAGCGGCGGCAATAGCGACCTGTAGCTCATGGATATTATCAGCGCTATGACGAGTCCGATTATCACGCCTAACGCTCCGACGAGAATACTCTCGATCGATACATCCTTGAGATCACGTTCAATATTGGATGATGTCTTCTTCAATCGTTTCATAAGTGCCGGTGTAAAAATTCTGAAAATAAGTCCAAATATAATTACAAAAAGTACGAAGATACTACAATCAGCAGTATTTGACACCCTGACCTCATTGAATGATATGTCTTCAAGCCGCATCTGCACCACGCAGTAGAACAATCCGCCTATAATTCCGCCTACTACGAATAGCAGAACTGCATAAATCTTTTTAAACAATCCAACCCTCCTTTCTGCCAAAAAATAAACAATGTGGAATAATAATAAAGGGTACTCGCGGTCACACGGCTAGACACACAAGCACCCTAATCGGCTAAATGTTAGCTTCTACCAGCTTATCGGCCTCATCCAGCGTCAGTCCTCCGGCAAGTACCAGTTCGCTTTCGAGAATCTGCTTTGCATTGCCGAGAAGCTTCTTCTCTCCCGTCGACAGTTTTTTGACCCTGTCGCTGCGAACGAGATTTCTAACAACTCCAGCTACTTCGTATATATCGCCGGTTCTGAGTCTCTCAGTGTTCTCTCTGAACCTTCTGTTCCAGTTGTTCGACATCTTATCCGACTCGCCGCCCAGAACATTGAGCACCTCATCGATGTCGTCCTCGCAAATAATAGCGCGCACCCCGACCTTATCCGAATTCTCGACGGGTACCATCACATGCATCTTGCTGTATGGAAGGCTTACATGATAATAGCTGCAGCACTCACCGAGAACTTCTTTTTCCTCAATCTCTGTAATAACACCTGCTCCGTGCATTGGATAAGCGATGCTGTCCCCGATATTGAACACGATTAGCCTCCTTCCTTCACTATTACATACTAAGATTATAATATAATTGCATTTTTTAAGCAACAGATAAATTATTAAGGTTAGCATGTTCAATTCCGGATGTCAATGATATTTATATAATTAGTTAATAATCAGCGGCCTAGGTTATCCTGCAGCTTGCTTGGCGTACTGAGGTACCTATTAATCAGCCTTTTGCCTCCCTCAACTTATATGAATTTCAATTACCTTTGAAGTGAATTCAATCATCTGCTTATGCTCCAAGGTCAATTCCCTGTCAAGTTCAAGCTTCAATATGCTAAGCAGACTCTCAGCTCCGTTTTCGTCACAATGCTTGAGCACTATGATATATTCGTAATTCGTATTTTTTATTACTACATCATTCATTCTGACGTTATTTAGCAGAAGCTTTTCAAAGGTTTCCGCACAACGGTTCATTCCGCAGGCAGGCATGGAAGCCAAACAAGTTTTGTTACACAAATTTATACTGATAACCGCCGCCAATTTTTCTTTTTTCTTCTCAAGGATATACGCGTCCTTAGATAAATTCAGTATTTCATACACAAGATTGTCGTACTCTGTTTCCACAGTTCTACCGCTTGATTCAATCAGGCTTTTCAAATACCTCATTTGACCGGAAATTTCTGTCTCTTCATCATTGTACAGATAACGAAGTGCTTCTTCGTACATCTGAGAAGCATGTGTGAATTTTTTCTGTTTTATCAGAGCGTATATTAGCCAATAGTGGAACTCTTCCTCCATCGTATCGATTTTGAGAAAATTCCGAGTGATATCTACAATTTCTGTATAATCATTCCGCTGTTTAAGAATGTTGCAATACGAAGTCACAAAGCGGACAAATTTGTTATGATAGTACACCCTCATGTACATAACCCAATAGAAGTCGTCACACTCTGTCATGAATTTACCTTTATACGCATCCAGCAGACACTCAAGCCTACCTGAATCGAGCTGTATATCCGTTCCGGCGTTACCCTTTTCCAGTATGTCGGTATCCAGTAATACATCTATATCAGGATTCCAGTGATAGCCTTCAAAATCGGTGATAAGGAATTCATCATGAGGCCAGTACTTTCGCAGCAACACACGCAAACGATATACGAGGCTCTTTAAGCTCCCCTTGTGATTCTCAAGTTCTTCCATCCCCCAGATATTCTGGATTATTTCCCATGATGTTGTTTTCCGATTATGGTGGTACAGAACATATGACATCAGCTTAAGCAGCATGGGTGATGAAATATCGCTTGATGTAATCGTTATTCCCTTATAATCAATTTGAAAGGAACCCAGCATTAGCACCTTCATTATTCCGTCTTCTATTCGATCTGTCATCATACATCGCCTTGTTTGCTTATTCTATCTTTGTAATATCAGCATTCTACAAACGTTGCGTACGTGCCTACGCTTGCAAATGATTAAACATTGTTCAAATGTTCAATGCAGCTCTTGGATCTCAAATATCGAATGTCGTGTTGCTCAGGCAACAGCTGTATCCTAAATATCAACTGTCATGTCGTGCAGATAACAACTTTATCCGACATACTCAAAAAAGGGGATCAGAGCTTCAACCTCTACCCCCTTTGACAGTATACCATATACGAGCGGTGAAAAGTCATCAACACAGACATTGCACACGCTATGTAATATTCTTACTTATGCACCTGTTGTTACCGCGTGTATAGTCTACCGAAACACACGTTATGTAATATTCTTATTTCTGCACTCGTCTGCGCATATATACTGCAGCAAGCACCGAAGCAACTGATGCGGTCAGAACCGTGATAGGTACGGACAATGAATTATCATCCCCGGTCTTTGGCGACTTAGGCTTTTTCTCGGGAGTGTTGAACATCACCACGTGATCCTTCTGTCCTGCAACAAACTCTATTTGTTCACGACTGATTCGGAAGCCCTTAGGCGCTACAAGCTCGCTGAGGATATACTTTCTTCCGTTTACCAGATTGCTGATAATATGAGGAGTATCTGTAGATGTCCATTCATCCACAAGGATTCCGCTCTCAGCATCAATAACTCTCATCTTCGCTCCCGGAAGCTCCTTTTTATTAGTTATATCCTGCTTGCTTATCCTCACCCCGTTAAATCTGAGCCAGGTCGCCTGAAACTGCGTTACAGCTGTCTTGTCCTCTACTATCTTCAGGGTTCCTATATCCTGCTTATTTCTGACTGTCTTTACTACAATTGGTTGATATTTAAAGTTTTTGCCAATTTCTCCGGTGTTATATATTCCGGTTACACCAGGTTCTGCCTCAAGATGGAAGATCTCACCTGCAGACAGCGTCACCTTGCCTGTAAGAACGTTTCCATCTTTCTTAACAGCTTTGACACCCTTCGGCAAATTAAAGGAAAGCTTTTGACCTTCAGATCCCTTGATTTCATTATCCTCGGTTACCTGCACCTTTCTCTTTGCATCCCATGTTGTTTTAAGGGATTTCTTTGTAAACCGGGTAATCTCGCTTGGCGGCATCGGCTTGCTTTCAAGGAATGCCTTGAACTCCTTGACTCCGGGAACCGTATCATAATTCTTGGCATTGCCATAAAGGTCACTCAGTGTAAGAGAGGTAATAACTACACCCTTAGCTTCATCACCGCCAAAGCCATCCCACGGCTCTGCGCCATATTGTCCATAATAAAGAGCTTTTGCAATATTTGAGTTGTTGTAGATTTCCTCACCTAACGGATCGGTACCGGACGGATCACCGTTATGGGCTTCTAAGCAGAAGCACTTATATTGACCTTTATAGATGAATATACTTGCACGGTATCCACTATAGCTTCCGATGTTCTTGGAAACAATATCATTAGCATCCGCATTGACATGCCCCGGCATCATAGCCGCAGAAACTGTCAGAAGCAATGCCATAATCGCAAGAACGACAAGAAAATGCTTCCCGTTCTTTGTGTCTGCACCAAACTTGGATCGAGTCATATAAACCTCCTATTTGTGTTAATAAAGTGTGTTTATGTCTATTGTCGGATAAACTTAACACATCGAGGTCACATGACGGTCACATGAAGCCGAACAGCAGAGATTTATTTATAGAAGTTTCATTATCCTGACCACAGGGAATTCATCGGATAGCTTTGGTAATTTATAGCAGCTGTTCTGCTGCAAATGATACCTCTTCGAAAAAGTTAAATCCGATCGACCGTATCAATCATTCATAACTCTCTGACTTATTGACATTTAAAAGCTATATTACTATGATACAAGAGAATTATCTTTTACACTTTCATCGAACAAAGGAGAATGAATATGGCTTTACTAATTATTCTTGCACTGCTAATCCTTATTCTGATCTCATGCATCAGAATAGTTCCTCAGGAACACGCATATGTCGTCGAACGACTAGGTAAATATCTATGCACATGGCATGCCGGTCTCCACCTCAAAATGCCTGTTATCGATCATATTATCAACAGGATCTCTCTAAAGGAGCAGGTGCTTGATTTCCCTCCACAGCCTGTAATAACGAAGGACAATGTGTCTGTTCGAGTTGATTCGGTAGTATTTGCAAAAGTATTTGATCCCAAGCTGTATACTTACGGAGTAGAAGATCCTATCGCAGGTTTGCAGAACTTATCTGCGACTTCGTTAAGAAGCATCATCGGAGGTATGGAGCTTGATACCACTCTCTCATCCAGGGAACAGATCAATGAAGATATGGAAGTAATCCTCGATAAAGCAACAGATGCGTGGGGACTTAAAGTCAATAGAGTCGAGCTGAAGAATATTATCCCTCCGGAGGAAATTGAAGAGGTTATGACTAAGCAGATGAGAGCTGAACGAGAACGACGTCAAACAGTGCTTGAAGCTCAGGCGCACAAGGAATCTGTAGTATCACGTGCTGAAGGCGATAAAGAGGCTAAGGTTCTTGCCGCAGAGGCTGAAAAAGAAGCTCGTATTGCGCTGGCACTGGGAGAATCCGAATCCATAAGACTGGTATATGAAGCTCAGGCGCAAGGTCTCGAGAAACTCAAGGAAGCAAATGTCAATGAAAGTGTATTGAAGCTGAAAGGACTTGAAGCGCTGAGGGATATAGCAGACGGACGTTCAACTAAGATATTTATGCCTACCGATTTAGCCGGAATCGTATCGTCACTTGGTGTAGCGGCCGAATCACTGGGTATAGGTGATCATATTGAGATCGACAAATCCGAGAAACCCGGAAAAGGCAGCTACGAAGATCATTCCATACGACCAACCTCTTCGAAGGTTACCAAGGAAGTATCCGGTACTAATGCCAATATTGAGGTAGATCTTGAAAACAGAAGAAAGGATATAATATAATATTCAATTCCATTCATTGTTGTCATGTCGTGCCATATCACTTGTTGGCACTCAATATCCTTAAATGAAACAATGAATCAATCATCCAATATCCCTTAATACGCAAACTATATGAGGGCAAGTCAAGACCATTGGATAAGAATGTTTGATTAATCGTTCCTATCATCCCGTCTGTTTTTATTGCTAATTCTGCATGTCATAAATTAGTAAATACGGCACTAGCAAACACTGCTCTCCATTTTCCGAAGGGCTGTGTATGATGGATTCCCGTTATTTCGTTTCCGTGTCTGCTTCTTTTTTGATCAAAAAGAGATTGCCACGCGCCGCTGATCCGAATCGTCGTTGTCCCTCTGTATTACGGTAATGGCATCGCTTAAGCTTCTGAGTGAATCGTCCGTTTCATTCTCAGGCAGAGAGGCCAGCAGCGTTCTGCGTATTGCCGTTAAGCCCTCACCCATCGTGTCATGCCATTTTGTTTTGAAGAAGAGGAGCTCTTCCTCTTTGGCAAGCTGACCGACATTCTCTCTGAGACGCCTGTTTTGGACAGACATTATCCTCAGCTCTTCATTTTGAGCATCCAGTTCCTTCTTTCGGCGAACAAGTTTGGTGACATCGTAGAAGTACGCAACCCGAAACCGCTCGCCTGCTGCTGTAACGAGTTCATCCTCGACATAGCGGCAGGCAGATCCGTCCGGCAAGCGGTAAACATCCTCCGTTTCCTTCCAATCCGATCTCCCCTCGAGCATGTCCGAAAGCTCTTCAAAGGTCATCAGCACCTTGCCGCACACGATCTCGGAGATCTCCGCCATCCGGCGATTGATCAGCATAGATACGCCATTTTGCCGGAAGTAGCCCAACCCCATCGGAATCTCATCAATCGCTTCCTTGATACTGCTTTCCGTCACCTTCCTTTTATCCCTCGTGTGGCAAAGCAGAATAGCGTATGCACCCCCGAGAAAGATGACGGCGGTGATGAGCCAGAGCCCAGCGATCGGCAGCGGAGCCTTGTGGCCCTGCCAGTTTATGGCATCCTGCGGAACGATATGGTCGTCCAAAAGCACCGAATATACGCCAAGCGTAAGCATCAAACCGGCAGCGCAGGCGATGACGCCACTTTTGCTGTGTTTTCCGAGAATAAGCTTCCACATCAGAACTACCAACATCAGTATCGTAACCATTAGAAATAGCATATAAGAAAAGCGCATCGGATAATCGCATTCGTAAAACAGCGTCATAGCCTTCCGCCTCCCTTCGGGACAGACAGGGAAACGATCCATGTATCGTCGTCCCTTGCAACGTTTACCTCTTTCGGGAAAACGGCGGCTGACAGGTCCCGCGATGAAACGATGCTGTAAATCGCGCGGATATTTTCGCCGTCCTCTCTGATGCGCAAAAATACAAAGCTAATATCCGGCAGGGCGGCTTCTATGGCGGATTCATAGCTGTCATAAAGGCACATAGCGGATTGGGTGGGCAGCGCCGTTTCGTCCGAAAGCGCATAATCCATGCAGCAGTCGGCTTTTAAAAGCTCCGCGTTTCCGAGAGATTCATTAAAACAAAGCTTAAGCTCCTGCGCCGTCACTCTGTCGCCGTCTCCTACGAAGATAAGATTTCCTTTTCTCTTGATATACGCGCACAGCACGGCAGCTGTGGCAAGCAGCTCCTTCTTTCTGCTCTTCTCCGACTCACTAAAATATGCGTCAAGCGTTTCATGCAGTAGCTTATTCTGCTTTGCCGTAGCCTGCCAAGACGCATCGTAAAGGCGGTTTTTCTCCTGCGCCTTGGACATGGCAAGCTCCGTTTTGCGGGTTTCCATCTCCGGTTCGTTTTTGTAGGACAGCTCATCTCTGTTTTGTTCAAGCTCAGCAAGAACCGATGCAAGGGCAGAAATATCCTCCATCCAGACCACATGACCGGGATGGAGACGGCATCCCTTCAAGAGCGTATGCCCGTCTGTTTGGAGAACGCCATCTTCCGTCTTTTTGAGAAGCTCGGTGCCCGGCGGCATCGCGCCGCCCGAAGAATAGCGGATGTTCCAGTCGTCATCCATAATGAATATTTCCTTGTCGGTAGCTTCAAATATTTTTGCGTACCCCGTGTTGGTGGGTATCATCCCCGATGCGATACACGCCTGCATCAACCCTACAGAAGCCATGCAGAAAAAGCTTGTGTAGTCGCTGGAGACAAGCTTCCACGTTTTCGGAAAGAAAAAGATTAAGACAATGTATATGGCAATGACAAGCAGCATAAGAAGCGGCAGAAGCGAAACCTGCGGCTTTTTCGGGACCTTTGCACGAGACGAGACGGTGAACATTGCCATAAGCGTCAGCAGCGCAATCCACGCCATCACGACAAAGTATCCGGGACCATGGGAATACGGCTCGCCGATGCTTGTCCAAAACAGCCTGTGCAGCGGACTGATTGATGCGGCGCTCTGATATACCCTATTTGTAGGAAGTTTCCAGTATGGAGAGATAACCTTTCATGCGCTCTCCATCACACCATCGGACTAATCTACACAACAATATAGAATATGTTATATGCTAATATCCGCGGTTTTTCAAGAATCCGGCGTGAATTGTTCTTGAACATTTTCTTATAGGCTTGGAGAATGCAGGGTGTTCACAGTAAGGTAGTACCAAACAAGATGCCTCTATACTCTTAATAAAGGTTCTTAAATGAAATTTAAATGGTTAAAAAAATAATTAAGTTAAACTAATGAAATAATTCTTGATTCCATGTAAAATTGGAGGTTAATGTCTTCTCAGCTACGAGAAATCATTACTCTCCGGTTTCATTTAGACTCCAATCTATGGAACAGCTTTTAAGACCACACCTCAAAAAACGTTATGGACCCGAAGAAAATTATGCACCCGAAAAGGCGATCAAATCTACTTCGATCGCCTTTTCGTCTGCTGTTCTTGTGCCGTTCTTGTTTGGTCGGTTCAGGATGTCAGATTCCGCTCTGATATTTCAGGTCTTTAATCTGTCACCGCCTGCGGCTAATTCCTTATGCGTCTCCTTGAAACTAGCAGTCCTATAACCGCCGCTGCAGAGATAAGCATCACTGCCAGATAAGCGATGAATCTGTTCGCATCTCCTGTCTTAGGTCTCGTAATCTCCTTAGGTGTATGGCTGTTGGTGATGATGATGTTACCATGATCCTTATCATCCACGCTCACCGTATAACCCGAAGGACTTCCTTCCTCCTTAACGGTATACTTTATATCCTTTCCCTTAGCCTTCTTAGGAAGCCTGTTCCATGTATAGCTCCAATTGCTTCCTGCCTTAAGCTCAACAGCTTCTCCCTTCTTCTCTCCGTTCGCATAGAGCTGTACTTTGATACGTTCAGGTCTTATTCTATCCTTATCGTTGCTGTCGTTCCATCTCTTGGTTACTGTTACAGAGGTTTCCTCAGGAGTATAGCTATTTTTGATATCATAGCCTTCTATCTCGGTATTGTAGTCATCTACGGTATTTTCCGTTACAGTGTACTTAATCACCCTTCCGTTTTCATACTTCGGAAGATCGGTAAAGCTGTATTTCCAGTCGGTAGCTGCTGTAGCCTTAACCTCCTTCACCTTCCTGCCGTCAGCCAGAAGATTTACCGTAATTGACTCCGGACGTTTTCCATCTTGATTATCATTATCACTCCATGTCTTCTGTCCTTCCACTTTGGTCTTCTCAGGTACATGCTTGTTAGTGATGATTATATTGCCCTGGCTGTCTTCACCATACGATGTGGTGTAATTATCTACTTCCCCTACTTCTTTTACCGTATACTTTATAGGTATTCCTGCTGCGTTCTTTGGAAGCTTTGCCCATGTATGAGTCCAACTATTTCCTTCGTTGAGCGTTACTTCTTCTCCTACTTTTTTATCATTTCCATACAGCTGCACCTTGATGCTGCTTGGACGCTTTCCGTCCTGGTTATCTGCATCTTCCCAGCTCTTAGTTACGGTTACACTTGTTTTTCCGGGCGTGTAGCTATTGGTGATCTTATAACCTTCGATTTTAGTGGTATAGTCTTTTACCTCATTCTCTGTTACGGTGTACGTTATCTCCTGACCGTCCTTGTACTTGTCAAGGTCGGTAAAGCTGTATTTCCAGTTAGTATCTTTAGTAACCTTAGCTTCCTTTACTTTCTTTCCGTTTGCAAGAAGATTTACCGTTATTTCATTTGGTCTCTTTCCGTCCTGATCATTTGCGTCATCCCAGGTTTTCTCACCTTCTACTTTAGTCTTTTCAGGTTCTCTTGTATTTGTTACCTTGAATCCGTTTTCTGCCGAACCTGTGGTAACGCTGGTGTAACCGTTTTCAACTTTAACTTCCTTTATCGTGTAATTTATCTTCTTGTCACCTTTATATTCGTCAAGGTTCTTGAAGCTATCTGTCCAGTTATTATCTTTTGTCAAAGTTAGCGTCTTCCCTGCTACTTCCTGTCCGTCTGCCAGAAGCTGAATTTTTATACTATCCGGGCGTTTTCCGTCCTGGTTATCTCCATCTTTCCATATCTTGGTTACAGGAATATTTACCTTGCTTCTCTTATTTTTTCCTGTCCAGAACAGTGCTTCTCCCGCCACTACAGTCACTTCATGCTCTGTAGGGTCGAGGACATATCCAACAGGGGCCTTTGTTTCTTTGATTTTATACTTTCCGGGTTTTAATTTATTTGAGACAGCCTCTCCCTGAGCATTTGTTGTCAGAGTAAAGTGTGAACCATCTGCAACATTAGTAATCTTGAATTCAGCGTTAGGCAGTCTTATTTCATTATTTTCTTCGTCAATCTTAATGATTTTGATCTTCTGAATTAGGTCGCCCTGTCCACTACCGCCTGCTTGGGAGTTCACCCAATAACTGTCCGATTCGTAGTTATTCCCCTTACTTTGAAAATAAGATTTGTTTTTTAACATAAGCTGAGGAATATATGTGGATTTATATCCCATTCTAAACTGCTTGCCTTTTGTATTGCCAAGCAGTTTGCTGAATTCAAATTCAAATTTTGTCTTACCGTTAGAAAACGTTAAATATTTCTTTAAATCGTTATAGGTATATGTCTTAACAACCTTTGTTACACAACCATAGGCATCCATCTCCACTTCCTTCAACTCAAAACTTTCAGGAAGATAATGGATTCCCGGTGGAAGATTTCCGGAACTGACAAAGAGTTCGTCTCTTATTACCACATTGGAGAAATCTCCTTTTTTGTGGTTGATACGAAGTACCCACTGTGCCTGATTTTCGTTACCGTTTACTTTTTCTCCCCACTTAGTGAATACTTCATCGTTAAGCGTCGGTTTTGGTCCTATGTTAATATCAACTTGTGTAGAAACTCCTCCGATGCTTACAACTATGGTGTTTTGTCCGCCGGCATTAATATTATGATGTGCAAAGGTCGCTTCTAAAAATAAGTTCCCTCTTATATTATCCTTCCCCTCTACATACTTCGTAAAGGTGACCTTTACCGTACCGCCGCCTGCTTCGCCTTTAGAGTCCACATGCGCATTGGCTATTACGGTATTTGTACCCGGTACATAGAGTGGAAAATTCACATATGGACCATCTTTCGGAAATATAAATTGCTTAGGCAACGTAATAGTAAAATAGTCGTTTTCCTTTAATTCAGCTCCGTACATGCTGGCATCCCAATCCATGTCCAAACGGAACTTATTCCAGTATCCAAGTGGCTGTCCCGGAGGTATAGTGCCACCATTATGGTCTTTGATTTCAAACCTGGTAATCTTTGTTTTTACACGGTCAACTCCGGTTCCCCCAAACACTTCGTTTCCGGTAAAAAATCCTGAAAAACCGCTAATTAGAAGCATTAGCGACAGAAACAGGGTACTTACCTTCTTTGCTCTTATTCTCATTTCCTTCTTTTCCTTTCCTAAAATTTCATGTCAACTAAACTGAAACTTTGCCGACACATATTAAGTAATATAAGATTATCTTACTCCTCTATTCACATCAATATACCACACTAAAAGAACATAAGTCCACATTTATTTATTTTTTTATAATTCAGACTTCCGTCTTGTTTGCAATAATTTATTTTGCAATTCACCATTTCATAATTCACATTGCTAAATTACTTCAAAAAAGCTAATTACTGACCCTCTTATTGTTATATATAAACATGATGCCGGATGCACCTATAATTATTCCATATCCGATGAAGCTCAAATGATCAGGAATCTGTCCCCGTACGAAGAACGACAGCACCGTTGCAAAAATTATCTGTGAATAATCGTATATTGAAATCTCCTTTGCCGGGGCATGGGAGTAAGCCATGGTAATGAAAAACTGTCCCCCTTCAGCTGCCACACCTGCCATAATCAAAATAACCGTCTGCATGATTGTCATCGGTGCAAAGTTCATCACAATAAAGGGCAGAGATATCAAGCATGAAAAACCTGAAAAGAAAAGAACTATAAACGATCCGCTGATGCCCTACAGTCCCAGTTTTCTAACGCATGTATATGCAATCCCCGCACACAGTCCGCGAAAAGTCCCACAAGAGAAGGAATCAGAGGCATGCCGGAGGCACCGGGTTTTATTACGAAAAGGGTTCCCACAAAAGCCATGAACACGCAAAAGACCTGAAAAGGCTTCATCTTCTCCTTGAGCAGAATATAGGAAAACAGTATCACAAAAAATGGCGAAAGTTTATTTAATATTGACGCATCACTTACCACAAGGTTGTCAACGGCATAAAAGTTTGCAAATATACCTGCCGTCCAAAAAAAGGCCTTGCCATAAGGTCAATCCAACCTCTGCCCTTTGGAAAAACAATTTTTTCACGATTTTTCATTAAAATCCCACAGGCAACGAAAAAAGCAATTAAGTTTCTAAAAAACGCCTTTTGTATAACAGGAAGGTCTCCGCCCTTGATATACAAGGCGATTACTTTTTCGTTTGTTTCATCCTGCAAATCTCGTCCTCCTTTCTTCGCTTCTTGCGGCTATATCAATATAAATCCGTACCAAAAGCCCGTTTAAGTCATCGGTACGGATGCCTGTAAGGTGCCAGTTATCGCTGTATTCCATTCGTGTGGGCTTCCATTTGCCACGGGTAAATACCGCCAGACAGTCCCCGCAGGGGAACCCACCGTAATAATCGGCGATGTCAAAACGGATGTCATAGCGGTCGCGATATTCATCAAAGATAAGGGTTCCCTGTTTCATAAGTTTTCTCCTTTAGAAGTCATTTCTTCCGTACATATCGTGATTAACAAGAGCGGTGTAATAGTTTCCGATTGTGTACGGAGCGTTAAAAAGCACCGCCTTTAGATACTGCTTGATGTTTCTTACCTTTGTGGTGTTTTCCTGCATACAGTCAAGGACAAATTCAATATGGCTGCTGTCAAGCTTCATGAATTTTGCCTTTACATGCTCCGCAGAGTATTCATCACCTGCAATCAGGATTTTCTTTCTTTTGCTGCATACAGTTTCAAGAATAAGGTCAAGGATTGCATCGATGCGATCACGGTCAAGGCGTTTTGTGCTTATGAGGTGTTCATACTCGATATTGTCCTTGATAATTTCCTCATAGATTTTGTATGCGTCTTTCTGTTCCGTTCCGTTCTTTTCGGGTAATGGATCCCACTCACTCAAAGGAGAGGGGTCAGGTGAAAGGATGGGAATGGAATCGGTATTTAATATATCTTTATTTATTTCTTCTTTTTTTGATAGATCAGTTTTTTGTATATCTTTATTTAATTGCGTTGGATTTTCCAATGTAGGTAGATCCGATGCAGGTGGCTGCTCATAGATCACGTAGTCTGCGCCTCGCAGCCGGCCTTTTTCGTCCCTTGTCTGGGAACGGACAATATATCCTACCTGTTCCAGCTCTTTTACCACTTCGCGTATCGCGTCGATCTTCTCCCGTTTGATATGAGACAGTCCCGCAAGGGTATAGTCCCAGTTTTCCGGAAGCGACAGCATTTGAGAAAGTAAGCCTTTCGCCTTTAGGGTCAGTTCCTTATTTCGCAGGTGGTGATTGCTCATGACGGTGTATCCCTTGTTTTTCTCTACTCTGAAAACTGCCATGATCTTAACTCCTTTCATTTTTTATTTGTTACGCAGTTAAAAGGCGATTTTGAGGAAAAAGGTATATTCCCTTTACTTTGTCAAAATCGTTCTCTGAAAGCCTTGTATTTCACCCTGATTTGCTTCTACTTCGTAACATGGGCATGAAAAAAGCGGTGTTCTTATGCTTCCTTTATAGAAGCGAAAGATCACCGCTTTTACGATTTCCTATTTAATTTTGATCCTTGCAACATGCCTTATGGCATCTGTGGTAAAACACCTTTGTTCGCAAGAGTTTTTACAGTACATCAAGGCTTTTTCCTCAAAAGTAGTAAATTGGTAGTAAATTCAATCCGTTCTCTTGCAAATATCCTTGTATTTCAAGGGGTTTGAGGGCTAATTATTACAGTTTATAAAAAATTCTTTAAGATAATTTTTTTCATTTATATGCCTCAATACATGACACAATATTAAGTTTAATAATTTATCCCCTCATCTCCGCAGATCTCTCCGTTGCCGCATTTGCTCCCTCCAGCACTGCGCTTCTGAAGTTATTAGCCTCTAGAGCACGTACTGCTGCGATAGTAGTTCCTGAAGGCGAGCACACCATATCCTTGAGCTCTCCCGGGTGCTTGCCGGTTTCCATGACCATCTTGGCTGATCCATATACTGTCTGAGCTGCAAATTCATACGCCTGTCTTCTAGGCATTCCACCAACAACTGCTGCGTCAGCTAGCGCCTCTATGAACAGGAACACATATGCCGGACCGCTGCCGCTGATACCCGTCACTACATCAAACAGACTCTCCTGCACTACCTCAGTCTTGCCGAACGCAGAAAGTATGCTAACTGCCAGCTTCGCTTCATCTTCAGTTACGTATTCATTAGGGCACGCAGCGGACATACCCGCACCTACCTGAGACGGAGTATTCGGCATAACGCGCACAATCTTGACAGCCTTGTCATCAAAAGCCTTCTTGAGATAATCCAAGGTTATGCCTGCGCCTATCGAGATGAATAGCTGATCAGCCTTGACATGCTCCTTGATCTCAGCAATTACAGGGGCGTAGTGCTGTGGCTTGACCGAAAGGAAGACCACGTCGCACTTGTCTATTACCTCCAGGTTATCGGCTGTAACCTCTATACCATTCTGCTCTTTAGTTCTGTTTCTTCCGCATTCAGTAGGAGCTGCACCGATAATATCATCCGCCTGACATAAACCGGACTTGATGATACCACCTATCATTGCATTAGCCATAACTCCTGATCCGATAAACCCTATTTTCATCTTTCCTCCTCGCTTATACCGACATACAGATTGACGCGATCTCATTTATAGCCTTACAGTCGCGTCAATCTGTACAAGATCTTAATTGTATGCAGCTTCTGATCCCTTGATTGTCTATATGATATCAACGATGATCTATAGCTCCGATTTATAACCTTGATTATTGCACTCGTTCTTTAATCGCCGTTTTAATTTGTGTAGTTATCAAAGTACCCCTGAATATACACGACCGGCGTACCCTTATCTCCCGAGCCGCTCGTCAGATCGCAGAGCGAGCCTATCAGATCAGTGAGCCTGCGCGGCGTGGTTCCTTCTGTCTCCATCCGACCCACCAGGTTATCGTCCTTCTCCTTGATTCTTGCCGAGATAGCATCTCGCAATGCTTCGCCGCTGAGCTCCTTGAAATCATTATCAGCCAGATACTTGAGCTTAAGCTCATTAGGCGTGCCTTCAAGCCCCGGCGTATATGCCGGCGATACCACCGGATCGGCGAGCTCCCAGATCTGTCCGACAGGATCCTTAAAAGCCCCATCTCCATAGATCATCACTTCCACGCACTTGCCGGTCTTGTCCAGAATAGCCTTCTGGATATCCAGTACAATTGGCTCGCACTCATCAGGGAATAGCTTGACACTATCCTCTGTGCTCTTATTGGAACCGAGCAGTCCATACTTGCGGTTACATCCGCTGCCATCGACCGGTTCTGTGAGAATCTCATCCAATCCAATCACAGTTGCCCCTGCATCCCTGAGTATACGGCGAGTGCGCTTCCTGGTATGAATATCGCAGTTTATCACCTTATCGGTGTACTGCAGAATTTCCGCAGCATGATTCGCAAGCACTACCTGCACCTCCGCTCCGGCGTCTTCTATAACCTCACTGTAGTACGCCAGATAATCAACTCCTGTAAAAGGGTGCTTGTTCGCCCCGAACAGCCCACGATATTCCGCCAGAGTCATCACCTTAGTGTATGGATCTATTCCGGCCTCGTCGAGCTGATCCTCGGTTAGCAGCTGATTGCCGACCTCATCGCACGGAAACGACAGCATAAGGACTACCTTCTTGGCACCCATAGCTATGCCGCGCAGGCACGTCGCAAATCTGTTTCTCGACAGTATCGGGAAGATGACGCCGATGGTATCTCCTCCCAGCTTATCCTGCACATCCCTGGCGATAGCCTCCACACTTGCGTAATTGCCTTGGCTTCTAGCCACTACAGACTCGGTGACAGCTATTATGTCTCTGTCTCTCACCTCGTAGCCTTCAGCCTCTGCCGCTTCGAGCACTGATCTTACAACAATCTCAGCTATATCATCGCCTTCACGGATAATGGGGCATCTGATGCCTCTCGATATAGTACCAACTTTTCTTTCCATTGTTTCGTCTCCATCAATATTGGAAAATAACTTATCTGCACACCCCTAGCGCCCTTCTTGATTATAGCTTATCTGTTAAAATCTGAAATTTCAATACACATAATACAATTAGAGATTATTTATTTGTTAATTGGTGATTTATGTCCTTTTTATTGTATCTATAATTTTACGTCAGCTATATCAGCTATATGAGTAGAGCCTTGTAGGTTAAGAAGCATATAAAAATACCCGTCGGCAGGTAAGGCAGCTAACGGGTATAGTTATGAACAATCTTCTGTAGTTATCTGCATCAAATCATCCATAGGTATGAGGTAATGTATCTATATGAAGGCTCGGTTGAGCCTGGACATAGCAATTAACGCTGTGCTTTAAGTTTCTCATCAATTGCCGCTGCAGCAGTCTTGCCGGCTCCCATAGCCAGTATCACTGTTGCTGCACCTGTCACTGCATCTCCGCCTGCATAGACATATTCTTTACTTGACTCCATTGTTGCTTCATCAACAATGATTCCACCCCAGCTCTGCGTGTCAAGCCCCGGAGTCGTAGTTCTGAGCAGCGGGTTTGGACTTGTTCCGACGGCTACGATAACCGAATCAACATCAATCACATAGTTGGACCCTTCTATTGGTACGGGTCTGCGTCTGCCGGATGCATCCGGCTCCCCAAGCTCCTGCTCAATAATTTCCATTCCTGTCACATAACCGTTTTCGTCACCGAGGATCGCTGCCGGATTGTTAAGGAATTTGAAAATAATGCCCTCTTCCTTAGCATGGTGAACCTCCTCAAGTCTGGCAGGACACTCAGCTTCACTTCTTCTGTATACGATGTAGACTTCATCCGCACCGAGACGCTTTGCAGTTCTAGCTGCGTCCATGGCAACATTTCCGGCCCCCACTACGGCAACCCTCTTACCGACCTTAACCGGTGTCGGTACCTCGGGGAATTTAAACGCTTTCATGAGATTAACTCTCGTTAAAAATTCATTAGCCGAATATACGCCAAGCAAGCTTTCACCGGGAATATTGAGGAACTTGGGCAGTCCCGCACCGCTACCGATAAATACAGCCCTATATCCATCCGACATCAGCTCATCAACTGTGATTGACTTACCGACGATAACGTTAATCTCAATCTTAACTCCCAGCCGCTCTACATTCTCAATTTCCTTTGCAACGAGCGCCTTGGGAAGTCTGAATTCAGGGATTCCGTAGCTCAGCACACCACCCGGTTTATGAAGAGCTTCAAATACTGTTACATCGTAGCCTCTCCTTGCCAGCTCTCCTGCACAGGTAATTCCCGAAGGTCCACATCCGATAACTGCTACCTTAATTCCATTCTTCTCTATTTCCGGGGTAGTTATACACCCCTTCGACATGTGATAATCTGCAACAAACCGCTCCATACGTCCGATTCCTACAGGCTCACCCTTAAGACCTCGAACGCACCTTCCCTCACACTGATCCTCCTGAGGACATACACGCCCGCAAATGGCAGGCAGTGCATTTTCACGAGTAATTACTTCATATGCTGCGTCGAAATCGCCTTCGGCAACCTTCTCTATGAACTCGGGAATCGGAACATTTACAGGACATCCTCCCACACAAGGCCTGTGCTTGCAGTGCAGACATCTCCGAGCCTCTTCCATTGCCATCTCCGGAGTATATCCGAGCGCAACCTCATCGAAATTCTTGTTTCTTACGTTAGGATCCTGTTCAGGCATCTTGACCTTCTCAAGGCTCATGTTTCTATTAGCCATTATTAACCCCTTCCTATCTTACATGCGTGGTCGTTCATTTCCTGCTCCTTATCCTTGAAGAAGCTCTGACGCTCCATACATTCCTTAAAATCAACCTTAAATCCGTCAAAATCCGGTCCGTCGACGCACGCAAACTTCATCTCACCGTCTATTGTTACACGACATCCTCCGCACATACCCGTTCCGTCAATCATCAGAGGGTTAAGCGATACCATAGTGTGAAGCCCGACCGGCTTAGTAACATCTACTACACCCTTCATCATGCCGAGGGATCCGATGGCAATGCATTCTTCATATTCCTCACCCCGGTCCAGCAGCTTCTGTAAAACCACCGTTACGAATCCCTTAGCTCCATAAGAACCGTCATCTGTACAGATATATACATTGTCACAGAATTCTCTGAACTGTTCTTCGAGGATGATAAAGTCCTTGGATCTTCCACCGATAATCACATCAACCTTTACTCCCATCTCATGAAGCTTCTTGAGCTGTGGGTAAATAGGCGCTGCCCCCAGTCCTCCGGCAACTCCGATAACCTTCTTGTCGGTATACTTGAGGGGCGAAGGGACACCGAGAGGACCGACGAAATCCTCTACGTAATCTCCCTCCTGCTTCTCCGATAGCAGATTTGAAGAATAACCAACCTTCTGATAGATGATTGTAACTGTCTCATTTTCTCTGTCGAAGTCTGCAATTGTAAGCGGAATTCTCTCTCCATCCTCATCCACTCTGATGATGATAAACTGTCCCGCTTCACATTTTCTAGCGACGAACGGTGCATGAATCTCCATCAGCTCGAGGGCAGAATTCAAAATTTTTTTGCTAACTATCTTATACATGTGGCCTCCATATTAAAATCATTAATGCAATTTAAATCACACAAAGCACTTTTTATACAACGTGTATTATTCGCAAGACTTAACATTGTTAATTCACAAACAGCTTGTATCTCAAGCCTCATAATATTTATACTACTCATTAACGCTTATGTCAATACGAAATTAAAAATTGGTTGACCTAATTTCACCAAAGCGGTTTCATTACTCTTCAACCAATTTTTAACAACATTTATTGCACTCTATAATACAACAGCCAATATTTACTTATGCATACAGGCCGTAATTCAGCCGTTGTTCTTCCATATAGCTATAGCATCTTGAACTTGATGTAATCCGAAAAGCTCATTAAAAATGCAGCAGCACTCCCCTTTTTAACAGGCTCGAAGTGCGCTGCTTATTCTCAAAGCACTGCCTGCGTCCTGCATCCTGTATAATCTAAATCAGCCAAAGTCACTATCACAGATCATAACGCAAGCTCGATTCATTTAGGTGATTCTGCATTGCCTTAGCTGCCGCCTCTGAATCCTTCGACATTATTGCATCAAACAGCTTCTTATGCTCAACCAGAACTGCAGAAATCTGATTGGGCTCTACCATGCCTGTGCCGCTGACTCTCTGCAAGAAGTTCCTGATAGTTCTTAGCATGGATAGGATTATCTGATTACCTGAACATTCCGCGATACATGTGTGGAAATCAATATCTTCATCCAGCGTTTCCTTGAGCGCCGCCTGCGCGTTTTTATTGATATCGCAGTTAGCGAAGGTGTGTTCCATGCGACTATAGATTTCAGCCAGTCTGTCAAGCTTAACCTGATCCTCGCACTGTGCTGCCAGCTCTGCTGATTTAACCTCAAGAATCGATCTGACAGTCAGGATGCTGTCGACCTGATCACCATCCAGGAAAAGCGACCACGATAAGGGGATAGAGAAGAAATTAGTCTCACGGCTCGAGATATACGTACCCTGACCAAGTCGAATATCGATCATGCCCAGTACGTCCAGTACCTTGAGCGATTCTCTGACTGCAGATCTGCCTACGCCCAGCTTTCGAGCCAGCTCACGGTCGGATTCTATCTGATCGCCACGCTTCAATCTACCTTCGAGCATCTCGTCTGCAAAATACATCGTAAGACGATTTACAAGCTTGCTGATACTGCCCTTCTTCTCAATGCCTCGTAATAGTTCTTCGTTCTCTTTGTGTTCTGCCAGATATTTCTCGATCTCCTTCATAAACTCATCCGGATTGAGGGAGAATAGCATCGTGTCTATCTGGAGCTTAGCACAAACTGAACTGACAACCTCGTTGACACGCTCTCCGCCCTTTGATTCAAGGTTGGAGAGTGTGGCAATGCTCATCAACGGCTTATCGTCTCGCTTGCACAGGAAGTAGTCTATGAACTCCTTTTGTGTCATCTTGAGAGCGCGCCTCAATGTCCTGATGTTGTTTCTCTTGAAGGCAGAATTATATCTACCATCTACCATATTTTTTCACCATCCATATCCATCTTATGCAAAGTTTCTATTTGTTGAGCAGCTCCGCAATTAGATCTGTCATCAGTACCGACGCCTTAGCCAGGTCGCTGTACTTGCTGAACTCAACCGGCGTATGACTTCTTCCATCCTTGCTCGGTACAAACACCATCACTGTAGGAAGCTGCTGCCCTATCTCAAGAGAGTCGTGGCCTGCACCGCTTGGCAGTCTCATGTAAGAATACCCTCTCTTCTTGCAGGAATCCTCCAGTATATCAAGCATTGAGCTGTTGAGCTCTACCGGTGTGATGACAAGCTTAGTATCGATCTCGTAGGTTCCGCCCATAATCTTGCACTCACGAGTAAGAGCCGCCTTAATTCTATTTGCGATATCATTAATATTGTCATTGTTCATCGAACGAATGTCAACTGTGAATTCAACCTGCTCAGCAACAATGTTCATCCCGCCGTTTGGAACCTTAATCAGACCAACCGTAGCAACTGTACCGTCAGCCTTCTCTCTAGCCCAATCAGCGATCTTGGAGATAACCTTAGCTGCTGCATCTGCTGCATCGAGTCTCATATCCATTGGGGTTGTACCTGCGTGGTCGGCTCTTCCGTGGATTGTCACCATATATCTCTGGATACCTACGATACCTGTAACAAGACCGAGCTCAATCTGCTTCTGGTCTAATACCGGACCCTGTTCGATGTGAGCCTCTACGAAGCTGCCGATCGATCCATCCGGCCACTTAGCGTCCTCAAGCTTATCCGGATCCAGACCGTACTCCTTCATGGCCTCTGCGATCGTTACACCGTTAATATCAGCAAATTGCCTTGTATATGACGCATCTCTGTGACCGAGTATAGCACCGGAGCCGAAGTAACCTGTTCCAAATCTCATTCCCTCTTCATCCATGAATCCGACTACAACTAGATCTCTCTTGTGCTCGAGTCCCATGTCTACAATCTGTCTGGCAACCTCCATGGAGCAAATTACTCCGCCGATCCCATCGTAGTTACCGCCGTGGAGCACCGAATCGAAGTGCGAACCGGTCATAACGCAAGGAAGTGAAGCATCAGTTCCTTTCAGTATACCAAATACGTTTCCGGCTGCATCTTCCTTAACCTCCAAACCGATAGACTCCATCTCCTGCTTGAGATAATCTACAGCCTTACGAGCCTCCTTCGTGAAAGGAAGTCTTGTGCATCCGGCATCAGGTGTTGCAGTAAATCTCTTAAGATGCTCAAGATTCTGAGCGATTCTTCCTGTTACCATTTCAATTTCCATCTTTAGTCCTCCTATTTACCCTTTCTATCGAGTATAAATACCTTTATAGGTGAAATTAAGACTGCAACTATTACGAGAACCAGCCCACAGTTCTCCAGCATTTCCGATTTCATCTTAATTCCCATCAATATTACCATAAAACTGACCATGGCTACCACAAAACCTATTGTCAGCGCGCCGGCCTTTGTCCTCCAGAAGCTCG
Organism: Mogibacterium timidum ATCC 33093; assembly: GCF_000525775.1. Taxonomy (GTDB): domain Bacteria; phylum Bacillota; class Clostridia; order Peptostreptococcales; family Anaerovoracaceae; genus Mogibacterium; species Mogibacterium timidum. The sequence goes on along the minus strand of NZ_JALU01000004.1, from coordinate 143,341 downwards.
TCTTTTCCATCTCACACCTCTCCTTAACTGCTTACAAGCTTGCTATAGTCCAAATACTATGAACAGGAAAGCTCCTATCAAAATCGTTGCCGGAATGGTTATAGTCAGCAATAGCCTAAGCACTTCGCCCTCTTTCCCGAGAATATTTGCCGTAGTAGTTCCGAGGATGATTTTGCTTGGGCTCACTGCAGCTCCTATGGCTCCGCCGGCAGTCTGTGCACCCAATACACCTGCTGCTGAAACGTGGAGCAACTGCGCCGTTGTAACCTGGAATCCGCCGAACAGAATGTTTGAGCTCATGTTGCTTGCAGTCATAAATGTTCCGAGCAGTCCGACGAACGGTGCCAACAGTAGATACTTGCTGCCGAGCACATTTGCAATTCCCTGCGACAGAACGATCGTCTGTCCCGTTCCACCCATAATTTTGGACATGATTACCAGTCCGATTACGGCCATACCTGATGGCATCGTCATTGAAATCGAGTTCGCAAATGCGTTCCTGATTCCACCTGTCTTGATCCAGCCCTTACTCTTGTAGTACGCAAGCGCAATAATCGCAGCAAGAAACAGAAACATGCCGGCCTGCGTAAATATAGCAACAGGCGAATAGCTGTCGCTTGCCGCATTTACAATACCATAGCCGGTACGCGTCTCAGGTACGACAATTCCTATCTTAAACCGACCCAGCATCTCGTTGATTGGCTTAACGGCCAGAACAACGAACGTCATAACGGATAACAGCAGGTATGGCATGAAGGCCTGGATCAGCGACATATCCTTAGGAATATAGCTGTCGGCTGCAGCTGCAGGCTCTACCCGTTCCATAATTGGAGACTCTTCAAGCTTCCAATCTGTGTTGTACAGCTTCATTCTGCCGAGCAGCATAACCAGCACCAGTGCGATTACTGCAGGGATAAAGTTGCTTAAAGTGGTATTAATCTGGCTGAGAACGAGCTCGCCAGCTCCACCTGCTGCAGTCAGAGCCAGCACTGCAGGTAAGCCCTTGCGCACCGCCTTGCCCTTGCCGTAGAACCAGCAGATAATCAGGCCTGTAATAAAATCCCATGCCAGCAGGAATACCGCAGCCCAGAACGCAGCCTTGAAATATTCCGCACTCCCGGCCTTTAATCCGGACGCATCTGCGAGTGCATCCCACGCGGCACCGAGTGTACCGAAGGTATTTCCCCAAGCCTGTCCCAGCAGAGGAATTGCAACTGCATAGATTGGCCTGACACCGATGCCTATAAGCAGCGGAGCGACCACCGCTACCGGAACTCCAAAGCCGGTAATTCCCTGTAGAAAGCTGACAAATACCCATCCAAGTGCAAGTATCAGCAGCAGCTCATTAGGAATAAGCTTACTGAGTTCATTCTTGATGACAAGAAAGGCGTTTGCCTCTTGTCCGGCCTGATACAGGAGGATCGCTGTCCAGATAATCAACAGGATCACCAGAGAGCTCCATACACCTTTGGCACTCTCCACAGCGACCAGATGAGCCGGAGCCTTATAAAAGGTTAGTGCAGAAAGAATTGTTACAAGCAAACCGACCGGGGCGGCTTCAGTAGCACCCCAGTGGAATTTAATCATTAAAACTATTAATATAATAATCGGGAGCATCGCCATGCCCCACATCGCGAAATTAACAGGTATGTTCATTTCTTAATAACTCCTATGAATTATACAGATGATTAACTTACATGACAGAAATTACTTGTGAATAACTGTTCCTGTCTCTCCGTTAATTCCTTCCTTAGCCTTTTCAAGGAGTGTGATGAGAGCATTTCTGCCTTCGCCCGACTCAGCGAAACGAATAGCTGCCTCAACCTTGGGAAGCATTGAACCCTTGGCGAACTGCTCTTCAGCGATATACCTGTTAGCCTGCTCGATTGACAGATCAGACAGCCATTCCTGGTTTGTCTTACCGAAGTTGATAGCAACCTTTTCCACAGCAGTCAGAATTACTAAGTAATCAGCTCCAAGTTCTCTGGCAAGAAGACTTGATGCATTATCCTTATCGATCACAGCCTCAGCGCCTACGAGTTTTCCGCCCTCATCAAATACCGGGATTCCGCCACCGCCGCAAGTGATCACAACATGACCCGCATCAGCAAGCGTCTTAATCGTTCCCAGCTCACAGATCTTGAGCGGCATTGGGGAAGCAACAACCTTGCGGTAGCCCCTGCCGGCATCCTCGGCTATTGAAATTCCTTCAGCAGCCAGCTTATCAGCCTCTTCCTTAGTGAGGAATCTGCCGATTGGCTTGGTAGGGTTCTTGAATGCTTCATCGGCCGGGTCAACGAGTGTCTGTGAGATAATGGAAGATACCTTCTTATCCATTCCTCTCTTCTTGAGCTCGTATTTGATAGCGTTCTGAAGGTCGATTGCAATGTATCCCTGTGACATAGCAACGCTTGTAGGCAGTGGTACTGCTCCATATCCGCCATTAGCTGCTGCAAGAGCATCCATAGCATTCTGAATCATTCCGACCTGTGGACCGTTTCCGTGTGTAACGATTAAATCGTGCCCCTCTGCGATGAGGTCTACGATAACCTCCGCAGTATGAGCAACTGCTTCACGCTGCTCATCAACTGTGTTGCCAAGTGCATTTCCACCCAGCGCGATGACAATCTTCTTTGCCATGTGTATATCCCCCTTGATATTCTCTGATAATAGTAACGACCTGATTGCTCAGGCCGTCACATTACTTGTTATTGTGCTCTCCACTTGGATTAACCTTCGTAACCAAGCTTTTTGGCGTAAGCAAGTACAGCTCTTTCAAATGCTTCAATTGGCGGATGTACTGTTCCGGCACCAATCTGTCCGAATCCGGCAATCTTGTGCGCAATCCCTGTATTGATTACAGGCGTGATTCCTTTCTCAACCACGAGTCTTGCATCGATTCCAAGGCATGTACCTGTGAAGTTCCAATTAGGAATAATGTAGTTAGGATTTCTATCTATTGTGATCTCTGTCATCTCGTTTGATGTGCTGAGAGCATCCTCGTATCCGCCGGCTCCGACAAATCTTGTTACGGCCGGAGCAGCAATCATGGCCATCCCACCTACACCTACTGTCTCAGTGATAGCGCTGTCACCGATATCCGGGCAAGCATCCTCACCGTCATATCCGGTAAAGTATAGACCCTGCGGGGTGTTAACCGGTCCGGTGAACCACTCGTCTCCCATACCTGCGATGCGGATGCCGAAGTTCACTCCGTTTCTGCACATTGCAGTAACAACAGTTCCCTCTGTAAGTGTTCCGGCTCCATCCATGATGGACTTGCCTGTAGCCATCATTACATTGAGGAAGAACTGATCTGTATCAGCGAGGAACTTGATGACCTGTGACTTCTCTTCCTCCGGCATATCCATGTCTGTTACGATTGGAGCCATCTCCTTGAGGAAGCAGAGAGAAGCAGCGATGTTTCTCTGGTGGAACTCGTCTCCCATTGCAATTGCCTTAGCAATCAGCGGGTTCACTCTGAGTCCGCCTTCAAGACTTCTGAGTGCTCTTCCCAGTGTAGGACCGAGTACATCTCTCATCCACCTCAGTCTGTTAACAACCTCTTCCGAATAAGCTCCGAATCTCAGTACCTTTCCGATACCCTCGTTCATCTGGCAGTAAGCATAATTACCGTCAGTCTCGTTCTGTACTACGAATACAGGCATGTGCTGAGTTGTGATTCCTCCCATAGGCCCTACTGCATTGCAGTGATGGCATGGGATGAACTTAATCTCGCCGGACTCGAGAAGCTTACGGGCGTCAGCTTCGTTATCTGCCCACTCCTCAAAGAGCACAGCACCTACACAAGAGCCTTGAACTGTTGCGGGCATATCCTTGTACTCGATTGGCGGACCGGCGTGAAGAATAACCTTTCCGTTATTCTCATTAAGCTGAGGAATTACTGCCATAGCCGGAACATTATCCTTGAGCACCGGCTGCGCAGCAACGACCTTAGCTATAACCTCGCGGTTAGCCTCGTCAATGTCAATATCTTCATAATTTCTGAGGAAGTTGAGAGCCTTGATTAACTCGAGGTTTCCGCCTGCCGGTGGCATCCAGTCATATTGAACAACATCGCATCCGAATTTGGCAGTTACTTCTGCGAAGCTCCTAAGGCCAATGTTGATAACCTTTGGCTTATTAGCGAGCATAAAGAGCAGCTTCTCTGATGGTTCAGCCGGAGTGAAGTCCTTAACTTCCTTAGGCCGAGTCTCCTTGTGCTCCTCCGTAAACCTGTATCCGATTGCTTCGATTGCAGTCTCAACAGCAAGCTTATTGGTCTCTGCCACGATTACCCCTGCAGCCTGAAGCTTCTTAACGGACTCATCGTATCCCTGATAGTCATTTCTGGTTCCACAAACCTCTGCAACAAAGAATATCTCTCTGTTCTGCTCTGCAGCCTTCTTCTTGAGAGTCTCAACAGCCGGAATCAGAGCCCCGGCCATATCGTCATGTGAACCGTATCCGAGAACTACGTCGAACAGGATAACGCCTGTGCTCGGATCATCCATAGCCTCTGCCATGCACTCAACTCTCTTGGTTGGGTCGATCATTGGATGTGGCTTGCCTTGAGTGTACATGTCATCACCGAGGTCGATAACGACGTGCCCCTTGTGGTTGAGTTTAAATCCATCCTTGTGAGTATTATCAGTGAACGCCAGAGCATCCTTGATCATCATTGCAGCTTCGCCTGCAAGAGTACCGCCGGAGTAGTAAGCCTTGATGGTCTTCTTGTCCTCAGCCTTAAAGAACTTGGACTTATCGCACTCTACAGCTCCTTCAGCAACCTTCCGCCCTCTCACCAGGCTAACAGCGAGACGCGCGCACTCATCGAGCGTATAGGTCTGATATAGGCCTTCCTCGTAGTACTCCGGCTTCTCGCCGAGAAACAGGCATACAACAGGCTTGCTGTAAACGCTGAGTCTGGCGGCGATTCTGTCTCTGACAGCCTTAGCCGGCGGCTTAGAGATAACCACAAGCACTTTAACTGTCTGATCCTTCTCCATAGCATCGATGACGTCCATCATAGTAGTTCCGCCGACTTCCTCGGAGAGGTCACGACCGCCGGTACCGATAGCATTTGTAACACCCTCACCAAGCCTATCTATGATAGTCGTCAGCTCCTGGATACCGGTACCTGATGCACCGATGATACCGATTGAACCGGGATTTACAGTGTTAGTGAATGCGATCGGCACACTCCGGATGATCCCGGTGCCACAGTCAGGGCCCATTACAACGAGCCCCTTCTCGTGTGCCTTATCCTTAATCTTCTTCTCATCCTCAATTGTTACGTTATCGGAGAACATGAATACGTTCATCCCCTCATCCAGCGCTCTCTCGGCTTCGAGTGCAGCATAAGCTCCCGGGATGGAGATTACGGCCAGGTTAGCATCCGGCATCCGGCTGAGAGCCTGCTCCCAGCTCTTAGCTGACTTGTTTTCTTCGCCCTTCTTATTGGCGTTAGCTTCCTTGGCAAAGTACTCGTCAACCTTATCCATAAGGGGATCCAGCACGCTCTCGTCGTCTACGTCGGCAACTACAACCATGTCGTTAGCCGTTGCATTCATCAACTCCTCAGTCTCAAGTCCACTCTGCTTAAAAATATCCTTGTTAGCCGGAGTTGCCATCATGATGGAAACCTTATTGACGCCATCAACTGTTGAAACAGCATTGGTGAGAAGCATCAGTGTAACAGAATCATGGTAGCTTCCTGCTTTCACAATTGTCTTCAGCATTTATAAATTCTCCCTTTTTAATTAGTCAGCAAATCTATTCTTGTGATCGTATCTATTGAAGTGAACGGGCTCCCCCTTCAAGTACTCTACCAGCTCGTCAGCGACGTCCAGACCGCCTGTTGCATAAGCCTTATCCATTCTGGCCTTAGCTCTCTCCCCGGGGTAATTAACCTTGTCGAATCCCGGAGCAGGCTTAATAGCATCAAGCTCGTCCAGGCACTGTGCCATAGCCTTCTTAAAGGCGTCTGCGCCTACAAATCTCTCCGGATCCATTACAATATGCATCTGCCCCAGTCTTCTGCCCTCAGAAAGGTCGTGATACATAGAGCTTACATGTCCGCCGAAAGGAACTCCCAGAAGGATCCCGGAGAATACGTCAACCAGCATCATCAGTCCATAGCCCTTAGCTCCGGCGATTGGATTAAGAGCGTTGACCTTGTGCGGATCAGTTACAGGAGCGCCGTCCTCATCTACCGCCCAGTCCGCCGGAATTTCCTGATGCTTGGATCGCTTGTCGAGGATCTTTCCCCAAGCCTGAACTGTAGTAGCCATATCGAATACTACCTTCCTGTCGTCAGCTGTCGGAGCTGCAAATGACATTGGGTTTGTGCCGTAATAAGGCTCAGCGCCACCATAAGGAACTGCCATTGGATCCGACTGGCAGAATGAAATTGCCAATAGATCCTCATCAGCTGCCATCTCTGTATAGTAGCCGATAGAACCGGAGTGTGAAAGGTTGGACATTCCGACAACTGCGATTCCGTTCTTCTTAGCCATTTCGATAGCCTTCTCCATGCCCTTCTTAGCAACAGTGAACCCAATTCCATTGTCACCGTCGAGGATTCCGGAGCAAGGGCCTGTTTCCTTCCAAGTCATATTAGGCTCTGCAGTAATACCGCCCTTTGCGATTCTCTCACTGTAGTACTCTACTCTTACAGCACCATGGGAATAGTAACCTCTCTCGTGTGCCCATGTAAGAACCTCCGACGTTGTCTCTGCATCATCCTCATGCAGACCTGCCTGCATGAGCTTGTCCTTCATCAAGCCCTTAAGCTCTTCTCTTGATAGTTTCACTTATTTACCTCCACGAATTAGTCAGTAACGAATTCTATTTCACAAAAGCAGGTTCGTATCTGTGACACGAACCCGTTATCAACAATGTTCATTATTGTTTAAACTTACAGCTCAACGTCTCTGTTGCAGTCCTTTGAGTAAATGTAGATGAAGTCCTCGGTACCTACACCGTAGCAAGCTTGAGGTACGTAAGAATCCATGAATACGTAGTCACCCTTCTGTAGCGGAATCCACTCATTGTCCAGTCTGTACATTCCCTTACCCTGTAGGAAGTACATTCCGTGCTCCTGGATGTGAGTTTCAATATATCCGTGGCATGCTCCCGGAGCAAATTTTAGGATATGCATATTCATATCAAAGCCAAAGTCTTTAGCTGCAGGGAGAAAGTCCTTGCTCTGGCAGTTTGTCATGCCCTCGTAGTCCATCCAGTCAACGTCGTTAATATTTGCAACAACTGTATGAGCCGACATACCTTCAACAGCAACGTATCTTCTCCTGTAAATGTAAACAAAAGCGTCCTCGCCGCTCTTGTTCTCGAAGCGGAACGGCTTATCAGCCGGTGAGAAGATATATCCACCCTTTGTAAGAGTTGCTTCTTCATCAGCGTTCTTAACTGTGAGCTCTCCGCTGATAACATACATGAAAGCCTCGATTCCTTCTCCACCGATCCTCTCGTTCTTGCCACCCGGGTGAACTGTCGAGATATAATCTGCAAAAGATGCTCCCATTGCAGGCGAACCGAGAATAGTTGTATCGCAGTTCTCATATCCGGGAATTGCATTCTTAACAAGACCGTCCGGTTCTAGAATTACATAATTCTCTTTCTTAAAAACGGATCTGGTGTCTAAAAGCGACTCTCTGTAACCGGTATTATTGTTTAAATAACTCATGAAGTTTACCTCTCTTCCTCATGCTTTAATAATAATAAACTTTTCAAGTTGGTCTTCAGTTGTCAACCAATTTCTTAAGATATTTAATCATCTTTCAACCTTTTTTTCAAGGATATATGCAAATTTATATTGTACTAATATTAAGCCATAGTCATCTTTGAAATTCATTTAACAGTATTATATAATTTCGTAGAAAACTCGGGAACTAATAGGTTTTTTCAAGGATTTTTAACATATTGCCCGTGCTTGTCCATATTTTACTCAATTCTGCATTTGCGATGTATATCGGAATATGAACAGATATATATTGGCAAGCTCTTCAGATAATTTTTATTCTGAAGTAAAATTCGCATTAAAATTTTAACACATGAGATTGTGAGGCAGCAATGGTAACTATCAGGAAGATTTCAACAGCTAAGAACAGGTTAAAAACCGGCAAAGGTTCTGATGGCAGAAATTTTATTTTGTATTATTCAGATGAAATTGATCCGAAGGCTCTGCTCGTATACATACACGGGGGAGGTCTACTCTACGGAACACCGGAGGATCTGCCGAAGATGCATGTAGAGAAATTTACAAGTACGGGATATGCCATATTAGCGATCGACTACCCGCTCGCACCACAGGCGAAAATTGATGCGATACTGGAAGATATAGTTGATTCTATCAACAAGAGCTTCAAAGCTGCAGATCTGGCTGACAGCCTGCCTCTCTTCGTATGGGGCCGCTCGGCAGGCGCTTATCTCGCCCTGCTCTCTTCTGTAAATGACAAGCTTACGGTTAAACTGAACGGAATAATTTCGTACTATGGATACGGATTTTTGAACGATGGATGGTACGATGCACCAAGTGCATTTTATAGTCAGCTCCCGGCTGTTCCCGCAGAGATGGCTAAGACTGATAGGCAGGAAGCTATATATAGCGGCGCACTCGACGAGTACTACAGCACTTACGTATATGCCAGGCAGACCGGAAGATGGAAGGACTTGATCTACGAGGGGCGCGATAAATTTTTCTTCCTGTATTACACGCTCAGAACGGTCGATTCTCTGCCTGCACCTGTATTTGCAGCACACAGCACAGGCGACACCGATGTACCGTATAGCGAGTTCATCTCATTGTGCAATAAGTACAAGCCCGAGAAGTTCATCGTTTCGATCCATGCACACGATTTTGACAGAAATACCGACGACCCTGCGACAAAGGATCTGTTAAGTAAGACATCTGATTTCATAGAAAACAACCTATAACCTATAACCTATAACCTATAACCTATAACCTATAACGGATTATATATTCATCAGAACTGGATAATACTCATTTAAATCCATAAAACCATCCACGCATCAAACGCGTGGATGGTTAATGAACGGGCAAGGCACTACACCCCCCGCGAGACGCGGCGAACGTGCCATATCAAATGCATTGTTCATAATACTCTCTGTCCTCGTCCTTAAATACGTTAAAAATCACCCGTTCCATCGCCCCCGGGTGCTCCGACAACCACTCTTTAACAGTGGCAACCGCAATTTCTGCCGCCCTCCTGTTCGGAAAATGAAATACTCCTGTTGAGATGCAGCAGAAGGCAACGCTTTTTATGTCATTTTCCAGACACATATTTAATACGTTAGCGTAGCAGTCGGCAAGCGCTTGCTCCAGCTCTGATGTCAGTCCGAATTGCACAATGGGTCCGACCACATGAATAACCTTCTTCGCCGGCAAATTGTAACCGCCGGTCAGCATCGGAACCGCTGTCGGCTGTTCATAATCGCTCCCATACATCACCCTCAGTCGATTCATCTGTCTGTTGCACTCTTCTCTAAGCTGCACCCCTGCAAAGGTATGTATGCAGTTGTCAATACACGTGTGCATAGGAATAAAACAGCCGAGCATCTGTGAATTTGCAGCGTTTACAATCGCATCTGCCGCAAGTCGCGTTATATCCCCTTGCCATATTGAAATCACACCTTCTCTAATAGGAATATCGTGCAGCTCCACCACGCCGTGCTTCTTCGCTCTCGACTGCAGATATTCATTTTGTATCTGCAGAGCCATATCGTCCAGGTGACGCGGCATGCGCACGTTCATGAGCGAACGCAGCAGGCGCCTTTTGCCGATTACATCATCAGGTGTTTCAAGCCCACTGTATTGTGCAGATTCCGACTTGAATACATCTACCAAGTAATCAAGCTGTTCTATCTCAGTCAGATTTGCTAGTCTCCTCTTCATATGTTCCACCCTGCTTCCTTTAACCAAATTTACATGCCATAGTGACATCTTATGAATACTATATATCTTAATGCCCTGCATGACTATATGATATATGAAAACGCACGTATAACAAAATCACCTATCCGCAGAATACGGGTAGGTGATTGATTGTGCTATTGCTATGAGCTACTTCTTCTCAAGGGTTGTTCCCTTTCTGAAGTTATCGCAAGACTTCATGTTTCTCATTAACAGATAGTATACGATTCCTGTTGGAATAGTAGCCGTAAAGAATGAGAGGTTTACGTCGAGCAGCCCGATTACACAGCCAACGATTGTGGCAATGATAGCTGCCATGTTGATACCTTTTTTTGAACCCTCAGGATCATACAGATCATCGAGCTGTTCCTTGGTGAAGTTCCTCTTGTGCAGTATGAAATAGTCTACGATAAGGATAGCGAAGATAGGCGCAAAGAACGCCGAGTATACCTTAACAAAGAGTGCAAGTCCTGCTGCGGAGCTGTCGTTAGTCAGAATCCACGGGCAAGTTGCAACTGCGATGATTCCGATGAGGATCACTGCAGTCCTATGCTTCATCTTAAAAGTATCCATGAATACATATGCCGGTGGAATTACGTTGCTTGCAAGGTTCGTCGATAGCTGAGCAAAGATGATAAACGCAAGTGTGACAATAAGAACGACCTTGTTGTCAACCATAGCAGCAAACGCATTGATTGGGTTAGCAATTCCTGTTGCTGTGGATGCCATTGCCCCGATAACGCCGAGCATTACCGTTGCCGGAACCATAGCCACAAAGTATGAGATGCCGCGCACCGGAGCACTGTAGCCCTGCTTCATTTCACGCGAATAGTCAGAAGCGTTGAGCATTACCGTTGTTGAGTTACCGAAGAATGCGATGATAGCAGCAACAAACGGCATGCCCCATGTGCCGCTCTTGTGCATCAGGTTAGTAGAAATTACATCCCACTGAGTTGTTACGCAGATGTGAAGGAGGTAGAACATGGCGATGACAATCACTGTACCACCGATGTTTCCAACCCACTTTGCACCCTTGAAGCCCTTAATAGATAGAAGGATCTGAACGACCTGGAAAAGGATGAAGAACAGCCAGATGTTGTCATAGTGAAAGAGCAGCTTCGCGATGTTGTTGATAGCTGCACCACCGAGCCATGTCTGATATCCGTACCATACGATGGCAGGCAGTCCTCTGATCATCGATGGCAGGATGTTACCCTTTGTACCATATGCACTCTTGAGGTGAATCGAATACGGAGCACCGGTCTTGTATCCGAACTGGTCATTCATGGCGATGCCAACTACCAGAATAGTAGATCCAAGCAGCACTGCCAGGAAGAGCTGCAGAAGGTTAAGTCCTGTCTCAATCTGCGCAGATCCCTGAGCGAGAGTTCCGATTGAAATACAACCGCCGAGCCACAGCATCGTGTTAGACCCCCAGCTCATGGTACGTTTTTCCCAAGGAATCGGCTTAATGCTTTCACCCTCGGTCTCCGGGGCATTTACGTTTTTATTTTCTGTACTCATTACTTTGTTCTCCCTTTAATATTCAGCAACTATTACTTAACAGGCGTTACATACTCTCCATAGCCCTTAGCCTCTTCGAGGTACATACCGTCCTTAGCTACAACGTGCCCGCGGATAACAGTGCATGTTGGAGAGCCCTTTCCTTCCAGACCGTCGAAGCACGTTACGTGTCCCTTGGTGAACAGCTTAGTCTGATCAACCTTCCACGCCTTCTCCGGATCGACGATTACAGCATCGGCATCAAAGCCGATTTCAAATGCACCCTTCTGTCCGTAGAATCCAAATACCTTGGCAGGATTGTAATCCATAACCCGAGCAATCAGGCTTGGGCTCAGCTTCTTCTGATGTACAACCATGTCGAACATCATTGGCAGGAAGAACTGGATGGCGTTAAGTCCGCCCCAGGCCTGCCAAATGTCTCTTGTTTCGTTGTCCTTCTCCTCGTCTGCAGCAGGTGAGTGGTCACTACCAACGCATGATAGAGTTCCGTCAAGGACGTAATCCCACAGCTTCTCTACGTCTTCCTTGGTTCTTAGAGGAGGTGTACACTTAGCCGGACCACCTTTCTCAAATACGAAGTCCTCAGAGAATCCGAGGTAGTGTGGGCAAGTCTCGGCTGTGATAGGAAGTCCCTCGTGCTGAGCTTCCTTTACAACCTGTGCAACCATTGGATGGCTTACGTGGCAGATGTGAACTCTTCCGCCCGTAGCTCTAGCCATGTCGATTACATTCTTAGTTGCTACGTACTCTGTCCATACATCGTGGGAATCCAGGAACGCTCTGATCTTTTCCCGTCCTGACCGACCGGACATAGCCTTAGCCTTCTTCTCTCTCTCCAGAACCTGACCATACTCCTCGCAGTGAAATCCGCAGAGCGCGTTGTACGGCCTCAGGATTTCGAGAGCCTCACGAACGTTACCCATGTTAACTGTAGGGAACAGCGGTCCGTTAGGGCAAGTGAAGCCTTTAAATGCAGCAACACCTGCCTGCTCGAGGTCCTCGAGATCAGCGAGGTTGTTATGTACCGAATCAGGATTGTCATCGAAATCTCCTACAATTCCACCCCATAGACCGAAGTCGATGTACGAGTGTTTGCTGATCCTGCTCATCTTGAGGTCAAAGATTTCCTTGTTCATGAGCGAAGGATCATTGTTAAGAGGCATATCGATCAGTGTTGTGCAGCCTGCAACTGCAGCAGCTCTTGACCCTGTCTCAAAATCCTCCCGGTAGTCGAATCCCGGCTCATTGAGGTGAGCGTGGCAGTCGATAATTCCCGGGTATACCAGATTACCCTTTGCATCGATGACTTTCTCTGCTTCCGCATCTGATCCGGGAGCCAGGAATGCAGCATATTTGCCATCCTGTACAGCTATGTCCGCTTCATAAATACGATCAGGGGTAACCAGCTTACCGTTCTTGATAATTAGATCATACATGTCTAATTCCTCCTTATTATTTACACAGAGCAGGGAGTGCAAGTCGCAGCTCTCTGCCTGATAATGTATAGATTAATTTTTTGATTAGTCTTCAAATATAGTTCCAATTCTGAAGTTCCCGGACGCCGGCAGGTACTTCATGAGCAGGTAGTATACAACACCCGTTGGAATGAGGCTGACGTACCATGACAGATCTACTACAAATACCGATACCAGGGCTCCTGCTGCGATTGAGATGATTGCCGCCCAGTTGACACCCCTGAAAGGTCCCAGCTTGTCATATAGCGCGTTTACATCCAGTGTACTCTTGCGCAGCAGATAGTAGTCAACAACCATTACTGCGAAGATAGGCCCCAGGAATGCCGAGTACACCTTTGTGAACAGCGAAAGTCCTGCAGCGGAATCCGCTGTTACAAGCTTCCACGGCATTACGCATACCGAGAGGATGCCTACGAGCACTGTCGCATGCGACCACTTCATTTTGAAGGACTCCATCAACACGTAAGCCGGTGGAACGATATTGTTGAGTACGTTGGTTGTAACCTGAGCAAATGCGATGAATACTAGAGTTACGACTGTAAGGAACTTGCTGCCCATTGTAGTCGAGAACACAACTACAGGATCCGAATTTCCTGTTGCTGCTGTAACGAGAAGTCCGATAAGTCCCATGAACAGCGTTACGGGCAGGATAGCAATCGTGTAAATCGAACCGGTCTTAACCGGCTTGATGTTCTCCTTGAGATTTCTCGAGTAGTCGGAAGCGTTGATAATCATCGTGGAATAGATTCCGAGGAAGGATGTTGTAGCAGCCCAGAAAGGCATTCCCCATGTTCCCTTTACCCCGGCAAATGAAGCGCTGATATCTACTGCGAACTTAGTCTTAACTACGTATAGCATATAAGCAAGAATTACCACGATGAATACGCAAGAGAAGTTCTCGAGCCACTTGATTCCGTGGAAGCCCTTGATCGCAAGGGCAACCTGGAGAAGTGTGAAAAGACCGAAAACCACCGGCAGGTTGTTAATTCCCCACAGAATCTTGAAGCAGCTGTTGATAGCGCCCGCTCCGACCCATGACTGGAATCCGAACCATACGATAGCCGGCAGACCTCTCAGTACACCGGGGATCTTGACACCGGCAGTACCGAAGCTGGATCTCAGCTGAACTACGTACGGCATACCATACTTGTGGCCTGCGTTACCGATCAGGACTAATGCGATAGCGATTACGAGGCATCCGATAGCCATAGCCAGGATAGCCTGAGTGATTGTCAGCACTCCAATCAGTGCAGAACCCATCGAGAATGTTCCGATGGATACACAGCCGCCAAGGAACGATGCTGTGTAAGATAGCGATCCCATGATACGTGTCTTGGTAGGCTGTAGGTCTTCATTGACATCAGCCGCAAGCTTAGGATCGAGCACCTTGTTATCTACAATGCTCATTAAAATTTTTCTCCTTTAAAATAATTTCGTTTAGAATAGTCTCTTAATCAGCTCGCCTTTGCCCTTCAGGCCTACAAGCTTGCCGTCTTCCGCCATCAGCTCACCTCGAACGAGGGTAACTACAGGGAAGCCTTTGCCCTTCATTCCGACAAATGCGGAAATCTTGTTTACATAGTATAGAGAATCCGCGGTGATCTCCCATTCTCTCTCCGGATCAATTATGACGATATCAGCGTCAAAGCCTACCTTGATGTCGCCCTTCCTACCGTAGATATGGAATGTCTCAGCCGGCAGCTTAGCCCAGGCGTTGGCAAGAACACGAGGATCTACACCGCGCTTTACCACTCCCTCCGAGTAGATTGCCTGAACGCAGCTCTGGATACCGCTGATTCCGCCCCATACGTCAAACACATTCTCAATCTTCTGTCCGAGAATTTCATTGTTCTTCTCATCGTATGTGCAGGGCGAGTGGTCTGATGCTAGTCCGGAAAATACTCCTTCTTCGACATACTCCCACATTGCCTCTACATCATCCTTAGTTCTGAGAGGTGGCGCGCACTTAAACAGCGCCCCATGCTCCAGCACATCGTCCTCCGTAAAAGCGAGGTAATGTCCGCAAGTCTCAGCTGACACCTCATATCCTTCGCACTGTGCCTCATATACCTTTTCAGCCGCACCCGGGTGGCTGACGTGGCAGACGTGTGCACGGCACTCCAGCTCTTTAGCAATCTCCACAACAGTCTCTGTTGCTACGATTTCAGAAGCAGGTGTTCTGGAATCGAGGAAGCCTCTCCAGCTGAGGTTGCCGGCTTCCTTCTGAGCCTTCTCACCTTCCTTAATCATCGCAAAATCCTCACAATGGAATCCGGCCATTCCGCCAAATTCCCTGATAATCTTCATTGCCTGATATGCCTGTCCATATGTCAGCGGTGAGTAGTCAGGCGATACAGGTCCGAGGAATGACTTGAAAGCTATAACGCCTCTCTCGTCGAGCCCCCGGAGCTGATCGAGGTTGCCCGGAACAAGTCCTCCCCAGAATGCGAAATCGGAATATGCATTTGGCTGAACCTTAGCCAGCTTGGCGTCGAAAATCTCCGGTGTTGTCAGAGCCGGCTCGTTCTGAAGAGGCATGTCGATAACAGTTGTATATCCGCCAACTACAGCAGCTGCAGTTCCGTGCTCGTAGTCCTCTCTCCACTCATATCCCGGATCGTTAAGATGTGCGTGGGTATCAATTGCTCCGGGGAAGACCTGCTTATCGGCTGCATCGATAACCTTCGCAGCCTTCGGCTCGTCATCCTTGGATAGAATTGCTGCAATCTTGCCATCCTTGACAGCAATGTTTGCCTCCTGAATGAGCTCGGGTGTAACAACCTGTCCATTCTTAATCAGTAAATCATACATATAATCTCCCTTCCTATGACCCTTTACGATCAAATGTGTAGAAGCTTAAGAATCTTTATGAAACAGTTTCATGGTTAATAAATTTCTTAATAAAATCGGTCAACCAATTTCAACTCCTTTCATAAATCTTATAGTACATTACTGAATGGTATTCTTCAATATTTCTAAGCCCTGTAAAAAATAGATTGAAACCTTTTTATTGATTAAAAAATTTTATTGTTGTCGAATTATCTAAAAACGCATTTTGATTTTTGTTATACATGATGATAACATAGCCACGAAGAGGATGAATGATGATAAAAGTAAAACAAACTTCGCTATATGTATTGAATAAGCTGGAGTCGCTGGCATCTCGGGGTGATCCGAGTGAACTCGATCTATACGTGCACTCAGTCTATGAGAGAACAATTAATCTAATGCTCGATAATCAGCTATTGGCTTTGCAAATACAGGATTCTCCTGTATCGCCGATAAGCGTCATACTTCCGATTAACGAAGCCGAAATACACGCCATCGGAGTTCACGACGGAGATGCTGTCACGCTCCGATCCAACAATCTGACTGTCGGAAAAGCTACTATCTCTTTTGATGCTCCGACCTGCATTTATGACGGGTATTTAATTAAGCACAATCACAAAGAGGATCTAAAATCCACTGTTAAACACATGATCGAGAACACAAATCGCGGCGGGTTCTCTTTCTTGACTGATCCGGCTGGTGCTCCGGACGATTTTGTTCTGTCATATGCAAAGGACAAGCTCACGGATGCGGTTTCATCTCTAAAATCCGGTGACACCGCTTCTTCGGGAAATGCACTGACATCGCTGATAGGTCTCGGTTCCGGCCTGACACCCGGCGGAGATGATTTCCTCACCGGAATGCTGTCAACATTTGCCGCGCTCCCAGCTCGCTTCAATCATAAGCTGATGGAGTCGGTGAGGGCTGCAATAACCGATAATCTCGATAACACAAACGAAATAAGCAGAGCCTTTATAAAATGTGCACTCGCTAGCCAGTTCAGTGTACCGGTAATTACGCTGTATGATGAATTGTGCACAGGTGCAGAAGCTGTCGATAAGCTGACGAAGGATTTCTTGGCTATCGGCCATTCATCGGGTATCGATACGTTGACCGGGATATGGTGGAGTCTGGAATACTTGACTCGAAAAGCAGATTAAATTACAAATCATAAAATTTATGCTGTTTTTGAATTTATTTTGCAATTATTCAATCATTTTTTAACATTCATGTTACAATGTAGTCAATTAATGTGAAAGGAAGTATTGAGATGGGTTTATTAAACACTATGCAGAATCGCCGCAGCGTTCGTAAGTACAACACACAGCCTGTTACAGACGAGGAGCTGAACGAAGTTCTGTCAGCCGCGCTCCTTGCCCCTAACGGCAAGGGATTACGACCATGGGAGTTTGTAGTCATTAAGAACAAGGACACACTCAAGGAGCTCGTTAACAGCCGAAAGGGTGGAGCTAAGATGCTTGAGACTGCGAATGTCGCTGTTGCGGTTTATTCGGATTCTGACAAGACAGATACATATATTGAGGATAGTTCCATCGCAATGAGCTATATGCTGCTCGCTGCCGCTGAACAGGGTCTAGGCAGCGTTTGGCTGCAGCTACGACTTCGTCCATCCAACCAGGACGGTGTAAGCTCTGAAGAATTTGTCAACGCCAGACTTAAGGCTCCTGCAAATATGAAGCTCGAAGCGCTGCTGGTCCTCGGACACATCGACGAGCAGCCGGAGGCGCAGAAGCTGCCAAGCTTCCCTTGTGACAAGGTTCACAGCGAACAGTGGTAGATACCAATATGACACAACGCCACAGCTAATAACACAAAAGTATCCGCATTCAGCTGTTCACTGAGTGCGGATGCTTTTGCTATAGTTGCTAATTTGTTGTTTGTTGATAGTTCGCATGAGGGGGCTTCTCAAACGGCTATGTACTCTGAGTTAAGCATACTGCCTCTACCCTGCTGATATCGCCGTGACGACAGCTTACTGTTTTGCAAAGTTAAATGATATCTCAAACTCGCTATGTTTGTGATCGGCACCTTCAAACGCAAAGGTAAATGGCAGGTTAGGATCAATTCTCTCAAATACCACCACTCCGGTGATCGTCTCTCCGGCTTTTACGGTGTTGCTAAGCTGGACATCCTCATAGAAGTAGTTGCCCATATCTGCCTCGTAGTCTTTGCTATCCTGTTCTATCAGACTCTGATCGGGATATACCTCAACCCGCTTGTCAGTTCTGTTCTTGATTGACAGATATACCCTCGTGGACTCCTTTGTAAAATCTATTTTCTTTATGGTTGCAGTTACACCATTCTTCTTGATCATCGAATCGACTCTCACGGTGTCTTCAGCCGGGAAAGCATCGGTTGACTTGATCTTGGAAATCTTTTCAGCTTGAATTTGCACGGCAGTCACGTTACTGCCGCTTTCGTCCTTTACCTTCACCTTGCCCGCAACCTTACCCTTGACCTTGATAAATTCATACTCTTGATAATCCACATCTGCATCTTTAACAATTACAAGCGTCGGATGCTCAGTCTTGCGAATATTCTCAAAGGCCCGAAGCTGCACCTCCCCGTCCTTCTTGTCCACTCCGACAACCTGCATCGTGAGATTCGCAATCCTTCTACCCTTGTAATCCTCCGGGTGGGCATACAAATCATTTATATCAGATTCGCGCAGATCGGATGAGCAACCTGCCAGGGCAAATCCAAATACCACTATCAGCAATGCCACAAACGGCACCTTGATTGAGCGTCTACTTATGACCGACATGAGCACCTCCTGCGGAACGCCAGGTTCCGACGAATTTAAGCGACTACGCCTCGCTTAGAGCATCTTTCTAATCTGATTACCACCCATCCAGGCTGTTACATTCTCAAACACCATCTCAGCACGCCTATCAATTGACTCTATGGTATCGAATCCTACGTGTGGAGTGCATACGAGATTAGGTGCGTCGATTAGCGGGTGATTTGCCGGCAGTGGCGGATCATTTTCAAATACGTCAAGTCCGGCTTTTATTTTGCCCTCTCTGAGAGCCCTTGCAAGCACCTCGGTCTCTATAACCGGCCCTCTGGCTGTATTGATGATGATAGCACCATGCTTCATTGCGGCAATTTCCTTCTCTCCGATCAGCCCTTTAGTCTCGGCGGTGAGCGGAGTATGAACAGAGATGATATCCGCATTTGCCATAACGTCGAGAAGTGACATGTATTCGAGTCCCAGAGCCTTGGCTGCTGTCTTCTCACTTCTGTTATATCCGATGAGCTTGCATCCAAATGCCTTGAAAATTGAAGCCGCCCGCAGGCCGATTGCACCTGTGCCCACGATTCCGACTGTCTTACCGGCTAATTCGTGACCTGCGAGGCTTCCCTTGCCATGGCCTGCCTGTACTGCGGCATCGCACTCTGTGATATTTCTGAGGCAGTCCAGAGTCAGACCTATTGCAAGCTCTGCAACCGCATCGTCGCAATACCCACCTGTGTTAGAGATGAGCACGCCTTTCTCCTTACAAGCCTCTACATCAACATGGTCTATGCCGACAAACGCAACTGATACGAGTTTAAGGCTTTGATCGGCTCTGATAACATCACCGGGCAGCGGATGATTAGCAATAATCAGGACATCTGCGTTCTCTGCTCTCTGTATCAGCTCATCTGTATCAGTTGCTACACTGTCGTATGCCTTAAAAATATGTCCCTGCTCGGTGAGAGTGCTCGAAAGCCTCTGCAGGGTATCCTCGGAAATGCCAAGTGGCTCCAAAAGAATGATCTTCATCATTAGTCCCCCTAGAAAATTATCTGTATATTAAGTGCTATTATAGCACATCGTGATGCAGTTTAGCTCATGCCTACACTGATATTCCGAACGTTACCGGCGCCGGAACAAGCTTTAGAATTTAATACCGCCCTGATGAACTGTATCACAATATTCACATCTGTAAATTCTCTTTTTAGGATCATCAAGTCTAAATCTCTGCTCTATGCCACGCTCTGTGGACGTGATACAGCGTGGATTCCTGCACTCTATTACGTTCATAAGCTGTTCAGGCAGTTTCATATGCTTTTTGGAATGGAGACTGCTGTTCTTGATAATATTGACCGTAATATGGGGATCTACAAAGCCAATTAAGTCGAAATCCAGATCGATAATCTGATCGATCTTGATTATATCCTTTTTACCATATTTACCGCTCTTCGCATTCTGGATAATCGCAACGCTGCAGTCCAGCTTGTCGAGTCGAAGCAGATTATATATAAGCATGGATTTACCGGCAGCGATATGATCCAGTACAATACCGGTTGTTACACCATCAATATTCATTATCTCAGACCTCCTTCAATACCCAGCAGCATGAGAATAAGCGCCATTCTCACGTATCTGCCGTTTTTAACCTGATCGAAGTACTTTGCTCTTGGATCATTATCCACTTCGACGGAAATCTCGTTTACTCTAGGCAGCGGATGCATGATAACCAAGTCGTCCTTGGCGGATTCCAGCTTCTGCTCATCGAGGATATATGTGTCCTTCAGTCTTACATAATCCTCTTCATTGAAGAACCTCTCCTTCTGCACTCTTGTCATGTACAGAACATCGAGATCCGGAAGCGCATACTCCAAAGAAGCAGTCTCAATCCATTTTGCGCCTGCTTCATCCATAGCGTTTTTGTTGTATGATGGAAGCTTCAGTTCCTCGGGCGAGATCAGCACAAACTCGATCCCCTCATATCTGAGTAGAGCAAGTATGAGTGAATGCACAGTTCTGCCGAACTTTAGATCCCCGCAAAATCCAATCCTGAAATTCTTGAGGCGCCCCTTGTTACGTAAAATCGTCAGCAGATCGGTGAGAGTCTGCGATGGATGCATATGGCCTCCGTCACCCGCATTTATAATCGGTATGTTGCAGGAATTTGCAGCGACAAGGGCCGCACCTTCCTTAGGATGTCTCATTGCAATTATATCTGCCAGACACTCCATTACCCTCGTAGTATCACTCACGGTTTCTCCCTTAGAAGCTGATGAGGAATTGGCATCAGAAAAGCCGATTACATTGCCGCCCAGCCCATACATCGCAGACTCAAAGCTGAGTCTGGTACGAGTGCTCGGCTCATAGAATAGAGTTGCCAGCGTCTTATGTGTGCACTTGTCCCGGTATTTCTCAGGCGACTCTATGATGTCGTTGGCCAGCGCCAGCAGCTTATCGAGTTCATCAATGTTGAGATCAGTAATGTTAATTAAATCTCTCTTAGCCATTCGATTATTCCCTTTCCTTCTTCGCTTGTTACGTACTCTTCCGCTACAGCTGTCTCCATCAGCTCACTGATTGTGCACAGGCTGAGCTTCTCAACACCGGCTGCTTCGAAGTTCTTGTCTGCCTTGGCAGTCTCATAGGTAAATATGCTGATTACGCCAAGCACCTCGGCACCGGCCTCGCGTAGAGCTTCTACAACCTCAATTGAGGATCCGCCTGTTGAAATCAAATCCTCAACAACCACAACCTTCTCGCCCACCTCGAGCTTTCCCTCGATTCTGTTGTTACGTCCATGAGTCTTGGAACTGCTTCTGACATATCCCATTGGCTTGCCTAGGATGTGCGCAGAGATTGCAGCATGAGCAATTCCGGCCGTGCTTGTACCCATGACAACATCGCACTCAGGATACTTTTCCTCAATCACTCTTGCCATCTCGTGCTCAATGACATCCCTCACCTCCGGTGCAGTGAGTGTAAGTCTGTTATCACAGTAGATTGGGCTCTTGATTCCACTCGCCCATGTAAACGGATCGTTCGGTCTCAGGAATACCGCCTTGATCCCGAGCAGTCCCTCTGCAATCTGCTTAGACTTGCTGTCCGAATTAGTCATTATTAATCTCCTCCATACATATTCTATATGCTTTAACAGGGTCATCCGCCTTGGTAATGCTCCTGCCAATCACCAGATAATCTGATCCCATTTCCTTTGCTCTCGCAGGTGTTGCAACTCTGCTCTGATCGCCCTTGGCATCTCCCAAAAGTCTGATGCCGGGTGTGACGGTTATGAAGCTGTCTGAAGTCCCTGCGTGAATCTCTTCAGACTCCCACGCCGAGCATACCACACCGTCTAAGCCTGCTTCTTGAGCATTTCTAGCGTATGCGAGCACGACATCCCTGAGTTCTCCGTTGATCTTGAGCTCGCTGTTCATAGTTTCCTGATCAGTTGAAGTCAACTGAGTTACGGCGATAATCTCAGGTCTCGCTGCACCGGTTGAGCCATCCTCCAGTCCCTCTACAGCAGCCTTCATCATCCTGATTCCACCTGCAGCATGCACGTTAACCA
This sequence comes from Mogibacterium timidum ATCC 33093, assembly GCF_000525775.1. Classification (GTDB taxonomy): domain Bacteria; phylum Bacillota; class Clostridia; order Peptostreptococcales; family Anaerovoracaceae; genus Mogibacterium; species Mogibacterium timidum. The sequence goes on along the minus strand of NZ_JALU01000004.1, from coordinate 121,235 downwards.
TATCAGCACCAACCGAAGCGAGCACCTTCATAGAACTCTTAACTGTATTCGGAATATCGTGAAGCTTGAGGTCGAGGAAAACCTTGTGGCCTCCAGCCTTTATTGCTCTGACAATCGAAGGTCCCTCGCTGTAGAAAAGCTCCATGCCCACCTTGACATAGAGCTGCTCTCCTTCAAACAGATCAAGGAACGAAAGTGCCTTTTTGCCAGTCGGAAAATCGAGTGCAATTATTATCTCCGGCTTCATCTATACCACCCCTCTTATCTCTTCCAAACTCTTGATCCCAAGCTCGTCCATCCTCGGCTGCAGCTCGCTGATTATGCGAGGCATCGTCCATGGATCGATCAGATTGGCCGAACCAATCTCGATAGCCGTAGCCCCCGACATAATCATTTCAAGCACGTCATCAGCCGTCCGGATACCGCCAATACCGATAATCGGAAGCTTTACTGCGTGAAACACTTCATTTACCATGCGCTGTGCGATAGGCCTGATTGCAGGTCCGGACAGACCTGCGTATTTCATGGCAGTCACCGTTGTCCCGGTGCTGAGATCGATTCGCATAGCCTTGAAGTTGTTGATCATGCTGATTCCATCTGCACCACCGGCTGCGCAAGCCCTTGCTATCTCGGTTACATCTGTAACATTAGGTGTAAGCTTCATAAAAACAGGCAGCTTAGTAACAGCTCTCACGGCTCTCGTGATTCGCTCCGAAGCTTTCGGATCAGCTCCAAATGCAGATCCGCCATGCTCTACATTAGGGCAGCTGATATTTACCTCGAGGATATCGGCATATCCCGACGCGTCGATCTTGGACGCAACCTCAGCAAACTCTTCGGTGCTGAACCCACTGATATTTACAATGAGCGGACCCTGATAAATTTCCTTGAGGGCAGGCAAATCCACCTCGACAACGTGGTCAATGCCAGGATTCTGGAGTCCTATCGAGTTGAGCATACCGCTCGTGCACTCTGCAATACGCGGCAAATTGTTGCCATATCTGAGCTCCCTCGTAACGCTCTTGGTTACAACTCCACCCAGCACGTTGAGATCAAACAGATCCTTGTACTCCTGACCGTATCCAAAGGTGCCGCTTGCCGGCATTACCGGATTTTTGAGTTCGATTCCGGCCAGACTAACCCTGGTTACAGTTTTTCCCATTTTAGAACCTCCTTATCAAATACCGGTCCCTCCTTACACACTCTGCGGCTTCCATCCGTTGTTCTAATCGAACATCCCATGCAGGCACCAAAACCGCAACCCATGCGCGCCTCAAGGCTGAACTGGCCATGCTCAACCTTGTGATCCAATGCCCGCAGCATCGGAAGCGGTCCGCAGGCACAAGCATACTCACAACTGCTAAAAGCATCGGTTACGAAGCCCTTTTGCCCATATGATCCATCCGCCGTCATTACCGTTATATCATCGGCAAGCTGTTGAAAATCATCAAACATAAACATCTCATCAGCGGAATTATAGCCCAGTATAACCTTACAGGACTTGCCTGACATAACCATTGTCTTTAGCAGTCCGAGCATGGGCGGGATACCTATCCCGCCACCGATTATATATGCTCCATCAGTGATATCATCGATATTGTATCCATTCCCCAGCCCCGTGATACTCCTGACGTGTTCACCCTGCTCCATCTTGCTCAGAATCTCGGTCCCTCCGCCTACAACCTTGTATATAAGCGTGTACCTGTCGCTATCGTAGCTGCTGACAGAGATCGGTCTCCTGAGGAACTTTTCAGGAACCTCAACCATGGCAAACTGCCCGGGTTTAGCGAACTCGGACTTTGGAGTTTCGAGAGTCATCTTGTATATTCCATCGGCGAGCTGTTTGTTCTCAAGGATTTCGCTTCGTAAATCGCGCATTTTATCTCTCCAAATTCTCGTATACTGTGTTGCCTTCCATTATCACCATCTGCACCTTGCCATTCAGTATATGTCCATAGAAAGGCGTACACTTTCCCATAGAGCGGAAGTCCTCGCTGTCTACCCTGTAGGTATGTTCTAAATCCACCATGGTCCAGCCGTTTTGTTTGAGGCCAAACCTCTCTCTTGGTGCAACGGACATCATGTGCAACAGATGCTCCAGGCTCATTACACCAGTCTTAACCAAGTATGTGTAAAGTGCAGGAAATGCACATTCCAAACCCGTGATTCCGTTGGAACTATTGGCAAATCCACGGCGTTTCTCCTCGGCACTGTGCGGTGCATGATCAGTTGCTATCATATCCACTGTTCCGTCCAGCACGCCTGCAATCAGTGATTCTCTGTCTGCCTTGTCCTTGATTGGCGGATTCATCTTGAATCTGCCGCCGTATTCCGGACATCTGGCTATGTAATCCTCAACGTCGCTTGTATCAAATATCAGATAGTGTGGCGCAGTCTCGCAGGTCACATCAACCCCACTTTTCTTGGCATCTCTGATGACCTCGACACTTTCTTTGCAGGAAATATGGCATACATGATAACCTGCCCCGGTCTCATCAGCGAGCTTGAGATCCCTCTCAATCTGCTTCCACTCGCTCTCTCTGACCTTGCCTTCATTAAGCAGTGACTCATCCTCGCAGTGGGCAACTATCAGTTTGCCGAGCTCCTTGGCTTGATACATTGCCTCACGCATTAGTCCATCTGCCTGAACACCTCTGCCGTCATCAGAGAAAGCACACACATGAGGTGCCAGTGCCTTCATGTCGGAAAGCTTGCCCCTGCCGCTTTGCTCCATGGTTATAGTTCCGTATGGAACAACCTCGATAACAGCGTCCTTTTCGATTAGTTCAAGCTGGACTCTAAGAGTGTCCATCGTCGATGGAGCCGGCTTCAGGTTAGGCATTGTACACACTGTCGTATAGCCGCCGTGCGCTGCCGCCATGCTGCCTGTGCTGATAGTCTCCTTGTACGACTGACCCGGTTCGCGAAAATGAACATGCACATCACAGAATGATGGCAAAATAAAAGAGTTATCAGCATTGATAACTCTTTTGAAATCAAAATCACTACCGGTTTCGGATCTCAGACCGGCCTTCTCAGGAGCATCAACTACAAGCAATTCGTTAGGTACGAATTCACCAGCTTTATAAATCTTTCCGCCTTTAATTGCAGTAGTCATAGTCCCTCCAATTATGTTATTTCCTCCTCAGATAAACTCTGCATTAATCGGTAGTAGTATAACATTTTTGGTTCACACTATGTGAAGGTGTGTTAAAATCCCCTGCAAATTTTTGCTGTTAATATTATATTGTCACTTTCCTTGCGGCAATATATCACTATTCCTCAGTCGGCTCAAAGTCCTTAATCTCCGGTGGAAGTTCAAGACCGTTCTTCTCGTAATAGTCTACCAGTGCGGACTTGATTGCCTCCTCAGCCAGTACTGAACAGTGAATCTTTCTTGCCGGAAGTCCGTCAAGAGCCTCGACTACAGCTTTGTTGGACAAATCAAGAGCTTCCTTGATGTTCTTGCCCTTGATCATCTCTGTAGCCATCGAGCTTGATGCAATTGCAGATCCGCATCCGAATGTTTTGAACTTAACATCTGTGATAATATCGTTATCAATCTTGAGGTACATTCTCATGATATCACCACATGTTGGGTTGCCAACCTCACCGATGCCGTCTGCGTTCTCTATTTCACCAACGTTTCTTGGATTCTGAAAATGATCCATCACCTTTTCACTGTATAACATGTTCTCTCTCTCCCTTCTCCAGTTCGTCCCAGAATGGCGATAGCTTTCTGTAGTGCTCAACCACTTCGTGAACCTTCTCTATGATGTAATCAACCTGCTCCTCTGTGTTCTCCTCATTGAGGCTGAATCTGAGCGATCCGTGAGCTGCCTCTACAGGAACTCCCATTCCTACCAGAACGTGGCTCGGGTCGAGCGATTCGCTTGTACAAGCGGAACCGGACGAACACTCGATGCCATACATGTCCAGAGCGAGCAGCAACGACTCTCCCTCAACTCCTTCAAACGAGTAATTTACATTTCCGGGGAGTCTCTTTACAGGGTCGCCGTTTAGCTGCGAATAAGGAATATCTGACAAGCCCTTAATAAGTCGGTCTCTCAGCGCAGCCGTCTTGCGAGCATTCTCCTCCATATGGAGAACTCCATCCTCCAGTGCAGCAGCGAGGGCGGCGTTGCCCGGAACGTTAACTGTACCGGCTCTCTTGCCTCTCTCCTGAGCTCCGCCTTCGATTACGTTGATAAGTCTGATGCCGTTCCTGGCATAGAGAGCCCCAACACCCTTAGGTCCGTGGAACTTGTGTGCTGACATAGATAACATATCAATGTTCATTGCCTGTACATCTATCGGCAGGTGTGCTACTGCCTGAACTGCATCTGTGTGGAACAAAACCCTCTTATCATGGCACAGCTTTCCGATCTCTGCAATTGGCTGAATCGCTCCCATCTCATTGTTAGCAAACATAATGGATACGAGTGCTGTATCCTCTCTGATTGCATTCTCCACATCTTTGACATCTACGATGCCGTTAGGCTGTGGCTTAAGCAGTGTAACCTCAAAGCCTTCCTTCTCCAGTTTTGCCAAAGTGTGAAGGATAGCATGATGCTCGATGTTGAGCGAAATCAAGTGCTTCTTGCCCTTCTTAACAAGACCGCGAGCTGCCGAAATCAGTGCCTGGTTGTCTGCTTCGCTTCCGCCGGAAGTGAAGTAAATCTCATTAGGCTTGGCAGCGTTGATAGCCTCAGCCACCTTAGCTCTGGATTCATCCAGCTTCTCCTGAGCGACCTGCCCATCTGTATGAAGACTGTTAGGATTGCCGTTGTAATTCTTGAGACAATCCAGCAGTGTATTGAGTGCGACATCGTTTAGATAAGTTGTTGCCGCATTGTCTGCGTAAACTTTCATAGCTCCCTCCCCAGTGTTAAATTTAGTCATCTGTACATTCGCTATTATAGACCTCTAATCCCTACTAAGTCAATAGGAATTAGCAGCGACTGCGAACAGCATTGATTCTACGCGTCTTGATCTTACATCAGCTTGTCAACGTTACCGCTTATCAGATCCTGCAGCGAGATGTTGTCCAGATACTCATCGATAACCTTATCAAGCCCGATCCATAGCGGAAGCGTGACGCACGAATCAGCTCTGCCGCAATTAACCTCACCGGACTTGATGCAGTCAACCGGAGCAAGACTGCCCTCGGTGATGCGGAGAATCTCCCCTATGTTGTAATCCTCAGGAGATCTTATCAGCCTGTAACCACCCTTCTTGCCTCGAAAGCTGCGTAGGAGACCTCCTTTATTGAGCATAGACACTACGTTCTCCAAATACTTCATCGACAGCTTCTGGCGCTCCGATATGTCCGCAAGCGAGATATATCCTCCGTTATCGTGGTTTGCAAGATCAATCATGACCATAAGAGCGTATCGACCTTTTGTTGAAACAATCATGTGCCATTCCTCTCCTTGCATCTTGAGTATTTTACCTTACAACAGAAGAATAACATATTGCACACAACCAATCAAGCCTTTTCCTATTATTCATATAGGAATTTAGTGTTTAAAAAACCGAGCAAAACCGGCCCCGTCACATCCTACCGGGATATGACTAATTCGCTGTTCTGCTCGAAATTCACACTTACCTACAGCTGGTACATCCTGTACATGTTTGCGTAGATTCCGTCCTTTTCTATCAATTCATCGTGTGTTCCCTCTTCAGCAATTCCGTCCTGATTGAGCACGAGGATGCGATCTGCATTCTTGATCGTCGTCAGTCTGTGAGCAATTGTAATAGTAGTTCTGCCCTTGGACAGCTCGGCAAGCGATTGCTGCACCAGCATCTCGCTCTCGTTGTCCAGCGCTGAAGTAGCCTCATCGAGGATAAGTATAGGTGGATTTTTGAGAAACACCCTGGCAATACTAATCCTCTGCTTCTGTCCTCCGGAAAGCTTCATGCCGCGTTCGCCGACGCTCGTGTTATATCCGTCTGACATCTCTCTGATAAAATCATCTGCTCCCGCAAGCTTTGCAGCCTTCTCTATTTCCTCCATCCTCGCACCCGGCTTGCCGTAAGCGATATTACCCGCGATAGTATCCGAGAACAAATATACATCCTGCTGCACCATTCCTATCTGGGATCGTAGCGATTTGCATGTCACATTCCTAATATCATGGCCGTCGACTTCAATACTACCGTCTGTAACATCGTAGAACCTGGGAATCAAGTTGCAGAATGTGGTCTTACCTGCCCCTGACGGTCCGACAAGGGCGACGTTCTCACCCGGCTTGATATTGAGATTAATCCCGTTAAGGATATCCTCACTGTCGTTATATCTAAACGTAACATCTTTAAATTCTATCTCACCCGTAAGCCTTGGCAGTTCCTCTGCGTCCGGGGCATCATCGATTTCAACCGGCTCGTCCATCACCTCTATGAATCTCTCAATTCCGGTCATTCCGCGTTGGAATTGCTCGGTAAACTCTACGATTCTCCTCACAGCCTCCAGCAGCACTCCTACATACATGAGGAAAGCTATGAAATCACCGGTGGTGATTCTGCCGTTCTTTAGCTCAAACGAGCCCACTAGGATTACCGCAATATACATCAAGCCGTCGAAGGTGCGAGTCACTCCTCTAAATCCTGCCATCGCTTTATAACCGACGGCCTTTACATCAAGGAACCGTGAGTTATCCGCCTCGAAGCGTTCCTGCTCGTAGTCTTCATTTGCAAAGGATTTGGACACCTTGATACCAAGCAGACTATCCTCGACATGGGAGTTTATCTCGCCGAGCCCGACCCTCTGCAGCTTAAATGCACGGCGCATCTTCTTGCGAAAAGCGTAGGTTGCAGCAATCATAATCGGAATGATTGCAAACATCAAAATTGTAAGTGTAGTATCGATTCTGATAAGTAATACAAATCCAAGCACAATCTTGAGAGCGGCAATCCAGTACTCCTCCGGGCAGTGATGTGCAAACTCAGTGATATCAAAAAGGTCGCTGGTGATTCTCGATATGAGCTGTCCCGTCTTATTCTCGCTGTAATACGAATACGACAGACTCTGGCACTTCTCGTACAGATCGCGGCGCATGTCTGTTTCGATTTTGGCACCCATCACATGTCCGGTGTTCTGCATGTAGTAGTTCGCGACAACATCAACGCCTCTAAGTACTACATAAATCATAGCAATCCTGATGATCAGGCCGGACGTAAATGATGCGAAATCGCTTGCAACAACGTTACTTATGTATCTGATTAACAGCGGCAGCACTATATCGCTCACCGTCGTAAACGAAGCACAAACAAGATCGAAAATTAAAATTGCCAGATACGGCTTAAAATACGGTACAAATCTGCCAATCAGGTATCGTGACGACATGATTTTGTTATCTCCAGATTCTGTCATAATTAATCCCTTTCTGTAAATGTCTGTAGAATAAGAACGCAATTAGTGCACCTTCTAAAACAGATGTCAATGTCAGCGCCCACCACGCTCCGGTTATAGAATTAGCGACATGTATAAATACCAATGCGAGCGGTATCCTAAGCACTTTTGCTCCAATGCTGATGTATGCCGGCAGCTTCGTTTCACCTATTCCGTTGAATGCACCGCATGAAATTGCCGACAGGCATATGAAAATCTGTGAGATAGCCTGAATCCTCAGGTACACTCCTCCAAGCTGAACAACATTTTCTTCATGCAAGAAAATCCGAAATATCGGAACTGCAAACAGCAAAAAAGCAGCTGATATGATAGCTCCATACAATGTCATCATGCGAATGGCCGACCTATATCCGGCTTTAATACGATTGCCTTTTTTTGCTCCGAAATTTCTTGCGGTAAAGCTCGTCATAGCAAGTGAAAATCCGTCGGCCACCATCCATGTTACGGATTCTATCATTCCGCCAACACGCTGAATTGCAAGTACGGAATCACCATACCTGACAACTATTCTGGAGATAACGATGCTTACAAGAGCAAAGAAGACAGTCTGAAGCGCAGGAGGAAGACCCAGCTTAAAAATCCTCATAAATTCCCGAACCTCTATTCTCCCCAGCAGCTCAAGCTCCACAAACAGATGATTATCTCTAATCATAGCGATAATATAAAGTATCAGAACTATCAGCTGCGATAATACAGTTGCTATGGCCGCACCATAGACTCCTAGGCGAGGAAATCCGATGGCTCCAAACATTAAAATCGGATCCAGCAGCATATTGATCACAACGCCTGTGCTGTTGAAATACAAAGGAGTTCTACTATCACCCATCGATGTAAATTGACCGTTTATAACCGTGTTAAGCCCGTAAATCGGCATACCTATGCCTACTATAAGTGTATATACATGTGCCATAGCTATAGTTGATCGGTTATTCAGATGGAAAAATCCGATAAAATTTCCTCTGAATACACATATTATCGATGAATACAGAACCATGAAAATTACAGCTTGCCTTATTGCCACAGAGGCGATTTTACGTGCTCCATGAAGGTTTGCCGCGCCCAATTCTTTTCCGGTCAGTATCTGTCCGCCGAATTGCGGTATCATAGCTACACCCTGACCAATCCAAATGATCTGACCTGCTGTTGCAACTGCTGCGACTGCGTTGCTTCCCAGCAGGCCCACCCAAGCAGTGTCAACCAGCGTATACGCCATCTGAATGAGCATTGATCCCATGATTGGCAACGCCAGCGCCATCAGAGCTCCGGTGATATTCCCATTTTCCAAATCAACAACTCTGCTATTAACCTTTGTCATTCTATTTACTTGCTTCCCCTTTATGGATGATGTTGATTATATCACATGAACAATTCTTAGGTGTTTTCTCAATTACACACAATAAATTGTTGAACTTTCCCGGCAACAGATAGTATCACAATTATCATATACTAATTATCCGGGAGGTTTACCTTGAACCTATACAAAAGCTTATCTCCTCGCAAACAGTATCTGCTACACTACCTGGGATGGACGCTCGCGGGTAACGTAATATTCGCAATCGGCGTAAATGTGATAATTACACCGATGAATCTGTATAACGGTGGATTTACGGGAATGGCACAGCTGTTGAGGCTATTTTTTGTAAACGTGCTTCACGTTCCTGTTCTCCCCGGATTGGATGTAGTCGGCATACTTTACTTCCTGTTGAACCTACCTCTTCTGATCGTATCGTACAAGGTTGTCGGCAAAGAATTCTGCATCACATCCGTGGTATCGATCACGCTGTGCTCGGTTGCCCTCGGAATAATGCCGATTCCAGAAGAGCCAATTTTCAACGACTACCTCACTGCATGCCTCATCGGCGGAGTAGTAGCGGGAATCGGCGCGGGTATGGTGCTTAGAGCCGGTAGTTCGCAGGGCGGACAGGATATAATCGGAGTAATAGTGTCGGTGCTCAATCCCAACCACAGCGTCGGTAAGATCAGTATCATGATCAACATCGGAGTCTATATTATCTGTCTGTTCCTCTTCAACGTTGAAATAGTCGCTTATTCACTTATATATACGACAGTTCTGGCAATTGCGCTCGACCGTGTTCATATACAGAACATCAATATGGAGGCTATGATATTCACCAAAAAGCCCGGTGTTGAAGAGGCAATCATGAAAGAGCTGAAGCGAGGTGTTACCAATTGGACCGGAACTGGCGCTTATACTAAAGAGACCTCAAACGTCATAATTACGATTATCTCAAAATACGAAGTAAACAAGCTGTTAGATATTGTCAAATCAGTTGATTCAGACGCTTTCGTAATAGTCACTGAGGGCGCACACATATACGGAAACTTCGAAAAGAGATTGACTAAATAGCAAAATCGGAGCGTGAGACCATACTCCGACTGTAAGTCCGCCGGACATGTGCAGCGGAGGCCGGTCAGGGTATAATTTACGTTTTCATCTGACTTGGATTCGATAATCGCCACCGCCGGGTAAATTTTGACCATAGCGACGGCTTTCTTGACATCGTGCATGTCTGCCCATAAGTCTCACGCTCTCATTTTCACTTTACCAAATACTCCTTCCCAAAGACATCCACAACTATGTATGCGACATTGCCCCTGGATATGAACCTTATGTCGTCATAGTCATCTGTAACGCTGATTTCTGCGGAAAATTCACCTGTATAATCCGGGTCTATCATGATGTAGTCAATTAATGATTCCGGATTTGACCTGCATGCCGCTTCCAACAGATCGCGATCCTTGTGCTGCACGTATCCAATCTCAAGCTCCGGTCTGAATGCCATCAACTTAGCATGGCAAAGCTTCTTGCCATTCTCCAGTTCATCCTCTCTGACTATTTTGATTATTGCATCTGTACGGTATGTATGTTCTTCCCCATTTCCGTAGAACAGGTAGTTTGACTCGCACGCATCAAGCCTCTTTTTGGCCGTTCCGAGCGCCAGATTCTCAATATCACAGCCTATCCACATCCTGCCCATCGAGTTAGCAGCCTCGAGAAAGGATCCGGATCCGCAGAAAAAATCGCCAACCAGGTCACCCCTCTTTGTGCAGGAACTGATAATCCGTATCATCAGCTCAAGCGGCTTCTGTGTAGCGTAACCATTCCTCTCGCCGGAAGTCCTGCCCACCATATCTATACTCCATACGTCCTTCATATTTACAAGGGTATACCATCCATATTCGTCCTGATACTCCTCAACTCCCCTGAACCTATATGGCTTGAAATCACGGTTGTATGACTTTTCCTTGGGAACATTCAGATAATATTTGCTCGACTTGCTGTACATCAGAATTGTGTCGTGCTTACGGGAGAAATGTGTCCTGGCACTGCCTCCGGACTTATACTTCCAGATAATCTCATTGCGCATGTTCTCATACCCGAATATCTCATCCATCACCAGCTTGACATAGTGCGCCGAATGCCAGTCCAGATGCACCCAAATAAGTCCATCATCAGCTAGCAGCCTTTTCATCATCACTAGCCGCGAGGTCATATTCTCGACGTATTGTTCTATGCTACGATCGAATGTGTCATCGTACGCCAGATGTTTAACCTTACGGTTCTTGCCGTCGCTGCCCTTGATCGTAACAGTCGCATCGTATTTCGACCTGGTGAAGAATGGCGGATCTATGTAAATACATTTGAACTTGCCCTCATACCCGTTCATCAGCAACCAGCTCATGAACTCGAGATTGTTACCGAGAGCAAGTATGTTATTGCGCATTGCTGTCTCTGATTCGTCAGGTTCATCACCAAAGCTGACAGATCCGAACGAATCATATATGTGTCGTTCCATAACCTTAAACGGCTGAGCTACAGGCTCATCACCGTGCTCAATACCGCGAATTATACTTTCTGCTATGCCCAGGACTTTGTTCATGCTTCACCTTTCCAATCGTATATGATTTAATCAGATATTTAATGATTATAGATGATTGATATTGGAATGTCTATTTGTAAATAAAGTACCCCGGCACTATGCGATGCGCCGCGATATTCGCTGCGCATTTGCAAGCACCAAGGGTAAAACCAGTCTTAGCGTACAGCACTACCCTGTACAATCAGCTAAAATTGCCTAGAACTCTGCATACGTAAATGTCGGGCTGCTGAGCATACTTCCAAACAATGAAAATATATACAGCAAAGCCATAAACAAGAACATATATAACGTGTATTTCAGCGATATTCCAGTCAAAATCTTATTTATTAATGAATTCTGCGATTTTCTCATTTATCCTTACCCAACCTTCATTCCACGGATGAACTGCATCTGACACTATATACTTATTGTAGCTGTATCCCGTTAGATTCGTGAAGTCAGCACCGTACTTACCCGCGATTTTCTCTACCTTCTGACCCACAACTGCACGTTTTTCTGCACCGAGTCCGGTATAATCGTACCATCTGCCGTTTACTGGTAGCAGTATCAGTTTAACCTGAATATTATTAGCCTTTGCCACCTGCAGAAACGCTTCTAAATCCTTGTATTCAGGCGACCTCTCATAGCTTTCTCCGGCGTGAGCATCCTTCATCTTAGGATAAACCTGTCGGAACTTGTTTCTCCATACGCGATCGCTCATATAGAACGGGTTATCTGCCTTGCCGATACTATCCTGATGTGCATTTTCAAGCAAACGCTGCCAATTAAAGCCTGCGGAGCCGTACCTGACAAAATTTGCGGGAGGCTTCTTATCCCTCATGGCAAAACGCATAGATGCACCAATAGTGATTTTGTCCTTATCAAACGCATGACGTCTCTCAAAGCCATATAGCAAACCCGGCTTGAAGTCCAGGTTGGCCCTGTTGATCATGCGTGCTTTAACCTGTAGACTCTTATTCTTGGATAACAGCATCTCGCTTCTCTCTGCTACGTACCTCTTGGTTTCGAGTGGAATATTTTTATTTTCCATAAAAGCGAAGTACTCAGTCTCTGAGAATCTGAGAGCATAATCGCTCTTCTTGACGCCATTTTTCTTGAACCAGGTTGGCGATATGAGCAGCACGACCTTCTTGCTCTTAAGATGAGGCTGAAGCGAACCAAGTGCAACTGTGTGGAACAGAGTCTGATTGAATGGACCGCCCACAGTTACGAGATTTATATCTGTATTCCGGAATAGATTTCGGGGATGATACTGCGACTTGCGGCCATGCCTAAACTCCGAAGAGCCGAGCACCAGCACCGAATTCTTATTGAGATTTTGCGATAACGCGTTGTATGACAGATCCTTATACGTGTTATACCAAGTACCGAAACGCCCTGTCTTGTCCCTGAGATCATTATTAGCGCATACAAAATGTACCACGAATGTGAACATCGCCAACAGCAACAGCGCCGCTATAAACGAGTTGATCTTCTTCATCTTATCTTCGTTCCTGACCTATTCTCCTAGAATTCTTGCTGAAACTGTCTCAATAATCTTATTAGGTGTATCCATTTGCTCTCTTGTGAACTCGGACGGCGATAACACCACCCCATACTCATCCTGGATGTCTAGCAACAGACTAACATAGTCAAGTGAATCGATCAGATCCTCTTCGAGCAGATTGATATCCGGGTTCTCCTTTACAATCTCATCTCCGCAAATGTTTTCGATAATATCCAATAGCTTCTCTCTCATTGTAATTTCCTCCTGTTTAGCTTTCTTTAAAATTATTCAATAATATTGTTAGTTCATTTTCCGACACCCGTTCTTATCGCACACATCGAAGCGTTCTCTTCTCCCTATTTCTTGAATAGCAGAATTCCCAGCCTTCCTGAGAATATGAAGAATCCAAGCATTACCAGATTGAAGGTAATGAACCAGGAGAGAGCTATGAACCATTTATCCTTCTTGTGTGCCTTATAGAACTTCGATTTCTTTTGAAATATCTCACACAGCGAAAGCAGTACGCCGTGATACAGTCCGTATACGATATAGTTAGACTCAAGTCCGTGCCATACACCCATAACAAACATATTTATCATAAATGCCACCGAAGCGATCGCCATCTTGTTTTTGATTTTTCTGCTTCTGACAAGGCTCATCGTCACTCTCGAAAACAGAAAATCTCTGAACCAAAACGACAGTGTCATGTGCCAACGATTCCAAAACTCTTTGATATCCTTGCTGATAAACGGCGCATTGAAGTTCTCCGGCGTTTTGATTCCAAAGATGTAGCTGACTCCTATTGCCATCGAGCTGTACCCCGCAAAATCGAAGAACAGGTAGAATCCGTATGTGTAGAAGTATATTGCAATCGAGTACCATGTTCCGCCTGTGCCGAAATAGTTCATAACGGTGTAGAATCCGGCTGCGATTACTATCTTGTACATCATGCCCTTGAGGATCCTGTATATGCCTTCTCCCAGCAACTCCAGATACTCCGCCCTGGGTAGAACCTTATCTATATCTTCGTCAAATCTCCTGCTCCTGTCGATTGGTCCCGAAGTAACAGTCGGAAAGAACAGCATAAGGTAGAAGAAATTGGAAGTCTTAAACTCCTTGATTACTCCATCATATATCTCTATTACCATCTGGACTGCCTTGAATGTCATATATGACAATCCGAGGAATGCAAATATATGATATTTATTTCCAATCAGTCCCAGCAGCTTATATATTGTCAGCGGTGCTATGCTCAGCAGCAGGAAGATCCTGTACTGCCACGTCACTCGACCCTTGCGGGTTCGAATAGTCAGATATGTGTGAACCACTGCATATTCGATAATCGTGAACGCTGCCAGGTTGCACAGTGCTGTCAGATTGCTGCCCATGGCTAGCCAGATGAACACGAGTGTTACAAACAGACCATACCATTTGAGCGACTTCTCCCTGCAGCCTAGATATATAGCAGGAATTGATAGGACTGCGAGCCAGATGAAGAAACTATTGTCTGTAAAAAGCTGCATTTACACCAATTCCTCCAATTTACTTCTATCGGCCTTGCCGTTGTTGGTCAATGGCATCTTGTCGATAAATTTGACACGCTTAGGAACCATGTAGCTTGGAAGCAGATCTCTGAGCGCTTCTCTTACATACTTTCTGCCACTATAGTCGTCTGAAATCTCATTTCCTTCTCTCACGACAAACGCTATCAGATTAATAACCTTCCCCTCATGCTTCTTCGGTATAACAGCAACAGCAGCTACTCCGTCTATATTTGCCAGGTTAGACTCGATGTCTCCCAATTCGATTCTGTATCCGTGAAGCTTAATCTGATTATCAATTCTTCCGTCGCAGAACAGCATCCCGTTCTCATCATAATGGCCTGTATCTCCGGTTCTGTACGCTCTAATCATTGCTTTGGGATTATCACTCAAGGTACCGGCCTCAGCCATAAAGAAAACCTGATCAGTCCTTTCCTTATCCTTGTAGTAGCCTGAGCTTACCGAATCTCCGACGATAATCATTTCACTGCTCTCCGGATCAATCCTTATATCAGTACCGGGCTTAGGAAGTCCGATCGGCAGAGCACCGGCCTCTGCGATGACCTCATCGGTGATATCCACCTCTGTTACGCAAACCGTTGACTCTGTAGGGCCGTACGTGTTGATAACCTTGGCATCCGGGAATCTGCATCTAAGCTGCTTAGCTGTATCCTTGGTAAGCACCTCGCCGCAGAACAGAAATGCCTTGATGCTTCCGAAATTCTCGTAACTAAACTCAGCTTCTCCGAGGCACATATCCGCAAATGACGGCGTTGACACCCAATACTCAACTTCAGCTGCTGAGATGTACTTCATCATCTCCGGCATTTCCTGCTGAAGCCCCTTGTCAAGCGCAACGATTGTAGAACCGGTCGCCAGTCCTGTATAGAGATCCATAACAGATAGATCAAACGAGAACGGCGCCTGATTGAGAAATCTCGTTGCCTCCGGAATACCACCGGATAGCGTTACCGACCAATTCAGATAATTATTCAGCGCATCGGCCGGAATTTTAACACCCTTAGGCTTGCCCGTGCTTCCGGAAGTGAAGATGACGTAATATGTGTCATCACCGGAAACAGGTTCCAGGCCGTCATATGCAGCGTGCCCGGCAAATATATCGTCCAGCTGTTCTCTGCCGACTATCTCAAATTTAGAATTTATCTCAAGAAGCTCCTCATGCTGCGGGACAATTACTATCTCGTTGTCCACTGCATCTGCGATATCGCTAACTCTCTCCGAAGGATTGCCAATATCGACCGGACAGTATGCATGTCCGGATCTGACGCATGCAAGAAAAGAGACAAGCATATCCGGACTCTTATGACCGTACACCATGATCGGCTCTCTGTTACGAAGTCTATTCTCGATGTAATTAGCCAAAGATGAAGATTTCTCCCATAGTTCCCCATATGTCATCTGTCCTGCCCTGGAGCTAAATACCAGTCTGTCAGGCGATTCCATTGCCGTACTCTTAATCTTCGCCAGGATGTCCATAACATACCTCCAATTAATCAATGTTCGAATAAATATTAAACAAACACCCTTAAATGCAAGAGAAGAAATTATTAAATAAAAATTAAGATTGCATTTTTCTTGTATTTTACTAAGCTCAAGCTGTTTGACAACCTGATGCTTCTCCACAGCGCATATTAAAGTCATTAAAATTTCAAAATACAGTCCTCATTTCGTATGAGGTTGAGCTTCAACAAAAAAGGGGAGATTTTCATCTCCTCCTCGAATTGCGGGACTTGCGGTATTTAACAGTGCTAAAGCCCTATTTTTTAACTATCTTGGCATACAGCAGCTTAGACTCAAGGTCTATCTCCTTGACATGCTCGTTGATTGTCTCCCCCGTCAGCTTCTTATACTCTGTTTCCGAGCTGACTCCTTTCTCCTTGAGCAAGCCCTTCTTTGCCTTCTCAAGCTCAGCCTTGCTAACCGAGATCCCCTTCTTATCTGCAATAGCATGAAGAACCAGCTTATCTCTGACATTCTCTTTTGCCATCTCTGTTATCTGATTGTTGAACGCGGTTTCATTCATCCCTGCTTCCTTGAGGTACTCTTTAAAAGTCATGTCGTATTCTTTGATACGTTTCTCATACTGGCTCTTGATGTGGGCAATCTCCCTTGTCAACTGAGTCTTGGGATA
Source organism: Mogibacterium timidum ATCC 33093 (assembly GCF_000525775.1). Classification (GTDB taxonomy): domain Bacteria; phylum Bacillota; class Clostridia; order Peptostreptococcales; family Anaerovoracaceae; genus Mogibacterium; species Mogibacterium timidum. The sequence goes on along the minus strand of NZ_JALU01000004.1, from coordinate 104,743 downwards.
CCTGTTGACCTTTGCATTCTTGACGAGCGCCTGCCATTGCCGAGCCGACATGGATTTGTCCTTAGGCATCTTAAACTCAACATATTTGCGCGAATTGATAAGGTCATATCCGTTGTATCTGGTTACAGTGAAAGTGAATAGGGCGATATCGACTACTATAAAAACAAACAGCCCGATGAGCAGCTTCTGGCGCCTAGTGTAACTCTTGTGCGGATGCTTGCTCTTAGATAACGACATCTTCACTTACCTCCTTATTGATTTTCTTGAATTTATCCCTATTGCATAGCGCCTTGCCGCCAAGTCTATAGTCAGTCTCAACCGAACCATCTATAATCTCATACTTTTGAGAGTTATCCGGCAACGCCATACCGTATAGCTGTCCGCCGACAACAGCAGAAACTCTAATCTGTTTATACTGGCCATCGAGTGCATACTCCGCCTTACCTCCAGTCCTGACAGCTTTCCATTCCTCCGAATCATCATTCCTGTATTCGATTCTATAATCGTCTACATCACCACCAGCTGCTGTGAATTTAACATACGTCTTGCCGTTCTTGATGCCGGTAACCGCTTGCGAAGGCTCGAGATCTGCAGAGTGAAGCAGCTCTTCATCTCCAATCTGATATGGAAGCACCTCGGTGTAACCTACATAAGTACCCTTTCCCTTGACCAGTGCATACGCCGTACCCTTGCCGTTGTTGTTCATATAGGAAACCGTGTAGTCCTTATTCAAGGTCAAAGCCTTGCCATTATCTGATACATTCACGTTCGTCGTTGCAGGCGCACCGGTGTAGCGAACCATGGTGTTGGCAGGTTCGGCATCAAGTCCCGGGTTTCCGGCTTTGCGAGCAGACTTATCCACATACATCGCATCACAGTCAACATTTCCCTTGATCCCCTGCATACGTCCGGTACTTGTAAACTGCCATACGTTGTACTCCGGGTATGCCGACAGTTCGTTTGAGTAGTGCGCAACCCATACTTCGTACGAGTTATCCGCGAGGCTCTTAGTGTCTACCCCGGAAAAGCTCCCTGCCAGCGAAGTCGACAGATAGATAGAGGCAGGATAACCCTGCGAACGACAATATGAAAGGAAGGCTTCAGCTACTGATGTCATCCTCTGTCTTGCATACGCACTGCCCCTGGCACGCCATGAATTATATGCTTTATCAAATCTCCCGTTTGAGAATTCAAGATCCATCACCAGCGGTAATTCGACATCATATTTTTTCGCCTGTGCAACCAATTTCTTGGCCTCAGCCACAGCCTCTTCCTCTGTAGTCGCCTGAGAATACCAATACAATCCCCGTGCAACTCCTGCGCTCCCGGAGCCCTGCATATTTATATCGAATTTTCTGTCCTCCTTGAGATCAAAGCTCGAAGACGTGGTTGCACCTGCTCTGATAAAAGCATAGTCTACACCATCAGCCTTGATGCCATTCCAGTTTATATCACCCTGCCATTCGGACACATCAATTCCGAGGAATTTGTAGTAATCCTCTCTGCCGGACGGGGTCTTGGGCAGTGAAGTACCTGCAAGCACGGTGCTTGATGCAAAAAACAGCACAACAAACACAGCAATCGCAATTGCCGCAATACGGTCAGCTGTATTGAACAAATATAATTTATAAATTAAATTGGTTGAGCTTGAATTTGCGTTCATATCAGCCTTTCTTGATTCCTTCATTATCTGAAATCAGTCAGAAAGAAAACAGGGTGACGAATCACCCCCTTTTCTTGACTTGAATCATTATAACATAATATTTATCCTCAATATGTGAAGAGTGCATGCAAATGATTACATATATAAAGCGGAAGTTATCGAATAAGCAGCTGATTACACTACAGGGGGGAGTTCTAACAGTATCCACCTCTTTTAAGTCTCTTGACAAAGTCGTGCATAATCCCCGCTGTCAATCCCCAGATAGTTTTATCCCTATATGTATAGAAGCACACGCTTCGGTGCCCGATGTCCCAGTGGTAGTCTTCCCCATCCGGAATCTTATCGTATGGGAAGTCTGCAGTAGGAAAACTCCTCATCTCTATGTCATAGTAATCCGGCTCATGCTCAAGAAAAAACGACAGCGGCACAGTAAAGACCTCGGCGACCTCGTCAGCTGAAAACGCAAGTCTCTCGCCCCCGTCGGCATCACCAACACCAATGCCATCAGCACCGCCAAAGCCTTCTAAACTCCTAAGCAGTCCAACCACCGGTCTCAGAATACCGCCGGAGTACACATTGATGACGTCGAGCTCCTTGACAACCTCAATGCTCGACATCTCGATGAGGAGCTCCTCGCTCGTCTCCCTTATAGCAGCAGCCGTGGTCGACTCGCCATCCAAGGTGCTGCCGCCCGGAAAACAAATCTCTCCAGGCTGACGTCTCAGGCTTGCGGCGCGCACCTCAAACAATACCGATAGGCCACGCGGAGTCTCGATTATAGGAATCAGGACGCCAAAGCTCTTAGAGGTCGACTCCGCACCCTGACCATTTTCTAATGCAGTTTTTATTCTGTCTATATCTTTAATCATAACTCGATATTACCACAAGACAGGAGAACGGACTAGCCTCACCTGTCCGTTCCCCTGTCTTTAATTCGATATCACCATCCGGCTTTTGCCGGACTATATAGCTTTGCGGCTTTAATCTAACCGGGTACGACGCCATATATAAGCCTTAGTTCTCCTCGATAAACTTTAGCAGCTCCTGTGCCCCCTTGACGATGCTGTCTCTGTCCTCAGGATCTCTACCGAGATGAGTGTAAATCTCACCGATAAACACACCGTTCTGCTTCAGACGATCGTACACCTTATCAATGATAGGATCGCATATATCCTGCTGCTGCATAGGTCCGAACGGGTTAGCGAAGTAAGTAGTCGATAAGCCGATCTCCTGAGTTGTCCCCTTCGCCATTCTCTTTCCCTCTACAAATACCTTCTTGGCATCCTCAAGGTTTTCAAACCTGTGCAGTCCGAGCTCCTCATCGTAGTTGTTTGCGTAAGCAAACAGGTCAACATGGTGGTTGTCAGTTACAACTGCATACGGTGCAGCAGGAGTTATTACTCTTGCGTTGGATAGATCGGGGTTAAAGAATATAGCCCTGTTCATATCGCGGTATGGAGTTCCCGGATCAAGATCGTCCAGTCTTACGAACGCACCGATTTCAGTTCCCTTTGCATATACCTCGTCGTCTTCAAGATGAAAGGTTCCCATATCATCAAATACGACTTCGATATTCTTAATCTTCTCATTGCCGAGCGATTTGAGCGCCTCGATAGTCTCGGATTTTCCGGCTCCGGAATCTCCCATCAGACATATGCCCTTCTTCTTGCCGTTCTTAAGCGTGATATTTACAAACGCTCCGTGAATCGGTAGCCAGCCCTTCTGCATCATAGCGACGTTGTGAAGCGTCAACACCGTCTTCTTCATATATCCAAAGTACGAAATCTTTTCACTGTACGTTACCGATCCGACCCAGATGTCCTCTTCATCATCGTGGTAGAATGTGCAGGCATTTTTGCCGTCATCATTACCAAAGAGCAGCACGCAGTCCGGCTTCCTGGATGCTTCCCTCTTGGATGCCAGCTCAAACAGGTTAGCCAGCGACACACCGTTGGACATGAAATCTCTGTGGAAGTACACGAATACCGTCAGGTCTCCTACTTTAGCCGGGAAGCAGAAAAACTCGTCGCTGTCGCCTTTAAAGGTATCCAGAGGATTCTCATATACCTGTTCGAATGCCCACTCACGCTTGTTCGACTTGGGATGAAGAATCATTGGAGTACGCAGCATTACGGAGTCGATGAACTTAACCTTGCGCAGCGCATCGTAACGAGCTCCAAGCTTGAATGACTCATTTCTATACAGCGCAAGTGCAGCGTTCGTACCTGCCGGCTGCTGCCGATATATTTTATTTGCACGACCCATCAGAGTCTCCTCGATGCGTCTAAAGGTTGCCATAATCAACTGGTTGTGTGCCGAATCAGCCTTTACAAAGGTCGTCGAGTTGGACTCTCTTCTCTTATCTGTTGTGACAGAATATCTCTCATGAGCCTTCCAGAAATCATAGATACCTTCTACGAACTGCAACGCAGTCGCTCTATCCTTTATATAAGGCGAATCAATCTCCTCCGCATTGAACACGAGAGTCTGACGTGCAAATGTAGATAGCGCATCAAGAGCCCTTGCCGGTGAATTGCCCTGAATCGCCCAATCATACAGCTTCGTATCGTATTCGGCGAGATAGATTATATAATTCTCCAGGAATACCTTGAATGCCTTAGACTTAACAACATCGAGCCTGGATTCCGGGTATACCAGATCAAAGTTCAGAATGACTTCATTATCGTTTAGATAAATTTTATCTTTCATTACTACACCCTTTTCTTAATAATTATCTACAATGCAATGACTTAACTATCTCTAACTGTAGCATTTTTTGTATATTCTTTCAATACATATGCCATGTTCTTATTAAAACACCACAAATTACAATGAGTAATCTTATCTGCCGCTACTTATCCACTCTCGCTGTCGGAATTTCCCTGATATCGGCGGCAGTGAAGTTCTAAACAGTATTGCAGAAAATTCGCTTTACCTCTCTCCTCCCGGTCGTATACGATATCATGTAAATACCGTTTATCATGCCGTATGTAAATATCGGTTATTATACCATATGTATTGGAAAATTAACTAATTAAGGATATAATTAAGTGCTATAAATCCCCATTTTGCAGGGAATCCGGAGGAAAGATGAATACTAACGAAATAACTTCAAGATTAGAATATAAGCTGCTGCAGGGAAAACTCGATCAGGACGTAACCGGGCTGTGCTTTGACAGCAGGCACGTTAAGCAAGGCGATATATTTGTATGCATTCGCGGCGCTGTGTTTGATTCGCACGACGCTCTTGAACAGATTGACGCAGGACACCCTTCCCTTATCATCGTCGATAAGGCCTATGAACTAAGTCTGTCAAATATATCTTCTCCTGTCGTTGCAGTTTCCGACACTAGACACGCCAAGGCTGTCGTTGCCGCTGCGTTTTACGGCTATCCGGCCGAAAAGCTCAGACTAGTCGGAGTTACCGGCTCAAAGGGCAAAACTACTGTTGCAACAATGATTACGGCTGCACTCAGGGAGGCTGGCTGCAAGGCCGGCTCAATCGGTTCTAACGGAGTAAATCTCGGCGATGAGATCCTCGAGGTTGCCAATACTACCCCCGATTCCGATCAGCTGCAGAGGTTTCTAGCTCTGATGGTATCTAAAGGCATCGAGTACGCAGTCATCGAATGTTCATCTCAGGGTCTCATGCAGCACCGGACAGATATGATCACCTTTGATGTAGGGGTGTTCCTCAACGTGCAGCATGGCGATCATGTGGGAACTGACGAGCACCCTACCTTTGAAAATTATGCATATTGCAAGAGCTTGCTGCTGAGACAGTGCAGACAGGGAGTCGTGAACCTGGACGATAAAAACATTGATTTTGTAGTCAAGGAAGCGACATGCGAGCTGATAACTGTCGGGCACGATGATACACACGCTGCGACAGCCAAGCTCGGAAGCACTCCGGATTATGTAATCGGCAAACAGAGAACAAGAGAGCGCAACGGGCTGATAGGTGAAGAATTCAACCTTTCAGGCAAGCTTGATGATGAAGTATACGTAAATATGCCCGGCGAGTTTGCGGCTCTCAACGCAGCGGCTACAATAGCAGCTGTTGACGCACTGGGCTTGCCGGCTTCAGCTGCAAAGGAGGCTCTATCGCACATCCATATTAACGGCAGAGTTGACATGATATACCGCACGGAGGAGCTAAGCGTGTGCATCGATTCCGCACATACCAGAGAGAGCACAAGAGCTGTTCTCAAAGCTCTCAGGGCATATAAGCCTAAACGCCTTGTGTGCGTATTTGGAGCAGGCGGGAACAGGGATATTCAGAGAAGAATCGGGATGGGCGAATCAGCAGGTAAATATGCCGACTTCTCGATTATAACGACGGAGCACAACAGGTTTGAACCATTTGAGACCATACTCGAAGGTGTAAAATCCGGTCTTGAGCCAACCGGCGGCAGGTACATGGTTATTGAATATAGACCTGAGGCTATCCACTATGCCATCACACATTCCGAATCCGGAGACATGATTGCAATCATCGGACTAGGAGATGACAAGTATCAGCACATAAACGGCGTAAATGTACCACAGGATGACGACAAATGCGCTAGAGAGGCTATCAGGGAGTGGGAAAATACCCACCGCAAGTAAACATGCTTATACTATATAATTCAACCCCGGATCAAATAAATCAAGAGGTACCGTCATGATCAAATTCGACAACGACTACAGCAAAAGCGCCCACCCCGTAATTTTAGATGTGCTAACCCAGGATGCAAAAAACTCACACACCGGCTATGGATTAGACACATGGTGCAAGCGAGCTACAGCTGAAATAAGGAGGGCGACGGGAAGCCCTACAGCCGATGTTCACTATCTCGTGGGAGGAACACAAACTAATATGACGATTATTGACATAGCGCTCAGAAGCTTTGAAGGAGTGATTGCCGCCGATACGGGTCACATCAACGTTCATGAGGCCGGTGCTATTGAGTACACCGGGCATAAGGTAATCGCTCTCCCTTCCAAGGATGGCAAAATAACTGCCGCTCAGGTCAGAGAGGAAGGTCGGCTAAACGAAAATAATCCAACTCCCGGTCACGTAGTCGAGCCCAAGATGGTGTATATTTCGCAGCCTAACGAGCTGGGTATGCTGTATAGCAGATCGGAGCTTGAAGAGATATATAGTGTATGCCAAGACTGCGGTTTCTATCTCTTTGTCGATGGCGCCAGACTTAGCTATGCTTTGGCATCTCCGGCAAACGATGTTAATCTCGAGTGCCTGGCACACAACTGCGATGTTTTCTATATTGGCGGTACAAAGTGCGGTGCATTGATGGGAGAAGCGATTGCCATTGTGAACGATGAGCTCAAGCCCCATTTCTTCAGCTATCAGAAACAGCACGGCGCGCTGCTCGCCAAGGGTTGGCTGCTGGGACTGCAGTTCTACACTCTGATTAAAGATGATTTATATACTGAGATTGCATCACCCGCAGTCAAGATGGCACTTCAGGTCAAAGAAGCAATGCTTGCACGCGGTGTGGAGGTTGCCGTGGACAGCCCAACCAACCAACAGTTCTTCATTCTGTCGGACGAGCAGATTGCGGCACTAAACGGTAAATACCTGCTGTCGGAAATTGAGAACGTGGATGAAAATCACAAGTGCATGCGCCTATGTACTGCCTGGTACACATCGCAGGAAGACGTCGATGCTTTAATCAGAGATATTAACAATCTATATTGATTCAGCTGCCTAAAGCGCAATATATTTTTTCGCAGCAACGGGAATAATAAAAAAAAACAACCTAGTCGGCTTAAGCAGCTGATTAGGTTGTTTTTATAGCTGTTCACAAATTAATTAAGAACCTCTACTCCATCGAAGTTAACTCCGATCATCTCCTCGAGTTCAGCGCTGATACTGATAACAAAGTCGATGCCATAATCCTTAGAGATGTCCTTAATCTTTGATATGAAGCTTGGAAGTATCTCAAGTGAGAAGTCTGCGTGTCTCATGATGCCATCCAAGAATATTGTTTGTATATCGTTGTCCGAGCTAATAATTCCGAATAGAAATCCGATGTACTCATCTTCGTTAGTGATATGAACGAAATCCTCCATGCAGATAACTCGAATCTTGTAGTCTAAATCATAGATAAGTCTTGAATTCTTGTTTATGAATACGGTGCTCCCCTTGGTTTCCTCGACGCAGCAATTTGCCAACTCGATCATTTTCTTGGTCTTACCCTTACCTTTGTGTCCTACCAATAATTTAACCATGGAATTGTCCTCCTTAATGCTCTTTTTTTGATTATACAATACCCGAATTTGTATATCAACAAATCCGGGGGTATGCTAATTAAATTAATTATTGAAGACTATCAGTTATTTCTCTTCTGCTGCCTTCTCAGCCTCAAGTCTCGTGACTACTTCATCGATTCTGTGAACAACCTCTCTAAAGTCGTCCTCTACAAAACCTCTTGTGGTCATCGGAGCTGTTCCGACTCTAACGCCGCTTGTCTGCATTGGAGAACGCTTCTCGTTAGGAACGCAATTCTTATTTAGGGTGATACCAACCTCGTCACAAGCATTCTGCAGGTCCTTACCCGAGAAATTCTTGTCGGACAGGTCTATCAGGAACACGTGATTGTCTGTTCCTCCGGTAACGATATTGTATCCCAGCTTGAGGAACTCATCAGCAAAAGCTGCGCAGTTCTTAACTACCTGTGCCGCGTACTCCTTGAACTCCGGTCTGAGAGCTTCCTCAGCGCATACTGCCTTTCCGGCGATGATGTGCTCGAGCGGACCGCCCTGTGAGAATGGGAATACAGCGCTGTCAATCTTCTTGGCGAGCTCTTCTCTGCAGAAGATCATACCGCCTCTTGGTCCTCTTAGAGTCTTGTGAGTTGTAGTTGTGATGATATCAGCATATCCAAACGGGGAAGGATGTGCCTCACCTGCCACTAATCCGGCGATGTGAGCCATGTCCACCATGAACAGTGCTCCAACACTCTTAGCTATCTCGGCAAACTTCTCGAAATCGATTATTCTGGAGTAAGCGCTTGCTCCTGTGAGGATGAGCTTAGGATGAAGCTCGTTCGCCTTATGCTCCAGGTCTGCCATGTCTATATATCCGTTGTCATCTACGTTGTAGAAGTGTACGTCAAAGAACTTTCCGCTGAAGTTCACGGATGAACCGTGGGTGAGGTGTCCACCGTTGTCCAGGTTGAGTGATAGAATTGTGTCTCCCTGCTCCAGCACTGCATTGTAGGCAGCGAAATTAGCCTGTGAACCACTGTGTGGCTGAACATTTACGTGATAATCAGTGTGGAATACTTCTCTCCACTTATCACAGCAGTACTCCTCCAGCTCGTCTACGTACCTTGTACCACCGTAGTATCTGCCCTTGTTCCCCGAGTGCCTGGCAACCGGCTTTGCAGGGTATCCCTCTGCATACTTCCAGGATAAGCAGCTTCCGCATGCAGCGAGAACAGCCTCTGAACAGTAGTTCTCGGATGCGATCAGCTCCACATTGTTCTTCTGTCTGTTGTACTCCTTCTCAACCAGAGCAGCAACAGTTGGGGAAGTCTTAGCAATTTCAGCGATATTATCCAGGTTATATCTGCTGTCATCGTAGCCGTTTCTGTCAAACATTAATTTACCCGTCCTTTCGATTGAAAAAAATTCGTATATCTCCTATAAGATATATTGATCCTAAAAAGAGTATAACGTCATATCCGGACGCCATCGCTCTCTCAAAGGCTGTCTCATCATCGCCGATAGCTGTAACAGCGATGCCCTCATCTTCGAGCTCCGACTTGAGCATCTCAGCAGGAAGCGCCCTCGGACTGACCGGTTCCGTAGCAATAACTTCACCACATCCAGCTGCTCTAAGTCCCGCCTTCAATATCTCAGACATTTTCTGATGCTCCTTATCTGCAAAGCAACCGAAGATTGTCAGTATCCTCTTGTCCTTAAATATCGTCCCTCTTAATTCCACCAGCGCATCCACAGCAGCCTGTAAGCCTTGCGTGTTGTGCGCCCCATCTATTACCACATACGGATCGCTATTGAGTATCTCAAAGCGCCCCATATTCCTTGCAGCCATGAGTCCTTGCCTCATCTGCTGCTCATCTATCTCAACGCAGCCTCTGGCCCTCATGCTCTCTACAGCCAGTATAGCAGTGATCGCATTTCTGACCTGATGCTCGCCTGTTAGGCCTATCCTGACGTCATCCATTCTGATATTGCATCCAGAGCTGTTATCGCTTCCTTCAAATGCAAAATTGAACCCCATCGGCTCCGCGTAATTCGTAATCCTATACTCAGCCAGCGAAGCATCTATAAACTCAGCATGCTTCTCTTCTGCGGTACGAATTATTACTTCCTTAGCCTCTGATTCAGTTGATTCAGATACGATCGGAACACCGTTCTTGATAATGCCGGCCTTAGCAACCGCAATCTCTGCCAGCGTATCCCCGAGCATTCCCACGTGGTCGAAGCCTATCTCTGTTATCACGGTAACCAACGGTTCAGAAATGACATTTGTCATATCTATCCTACCGCCGATACCCGACTCGAGTATCACTATATCAGGAGCTTGCTCTTTAAAATACAGCAACGCTGTAGCTGTAAGTATCTCAAACTCAGCCAGGTAGCCGTAGCCTTCGCCGTAGAGCTGTTCAGCATATGACATGACGCAGTCTGCAATACGGCAGAAGTCGTCGTCGCTGATATAGTGTCTATCTATCTCGAACCTCTCGTTGTATTCCATCACGTGCGGTGAAGTAAATACCCCTACGGAATATCCCGCTGCTCGCAGCATAGAGGCCGTAAACTGGCACACTGAACCCTTGCCATTGGTTCCGGCCACATGTACAACACTCATGTGCTCCTCCGGGTGCCCAAGTAACACCAGCAGTCGCCTCATTCGCTTGAGTCCGATCGGACCTTTCTTGGCTGTCATATCCCGGATACGCTGTATGACAGCCTCACTAGCTTTATTTGACACTTGTTGCCCCCATGGACTCAAGTCTGTTATTCACAGTTTCAAGCATCTCGCGATACTTTTCGCCCTTCTGCTTTTCCTCTTCAACAACTGCAGCTGGTGCCTTTGCTACGAAGCCTGCATTTGCAAGCTTCTTATCTACACGTGCAACTTCGCCCTCCAGTCTCTTCTTTTCCTTCTGAAGTCTCTCACGCTCAGCCTCAAAGTCGACCAGTTCTGCCAGATGGATTAGAATCTCTCCACCGCTGAATACTGCCGATACCGCATCGTCAGGTGCAGCTGCATCAGTTTCGGCTATCTCTATATCTACAACGTTGGCAATCTTCTGTATGTGCGCTGCCACTGCCTCAATAGTATCATTTAAAGTATCGGTCTTGATAATCAAATTGAGTTTGCGGCTTGGTGCAGCATCAACCTCGGTTCTGGCATTTCTGATAGCCTTGATTATCTCCTTGGCAGTCTCGATTTTAGCTACAGAATCAGCATATACCTTGGCTGTGTCGTATTCAGGCCAAGCAGCCTTTATCAGCAGATTGTCATTGTTGTCTGTCGCCTTATCTGCCGGCAGATATCCCCATATCTCCTCTGTTATGAATGGCATGAATGGGTGAAGCAGCTTGAGCAGGTCCTTGAGTACGCTCTGCAGTATAAATCTTGCTGTAGCCTTATCCTGCTCGTCGTCTCCCCACAGCCTGGCCTTGACCAGCTCTATATACCAATCGCAATACTCATCCCAGATGAGCTCGTATACCTTCTGCCCCGCGAGTCCCAGCTCGAACTTTTCGAGCGAGTTGGTGATATCCTGTGCAGCTTCATTAACACGAGAAATAATCCATTTATCCTCATCTCTCAGGGCTGACGTCTCTGCGCTTGCCATTGGCAACAGATTGCCGTTATCGTCCTGCAGATTCATGATTGTAAATCTCGATGCGTTCCACAGCTTGTTAGCGAAGTTGCGCGAGGATTCGAGCCTGTCCCAGATGAACCTGGTATCATTTCCAGGAGTAATACCTGTGATAAGCATGAATCTGAGAGCATCTGCTCCAACCTTGTCGATAACCTCGAGCGGATCAATTCCGTTGCCGAGCGACTTACTCATCTTGCGTCCCTGCTCATCTCTAACCAAGCCGTGCAGGAACACATACTCGAATGGAGGTTCTTCCATGATCTCGCATGCTGAGAACACCATCCTGATGACCCAGAAGAAAAGTATGTCATATCCGGTTACGAGAACCGAAGTCGGATAAAAATACTCCAGCTCCGGCGTCTTGTCAGGCCAGCCAAGTGTCGAGAAAGGCCACAGGCCGGAGCTGAACCACGTATCTAGCACATCCTCATCCTGATGAAAATGAGCGCCGCCGCATTTAGGGCACACGCTTGGAATCTCACGTCCGACAACTACCTCATCGCAGTCATCACAGTAGTAAGCAGGTATTCTGTGTCCCCACCACAGCTGTCTCGAGATACACCAGTCGTGAATATCATTTAGCCAGTTGAGGTAATTCTTCTCAAATCTTTCAGGCACGTGCTTGAGCCTGCCCGACTTAGCCGCCTCGACTGCGGGCTTTGCCAGCTCCTCCATCCTTACGAACCACTGATCGGACAGCTTAGGCTCGATAGCATTATGACATCTGTAGCACTTACCTACAGGAATAGTCAGCTCCTCTACCTTAACCAGGAAGCCCGCCTCCTCGAGGTCGCGGACCCACTCCCTACGACACTCATATCTATCCATGCCCTCATATTTGCCAGCGAGCTCATTCATAGTAGCATCATCATTCATACACGACATAATCTCAAGACCGTGTCTCTGACCTACCAGGAAGTCGTTGGCGTCGTGCGCCGGGGTGATTTTAACAGCACCTGTTCCCTTCTCGGGATCAGGGTATTCATCGGTTATAATCGGAATCTCTCTTCCGACAATAGGCAGTATTACGGTCTTGCCTACCAATTCCGCATATCTCTCATCGTCAGGATTTACAGCGATTGCGACATCTCCGAACATAGTCTCCGGCCTGGAAGTTGCAACTGTAATGCCTTCACCGCCATCCTTCGCCGGATAATGGAAGTACCAATACTTGCCCTGTACATCTTCGTGATCTACCTCTGCATCAGACAGAGTAGTCATGCAGTCGGGGCACCAGTTGACAAGTCTGTTACCCTTATAGATCATACCCTTTTCATACAGCCTGATAAAGAACTCGGTTACTGCCTTATTGCAGCCCTCGTCCATCGTAAAACGCTCTCTGCGCCAATCGCAGGAATCTCCAAGCTTACGACATTGCCTGGTAATGTGTCCGCCATACTCCTCTTTCCATTTCCAAGCGCGTTCAAGGAAGGCCTCTCTTCCTATATCCTTCTTATCCTTACCTGTCTCCTCGTGAATAGCGTTGTTAACCTTAACCTCTGTTGCGATACTGGCATGGTCACTGCCCGGTAGCCATAATGCGCTGTATCCCTGCATTCTTCTCCACCTAGTCAGGATATCCTGAAGAGTCTGGTCTAATGCGTGTCCCATGTGAAGCTGCCCTGTGATGTTTGGCGGCGGCATAACGATGCAGAAAGGCTTCTTATCACTGTCCACCTCTGCATTGAAAGCACCCTTGTCCTCCCACATCTCATAAATACGATCCTCAAAATTCTTCGGATCGTAAGTTTTAGCAAGATTTTTACCCATTCTTAGCTCCTATATAATAAATAATTATGATTTGCCATAAGCGCCCGCATTATGAGCGATATGAGCATGATGCCGCGAGTTTCTCAAGCATAAACATAAAGCTCTGCACATCCTGTAATTACTACCGAACCTGCAGCAACAATCATGTTATTCCGTGAAGAACACCTCATGCCTGATATTCTCCATCCTATTGTCGACATCTGCAAGAATTTCAGCGCACACCTTGAGCTTAGTCTGCACATTCTCACTCAACTCGCCTTCGTTCTTATATTTGAGTTCGTGCTCCAAGCTTGCCCACGTATCCATGGCAATGCTTCGGAACTGTATCTCAACAGGAATTGAAACTTTTTCATTTACAAGGAATACCGGTACAGATATTACTACATGCAGACTCCTGTAACCGCTTTCCTTAGGATTGGAGCTGTAGTCCTTGATTCTAATCAGCTTGATATCTTCTTGCTTGAGAAGCAGATTGGACAGCACGTATATGTCATCCCTGTAGTTGCACACAACTCGCACGCCTGCAATGTCATATATCCGGCTCCTGATTTCTTCGAGATTGTTAAGCGGATCCTCTATGCCGTATCTTACGGCCTTGTCGAACATGCTGTTGACAGATTTGAGTCTGTACTGGATATGGTGGATAGGTCCGTGATCATCGTGCTGCTTAAAATCATCGTCGAGAATCTCGAGCTTAGTCGATATCTCCTTTATGGCTGCCTCATACTCAAGCCTTATATCCGCAATCTCCTTGAAAAAGGCTTCCTCATCGCGTACCAGTTCAAGCTTATTCTCACTCAGTCTCTCAGGGCTGATTATCTCGTTGGTAATATTCATATTCCCTCATAAGCGTTTCGATCAAATGCACGAAGCGCGAATCTCTCTAGAACGTCAATATTGCTTCAAGACGTATTTGTAAAATCACTTTCCGAGCTCTGCAGCTTTTACGATATTGCGAAGCAGTAGTGCTGTAGTAACTGTACCTACGCCTCCCGGAACAGGGGAGTAGTTCAGCGAGCTTGGCATACCGGGCTTATCAAGTGCCCCGGAATCGAAGTCGCCGGCAAGCTTCCCATCCTTACCTGTACCCGTTCCAACATCGATGATAACCTGATTATCGTGGAACAGCTCCGGACTGTAGGATTCAATCTGCCCTGTCGCCAGCACTACAACATCAGCTCTCTCACACGCCTCTTTCAAATTCTCATCAGTTGTCCTCGTGTGGCATACGGTTACCGTTGCGTTTGCGTTCATCATCATGAGCATAAGCGGTTTTCCAACTCTCATGCTGCGACCGATAATTGTAACCTGCTTACCTTTTAGTTCAACTCCATAAAACTTTAGTATCTCCATACACGATTCAGCCGTGCACGCATAGAAAGCATCGGGATCATTTGCAAAAAGCTTTGCATACGACGCATCAGTGATCGCATCTATGTCCTTCGCCGGACTTAACAGCGAGCGCATTCTCTCGCTATCGATAGTCTTGGGGAATGGCATCAGCATTATGATTCCGCACGTTGCGTCATCCCCGTTGAGCCTGGCCAGCTCCTTCTCTGCAGCTTCTTGAGCGACTTCCTCTTCCAGCACCACAGATTCACATTCGATGCCGTATTTAGCCGCCCTCTTGATTATTGCTCCCTCGTAATATTTCTCTCCGTCGTCCTCGCCAATTCTAAAAGTGGCAATCTTAGGCACATTGCCGGACTTCTTCAATGAATCTACCCTTGATATGATATCCCGGTCGATGGCGTCCCTTACGGGCGCGCCTTTTAGTAGTGTGTGCATATCTAATGTATCCTCCATTTTTGACGCATAAAGCGCTTATCATTATATCATAACGACAAAAGAATTAGTACATTCTTTAAGCTTACCGACAAAATACTATCACTTACTCTTTATAAATGATTTCATACGGATCCCCTGTCTTATTTGTACCGATGTGATATCTGATGTACCGAAGAATTCTCTCAAACAATCAATATTAACCCCGGTTAAACATATAGAATTCGCTTAAAGTTTAGACCTGTATAAAAATAAAGTCAATTCTCTTCCATAATGTAACCGAAGCATACAGTAAAACCGGGCAGCCATCCGATACTGCCCGGTTTCAAATTTAAAGATTCCATTAGTTGTGAGGAAAATCGATATGTCGTTTAAGTATTCTCTTTTAAATGGAATCCTTTTCCTGAGAACAAATTATCTTTTGTTCAAATTTAAACATTATGTCTGTACTCGTATGGAAGCACCTTGAGTCCATTGAACTGTGGACAATCTCTCACCCACTCGAGAGACTCTTTGAGGATAGCTGTCTGCATCTCCTTATTGTTAGGCTCCCCGGCATTTGAACCGATTGGAACATGAGGAGCAGTGATTCTAGGAGCCCCCTGTTGACGAGCTATAGGTGGGAGCGCCGCAATAACGCAACAGCTCATTCCTTCAGCCTCGCAAGCTCTTGTTACAATTGTAGCAGATCTGTGGCATGTCCCGCAGCCGCCGGTGCACAGTACAACATCCACACCCTGAGCCTTGAGCTTCCTTGCAATCTCAGGACCTGTCTCATCTCTGAACTTCTCAACGTTTCCGCCGCCGCCCATGAACGTATACGTCTCTTCCGGAAGTGATCCGATAAATCCTTCAGCAACGAGCTCATGAAGTCTGTCTATAGGAAACATCGCATTAACATCCTTGTTGATGTCGGAGTTGTCAAACCCTCCATGTGTTACCATCAGTTCGCTGCTTGGCGTATCGAACGAAATAGTTCTGTAAGAAAAGTCTCCGGATGTGTTGAACGGAGTCTGGTTCTTATTATGGATTCCTCCTGCTGTGATAAATGCAACCTTGCAATCACTCAGAGGCTTCTTGAGTTCTGTAAAAACAGGATCCGGAGTTAGCGGTACGAAAATCTCCGAGGTCATTCCTTCTACTGTTGTAAGCTTCATAAATATTTCCTCCTAAATGTTTTAAATAAACATTGTCGGCAAATCATTTTTGCCTGTAACATCCATGCAACTGAAATAGAATTCCGCATCATCACCGATCATCGGTTTCTTGGAAGTAATAATCCACCTCACCGGCACGGTTATTTCTCCTATATCATCCATCACCTCGATAGTAGTGGCTGTATCATTGATATCTATCACCTTACCACCTAAAATTGATGGAAACATTTCTTCTGCAGAATTCATTTCATCGCTTGAGTAGTCATATGGGTCGTCCACTATCTGTATATAGCTAAAATAGAATTCCAGCTTAAAGCCCGGCTCCGGAGATTCATCTCCCCGGATAAGCCAACGCGGCACTTTGATTACACCGAGTCTGCCATTCAGATATATTTTGACCATTTTACCGTCGTCATAGATTTCTTTGACAACGCCCCCCATCTTGACCGGGTTAATCAGATATTCAACCATAGTTAGTGCAGTGTTCCGCTTTCTACAAGCACTGTCTCTGGTAATCCGAGGAGTTTATTGTTATCGTTGATAACATCATTGTTCCACTTCTTAGGAGCAGCATTTACAGCGACACCCATCATCTGATTCTTAAGCATCTGGATAGCACGTGCAGCAACTTCCTTGGTCACGCATGAGCAGCCGGCGATATCGTTTTCGAATCCACCCTTATCCATATTTTCTTCAACCATTGCAGTCGCATACTTATTACCAACTACAAGCTGACCCTGATAAGCGCAGAATGAAGCTCCAACTACAGGAATCTCTCTCTCTCCTGCCTGACCGATATGCTGTATAAAGTCGATATGGTTATTGCCAAATCCCTCAGTTGTGATGATGCATCCATCAATATCAAGAGACTCCAACATTGAACCAAGTCTCTCGGATACCCACAGCTTCTCATCGTTTACCTGAGGAGATCCGACAAAGATTACACCGATCAGATCAAGCTCGTCATCTGCTGCAAGTCCTTCTACCAATGGCTCACGCATATAATGCCTGGTCATTTCCTTTGTAGCCGGTCCTATGCAGGTCAGTGCGTGTATTGATCCGTCTCTTACCTGGTTAGGTGTCAGCATGATTGGCACATTGCCGCAGTCCACGTTCATCCGTCCGCCAGGAATTCCGCAAGGCTCGGTTGGGCAGATTACGTTATCGTGCATAGCACCCTGTCCCATAATTTCTTTTACAAGAATGACTCTTGGATTTCCCCTCCTTCTTACGTCCTCGCAGATTTCTTCACGAACCACTTCACCTTCATAAGCTTTGAGCTCATCTCTTACAGCCTGAATAATCACATCCTGGCACTTATGAGCAGCAAGAGGACCGGAACGTGACATTCCCTTAAGTCTCTCAATTACGGCATGGCATCTTATGATTATGTCACCGTCGTCAGCGCAGCCGGGATGTCCAAAGTACATTTTTTCATCCAACATACCTTCAGATGATCCGAATTCATGTACCTGTGTCCCGTCCTCGTCAACACCTGTCAGCATGAATACAATCCCATCGGCAATCTTTGTAACACCATCCCCGAGCTTACCCTCAACCTTTGCAGCAATTGGGCAAACATCCATAATAGTTTCGGTGTACTGATGTCTCTCACTTGGGTGAATAACATCCAACTGCAGGCTTTTGCAGAGCGGATCTGCCTTTAGAGCTTCTTTAACAATATTTTTGTTAATTGTGATTATGCCGTCTTTAATTGATGTCTCATTACCGATTTTAGCATCGGTAATCTTAATATGCTTCTTAGTCAACGTACGAATAACTTTCTTGTGTCCATCAAGTACTTCTGTAGCAGGAGCACCCTCAAAAGCAGTACCGACAGTGCCGGCAACTACAGGGACATCAAGCTTAAGGCCTGATAGATTTTCTGCCTTATCAATTTCGATATGAATCATTCCATTACCTCCGGAAGTTGTAGTGTACACGGGTGCTGTAGCAACATTACTCTCTGAAGCTGTTCCTTCAGCAGTCGTTTCTTTCTTACCTGTAGGTGCACTCTCCACCTCGTTTACTCTGTCGAGGACATCTCTTGTGATAGGCACAAGAGCCTCACAGTCCTTCATCAGAGTACAACCGAGAACCTGTTCGATTGTCAGCCCATCACCGGAGAGTTCAAGCAGACCGGAATCGATCATGTCGTCAAACAGTCCCGGATCCTCGAGATCCTTTTCACTGATAACTAGGCCCTTCTCCCTTCGGCAACAAAAAATTGCAGGGTCTTTAAGATGAGCCTGAACGGTTTCCTTTGTTATCGACATTAGCTGCCTCCTTAAAAAAATTAAAATAAAAGTTTAAGGTTTAATACGTTCCAGAAAGCCAAGTATGCATTTGCCTCTCGAACTCTTTACGCAGCTGTGGCCATCAGCTCCGCATATCGATTGCATAACGTGGAACTTTCTGTTAATATTCTATCGGGAGTTAAGATATTTGAATAGTGATAAATATATACATTGAGATATAAATTTTTTTCATATCTTTGACGTTTCAACAGATTTGCGGATAATGTATCAAAAAGCTATTGAAATTATTAATGGGAGACATTATGGATATAAAAAAATGCAAGGTTTTTGTCATCACAGCTGAGACCAAACAAATATCTCGCACTGCAAAATTGACCGGATATACTCAGTCTGCTGTGAGTCATATGCTCAAATCATTGGAAAAAGAAGCCGGTATCCAGTTGTTTAAACGCGACCGTTACGGCGTTCACCTGACCTCATTGGGATCGGATTTTCTGTTCTATGTAAAAAGATTTCTTGCAGAAAACGAACGACTTGAGCAATTCATCTATGACCTTCACGGCCTTGAGGTAGGCAGTATCCGACTTGGAACCTATACAAGCGTCTCCACTGCCGTTCTCCCGGAGATTATCAAGAGCTTTCGAGAGGCACACCCCAATGTTGATATTACAGTTAAAGAGGGCGGTTCTGATGAAATGGAGAAATGGATCTCGGAATATGAGGTCGATCTCGCATTCTGCAGCAGACGTTCTACATTTACCTTTGAATTTATACATCTTGTTAATGATCCGATAGTAGCCGTTTTGCCTCCGGACTACCATATACATGACAGCACCACAAGTTTTCCGGTAAATGAATTTAACGGAAAGCCCTTTATTCTATCAGAAGAAGGTGTAGATTATGACATCAACAGACTTCTCGAGAAGACAAAGACACAACCTAATGTTGTCCTGTCTGCAAGAGATGATGCGACAATATTGTCTATGGTGGAACAGGGCATCGGACTCGCTGTATTACCTGAGCTTTCTTGCAAAGGAAGACCGGGTAAATATATCACTATGCCTCTCGAACCGCAATGTTCAAGAGATCTTGGTGTCGGAATTAAGAATTTAAATAATGCAACCCCGATAACGAGATCTTTCATCTATGCTGTACAGTCATATTTTGAAAATACAGAAGAATGATTGCGATAAACTGCAAATATCAGATTTATATGACTCAGCTATTCTGAAAGGAGTGTGAAATAATATGGGACTCGGACCAAGTATCAAGATGACCACTCTTCATCATTATAATTGTCCTATCACACGAAGACTCATTAATGACACAGAAGTTGATTTTGTCGGGATTATTGAAAATGGAGTTTCTGAAAACTTTGACGCCAAAGTGGCGACTGCCGTTTCCACCGGCGAATTGGGTTCTGAACTGAGACTCGACGGCGCAATAGTTGCTATCGACGGTTGGGGGAACCATCACATTGATTTTATCAACGTCATTGAACAGCTCGGAATACATGATATCCCTTCGGTAGGACTCAGTTACATTGGCCTTCAAGGAAGACTCGTTGCAACAAATCCTTACGTAGAGACAATCATTGACTTCAATAAGGAAGTATCCGGATATGAATCATGTGTTGTTGGGCAAAACAACCTCACGGATATGGATGCATATAAGGCAATTCAGATACTCAAGAGTAAGGTGCGCAAATCATTTGCGTTTAAAAAGCGTCAGTCTGAGCTTAGTGGAACAGATAAAATCATAGGTTCATTACGGAGAAATTATATAAGCATATCAACGGCTCAATTTGGAGACAACACATCGATTACCGGGGAGAAGCTTACAATTCGTACAGAGATCGTTGCCCCTTTGGTTGCCGCAGAACCACGTATACGTGATTGCCATATCAGTTTCTTGCTGCCGCATGACAGTAAACACATTCATATCAATTCCAACCTCGACTTCATGCCTATTGCCTGCAAAGAGGAAGGTGTCATCGGTATGGGTGTTACTCGACAGCTTGAAGGCGTTTCGGTCATGCTAAACGGAGTTGAATACGGAAGCGGCTTTCAGCCCGCAAATATAGGCTCATCCGAAGGAATACTGGACGAACGTGTCTGCTTTGATCAGGCGGGAACCTCAAGGTCAACCGATATAATTCTGCATTTTGATTTTCTATTTGAAGAAGGTGAAGGTCGTACGTCTGAAGGGATACAGGCAGCACATGAAATGGCCGACCGTGTCTTAAATGAAATCAGGCAATCAATGAAATCTGCATCAATCTCTCATTCCGAAGATTTCATAATGACATCCAGACCATCCAAAATGCGCCTCGGTCTTGTAAAGATATGTTCAGGCCTCGGTAATATGTATGACACAGCGGTGTTCCCTGCTCAGCCGGCAGGAATACTCGGTGCATATACGACTAGGGAAAAAGATAATAAGCCTGTCTTCATGACACCATGCGAGGTGTTAGACGGAGAGATACATTCGCTTATATAAGACGAGATTATGACGATATGCTGTATATAATCAATTGGAGAGGGGTAAATTACCTCTCCAATTTCATTTATAACAATCAAATGAATCACCTAGTCTGTAGTCTCCCCTGTAGTCCTGAACGAATTTTCTGACATTAAAAGATTTGAATATGTTAGTGATAAATCCTTAAATCTGTTTTGACAATTCTATTTGTCCAAGGCTGCCTTTGCTAAAGCATCTGCCAGGTCATTGTATCTATCACCGGAATGTCCCTTAACCTTGATAAATCTGACGCTCATCGACTGTCTTGCCTTACGGATATACGCATTGTAAGCTCTGGTCATCTCGAGATTAGCCTTCCACTCGTCATCGGCCCACTTCCCGACACCCATATAATCGTGGTATATCGTCACGCTGTCAATTCCGTGTTTACGGCAGTACTCGATTGCAAGCTCTGCGCCTTTGATCTCGCCTGCAACGTTTCTAAGCTTGCCGCCTGCTTCATCAGTGTAGAGCTTGCTAAGCTCTACCTTCTCATCTCCGGTCAGAATTACAGCTCCGGACGCATAATATCCGGTTGCTACATCATAGCTGCCATCGACATAGGCGATTACGCCATCATTAACGGAATCACGTGAAGGGGAGTTCCCAGTCGCCGATGAGTTTGAACGAGCAGTTCCCATAGCAGTCAATATTTCGCTGCCGACAAAGGCTTCTGCCTCCGACAGCCGTGCAAAGCCCTTATACTCTGCGCCGGAATATCCGTCCACCTGAGCCTTACATTCATCCCACGTGCTGTATATACCGGGAACTCTTCCTGTCCTTACTGCGTAAAACTGCTTCTTGCCCACCTTGCTTCCCTCGCTCGCTTCAAATTTTCTAAGAAAAGACTTCCTATGAATCGGGGACAGTCCGACACTGCGCAAGCCTTCGTAATGAGCAGCTGTTCCATATCCCTTGTTGCTGGCAAAAGCATAGCCGGGATATTTCTCGTCCATCTCCCTCATATATGAATCCCTCGCTACCTTGGCAACGATCGAAGCAGCTGCAATAGAATAGCAGGTCGCATCTCCCCTTATGATAGCCTTCTCCGGTATGCCCTCTTCCTTTAGGTCGACAGCATCAACCAGCAGCATATCAATTTTCTCGTCTTCTGCCAGCTTCGACTTGACCTCGATGATAGCCCTGTGCATCGCCAGCTTAGTGGCGTTTAGGATGTTGAGATCGTCGATTTCTCGTGCAGTTGCAGTCCCTATACCATAAGACTTTGCAGACTCACGAATCAGCCTGTCGAGCTTCTCGCGCTGCTTTTCTGAGACCTTTTTGGAATCATCTATCCCGGGTACATTGAACTCTTCAGGCAGCACCACGCAGGCTGCATACACAGGGCCTGCGAGGGGACCCCTTCCCACCTCATCGATTCCCGCAATATTTTTTATACCCGATGCATGGAGTTCATCTTCTATCTGCTTGAGCTCCTTCATTCTCTGCAGCTTCCGTTCTTCTCGTTCTTGCTTAGTCATATAAACTCACCAGCTATCCGTATCTATCTGTGTTCAGGCCTCTCGAGAGAGATTTTGCCAATCAGTCCCGCTCGAAATTCATCGAGTACAGCCCGTCCGGTTCTCTCGTAGTCAATGCGTCCACCGGAAAGCATGAATCCGCGCTTCTTGGCTATTGCCTCCATATCGGCCAAAACGGGATTTATCGGCTCCCCATATTCGTCATATTTCTCTTCATCGTCATCCATCAAGCCATCCAACTTATATCTCGCGATTAGCTCGTCAGGATAATTCGCTCTCAACACCTTGAGAAGCTCAAAGGCAAGATCCTGCACGTTGAGAATCTCATCCTTTATGCTTCCGCAGAATGCCAGATTGAGTCCAACTCCGGGCTCTTCAAACTTAGGCCAGAGAATTCCCGGCGTGTCGAGCAGCTGCATTCCGTTGGCAAGCGTTACCCACTGTTTGCCTTTTGTAACACCCGGTCTATCGCCGGTCTTTGCACTCTTCCTACCTATCAGGCGATTGATAAAAGATGATTTACCGACATTCGGAACCCCGACAATCATCATGCGCAGCGGTCTCTTGAGAGCACGTTCCCTGTCTCTCTCCTGTTGATATTTATCCAGTATCGTATAAAATGCTTTTATATTATCACCGTTTCTGGAATCCACTGGCAGTGCGATGATACCGTTTCGACCCAAAAACGCTTTCCACTCCATCGTTACGCTTTCATCGGCCAAGTCGAACTTACCGAGGATCACGACACGCTTTTTACCCGCTACGAGCTCCTCAATAATGGGATTGCGGCTCGATAAAGGGATTCTGCTATCCACGATTTCAACCACAAGGTCCACTGTTTTGAGGTTCTCCTGTATGAGCTCGCGAGTCTTCTTCATGTGACCCGGATACCAGTTGATGTTTCTAATCATGTTATCACCTAAGATGTTTTCATTTAAGAAAAATGCACACCGCAGCATCTGCCGAGGTATGCATCGTTATCCCTGCTTGTAAAGCCCAAGCTACTTTGCTTTCTTGATTTTTGCAGCCTTACCTGTTCTCTCACGCATGTAATTAAGCTTAGCTCTTCTAACACGACCCTTCTTAACTACCTCGATCTTGTCAACCTTAGGTGAGTGCATCGGGAAAGTCTTCTCAACACCGATTCCCTGCGCAAGTCTTCTTACAGTAAATGTCTGCGAAATACCGCCGTTCTGCTTCTTGAGTACGTATCCCTCGAATACCTGAATTCTCTCTCTCTGGCCCTCGACAATCTTAACGTGTACTCTTACAGTATCACCGATGTTAAATTCAGGAACATCGTTCTTCTTATATTCCTGTGTAACCTGATCTAAAATGTTCATCGTTATTCCTCCTCCCTCTCAAAGACGTTCGTAGCGTGTCTCTTCTTCAAGCGCAGCTCGTTACTTGCATCGCCAGAGGACCGTCCGTAATAACTTTTGTATGATACCACAGCCCTGCTTGTATTGCAAGGGTTAAAAGCCTTATACTCAAAAATGCAGGTGCCCGTACAGTTACAGATACAATCGTAATAATTTATAAAAATTTTAATACTTGCAAATGAAAGGTCATGCGTAACAAATATATTGCTGCTATGGTCATGACGTTTCAATGACCACAGCAGCTTTCTCCAACACTTCACAGCCTATAACTCTAAGTTATTGCTTATGATTAACTGAAGCTTTTAAACTTGATTGAATCAATAATGCATGTAACTTCATCATCTATGAACTTTTTAACATCTGTTTTTTTGTCCTTAGGGAGCACCTTAACCTGAAGCTTCTTATCACCATCGCCATGATGTATGTCAATGATATATAAATAGCCCAATAGCTTATCTTTTTCTTTCCCAACATACCCTCTCTCTTCAAACCTCACCGCCTTACGTCCACCAATTTTAACAAGCTTATAATCTTTTTTGCCCTTCTCTAATACTTTCAAATAGTCATCAAAGTTAGGATTATCTTTATCAAGGTCAGGGTATTCGTCCTTAAAATAAATGCTTGTATTGTGCACATATGGCTCAATACTAAAATATAATTCTGCCTTATCGCCTTTTAGCGAAAAATCATAATGATAATCATACATCCCAAACGACTTCTTTTTATTATCATTAAACTTATAACCATGATCCTTTGGGACTTCCAGAGTCACCTTATAATTCTCATCATATGTGTGGGACATACTCTCCGTCTTTACCCCGCAGCCGGTGAGTATGATGGATATAGATAAAGCACACATTGCTATTGTGGCAAACAGTTTTTTATTTACTTTCATATTGGCACCTCCTGCAATCCAGCCTAAATATCAAGGAGAGCGATCATTGCCAAGCACGCCTTTCGGCAGCATCAGCAGTCTCTGTATATTTTGAGCCATAATCTAGTGCAGTGGAAACTGCATCTTGAGTTTTCATCTTAAGATTCTCCTGAGCTTGACCTACTGCAGCAGAATCTTTTTGCAAGAACGACTTTGCTAATCCACCTAAAGCCTTAACCGTTTCTGCCTGTGCCTTCATGTCAGCTCTTTCCTGTCCTGTTCCCGTGAAAGCTTCCTTAATGCTGCCACCAAATGTTTCGCTAGGTCTTCCGAACAACTCATTTAGATGATCTTTTGCACGACCGGCAGCCAGAGCATTATCAGTGTCTTTTTCGAAAGAAATACGTATAAGAGCAACATAAGGATGAACCTTGCCGCTTGGAGGAAGTGGGTCCTTAAATCCATCAGCAGTGTATTTACTCTTTAGAAAAATATCGAGCCCCGCCTCCGAATACTTTTTACCGCTATCAGAATTATTTTTTACCTGATAATAGGCAAATTCTTTAATCTGATCATACCTGAATAATTCTTTTTGATTTTTCTTGCTGTATTTCGGTGTAATTGCTTCGAACATACCTATGGAATCGATGAATATAATACCGTTATATGCATTGATGATCCTATTCACACCACCCTTACCGAGTGGCTCAACTTCAGATTTATAAAGCTTATCCTGTTTCTGCATATACTCCATATGCTCAGTCAGGAAGTCCTTTGTTTACCTGGAAACATCAATATATGCACTGCAATTTTTCTCACATTCACTACAGATATGATTTCCATCATTCAGCTTTTTGCCTTTGATAAAGCCAACTTCTTTTCCGCAAAAAGTGCAAGCATTCTTTGAAAAAAAGCTCATAACAAACTTCTTTCATAAGTTCTTTGTAATTTAGTGACACGCTCGTTAAGTTATATTCCACCATGATACTAAGCGTTGTTTATACCTAAGTTACAAGGATCTCGCACAGTTATCATTCTGTTATTAATCTCTCCATGGTCAAACTATGGTCAGAGAGGATCAGATTATTTAAAATCTGTAAAATCATCAACGTCGTCAATCATACCTTTTATTTTAGACACGCTCCCCACCACCGACGAAAGGCTATCAGCTTTTACACCAGGCAACAGGTCTTTGACATTACTGCCTTTTACCGAATTGTTGTTAACGCCTTTTATGTATTCATCCTTAAGTCCTCGCCTATGCTCAGTAAATTCATCTACCATCGAAATATTACTCATCTCCTTGACTGTTTCCTTCTCATAAGTGTGACGTGCACCTGCATTCCTATACCTTGAGTACATTGCAGCAAAGAAGATTGCACCCGGTAAGAGAAGCGCCCAGCGATAATCAGAATCCCATTTCACCAAGTCACTTCCGAGTAATATCGCCAAAACGCCTCCGAATAACTCAATTATTATCGACACTATCCACAGTTTAGTCATATTGATAGGAACACTTCCCATCGTCTCCTTCGTTCTGGCATTAACCGCAACATAGTGGAGTAAGTTCTTTTTACCCTTGACCTGCATATAGCTGTACAACCATACAGGTAGATATGCGGCATTCCATGACTCACCTTTTACCTCGAAATTATCAATGTCCCAGGCAACACCTCTGTCATATTTTTCCAGGGTGTCATTCGCAGCAAATCTGGCAATATCGTTAGATTGAGTTTTTACGAGTTGTCTAATATGATCGACATTGACATCACGCTTCTGCGACGTGTACCCACGGAGATAATTAGCATTATATTCAACGCACTTATCAGTATCAAAAGGCATAATCGAGTTTATGATATTAGTTGTCTTTTCATTTGAAGAAACATTCAGCTTATCGGCACTGGCCTCAACCGTAAGATCGTCTATTGTGATATCAAAATCACGCTCAACGTGATATGCATCAGCATCATAGCGGTCCTCTTCTCTATCACCGTTCTTTACAGTGTACTTTCTAACAAGCTTTTCTCCCGTACCCGAGAGATATGAGTGAGCGTTGACATCTATAATCATATAAGGGAAATATACTCCACAGATATTTTCGGAAGTAAACTCTTTGGTAAACTGCGGATGAGCAAAAAACTTTCGCTTTCCCACAAACTCATCAATTTTCGCCTGTGCATCGACTTTAGTCACATTGAAAGGAAGTACAACATCCGGAACTGCGCCATTAGGAATGGCAGAGTTAATCGATAGCATATTTCTGCACCAGTGACACCTGGCCTGCCCTGCAGAAGCTGTGTCTATAACGACCTCGGCACCGCAGCTTTCACACTTAAGGGTTAACACATCCTCTGCATCAGCTATAATATCTGATGCCCCCTTCGATGTATGAAGTCCTTCCAATTCAGCTATATTATCAGACTGCTCAACAACCTCAGGTTCAAATACATGCCTACAGAAGTTGCATCTAAGTTTTCCTGTAGTCGGGTTAAGCTCTATGTCAGTAGCTCCGCATTTAGGACACTTAATCTGACCGTCTTTTCGTTCTTCGCCTACCTGTTCCTCAGTAGTGTTATCTTGAGAAACAACTCCCTCATTTACTGTCTCTACAAAATCTTTATCATCTATCATCTTACTTGTCTCCCTGGTTCTCGTGACTGTATCGAAAAAACAACTTATTTAAGTAAATTTAAGTAAAATCCTCGATTCTTCACAGAGGAATCAATTCCGCTTGTGGCACAGGAGAAACACTACGGTTCCTCGGTTTAAGCAGCAGTATTAGTGTATCTCTTGCTATTAGTAATATGAATTATGAATATATTAACCTCCTGTTAACCGCTTTAACCACTTCATACGACACTATATATATCATAAGAATGCTATACCACAAGCGGAAATATTGTATCAATTATAGTTAAACGATATATGTTTACTTCTCTTCTTTAAACGCCTTCGTCGCAACGGCTACTATGCCGCCCACAACTATAACAAGCGCGCCTATTAAGCCCACATAAAATCCCGGTCCATAGCTAAATTCCACTTTATATCCTTTAAACTCATCCTTAAATGTGGATGTAAGTAAAGCCCAAAGACCACATTGAAGAAGTCCGAATATTATTACAGGAATTCTTTTCTTAAGTAGCACAAACAAGGTTGCCAGAATAGGAGCTATCAGAAAGAGAAAAACTGTTCCCGTTCGTCCTTGGCTCTTATATGCATTGTAGATAGAGTCACTTACATTTTCACCTAAGAAAGATGCTTTATATAGTGTCAGGAATAAGGAAATAATCGTTAACACTAAACCGACGATTACAATCAGTTGCACTCTTTTATTCTTATCCATTTCTTGTTCCTCCTACATCATTAAAATAACTTCTTTTTCATAATTCATATACTTTATAACCCGAGAAGCTGCATCTTAATTCTATCGAATTCTTCCTGTGTGATTACACCTGCATCAAGAAGCTTCTTCATCTCGATCAGCTTTGCAGTAGGATCCACAGGTTGCTGTGGCTGTTGTCCATACATTTGATCATTCGGATGTTGTCCATGCATCTGATCATTCGGCTGCTGTGGCTGTTGTCCGAAGCCCGGCTGATATGTGCCCGGATTATTAGGCTGCTGCATTCCACCCATTACGTTTCCCGCAGCACCCATTCCCATGCCCATAAACGCCATGTTGGCACCACCGCCGGTTTCTCCTGCTGCCTGCATTCCTCTGGCAACAGACTGTTGCATAAATGAATTCCCACGGGTACCCGAGAGCGCATCTGCACGCTTTACATCCTTCATCATAAGCTTTGTATCTTCATCGTATTCGATGGACATAATAGCAGTTTTTACGATTTCCAGACCTCTATCCTGACGCCACTGATATCCATCATCTACAGCCTTCGAAAGAGCCTGGGCAAAGCCAATCTGATCGCCCTGAATCCTGCTCATTCTGTTTCCTTTAGAAGGATCGTTTGTATAATTCGAAAATGCGGCAGAAAGACTTCCTACTACCTCATTAAACAATTGTTCTCCTGCAGGATTATCCATATCAGCAAAGTCAAATTCAGGCGCACCCGGTGAGACAAATACCACAGGAACAAAATTCTTTATGAACAAAATCGGATCCGCTATCTTAAGTGTATATGTCCCCCTTGTAACAGCTCCAACCTGTGTTCCGAAATATGCGTCATCCCAATAGATTTCGGATTGCGTTCCAAATCTATTATTGGGAATCTCTTTCATATTTACATAGAATATCAGCTGTTGTGTTCCCGGAACACCACCAAACTTAAATCTCTCCCACGACTGCTTTACGAGCGCATCCACGGGACTATCCCCGGCAAATATAGACTTAGCATTAGGATTGTCATTCGTATATTCATAGCCACCGGCCTCAGTTATAATTCCTGTGATTGCGCCATCTTGAATAGTTACCAGCGCCGTACCCTCGGGAACTACTATCTTGCTGCCGTTAGTTATAATGTTTTCATTACCCTTGTAGTTAGCACCTCTGCCGTTGTTTGTTCCCATCGGAACACCGGGAAACACCCCTGCCGTTGCCGATACATTTGACTTAGGACCATAGAAGTCCTTCCACTGATCTGCCAGAGATCCTCCTATAGAGCCCTTGACTGCTTGAATAAAACCCATGGTGTACCTCCTTTTCCTTTTAAATATGCCTATCATCACGTTATGGCAAGCAAGAAACTATCTTAAGTCTATTAGAGCGTAGCTACCTCGACCTTCAGCTTCTTCATTCATACCTCTATCTTCTGCTGTATGTAACTACTCGACATATCTATTTATCTAGAGTTTAACAAAAGGAAATTCACTTGTCCACCGTAAAAATACGGGGATTTTGCAGTATACTGAAAATCCCTAATAATAAGGTCGGCGTATCTGCCTGTATCATTGAGTAGCCTGTTTAATAGAATAAGAGCAGTCATTCGTTATACGAATAGCTGCTCTTGAATATTGTTTTATTACATGTCTATTACTATATATTACTGCACCTCAATCATTCGGTGCTTTTGTTTCTTTAATCGGAAACAAATTCCCCTTTGCTGCCTGTATCGCTAATGCAGTACGGTTGAAAGGCCTGTCTTAAAAAAAAACCGCTTCTGCGGGCTTTTATTACGCTCTTGGGTGTGTTCGACTATATACATCTTTGATTCTAATATTGGTTACCGATAGATAAGCAATTCCTACAGACATATCGTCAAAGCCCATCAGTTCCTGAAGAGTCTTAAGATCCCCTCCATTCTGCAAGATATGTACAGCGAAGCTGTTTCTAAGAATCTGAGGAGTCATGCGGTCTTCAATACCTATCATAGCACCATACTCCTTGAGCATCTTCCAGATACCCTGCCTTGTCAGCGGCTGCCCTCTAAAATTAATAAACACGAAGCTATCGTCTGTCACCTCCGTACGTGACAAACCCGAATACGCAGTATCCTTGTACTTGCGCAGAGCCCTCTGAGCATATGAGCCAAGTGGAACAATTCTGCTTTCACCTTCCCCATCACGCAGTGTGACGAAATTCATCTTAAGGTTGATATCCTCAAATTTGAGGCGAACTACTTCCGTAACTCTGGCACCGGTCCCGTACATGAACTCAAAAAGAGCTGTGTCTCTGACACCTTTAACTGTCTGATCCGGAAGCGCAAGCAGCTTCTCCACCTCATCTATTGACAGAAACTCAATCTGCCTCTTGTCATTCTTTGCTGATTTAATCTTGGCAAACGGGTTCTCGGCAAGCGCGCCTGCCTCAATTTCGAAATCGTAGAATGTTCTTAATGAAGAAAGCTTGCGGTTGATAGTGGCCTTGGACTTGCTATCATTATTTAAATCCAGTATGTATGCGATTGAATCGCTTTCTTTGCACTCTGCCAGTTCTCTTCCACTGTGATTTTTTAGAAACTTCTCGAATGAAATAACATCCCTTCTGTAAGCCACCAACGTATTATCGGCTTTTCCCTTTGTATCCCTGAGATACGTAATGAACTCGTTTATCATAACCTAATCCTCACTATCAAATATATGCTCATAATTTAAATAATGCCCGCATTTCTGGCAAACAGCACTCCTGCAATTGTTTTGCCATCTTCAATCTTTCCGGCCATTATTTGTCCGACAACATCTTCGGGAGTCATCTTAACAATATCAATATCTTCCGTCTCATCTAAATCGGGGTCACCCCGGTTGAGATTATGACAAGCATATATCTCCAAAATTTCTTCTGAATATCCCACACTCGGTGCTAATCTCAAAAGCTTTTTCATCCGTCCCGCAGAGTAGCCTGTTTCTTCCTTGAGTTCACGTACTGCCGCTTCCTCAAACGATTCTCCGGGATCGACCTTACCCGCCGGCAGTTCAATCACCTGTTTCTTAAGCGCCTGACGCCATTGTCTCACGAGAATAATCTTACCATCGTCAGTTATCGGTATAAGTACGGCGGCTCCACCGTGTACAACAATGTCTCTGTACGACACCTTTTCATTAACCGCCAACACCTTATCCCGTCTGATATTGAAAATCTTGCCCTCGTATACAATGTTCGACTCTAACGTCTTTTCTTCGTAAGCCATAAATATTCTTAATAATCCTCCCATTTACTAATATAATTTTATCATAAAGGATTAAACAACTCGCTCTTCGTACTAAAAAAATACAAAATGCATAAATTTTAAGCTTGGTATTATTCAAAAATGGAAATATACCCCCGCAATTGTTCGACAAAAGCAGGAGTATACCTAAATAATTGATTGTGTGTCGCTCTCTTTCACATGCGCTTCTGCGCCAGTAATAAGATACAAATAGATAGTATCATCTCCAAAATTCCCTTCAGCACAATTGTTCAGTATAGGCCTAGGTTAGCAGCGAAGGCCTGCATAAATCTGGTCTTCCATTTCTTCCAAGTATTGGCGTGAGCAAATTCATCAAAACCGCCGCCACGCACCTTGACGCTTTCAATAATCCCCTTTCTATAATAATCAGGGATTTCCTCAAGCGCCCTGTTGAGACAGTCTATCTTGACAATGGCATCGTCGATTCTGTCATCAGGTCCGGCATCTGAATCCGAACTTTCAACGAGGCTTTTGAGACGCTCCATATCCCGAATCATCCACACACATTGGTAATAAACTTCTCTAGGCAAGCTCGCGCTGCCTTTTATACGGTATTGGTATTCTTTCATATACAGCTCCTCCTTTACAACACCAGTGTACGATGAACCGCGAAAAAAATAAATGGGCCTGAGCAAACAGGTCCAATACAGTCGTTAAAAGTTATTTATATTTATGATTTTATAAATATGTATGCTTAGTTTTCCTCCGGCTGAAGATAGCTGATGTAAGGGAGTCCTCTGTACTTCTGATCGAAGTCCAGTCCGTATCCGATAATGAACAAATCATCAACAGTAAACCCGATATAGTCGGCTACGAAGCCGGTCGTGCGGCGAGATGGCTTGTCGAGCATCGTACACACCTTGATAGTTTTAGGATTTCTCTCCTTGAGCTTTTCAATAAGGAAGGTCAGCGTCGTTCCGGTATCTACGATATCCTCGATGATCAGGATATTCTTCCGGTACAGATTCATATCTGTATCCATCTTGATTTTGACAACTCCTGAGCTCGTTGTGCCGGAGCCATAACTGCTAGCTTTGATAAAGTCAATGCTGGTATCCAGCTTGAGTTCCTTGAGCAGATCACACATCCAAAGTATAGATCCCTTGAGTGTACCGATTACAATTAACTCCTCACCTTCAAAATCATTCGATATCCGCTCTGCGAGCTCCTTGGCACGCTCTCTAATCTGCTCTTCAGTGTACAGAACCTTTCCGAAGATTCCGCTCTCAGATGCCTTAATGTTAGCCATTTGTTTTCCTCCGCATAATTAGTGATCATACTCATCCAGCAGCTTCTCAAGCTCATCTAACAGCTCTTCATACCCTGTTCTCTTGAGAGCACTCACTGGAATTACCTTGTCCCCCCTGTCCATACCGAGCGTCCTGCGAATCTCCGCAAGGCTCTTGCTCCTCTGGTTTCCGGACACCTTGTCAGCCTTAGTAGCAACAACTATACCGTCCAGATTGTAGTACTTGAGATACTCGTACATCTGAACATCCTGAGTTGACGGTTTGTGCCGTATGTCTACCAGCTGTATGACTTTGAGCAAGCATTCTCTGTTCTCAAGATAGCCCTCTATCATCGTACCCCACTTCTCGGATTCAGACTTAGAAACCCTCGCATAACCGTACCCGGGAAGGTCAACTATTCTAAACTCATCATTTATCCTATAGAAGTTGATTGTCCTCGTCTTACCGGGGCTGCCACTGACTCTCGCAAGACTTTTGCGTCTCGTCAGCAAGTTGAGCAATGACGATTTGCCTACATTGGATCTTCCCGCAAAGGCAATCTCCGGAACACCCTCATCCGGATATTGAGCGGCCTTAACTGCGACAGCCTCTATTTTGGCTCTGCTAATCTGCATCTCTTAACCTCTTATCTGTTTGTTAGCTGCTTCAGCCTTCCCTGCCTTCTCTGAACAATCAAGAATAATCTCCTTAAATGCATCCTCTGCAGTCTCAAGGAACACAAACTCAAGCTTCTTGCGCACTGATGCCGGAATTTCCTCGGTATCGCGCTTGTTAGCTGCCGGAAGCAGTATTTTTCTGATGCCCTGTCTATACGCAGCCAGTACCTTTTCCTTGATCCCTCCGACCGGCAGTATTCTGCCTCTAAGCGTTATCTCTCCGGTCATTGCTACATCTCTTCTGACCTGTTTGCCAGACAGTGTTGAGAACAGAGCGGAGCACATCGTCACACCTGCAGACGGACCGTCCTTAGGAGTTGCACCCTCAGGTATGTGAACTTGTATATCGTTGTCCTTGAATACGTTATCAGGAATGTCGTACTTTGAAGCGACCGATCTGATATATCCAAGAGCAGCCTGCGCCGACTCCTTCATGACATCTCCCATCTGTCCTGTCAGTATGAGTTTGCCCGTGCCGGGCATCTTGATAGTCTCTATTTCAAGCGTCACGCCGCCGACAGCTGTCCAAGCCATCCCTGTCGTTACACCAACCTCAGGCTTGAGATCGTCGAGGTCTTCTCTAAATATCTTCTTACCTAAATACTTCTCTAGATTACGAGATGTAATCAGATACTTGT
Source organism: Mogibacterium timidum ATCC 33093 (assembly GCF_000525775.1). Lineage (GTDB taxonomy): Bacteria > Bacillota > Clostridia > Peptostreptococcales > Anaerovoracaceae > Mogibacterium > Mogibacterium timidum. Next base: position 70,820 of record NZ_JALU01000004.1, on the reverse strand, counting down.
GCTTCTTATCCGTAACGATTTTTTTAGCCACCTTACGGCAGATTGCACCGATAGCACGCTCCAGATTACGAACACCGGCTTCTCTCGTATAGTAGTTGATTATATCTCTGATTGCCGACTCGGAGAACGACAGCTGAGTCCTGCGAATTGCATGCTCCTTGAGCTGCTTTGGCACCAAATATTCCTGAGCAATGTTCAGTTTCTCCTCCTCGATATAGCTGGAGAGTTCGATAACCTCCATCCTGTCGAGGAGCGGCCTTGGAATAGTCTGGACGCTATTTGCAGTAGTGATAAACATCGCCCTGGACAGATCAAAGGGAACCTCCAGATAGTGGTCCGTGAACGATTTATTCTGCTCCGGATCGAGCACCTCGAGCAGCGCAGACGCAGGATCACCCCTGAAATCATTTCCAATCTTATCTATCTCATCAAGCAGAAATAGCGGATTGTTGGTTCCAACCTCGATAAAGCTGTTGATCACTCTACCGGGAATTGCTCCAACGTAAGTCCGTCTATGACCTCTTATCTCCGCTTCATCACGAACTCCGCCCAGAGACATTCTGACAAATTCTCTGTTCGTCGCGTGCGCAATCGAACGAGCGATGGAAGTCTTGCCAACTCCCGGAGGCCCTACGAGACAGATAATCGGACCTTTTGCACCCTTTGTAAGGTGCATTACAGCCAGCTGCTCGATAATCCTCTCCTTGACCTTGGTTAGGCCATAGTGCTCTTTGTTGAGAATCTTCTCGGCTTTACGGATGTTGGTATTGGTCTTGGACTCGCTGTTCCAAGGCAGCTCCAGTACAGTCTCAATGTAAGTCCTGCTCACGTTTGCGTCAGGGCTCATCATGTTCATCTTGCGGAACTTGTTGATTTCCTTGCGAAGCTTCTCGTCTATTTTCTCATCGAGTTTAAGCTCATCCAGCTTTTCAAGCCAAGCCCTGCTCTCATCCTCAGCGTCATCATCTGTCTCACCGAGCTCTTCCTTGATAACATTGAGCTGCTCACGCAGATAGTACTCGCGCTGACCCTTGCTCATGTTCTTCATCACTCTGTTGTTGATGCGTTTAGTCAGCGCAAGCACCTGATTCTCTCTGCTGAGAGCTTCTACAAGCTGCTCTATCAGGTCGCTTACAGAGTCCAGCTCCAGCAATCCCTGTAGCACATCGTAAGTTGCATCCAGCTCACCGGCAATTATGTTGGCCAGAGCTGCAGGGTCATCCACACCGTCAATCAGCGCACGAGCTGCTGCTTCTCCGGCATTGCTCATCTCAACGTATTTATAATATGTCTGCTTGAGAACTCGGGTAAGAGCTGCGAGATTGATTTCGTCATTCTCATCTACGACTGCATCTGCCATTTCACAGTCGCAATACAGTGTATCATCCTCATCATATATTGCTGAAATTTTGACGCGATTCTCGCACTCCGCGAGCACCCGCACGTATTCCTCATGGCGCTTTACAACCTGCTTAACGCGGATAAGCACGCCTGTCATGTATATGTCTTCTTCCTTTGGGGCATTTATAGAAACGTCCTTCTGGGTCGCAACTACTAGATATTTATCTTCATTCATCGCTGCGTCTAACGACTTAAGTGACTTATCTCTTCCAATATCAAATCCCACTATTGTGTTTGGAAAGAATGTCTGTCCCCTTAGCGGTATGAACGGTATTCTCACTTTCATACTCTCCTCCTGTGTCCCTATACCACAAGACGGCATCAATACTAATGCCGCCCTGAGATGTCATTTGAAATTTTATGCATCCTTTTCTTTAACCTCAGAATCAGTTACCAGAACAGGCATCGTGCCCTTTTCTACAGTATCCTTGGTGACGATGCACTTACGCACATCATTCCTCGACGGCAATTCGTACATGACGTCTGTCATCATGCTCTCAAATATGCCGCGAAGTCCTCTGGCGCCGGTTTTAAGTTCTATCGCCTTGTTGGCAATCGCCGATACGGCATCTTCCTCAACCTCAAGCTCAATATCATCCATTGCCAACATAGTTGTGTATTGCTTGATAAGAGAATTGCGCGGCTCTCTCATAATCTTGCTGAGCGCTTCTTCGCTCAGCTCATCGAGCGCTACGATTACCGGAAGTCTTCCGATAAGCTCCGGAATAATTCCGAACTTGAGAAGATCCTCGGGCTCCACAAGCGATAGAATCTCTCGTTCGTCGATGTCATGCGTACTATTGTTAGCGGAATTGAATCCGATGATCTTGTTGCCAAGCCTACGCTTGATTATTGTTGCAAGTCCGGCGAATGCACCTCCGCAGATGAACAGTACATCCTTGGTGTTAAAATGTATGAACTCCTGCATCGGATGCTTTCTACCACCTTGTGGCGGAACGTTGGCGACAGTCCCCTCGATAATCTTGAGCAACGCCTGCTGCACGCCTTCTCCGCTAACATCTCTTGTGATTGATGTGTTCTCTGACTTGCGTGCTATCTTGTCAATCTCATCGATGTAGATAATTCCTTTTTGGGCTCTCTCCAAATCACCGTCTGCAGCCTGATACAGCCTGAGCAGGATGTTCTCCACATCCTCTCCTACATATCCGGCCTCTGTGAGCGATGTAGCATCCACAATCGCAAACGGAACATCCAGTATATGCGCCATAGTCTGTGCCAGCAGCGTCTTGCCGCTCCCCGTCGGTCCAAGCATAAGCACATTGCTCTTCTGCAGCTCCACTGCAGCCTTACCGCTGTCTGCCGAATTGTTCTCTAAATATTTTATTCTCTTATAGTGATTGTAAACGGCAACCGCCAGGCTTTTCTTAGCCTCATCCTGCTCGATTACATATTCTCCTAATTCTGCTGCAATCTCCTTCGGAGTTGGTAAAGAAGTCAGTGTCTCGTGCGCCTCCCCGGTAATTCCATCCTCCTTGAGGAGCTCGGAACACAGTTCAATACACTCGTTACAAATATTTACATCCTGACCTACTATAATTCGCCTTACCTGAGAGCTTGTCTTGCCGCAGAAGGAGCACACCAACTCATTGGGTTTATAGTTATTCTCCAAGTCCGCCTCCCGTTATTTGCCCGATTCTTCCTTTGTCAGTACCTTATCGACTAAACCGTACTCAACCGCCTCGGAAGCAGACATGAAGTTATCACGGTCTGTATCCCTGACTATAGTCTCATAAGGCTGTCCGGTTGCCTCTGACAAGATGGTGTTTAGCTTTTCCTTAGTCTTCTGCATCCATTCCGCCTGAATCTTGATATCAGACGCCTGTCCCTTGGCTCCTCCGAGCGGCTGATGAATCATAATCTCAGCGCTAGGAAGCGCAAAGCGCTTACCCTTTGTACCGGCTGCCAGGAGAACCGCGCCCATGCTGGCAGCCATGCCGAAGCAGATGGTAGCAATATCAGGCTTAACATAATTCATAGTATCGTAGATACCCGTGCCTGCCGTTACGGAGCCGCCCGGTGAATTGATATAGATATTTATATCCTTCTCGGGATCTTCGGCTTCGAGAAATAATAGCTGTGCAACAACCACGCTGGCGAGATGATCATCTATCTCCTGATCTATAAAGATAATTCTATCCTTGAGCAATCGGGAATAGATGTCATAGCTGCGTTCACCGCCGCCTGTCTGCTCAACTACGTAAGGTATTAAACTCACTATATTCTCCTCCTTGTGGCAGATCTATCACAGAGGACAGCTTACTTGCTCTCCTCTTCTGCCTTCTCTTCCTTCTTTTCAACCAGCTTAGCATTATCGAACATGAAGTCGATTGCCTTGCGAGTCTTAACGTCCTCAGCGAAGAACTTCATGTTGTCCTCGCCCATTACCTTCTTAACCTGCTCAACAGTCTGGCCGTACTGTTCAGCGAACTTCCTGAGCTCATCCTCAAGTTCAGCCTCTGTTGCTTCGATGCCTTCCTTAGCTACGACTGCTCTGATGAGAATTCTCATTGCAACTCTCTTATTGGCATCCACTCTGGCTCCCTCTCTTACATCCTTCATAGTCTGTCCGAGAATCTGCATGTACTGATCGAGTGACATGCCCTGATAAGTTAGCTGCTGATTCATCTCGTTTAGCATTCTGTCTATCTCATCCTCAACCATTGAAGCCGGAACATCAACCTCGTTAGTCTCACAGAGCTTATCGAGAAGCTCATTCTTCATCTGAGTCTCGTCTCCGTCCCTGGCATTCTTCTCGAGATTCTTCTTGACGTCAGCCTTGAGCTCAGCGAGTGTCTCAAACTCACTTACGTCACTTGCAAGGTCGTCATCAATCTCCGGTAGTACCTCAACCTTGATCTCATGAATCTTAGTCTCAAATAGAGCATCCTTTCCGGCAAGATCCTTAGCGTTGTAATTTTCAGGGAATGTAACCTTAACATCTACAGTTTCTCCTGCATCCTTTCCGATTAACTGTTCTTCAAATCCCGGGATGAACTGTCCGGAACCGAGCTTGAGCTCAAAGTTTTCAGCATTACCACCGTCGAAGTGCTTTCCGTCGATTGAACCATCGAAGTCGATAACTACAGTATCTCCATCCTGAGTCTTGCGACCTTCTACAGTCTCAAGCCTGGCCTGGCTCTGTTGAATCCTCTTCAGGTCTGCATCAACGTCGGCATCTGTAACCTCCGAAGCAACCTTTGTCACCTCCAGGCCCTTGTAATTCTTAACCTCTATCTCAGGGAAGAGCTGCACAGTCGCTATTACTGTAACTTCATCGCCCTTCTTAATCTCACCAATCTCAAGCTGAGGGTTAGCAACAACCTCTAAATCGAGTTCAACCACTGCTTCAGGATATGCCTTGTTGAGCAAGCCGTTAAGAGCCTCATCGTAGAATATGTCATTTCCATAGTTGCTCTCGATGATCTTTCTTGGAGCTTTACCCTTGCGGAAACCGTCGATTGAGAACTTATCCTTGTTCTTTTTGTACGCGTCTACAATCGCATCCTCGAACTCATCAGCTGTGAAGACGACAGTGAATTTTGCGATGTTGTCTTCCTTGGAAATAAGGTTAGTGTTCATTATATAGCCTCCTAAATTTTGTTTCTAAATAATTAATGTCGATATTATGTTGTGTATATGGTTCTGCGTTGCAGTTAATCGGCAAATCCCTTCTGTAGCTTGGAAATGTTCTCCGGATTAAGATTGTACTTCTCCGCAAGCTTTCTCGCTATGTACTTGAAATCATCTTCGCTGCCGTGATACCACTCCAACTCCATTTCTGAAATCGGGACCTCACCGGATTCGCCATAAATTGTTCCAATGTCAAACGACAGTGCGCTTATCGAATCGCCCGTGTCGATTTTGAGAAGCCTTCTAATAAAATCCATCTTGACTACTTCGTGCAGCTTCTTCTTGCCTGCGGCCTTGATAAGTACGTCATACGCATCGCTTGACTCGAATGCGTCGATGTCCGGTTCAAGAGCGAATCGCTCGTCGTTGATAACCAGATTGAACTCTTCTCTCGAATGAAGCCCGGCTTCAACCCTATTGTCCCACTTTATTGTCGCGGTAATTCGGTCATTTTCATATCTGACCCTGTAGGCAATCCCTGCCTTGCGAAGATCCAAATTATCTGTGTCAAAATAAATCGCCTTCATGCTGATTTCTTCCAGGGTATTACGGTCAACGTAATCATCCAGCATAGAGTCCCCCAAAATCTTGTCAACAAGAGACGAATCATCGATGCGAAATTTAAACTCTGTTTCCATATATACTCCCAATAGCCGCCACCACGGCATTCTTCATAATATCAATTGATTCTACATAAAAGTGCTGATTTTGTCAATGCGATAGGCTGTTTGGCACATAGTTTTGAGCTTTTTTACACACTTTTAACATAAAAAATACCGCTTTCGCGGTACTATTCGTCTAGTTTCTTTAATTTAATTTTTGTATCGTACCCTTCAAATAGCGTATCTGTCATCCTCAGGAAGCTTTCCGACAGATCGCTGGCGTAAAATCTGTCCGGAAATTCGTTTTCCGATGCCAGCAGCTCACCCTCTGTTAGGATTTTTACCACATCACTGATAACCTCCGCAGATGAATTATAAAGCTTTATGTCCGGATAAAGCTTCTCGATATTGCTTGCTATCAGCGGATAATGTGTACATCCGAGGATAAGACTGTTGATTTGATTTTTCTTTACGAAGTCATCCATATAGTACCTGACCGTGAGATCCATAATCTCGTTGTCAATAATCCCATCTTCAATCAACGGTACAAGCGCCGGACACGCCAGGCTATGTGTTCTGATGCCGGGATTAAGTTCATGAATCCTCTCGGCATATACTCCGCTCCCAATCGTGACCTTGGTTCCGATGATACCGACATTATCTACTCCGTCAGCTGCAACGTGCCTGGCCGTCGGCTCTATTACTCCAACTATCGGAACATCCGGATGCAGATCCCTCAGCATGTCTAGCGCCATAGCAGTAACAGTGTTGCAGGCTATCACAATCAACTTTACATTTTTGCTAACCAGATAGTCTACAATCTGCGCGGAGAACTTGCGCACAGTTTCCGGCGACTTGGATCCGTATGGTGTCCTCGCAGTATCTCCAAAATACAAGACTTTTTCATTTGGAAGAGTTTTCTTGAGAACAGGTATGCTAGTCAGTCCGCCTAATCCCGAATCAAAGAACCCTATAGCTCTGTTGTCCATATCCTTCTCCTTGAAAAAAGAACCCTTGCCTGAGCAAGGGTAGCCTGGTGCGGATGGAGGGACTCGAACCCTCATGACTGGTGGTCACACGGACCTGAACCGTGCGCGTCTGCCAATTCCGCCACATCCGCTCATTTAATCAATAATTCAAATAGACAGGTGACATTATACAATAATATCCGCACCTTGTAAACATTAAATAATCACAGTAAAACCGCGCCGAAGCACTCAGCGCGGTAAACAATATCTAATCTATAGCAGCATATACTATTCATCTACCTCAGACATTGCTGCTTCGAAAGCCTTTACTGCGTTGTTGAATTCATCCTCGTCATCGATGTCAACGATATCAAATGTTTCAGGATCTATATCCTTGTAGCCGTAGATGTACACGTCGTCTGTACCGTCGATTGGTGCAAGTGCTATATACTCCTTCGAATCGGCCTCGAATGTTCCTAAAACATCACAATCAACTGCAGTTCCGTCATCAAACTCAAGAGTGATAATATCCTCTTCCTCTTCAATCATGTTGCGTTCTTCCTGAGACATGGTTACTCTCCTTTTCTCTATCACTGTGAGGTTAATATAACATTATTATGTTCATTTATCAATGTATTTCCGCTATTTCTTGCCAAAGTATTCAAGAATGTTTTCAGCCGCCTTACTGCTGATGGAATCGCACTCCAGCAGCTCATCGTAGCTTGCGCGCTTAATCGATTCGATATTTTTAAAATGTCTGAGCAATTCTTTTCGTCTGGCAGGACCGATCCCCGGTATTTCCTCAAGCGCAGACTTTGTCATCTTCGATGTCCGTCTGCCCCGCTGGAAGGTTATTGCAAACCTATGCACCTCTTCCTGTATTCTGCCGCAATAGCTATACAGCATCGGCTCGTCCCTGAGCTCAATCTCAGTTCCATCACCGAATATAATCGCTCTAGTTCTGTGTACGTCATCCTTCGCAAGACCGACAACCGGTATCGACATACGAAATGCAGCGACAACATTTTGTACCGCATGCACCTGTCCGAGGCCTCCATCTATGAAAAATATGTCCGGATACCTGTTGAACCCCGCATCGTTATCCTTAGCTCGCTTCAGCCTCCTATATATGACCTCCTGCAGTGAAGCGTAGTCATCACCCTCTGCGTCGGCACTCTTTATCTTGAATTTCCTGTAATCATTCCTGACAGGCTTTGCTCCCTCATACACGACCATTGCTCCTACAGTATCAAGCCCATTCATGTTGGATATATCATACGCTTCGATGCGATACTCTCTATCATCTCCATCTTCTATTATGTATGGGACAGAGCCTTCAATATCTGACGCGCGCTTAATAAGCTTGGTTATCTCATTTCTCAGATTGTCCCTCTTCTCCGCGTCCCGTTCAGCTCTTTCATCAAGCCCTTTGACAACCTGCAGAGAGTCGCTGATTGCGAGATCGAGAATAGCCTTTTTCTCGCCGCGCTCAGGAACTGTAATCTTGGTACGGTGTGCCGTATCACTCTTTGCCTTGGCATTTTCGGCGTTGGTGTTATCGAGAAGTCCCTTGACAAGGTCCTCTTCATCAATATGCTCGGTCAGCAAAATTTCCTTTGGCAGCTTTGCACTTCCCGTATAGTACTGCTTGATAAACGCCTCAATCAATTCATTCCCGGAGCCCCCGAGCTCCGGATCCGCCTCATCCATATAGTGTATTTCCCTGCCGAGGAGCTTCCCCTCTCTCACCTTGTATTGCGCAACTATCTGACTATTCTGAGCAGCAAGCGGCAGCAGGACATCCACATCCCTATCACTCGCCATAGTGGCACGCTGTGTCTCGCCAAGCGCCTTAAAAGCATTTATGTAATCTCTGTACTTTGCCGCCTCTTCATATTCAAGCTTATCGGATGCCTCCAGCATTTTCCCCTTCAAGTCTTTTATCAGCTTTGCATCCTTGCCATTCAAAATCTTGAGTATGCTCTCTATCATCTCATCATACTCGGATTTGTCTGCGGCATTAATGCAGATACCTTTGCACTTACCGATATAGTAGTTTAGGCACGGACGGACATTTGCAGGGAACTCCTTGGTCTTGCACTTCTTGACGGGATAAATCTCGTCAATCAGCTTAATTATCCTGCTTACCGCTCCGCTATCCGAATACGGTCCGAAATATTTGTTGCCGTCTCTCTTCACCTCTCGGGTTCTGACTACACGCGGGAACTCTTCGCTTACCGTAACCTCAATGTACGGATACGTCTTGCCGTCCTTAAGCAGGATGTTATACTTAGGCATGTATTTCTTGATGAGATTGCACTCCAAGATGAGTGCCTCCATCTCCGTGGCGCACGTGATATAATCAAACTCCGCAATATTCTCGACCATCGCCAGCACCTTTGGAGTGTGCTGCGAATTTTTGTGAAAATATTGCGAAACCCTATTCCTTAACTTAATAGCCTTGCCAACGTAAATTACGTTACCAAGGCTATCCTTATGCATATAGACTCCCGGTGAAAGCGGAAGCTTTTTCAGTTCCTCTTCGATGTTAAACATTGCTCGATATTTCTAAAATCTCCAGTATATACATAGTCTATTTGTAATTCCAGTTACGCCTTTTTCTGTCTTCCTCAATCTCCAGACGCTGCCGGGCAATCTCGCGAATCTTCTCCTTGTGCTTTCTCGCTCTCATGTGCTTTCTACGACGTTTTATATTCCCGGCGCGAACAATCAGCAACACAATTATCAGCAGAATTACGCAGATTATGACAGTCATCATATTTGAAATGTATATATACGATGGAAGCCACCCAAGGCTGACATCTTCCTTGACGACGAGATCAACAGTACCGGTTAGCTCATCAGCCACGTATATCCTGTATTCACCGACCTTGTCTCCTGCCTTTAGCGGAGCTTCCACGTTGTCGAAAATAACCGATTCCGTCTTTACAAGAGAATCACTGCCCTCCGGCGGAATATATACGTAGCCCTTGCCCGAGGTATACGCCGCCAGTCTGGTCTTTGCACCGTGCTTAATCCTGACCTTACCGATCTTGACATCCTTTTTGATTATCACCTTTTGAGTTGCCTTTTGGAACCCATAGTCGAGAAGTTTGGTCGCATCTGTAGTCGATTTACCCGGAGCTTCATCAAACAACACGACAATCAGGTTCATATCGTTCCTAATGGCACTGGCAAGGAAAACCTCCTTAGAATCCGGTTCGCTTAGCTTCGAATAGCTTCCTCCCTTAAAGCCCTTATAGGAAGAGCTGCCGGACATGAACGGATGAGTATTTTCAATAGTTTTATCCCCGTTACCGTCTGTGACCTTTACCGAGTGACGATCTTCGCCGGACATCTGCTTAATCACACCGTACTGGTATGCAGCTTTCGCAATCTTGGCAGTATCTTCAGCTGTGGAAAACTGGTCCGTATTATACGCACCGGTTGAATTTGTATATCTGGTATTGACGAGCCCCAGCTGTTGAGCCTTGGAATTCATCTGGTCGACAAAATTCGACTCAGTTCCTGCAGAATATGTGGCCAATGCCTTGGCGGACTCCGCATCTCCCGACATGAGCATCGTGTACATCAAATCCTCTACCTTGACGCTCGAACCCACGGGATAAGTCGTGCCGGCGCTGTGCATATCTTCAGTTATCTGGACGCTGTTCTTATATTCCTTATCATCGTGCATATTATCGATGACTACCATAGCCACCATCAGCTGCACTGTGCTCCCCGGTGGAAGCTTTCTATCTCTATGAGATGAAAATACCACCTCATTTGTAGACGCCGAAAAGACGACCGCCGACTGCGCCTGTATCTCCGGAGCAGTAACATCGCTCGTCTTGGCTTTTGCCTTTTTCTTAGATGCTGCAAAGCTTGTATTAATATTGATGGTGACCATCAATGACGACACCAAAATCATCGCCAAGACGGCCACCATAATTCTCACAAGACTTTTATTAATATTTTTTGAATTAATAATCCTGTTATTTGTTCTCATTCTCAAACTTTTCCATGTAAGCAACGAGAGTCTCAACGCCTTCCTTAGGCATTGCGTTATATATGCTTGCTCTCATTCCGCCGACAGATCTGTGACCTGCAAGGTTGATCATACCCGCCTCCCTTGCGCCGGCAATGAACTTTTTGTCGAGGTCTGCATCGCCGGTTACAAACGTGATATTCATTAGCGATCTGTCCTCCTTAGCAACGGACGGCTTGAACATCTTGCTCTTGTCGAGATAATCATAGAGAATCTTTGCCTTCTCAACGTCTCTCTCGTGAGTTGCCTTGACACCGCCATTTCTAAGAAGATACTTAAACACCTCGCCTGCTACATAGATTGGATAGCAAGGTGGAGTGTTGTACATCGAACCCTTCTTAGCGTGTGTTGCATAATCGAGATAGATCGGAGTATTCGCTGGAGCGTGTCCTACGATATCCTTTCTTACTATAACGATTGTAACACCAGCCGGAGCAACATTCTTCTGAGCACCTGCATAGATGAGACCGAATTTGGTTACATCAATCTCTTCAGATAAAATGCACGAAGACATATCCGCAACAAGCATGTGATCTCCTACGTTAGGAATCTCGTTGCAGTGTGTTCCGTAAATAGTGTTGTTGTAGCATACGTATACGTAGTCTACATCGGGTCTGATATCCTCAGGTGTAATCTTAGGGATGTATGAATACAGATCATCCTCAGAGCTTGCAACAACCTTAACATCACCAAACTTAGTAGCCTCTTCATAAGCCTTCTTAGCCCAGTTGCCGGTTACAAGGTAATCAGCCTTCCCTCTTCCTGTCATCAGGTTAATCGGTACCATCGAGAACTGTAGAGTTCCACCACCCTGAAGGAACAGAACATAATAATCATCAGGAATGTTCATAAGCTCTCTCAGATTCTTCTCAGCATCGTCGATAATCTGCTGGAATTCTGCGGATCTGTGGCTCATCTCCATTACAGACTCACCGGTTCCCTCATAGTTCAACATCTCAGCAGCAGCCTTTTCCAGTACCTCAACAGGGAGAGTCGAAGGACCTGCAGAAAAGTTGAATACGCGTTCATTTGTAGCCATCTAAATACCTCCAAATTTGTTTCAAACTTACACGAGAATTGTAGCACTTTCAACATTGAATGTAAAGAATAATAATGCTATACTTGATTACGTAAATAGCGCATTTTTCAACACTTGCGGCACTGTTCACGCCGTAACTGTGCACGATAAATGAACTATTGAGATTGATTTGTTTTTCAGCATTATGACCACACCGTTCCCGAACGGGTGGCAAGAGGAGGTACTTAAGAATGGACAAATTTTATATCGGTACGCTCAACAACATCTCCGAGGCAGGGCTCGGCAGACTCACTGATAAGTATGAGTTGACAGAAGATATAGACAAGGCAAACGGGATCGTTGTTCGCAGCTACAAGATGCACGAGATGGATTTCTCCGACAACCTTATGGCTATAGGAAGAGCCGGCGCCGGCGTCAACAACATTCCTCTGGACAGATGTGCAGAGGACGGCATCGTTGTATTCAACGCACCCGGAGCGAATTCCAACGCGGTTAAGGAGCTGGTTATCTCAGCAATGATCATGGGAGCTAGAAATATGTACGAGGGAGTCGCTTGGGCAAATACCCTCGAGGGCGATGTTGCCGGACAGGTTGAAAAGGGCAAAAAACAGTTCGCCGGTACAGAGATTTCCGGCAAGACACTCGGAATTATCGGCCTCGGTGCAATCGGTGCAAAGGTTGCAAACGCAGCACACGCACTCGGTATGAACATCGTTGGTAATTCTGTAGTCGTTCATCCTATTCTCAGTGCTCCATGCGAGATGTATGATGATGTAGCTGAAATGGTTAAAGTTTGCGACTACATTTCTATCCACGTTCCTTCACTTCCGGAGACTAAGGGCATGATCAATAAGGATCTCATCGCCAACATGAAGGAAGGAGTAATCATTCTCAACTTTGCCAGACCTGATCTGGCCGTAAACGCAGATATTCTGGCTGGAATTGAATCCGGTAAGATCAGAAAGTACCTCACAGATGTTCCTAACGAGGAGCTTGTAGGTAAGGCCGGCGTAATCACCACACCACACCTCGGAGCTTCCACAGCAGAGGCTGAAGAAAACTGTGCTTCTATGGCTGTTGATGAGCTTATGGCTTACCTCGAGGAAGGAACCATCAAGAACTCTGTTAACTTCCCAGGCGTTGAGCTTGCAGGTAAGGCCGGCTTCAAAAAGGTATGCGTTCTGTACAAGGGCGAGATCGATATCGAGGCTGCTATCAAGGCTGCTTACGGAGATGTTGCGGATGTATGCGTTGGCAGGAGCCGCACTGAATACGGTGCTGCAATCGCTCTCGTTGCTGCTGATGCAGCCGGTGAGCTTGCAGGCGAGGGCATCCTAAAGGTTCGCGAGCTATAAGGTATAAGCTGCGCCTATGGTTTGATCGACATAGCTCGGTTGAATTTCTATATTTGCAAAGCAGCGAAACACCGAGATGGCGTATCATTAAACATATGACATAATCCGGCAGGATGCGAAGCATCATTGCCGGATTTCTGATTTCTCTTATTTGATTGAATATCAAGTATGTTTTTAAGCGTTACTTGATAATTGCTGCGCCGGACTAAACTCGCTATCCCCGCCAATGTATGCTAAACGAGTATATCGATAGCATCGCAAACGGTATCGATATTGATTACACTTGCGCCGGGCTCATACTCCCCATCCAAGGTCCAAGGAATAGCTTCGCTCATCTCAAACCTTACCGTCTTGGCACTGTAAAAGGCAATGTCTTTAGTGTCCAGATCGTTTGCCAGAATAGATCTGGCAATAGAATTCAGATCCAGCAGGTTCCTGGGTGACTTGATCAGCAAGATCTCCATCAAGCCATCATTCATGTCAACCTTGAAGGAGTCGAGCTTAATCATACCTCCGACTGAAGTCGAATTACATACTGCACCAAAGATCAAATTTTCCTCGATAACTCTCTCACTTGCCATGCCTTCATCGGTGATGACTTTGACATGATGTGACTTGATATTGACGATATCCTTGATCCCTTGCATTACATATGCGGTATGTCCCAGAATATTTTTGAGGTTCTGCGGCACTGAATATGCCGTACTCGTAAATGCTCCGAAGGAAGCGACATACGAGAAGAATCGTCCGTTAAACGAACCAACATCAAGCGTAATAGCCTCGCCGTTTGCAATGGAATTTGCAGCCTCAATGATGTTTTTGGACAGACCGATGCTCGCACCGAAATCGTTGGTACTTCCTGCCGGTATATAACCTATCCTGCACTTAGCCCCGGATGAAATAACACCATCGATCATCTCGTTGAATGTTCCGTCTCCTCCGGCACAGGCCATGACATCACAGTCATTCGCGTACCGGACAGCAAACTCACGCGCATCTCCGGACTTCGCAGTAATCAGCACACTTGTTATGAATCCGGCATCAGAAAAGGTCTGAAGAATATCTACCATATACTTATTGGCCTGCATAGTGCCTGCACGCGGATTTAAGATAAATACAAGCTTTTTCCTATCAATTCTTTCGCTATTTACGTTAGTTTCTTTCATGTATTCCCTCGCTATAGATGGCGGCGTGCCTTCTTCTGTTTCTCCTTACGGAGCTCTTCCTCGTAACCCTTGACGAATTTGCGGCTCATCTTAACTGCAAGAGTCTCGGTACCGTAGTCGTCATCTCCCGTAATAAAGTATTTCTTATATAGATCTTCACCTAACAAATTAGACTGTTTTTCAATATACTCGATCATCCTGTCGTGACTGAGCCTGTCGCGTTCCATGACTTCATCCCAAGCCTTGTTAAACATCATACCTATGCAGAGAATCCATGAAATAATATAGAACCACAGCATCAGAGCGACAATGGATGAGAATGCGCCATACAGGATATCGTAATTGGTAGCATATCCGATATAATACGCGTAAATGCTCGTCGCGATCAGAATTCCGAGTGAAGAGAATACGGCTCCGGGCAGTATCGCACGCAGCGGAACCCTCACGAGCGGTAAGATATAATAATTCAGCGTAATCATAGCGAAAAATGACCCGGCTACGATTGGTAGTCTAAGTCCGAGCAACACCTGCGAAAAGATGCTGCCTTTGAACAGCTTGGAGAATATCTCTTCACCGTATACAAATACGACAAGTGTAAAAGCGACGGCAAATATCGTAAGAGCTGCCGTCGGAACCGCTTTAATCCTCTCCTTGAAAAAGTTGAATTTATATGCACCGTCGGTTAACGTATAACTGGTCAATCTGGAAAGCGAGAATTCCAAGGCCGAAGCCGCCCAAAGTGCCAGGAAAATCAGCACAAAGTTGCCGAGTCTGACCGAAGAAGCCGAAAACAGTCCCATGACGAAGCTGCTCAACGTAGAATCGACATTGTGGTCCAGCCAGTTTTTGATGATATCCAGAGACAAATCAAAGACGCCCAGCAGCTGCGACAGCACGATGAGCGTCGGAACGCTGGCCATGAAAAAGAAATATGCAATCTGCGCAGCGAAGCCGGCATAATACTGGTCGTCAAACTGCCGAAAAATGTGAAAGCCGATTCTAACCAGATTGTCCTTGGTAAGACGGACCTTTTCATTCTCACCCTCTCCAATATTCTCCGTATTTAAATTTGAAGCATTATTTATCTCTTTGCTCACGAATTAATTCCTCTAGCTTGTGAAGAGACTTAGCTCTGTGGCTTATCTTGTTCTTGAGCTCAACAGAAAGCTCTCCAAAAGTCTTATCATAACCTTTAGGGATGAATAACGGATCATAGCCAAAGCCATGGTCTCCACGTATTTCCTCAGCAATAGAGCCCTCACACTCACCTCGAGCCACGAGCTTCTTGCCGTCCGGGTAGATGAGTGTGATGACGGAGACAAATTTAGCGCCTCTCTCATCTGCAGGGATTCCATCCATCAGCTGAAGTAACTTTACGTTATTATCGTGAGGAGTGCAACCTTCTCCTGCAAATCTTGCGGAATACACTCCCGGATTTCCGCCGATGCAGTCGACGGCAATTCCGCTATCATCTGCAACTACTATTCCGTCGCACTGCTTGGCGATTGTAGAGGCTTTGATATATGAGTTTTCTTCAAAAGTGGTGCCGGTCTCCTCAATATCGTCCTTGGGAAGCCCCATCTCATCGCGTGATACTACATCCATCCCGAACTTCGAGAATATCTCACGCATTTCGTCAATTTTCCCTTTGTTCTGTGTCGCCAGAATTACTTTATTCATTACTATATATCTCCTTATCCATTACCCTTTTTGTTACAGATTATTTAATAATCATGCTCGCGATATGTAATATTTCTCTTTAGTCTCAAAATGTCCGAATTAATTATACCATATCACATTTGTTATTTAATGATTTTATACAAGCTTATGGATTGTGCCGGTGTTGGTTTCATGAATTTAACCATTATAAATCACTGCACAGGCTTTACAATGAAGGATCAGTATGAAATCACAGCGCTAGCGCCCGGCAATCTCTCAATTCCGAGCTCCTCCTCCGCGACCTTGAGCATGAGTGCGCACTCGATTCTTTTTTTGTGCAGCTCACATCCGAAATCATACACCTTGTTGATATCGCCATTTGCATGATAGTTGTTCGCTGCGCAACCTCCCGAGCAGTAGAGCTTGGCGAAGCAGCCACGACATTTATCACGTGTGTAAACGTTATTGTTATTTCTGAAGCCGTCAATAACATCACCATTGATGATACCGTCGTACACATTTCCTACCTTGAAATCGTCGTCGCCTACAAACTGATGGCACGGATACAAATCTCCTGCGGGTGTTACTGCCAGATATTCAGTTCCTACACCGCATCCGCTGACGCGCTTATAGATGCACGGGCCACCGGTCAGATCAACTGTATAGTGATAGAAATTGAAGCCTTCGTCTCGCTTCTCGCGCTCAAGCATCTCGCTTGCGAGCTTCTCATACTGCTCCTTGAGCATTGGCAGGTCTTCATCGTGAAGAGCATAATCCGTGTTCGAATCGCCCACTACCGGTTCAATGCTGGTCTCCTTGAATCCGAGGTCAGCCATAGCGAGAACGTCAGCTGCAAAATCCTTGTTGTAAGCTGTATATGTACCACGCATATAATACTGTTTCTGACCCCTCGCATCTGCAAGCTTCTTGAACTTCTCAACTATTCTGTCGTAAGTGCCCTTACCATCCTTGCTAGTGCGCATGAAATCATGAGTCTGTCTACGGCCGTCCATACTGAGCACGACATTGCTGCATTCCTTATCGACAAACTCTATAACATCGTCATCAATCAGCACGCCATTTGTCGTGAGAGTAAAGTTGAAGTGCTTGTTGTGCTTCTTCTCCAGCTCTCTGCCGTAAGCAACAAGCTCCTTGCAGACATCCCAGTTGAGTAACGGCTCACCGCCAAAGAAATCCACTTCGAGATTCTTGCGAGCACCCGAATTCTCAACCAAAAAATCCAGCGCCTGTTTTCCCACCTCAAGAGACATGATTCCTGCCTTGCCGCTGTATTCTCCCTTACCTGCAAAGCAGTATTTGCAGTCCATATTGCAGCCGTGAGCGACGTGAAGGCATATAGCCTTGAGTACCGACTGTTTCGCCTTGAGCTTCCCTGCAATATCTTCAAAGGGATCCTCTGAAAAAAGCAGTTTTTCTTCCTTCAGTGTCTCGATATCCGCCAATGTCTCATCTATATCACTCGCTGAAATGTCCTCGTACTTGTTTCTAATCTCATTCGTAATCTCAGCTCTTGACTTTCCCTCATCATAGAGATCGATAATGTCATAAGCCACATCGTCTACAGAATGCACGGCTCCGCTGTTTACGTCCATTATAATGTTATATCCGTTTAGTTTATACTGATGTATCATGTATTCCTGTCACCATACCTTATATATTTTGTTCATCTGTGTTAAGCGGACTTAACACAGAGCGGCAATAAAAAAGCGCTGCCATCAGCAGCACCTTCAATTACCGGTTGTTCTTAGCCTGCTCGCAGTGTTGATTAGCAACGCTGCATGAAGTCTTGCTCGCGGACTGGCAGGATGTCTGGCACTCACCACATCCGCCGGAAAGGGTTGTCTTAGCCATGTTTCTGGTTGAAATTGTCTTGATTCTGCTCATCGTGTTATCCTCCTAATTACTCGTTATAGAATATCAAATAGTCCTATCTGTGTCAACGTGCTCTCTGATTACATATCAGCTTCGCTGTCCTCATGAGTCTCATTAAAATCAACAGTTTCGTGTGAATCTGTGACTGTATCGGTATCCGCCGTCGCAGCTTCATCTACTTTCTGCACATCGTCATTTTCCGGCTCAGTGTTATCGCTCATCACCGTTGAATTATCATTCTTCGTCGTCATATTTACACTAGCTTGTGCAGCCTTATTATCCGCATCGGAAGCCGCATCACCCTTATCGGCTGTAATCTCGTAGCTGAATACCGCCTCAGTCTTCATGTTTCGATTGAGAATTCTGATTCTGTCAGCCATCTTGCCAACACCGGTTGCGTTGACATGAATAGCAACCTTCTCCCCGGCTTCAATCTCATAGATTTCCCGCTGTCCGTTACTTGGCGGCAAATCCCACTCCTTTGTCACACCGTTGAACGACCTGTGTATGAATCTAACTCTACCTCTTTTAACTTCGATGTTGTAGATTACATCACCCTTGACACTCGGAATTAGGCACTCACTCTGCTTTAGGCTCAGCTGCCCACGAAGTGCAACTGTGCCCTTAGCTCTCTTAAATACAGCGCCCCTATAGCCTTCGACCTTCTTGCTCTCAGTCTCCTTAACAATCATCACATCACACTGAGCGTGGCGTATAATATATGATGCAGTAAGACCTATACTGCTGCCGGATCCCGGCTTGGTGGATTTGGTCATGACAATCATCTCTACACCACATTCCTTGGCCGCCTCTATAACTCTAGCTCCGGCCCTTCCTATTGCAGATCTGGTTATAACTTTATAGTTATCGATTGTTTTGGCAATAGATGTGAGCCTCTTGTCGAGCTCCTCGCGAATCTCCGCCTCTTCAGCCATTGTGAGCGCATATCCAGTATTCTCACGCACCATAACAAGCACAACCTCAAACGCCTTAGGCGAGAAGGTATTTTTTAGCTGTTCCAGCGCTATTAAACTCCTAGGTGAACCATCAACCGGCACAAGGATTCTCTTCATCAAAGCCTCCTTATTTATTGAACCGCTTACGCGGTATTAAATATACACAGCTATTATACATTTTGGAAGCAGTAAAATCAATCGAACCTATTTCATCAGGCTACTTCAGCCACTTGTTCTTGGTCATTATGAACTCCTGAATTGCCATATACAATAGCAAAAAATCGTTATCCAGGCTACAAATTAAGCTATTCTCTGTGAGATTGTTTCCTTCAAAAACAATCCTCGCATTACCCGCAATTACCGCTTTGCGAACTCCATCTATCGTAATGATATAGTTACAGCTGAGGTTAGCTTTGCGAACAGCACGAAAACCTTCCACGTGAACGCGACCATCATTTGTGTCTATATAGTATGAATCGCTGCCGCTGTCAGAATCGCGGTACAGCGTGCCGTACTCCTCGCCGGACATGTAGAACTTGAATCCGCTCTTCTCATCCTTGGCGGATCCGGTTACCTCTGCCAGCACCTCGCCGGATTCCTCTATAGCATCGTCCCCGTCCGGTATGTCATAAATCTTGACATTCAGTGGATCATTCTGAGTTCTAACGTAAGTGTATACGTTGTCATCCTCATCCTTGTACAGGCAGTCTATGCTGTTGGCGTAGTAAAATTTGAATTTGCCGAGCTCTCCACTCTTAACCTCTCCACTCTCCTTGAGAGCCTTAACGATCTCGGTCAGATCGTCCACCAGAACGGTAGTCATCAGCTTCCAGCTTGCAAAATTAGAGTATGCTTCAGGCGTGACCTTCATACTCTTGGTGTCGAGGAGCTCTTTAAAATAAGCTTCGCTCGCTTTGTCTCGCACCAAGTGCTCAAGCTCTGTACTGCTCTTAATTATGATGTTTTTCTTATCCTTATATATCGTGATGAAATCCTTGAAAGGGCTAGGTCCAAAGTTAATTGCCGCATCCTTGGTGAAAGTATTGTGACCCATCCAAGGTCGTCCTAGGCATGTATCGAGATTCTTAAGTCGTTCGTATATGTGCTCGATAGTGATTGCCTCGCTATCCTCAACGATTTTGTCATATATGTTACGATCATTGTAGTGCTTGCCGCCAGTCGTCAGCCATACAGCAACGGCGAGACCGATAAAAATACCGCCAAGAATAAATTTCCCCACAGTTAATCCCATGATGCCCATTGCCAGGCACAATATCATCAGCAGCCTGAATAGTTTGTCTCCGTTCATACTCATCCCTTTTAAAGGTGATGCAGGGGTGTTATCCGCATCTCTGCATCGCCCATCTCAATTTACGCAATAACGATGATGCCTTTTGATTAAATATTCTTAATCAGCTGTTCCTTCTTGTTCATGATATGACTATATCTCCTGAGTGCAACCATTGCATTTACAGCCTGCTCAGGTGTTGAGTAGGCAGGAATACCGCTGTCTCTCAGCTTCATGATAGCATTTCTGCACTCATTTCCACCCTGGCACTCCATGATAAAAGGCTTTCCAAGATTCTTGTACTGCCTGTAAATATTAATTACGGTCTCTGTAATTGCCTCGACGTCCGTTACAGCTGTCGGGCAGACTGAAATCATGATTCCATCCACATTCTCATCCCTGTATGCAGTCTTGAGCGCGCCGCCATACATATCAGAAGTAGCAGTTCCGCTGATATCAACAGGGTTGAGTGGCGATCCGAACGCCGGCATGTAGCTTCTGATATTATCGCGCAGCTCCGGTGAAATCTCTTTAAGCTCCTTGATCGGCATCCCCAGTCTCTCAAAATGGTCTGCAGCAAGAAGCCCGGCGCCTCCTCCATTAGTTATAATCACAACATTGTCGCCTCTCAAAGGAGGGCAGTTTCCAAGCGCAAGAGAAGTATCTAGGAATTCCTGCCAGGTGTTCTCACGTAGAACTCCGGACTCTTCAAACAACTGATCGTACTCTGCATTTGAATGGCCCCTATTTTCAGATGCGGTGTGTGCAAATGCAGCCTTAACTCCAATCTTAGAAGCTCCGACCTTGACAGCAGTTATTGGTTTCTCACACTCCAGGCAGGCTTTTTTGAAAGCTTCGGGGCTGTCCAGCGCCTCTATGTAAACGGCTATGCACTTGGTGTTAGGTTCATTATCTGCATACTTAATCATCTCACAGAAGTCGACGTCTGCCTTGTTGCCAAGTCCTACGAACATGCTGATGCCGAAATGATCCAGCTGCGAAGCTCCAAGTGCTGCGAGAAGATTGGATCCCGACTGTGAGATAAGTGCTACAGGACCCTTATTGGGAAGATATGGAATAAATCCACAGTTGAAATCGTGATATGGAGTTCCTATTCCTACAAGATTAGGGCCAATCAGCGGCAACTCGTGTTCGCGGCAGAAGTCAGTAATCTCATTCTGCAAATCCCCGTTTCCAACCTCCTTAAATCCGGATGATGACACTACCGCAATCTTGACTTTTTTCTCGACACAATCCTTAAGTGCATCAAATACACCCGTTGCCGGCAGCGATATAAACGCTAAATCTACATCTTCAGGAACATCATTGATATTTTTGTAAGCAGGGATTCCTGCAACCTCAGTTGCCTTGATGTTGATAGGATATAGCTCGCCTTCGTATCCGCACTTTCTGAGCCCTTGAATCACCTTGAAACCAACTTTAGTCTCGTTGCGGCTTGCCCCAATCACAGCGATTGAATCAGGCTTAAATGCATACTCCAATCTGTCTACGACATATTGCCTTGCTTCCTTTACTTCCATAGTCAAATAATCTCCTTAAACTAATCTATTATCCATATTTACCTTTGCTGTTTACGGTCAATATCGTCAGGTATCGATACCGTATGGCTTGATAGTTACTGCATCTATTCCAGCCTTGCCATATATGCGATAGTTCTGATCAGCTGGCTCACATAGCTCATCTCATTATCATACCAAGCCACTACTCTGACCTCATAGATATGAGTTCCGCACTTCTGAGCGAGTGTCTGAGTTGCATCAAACAGAGAACCCCAGCTCATACCGATCACGTCAGCCGAAACAATCTCATCCTCATTGTATCCAAACGACTGATCCTGTGCTGCCCTCATCGCTGCATTGATTCCATCTACACTTACGGAATCGGTCTCATCCTTAAGGGTTGCATCCAGGATGGTGATTGAGCCTGTTGCAACCGGAACTCTCTGTGCCGATCCAATTAGCTTGCCGGCGAGCTCTGGGATTACGTTACCGATTGCCTGTGCCGCTCCTGTACTAGTAGGAACGATGTTGATGGCAGCAGCTCTTGACCGCCTGTACTTCAAGCTCTTGTCAGGGGCATCGAGCAGCTTCTGATTACCGGTGTATGCATGAATGGTGGTCATGAAGCCTGTACGCAGCTCTCTATAGCCGGCAAGTGCCTTTGCCATAGGCGCCAGACAGTTAGTAGTGCAGGATGCTCCCGAAACAATCTTGTCATCCGCTGTCAGAGTCTCGTGGTTGACTCCGTAAACGACAGTCTTGAGATCATTGCCTGCCGGTGCAGAGATCAGAACCTTTTTGGCGCCTGCGTCGATGTGGGCCTGCGACTTCTCCTTGGAAGTGTATAATCCGGTGCACTCGAGCACAACGTCGATATTGAGCTCCTCCCAGGGAAGCCTGTGAGCATCCGCTTCCTTGTAAATGGTTATCCTTTTGCCGTCGACAGTAATCGACTCCTCATCGTGCTCAACAGTGTGACCTAGGTACGAGCCCTGCACGCTGTCATACTTCAGCAGATAAGCGAGCATAGAGGGCGAGGTCAAATCGTTTATCGCGACAACCTTAAAGCCATCCGTCTCCATTACGCGTCTGAATGCAAGTCTGCCGATACGACCGAATCCGTTAATAGCTAACCTAATCATCCAGCCTCCTTTTACCTTTCTTCAACAACTTTTCAAATATCTCTATTCAAACGGGAATTTAAAATTAATGCCGAGCGAGTCACGAACCTCGATAAACTCGCGCTGTACAGCTTCTCCCATCGGAACACCTTTGTCTTTGCGGAATTCTTTGATATCCCATTCCTTCTCACCTGCAGTATAGATTCTTTCCTCACCGGGAGCCTTCTGCGAAGCTCTGAGCGCTCTCAAAATGTCTCCGGCAGTCTTTTCGCAGACTTCTCTGCCTGTCATCGCCTCCGGGTCGATGACAATGAAGAAATGGCCAAGATGATATGGTCTGAGCTCGCCATTCTCATTGAAGCAAGTCAGATTCTTGAGGAAGAGTCCTCCGGATAGAGCTGCCGACAGCAGCTCAACCGCTGTCGCGTAGCTGTAGCCCTTATATCCGCCCATTTCCTCACCGATTCCCCCAAGCGGGGCGAGGGCAGCCTCTCCGGAATTTAGAGCCTTGAGAATATACGACGTATCTGTCAATGCAGATCCGTCTCTACCGATTACCATTCCTGCCGGTGTATCCTTACCTGTGCGTTCATAGAATTCCAACTTACCTCTCTGCGTAATTGAAGTCGCACAGTCGATGAGAAACGGATTTCCCTCGTCTGTCGGAATTCCGATTGTCAGCGGGTTGGTTCCCAGCATATTTTCGACGCCGAAGGTCGGTGCGATGGATGGTCTGGCATTGGTTCCGGTAATTCCGATCATTCCCACATCTGTAGCCATCGATGACCAATAGCCTGCAATTCCATAATGCGAGGAGTTTCTAACAGCAACGCACGCAGTGCCGTATTTCCCGGCCTTCTCGACAGCCATATCCATTGCCATCTTGCCGGCTACCATACCTATGCCGTCATTAGCATCCAGCACAGCAGTAGTTGGAGACTCTCTGATGATATCTACCTTGGTGACAGGGTTGAGTATCCCTTTGTTGATACGATCTACATAGATCGGCTTAAATCTATTGACCCCGTGGCTCTCGATACCTCTTCTGTCACTCTCCATGAGGACATCCGCACAGATAGCAGCATCAGCTTCGGGAACTCCAAGCTGAATAAACGCCTTGACCATAAAATCCTGTACGATATCCCAAGCGATATACGGACGTGTTTCTTTATCCATCAAGCACCTCCAAAATGAATAAATCTGTGTCTATGAATATAACTATCTATAGAAACAATTCGTGAACTGATTACCGATCAACTCCGAATTGAATTCTGCGTCCTATTCCACCCCTTGTAATCTCCACGCTCTGTAACGGTTCTGTATCCTATCTTGGCGAGTTTGACATCGAGCAGCTTACGTCCTGCCTCCGCCTCATCATCGACTCCTGCTTTGCCATCATAGATCAGGTATTTCCCCCTAATATCATCCGGCGAAAGGCTTGGCATGATTACGTTTGCCCCCGCGAGCACGCCCTTCTCCCTGCCTTTCTCATCTATAGTGCCGAGCGCTGTTGTAGCCGGTAAGAGCACCTTTGGAAACATGATGCGCAATATGCTGAGACAGTATAGTGTCATCTCCACTGTCCCATCCGGCTCGTCCCTAAAAGGCGTATCATCGTGGTGAATAAACGGCCCAATTCCTATCATATGCGGATTGAGACTGTGAAGATACTCGAAGTCACTTGCCACAGTATCATAGGTCTGTCCGGGTGATCCGACCATAAAACCGGCTCCTATCTGGTAGCCGATATCCTTGAGCGTATTTAGACATTTCATACGATGCTCCAACGACAGTGTTTCGGGATGCAATTTGCTGTAGTGATCAGCATCTGCGGTCTCATGTCTGAGTAGGAACCTATCTGCACCTGCTTCAAAGTAACGCTCGTAGCTCTCTCTTTCCTTCTCTCCTATCGAAAGCGTGATAGCGCAATCCGGGTATTTTGATTTTATTCCTCTAATAAGCTCGCACATGCGGTCATCCGTAAAATATGGATCCTCTCCCCCCTGAAGCACAAATGTGCGAAGGCCAATGCGGTAACCAATCTCACAGCAGTGTAAAATCCGATCCGGGTTCAACCTGTATCTGTCAACCTTACCGTTGCTCTTCCTAATGCCACAGTAATAACAATCATTTCTGCATGTATTTGTAAACTCGATGATGCCTCTGAGAAATATATCATGACCATAGTTTTCAATCGCAATTTCCTGCGCGGTGCTGCGGAGATACTCACGTACTTTATCGTTCCTGTTTGCGAGTAGCCTTGCATATTCATCGTGTTCAAGATACCCCTGCTTCACGAGCTTGCGGGCAATTTTCATCACTTCGCTCATCTCTCTACTCCCATCCTTAATATTCTAACACAATGCTTCGTTAAGACAACAAAAGAAAATGACTGTTTTTTTGAATGTTTGCATAAATAATTATTGACACTTTAACGCAACTAATATAAACTAAATTTAATTGTATACAACAAGATATTCTGAGAGAGTATGTTGTATACCGTGTCTGAACAATTAGGAGGAAGACTGATGGACAAATATGACAACCTGAAGCTAGATAAACAGCTATGCTTTCCGCTGTATGCGTGCTCAAAGGAGATCACTCGCAGATACAAGCCATTCCTAAGCAAGCTGGATCTTACATATACCCAGTACATCACAATGATGGTGCTCTGGGAATTCCGAGAACTCAGTGTTAAGGAGCTTGGAGACAAGCTCTTTCTGGATTCCGGAACGCTGACTCCACTGCTCAAGAAGCTTGAATCTAAGGGATATCTCACCAGAACTCGTTCTGTAAAGGATGAACGCAATCTCATCATCAAGGTTACAGACAAGGGAATGGCTCTTCGCGAAGAGGCACTGTCTGTACCGCAGGAGATTCGCGCTTGCGTAAGCCTGACGGATGACGAGGCTGCCACGCTGTTTAGGCTGCTGCGCAGATTTATGAACACAATCGAACAGTAGAAAATAACAATACCGACATCAAATGAAATTAAACGCACATCAACGAAAACAGACCGGAACCGATTGGCTCCGGTCTATTTTCGTTGTATCGCAGCTTTGTTTTACATATGCACCTTGCTTCGATTGGCAATGCCTTCATACAGCTGCCCTTAGTAAACAAGCGAGGCCGCATCCCAATTCATGGTATAGTTTAGTTCTACAGGAACAGACACAATGCTCTAGCTGTCCAGCCCTGCGTATTTAGCAGCCACAAGTCCCTTTCTATAAAGATTCTTGAGCATATCAAGATCCTTGGTCAGAGTCTTGAGCTTACCGATGCTATCAGGAGCGATAATCGTCGCCTTGCCCTGAGCCTCAAGTAAATTGACCGCATCCAGCTGTTCATTGTATAGCTCTGCTCTGTTTTCCAACAGCTCTGCCGCCTTCGGATACTGTCTCGCCAGCACCTGTGCTATTCTCTTGTCCTTGGCATTATCACGACGTCCGTTCCTAGGTCTGGTGAGAATGATTACAAATTCATCGCAGCCGTCCTCTAACGCTTTCTTATATGGAATGGGATCAGCCAACCCGCCGTCAAAATATTCAACGTCATTTATCTCGTATGGCTTGTTAACTACAGGCACACAGCTTGAAGCGTTGAGCGGCGCATAGTTATTCTTGCTTATATCATCCTTCGTGAAGTACTTCGTTTCTCCGGTCTTAGCCTCTGTAGCCACCAGTATAAACTCTGCGGGATTCTCCTTAAAAGCCTCGTAGTCTAACGGATACTCGCCATAGCTGTTTGATAGAGTTCCATAGACATAATCGAGGTCTACATACGAGCCGGTCTTGATGAAATTATCAAAGCTCATGTACTCCTTGCGCATCGCATACTCAGTATAAAACTCATAGTTTCTGAACTGCTGTCCGGCAATAAACGATGCGATATTGGCACCCCCCGCCGACACTCCGTAGCATCTGTCAAATGTCACTTCGTGCTCAAGGAAATAATCGAATACTCCGGCTCCGAAGATGTCCCTGGTGCCTCCGCCAACGTCAATTACTGCTCTCATGTCTTACTCCCTTCTGCATATGATTTATATATAATACAAATTTTAACTATATCATCGCCGCAGATTGTCCAAACTGCCGCGGCATATCCTGACAATTGTTATTTGATACAGCTGTCAGTCGCTATCTGCAGATCATCTCTTATCTTCATCTCCCGGCCATCAATGTCAATCACCGTCACATTGCAATTCCCGACGTGCTCAGTCCAGAGCTCGCTCAATGACATACCTCTAAGGTATAACAGAATCATGTGGATCGCAGTTCCGTGTGAAACTGCCAGCACATTGCCTTCACACTCTTCATCGCGCATCCTCTCCAGAAAATGCTTCATGCGGTTAAGCAGCGACTCGAGTGATTCACCCCCTTCAGGAGGCAGATATGTCTCCGGCGATAGAAAGATGTTGCCTGATGCACCCTGCAGTTCATCGTACTTGCGACCTTCGTTGATACCAAAATCAATCTCAGTCAGATTATGGTCTATGACGAAGCTTTCTCTTGAGACGCCTGTTGCAATTTCACCTGTCCTAATCGCCCTCTCGAGTGGACTGCTATATATCCTATCGAACTTTATACCATTGTCATTCAGTATCGAGGCAACCATCTCAGCCTGCGCTATACCGACATCATTGAGTTCAGTCTGCATATGCCCCTGCAATCTACGCTCACTGTTCAGCTGTGTCTGACCATGTCTAAGAACATAAAGTCTCATATCCTGCCTTTCTTAAGCTACATGATAATTATAGCCTCTATAAATACTGCAATGCAATTTTTAAGCTAGTTCTTGAGGTGAAAATAATCCTTGACCCCGTCAACAAACTGTTCCAGCTCGTGAAGAACCGGGAACGAGCTCTTGTCCTGTTCCGGCTTCTCACGCGGCTGCGATGCATCCGGGCCCTCCGCACGAAGTCTCTTGATTCTCTCCAAAATCTCAGGATACTTGTTTTTAAGAATTTCCCTGTGCCTTGCCCGTTCCTCAGCGAATGCGTGATACGCCGCCGGGAACCTGCTCTTAAACTGCTCCTCACGAACCATTCTCGTCTTGATGATCTTATCCAACTCATCTGAGTTTCTGTCGTTAATCTGCGAATCGAGCTTAGCATGATACAGCAGTATTTTTTCGCGCACGCGCTGGAACTTATCGGGGTCAATTTTGCCCAATTCCAACAGATGAGCTAACTGAAATTCCAGGAAATCGAGGAACTTTTCCTCATCAATCTCACTCCAGTTACTGCCAAGAGCGTTGCGTTCAACCTCACGAATCATCTCATCATCAACCGTCTCAAGCGTAATCAGCTTATCAGCGAGTGAATTTGCAACCTCTTCCATACGAGCTTCAGCCTGGTCACCATATGCCCACTCGAATTCAGCAATCTGCGAGCTCCCCGCCGAGCCGCTTATAGGCAGGTAACATATATCTCCCTCGCAGTCGCCGAGCTCATACGGTTTGGTGATCCCTACGGATTTTAACGCCTGATAGATATGTGGCACTATCGCGTAATCCTTAAACATCTGCTCTGCACCGAATGCACGCAGCTGATCGTTGAGGTTACCCGAATGCTCAGTCAGGAACAGCTTGACACCACGCTCCTTGTACTTGTTGTAGAGGATCATTAACCTCTCCACTGCGGTGACATCAATGCTGGTGATACCGCTGGCCTCAATTATGACAGCCTTAATATCATCGGTAACCAGGTCATCTATCTCTTCCTTGATGGTATTGGCATTTGCAAAGAACAGTGCTCCGCCAAATCTATATATCAATGCTCCTTTGATTTCCCTCGTCCCGGTAGTTCTATCTACCGGATAGAACTGATCCTTTTCCTGAATATATCCAAGCCTGCTCCTAGGAGGATTTGAAGCCCTGATGATAACTGTGACGAACGACATGATGATGCCGACCAACACTCCGTAGATGGTCCCGAAGATCAGCACGGTGAACATTACGACATAGAAAATCTTCCATTCGGTCTTATCAACCTTGTGCAGCGTAGCTGCGAGACTGAACTCTGTGCTGCTGATCAGCGCCGAGATGACGATGCCGGTGAGCACCGGAACCGGCAGCAGGTGGATGAAGCCCGTTCCAAATAGCAGAATAAGCATCATCGTAGCGGCCGCGGATATGGACATCACCTGAGACTTTACACCAAATTGATCGGCAATGTTGCTCCTCGACACACTGCCGTTTACCGGACAGCATCCGACTAGTGCCCCCGCAAGATTTCCGACTGCATACGCAATTATCTCCCTGTTGTTATCTATCCTGTCATCGTATTTGAGTGCAAAATTATTCGTAGCCAGCAATGTCTCAGAGATGATTACAATTGCAATAATCAACGTCTGCAGCATCATCGTTCTGACGTTGCCATGCAGAAGCGACAGATCCGGTATCGCAAGCGAGGGTAACCCTGAACGCACCGAAGGCAGCAGCTTTACTCCATAGCTCTCAAGGTGCATCACATAAGTAATCCCTGCCCCGATGAACATCATTACCGCACTCATCGGAACGGCCGGTATGAATTTTCTGGAGATCATTATGACTGCAATTGTTCCGGCCCCCAAAATCAGCGAAGGGATGTGGACGTTAGTCACCATAGTATTGTAAATGTGAATCATCAGTTCATACAGCTCGCCACGTCCCGAGTCTCCGCCATACAGTTTAGGTATCTGCATAAGGATAATCGTACAGCATATTCCGGTGATAAATCCACCCATAACCGGCGAGGATATAAACCTTACCAGTTTGCCGAGTCCTATCAGTCTGGCGATCAAAATCCAAGCTGCCGTCAACAGCGTGATCACCGGTACGAGCCTGATTGCATCATCCGACTGAAAGGCAACGCCCATTGAATACAGCATCCCACCGACCAGTGCGGCAGGTGCCGCATCCACGCCAAAGACGAATCTCGGTGAACTGGTGATGAGTCCATATGCGAGAATCGGCAGCAATGATCCATACAGGCCATATACCGGAGGTAAACCCGCAACAAGCGAATATCCGATAGAAATCGGAATAGACACCAATGCTATGATAATTCCAGCAGGAATATCTTTTTTAAGGAATTGCAAATTATACCCTTTTAACGACATCAAACTCCCCTGTAGTTCCAATATATTTAAATAAAATCAGACACGCTAATGAAGTCAAACTTAACGTGTATTATACATTAATTGCGTGTTAAAATCATAATATGAACAGAATTAGATTAGGAAATACAAATATACACGTATCACCCGTAGGAATGGGGACCCTCACCATGGGCTTTTCACAAAAGAACCTGCCGCTTGATGAAGGTGCTCGGCTCATCGTGTATGCGGTGCGAAGCGGCATAAATTTTCTCGATACAGCGCAGTACTATGATACGTATAGATATCTGCGCCCTGCCCTGGATGAGATAAAAACCGACAGCTCTCTTGAGATACCTGTGATATGCAGCAAGACGCTGGAGCCAGGATATGACGGAGCTTCAGCTGCGGTCGATGAGTGCCTCGAAAAGCTGGGGCTGGAGCAGATAGACATATTTCTGCTGCATGAGGTGCGGGGGATTAATGATCTCCGGACTCGCGCCGATGCATGGCAGGCTCTACGGGACAAAAAAGCCGCGGGTCTTATCAAGGCTATAGGTATCTCAACCCATCATATTGACGCCTGCATGGCAATGGCAGATATATCTTCCTGCGATGTGGTCTTTCCACTCATCAATAAATCCGGCATGGGTATCAGAAATGGCGAAGAATCAGGAACCAGGGAGCAGATGGCGAAGGCCATTAACAAATGCTCTAGGCTGGGAATTGGCGTGTTTACGATGAAGGCATTTGGTGGTGGAAACCTAATCGAGAACTACGTGGACTGTCTGGATTACGTGACCTCACTCGAGGGGGTAGACGCAGTGATGATCGGCATGGGCAGCTATGATGAGGTTGATACAGCGGTCGAGTACTTTGAGAGCAGACTGGATAGAGCCTATCACCCTGACATCAGCCGTAAACGCATGATGGTAGACCAGAGTGACTGCGAAGGATGCGGAACATGCAAAGCCAGATGTGTCAGCGAGGCGATATTCTGGAATAAAAACGGTCTGGCCGAAATCAACGTAGACAAGTGTGTGCGCTGCGGTTACTGCGCGCCGGTGTGTCCTGTCCGTGCCATTGTATTTTTATAATACTTAATAAATAAACTTCATTATCCGTCTTGTACTAGTTGTGCAAAATTGATATCATTAGTCCATGTATGGACTTGAAAGGAGAATTATATGGAATACCTAAAATATTACGATGAGATTGTATCTCGCCGCCAGTCGTGCCGCGATTTCGCTGATACAGATGTTGACACGGCTGCGCTAACAGAGATTACGGAATACAACGAACTTGTTCCAAGACTGCTTCCCGATGTCGCTACAGAGCTTCACATACTAGAGGGCAACGTAGCTGATGCTGTTGGCAAGAGTGTCGGCTACAACGGCTTCACGGTTCAGGCCCCTAGATACCTGGCTCTCTTCTCAGAGGAAGCTCCTCACTATCTGGAGAACGCAGGATTTATCGCTCAGGGTCTTACGCTCAAGCTGACTCAGCTAGGTCTCGATGCCTGCTGGCTGACAATTAACGATGCAGAGGCAGCTGCACAGGGAATCGGAGTGGAGACCGATAAGAAGCTGGCAGTATTTATTGCGTTTGGACATGGCAACAAGGCTGTTAAGGACGTTCGTCTCGATATCAAGAGCCCATCGAACGTCAAGATGGTAACTCGCGAGAACAAGGCTGCTCCTAAGATCAGCATGAACGACCTTCTCTTCTCCAAGGTGTATGGTGAGCCTGTTAACATGGAGCTTCTGTATACAGAGCTTGAGGATGCGCTGCTGTCAATCGCTGTAGCCCAGTCGTTCTTCAACCGTCAGCCATACAGAGTAATTGTCGATGATGATATTGTATCGTTAATCGGACTCAAGGACGAGTTGACAACTGCTGAGGACGCACTTCTCAACTACGGAATTGCGATGTTCAACTTCTATGCAGTTCTCGATTCTACTAGAGCAAACATAAGGATGTGGAGCTTTGAGGATGCAGGAAGAGATCTCAAGCTGCCCGGAAATGCTTGCTACGTAGCTAAGATCAGAATCTAGTTTAGAACAAGTATAATACGAATATATAAAATGGCGGAGTTGTTGCTCCGCCATTTTATATATCATGCTATTTATCCGGCTGAGGACTAAAGTCACACCTCTTACCTCGCGATTCACCTATCTATGATGCCTCCACCTCGTCAAACTGCGAGTTGTACAAATCCGCATATGCACCGTTCCGAGCCAATAGCTCGTCGTGTGTGCCCTGCTCGATGATATCTCCGTGGTTCATCACCAGTATGAGGTCAGCGTTTCTAATAGTCGAAAGTCTGTGCGCTATTACAAATGTTGTGCGTCCCTTCATGAGATTGTCCATCGCTTCCTGAATTCTCACCTCAGTACGTGTATCGACTGAAGACGTGGCCTCGTCGAGTATTAGCAGCTTGCGGTCTGCAAGAATTGCCCTGGCAATTGTGAGCAGCTGCTTCTGACCCTCTGAAATGTTGGTCGCATCTTCGTTGAGCTTCATGCTATAGCTGCCCGGCAATGTCTTGATGAAGTGATGCGCTCGCGCCGCCTTGGCAGCTGCGACAACCTCTTCATCTGTCGCATCGAGATTTCCATACCTGATATTCTCCATAATTGTGTCGGAGTACAGCCAAGTATCCTGAAGTACCATTGCGACATTATCTCTGAGACCGTGCCGGCTCATCCTGCGGATATCTTCGCCGTCGATTTTAATCGAACCTGAATTTACATCGTAGAACCTCATCAGCAGTTTAACTATTGTAGTCTTGCCGGCACCCGTAGGTCCGACAATAGCTATCTTCTGTCCGGGCTTAACGCTTGCGCTGAAGTCCTTAATGATGACCTGATCGGGGTTGTATCCAAATCTAACGTGATCGAACTCAACATATCCCTTCACATCTGTATCTTCGAGTGCATCAACGGGATCCGGAGACTCTTCTTCCTCTGCAAGGAACTCGAATACACGCTCGGCTGCAGCTCCCATTGATTGCACCTGATTCATTACCTGGGACACCTGCGACAGAGGTTGCGTCAGGTTGCGCACATACTGTATAAATGCCTGAATGTCTCCAATGCCAATCACATTTTTTACAGCCAGAAGTGCTCCGGATATAGCAACACCAACGTATCCGAGGTTTCCAACAAACATCATTACAGGCTGCATGATTCCGGATATGAACTGTGACTTCCACGCGGAGTCGTACAGCACATCGTTAGTATCGTTGAAGGTCTTCTCAACGGAAGCTTCCTTGTTGAATGCCTTGATTACCAACTGGCCTGCAAAATTTTCTTCTACCTGTCCGTTGATGATTCCAAGGTACTTCTGCTGGGTCTTAAAATGCTTTTGCGACAGCTTGATGATGATTCCGAGCAGCACACCCGAAACCGGAATTGTAATAACTGCGATTAGAGTCATCAACGGTGAAATTGTGAGCATCATAACTATTACGCCGATAATCGTTGCAACGGAGGTGAGAATCATCGTAACGCTCTGGTTCAAGCCGGTCCCCAGCGTATCTACGTCATTGGTGATCCCCGACAGCACCTCACCGTACTGGTGACTCTCAAAATACTTCATGGGCATACGGTTGATTTTCTCGGAGATGTCTCGGCGCATGTTATATACGATTTTCTGTGTGACACCGGTCATAATCCAGCCCTGAATGAAGCTGCATAGTGCACTGATCCCATACAGAGCGGCTGTTATCGCCAGAATCTTCCAAATGCTGTCAAAATCGATACCACCCGTACCTTTGATCTTGTGCATCAAGCCTTCTGCCAGCACGGTCGTAGCACGCCCCATAACCTTAGGCCCTATAACCTGAAATACAGTTCCGGCAGCTGCAAACAGAATTACAATCATGATAGCAAACTTATATCTGCCGCTGTAAAGGATGATATCCTTCATCGACTTGCCGAGATTCTTTGGCTTTTCAAAAGACATATTGCCACCCGTACCATGCCCCCTTCTTTTTATTGGAGCCGGTCCCTGATTCTGCCTGTTATCTTCCATTATTCCACCTCCAATTCGCTCTTAGATAGCTGGGATTCAGCGATTTGCCTGTATACCTCGCAGGTCTTGAGCAGCTCCTTGTGTCTGCCCTTGCCCACGATCTCTCCTTCATCAAGTACGATAATCTGCTCAGCATCCATGATTGTGCCGACTCTCTGCGCGACGATAATCTTGGTAGCATCCTTTGCGTACTTGGCAAGCACTCTTCTGAGTTTGGCGTCAGTCTTCATATCGAGAGCTGAAAAGCTGTCATCAAAAACCATAATCTTCGGGTCATTGACAATCGCTCTCGCGATGGATAGTCGCTGCTTCTGTCCTCCAGATACATTGGATCCGCCCTGTGCTATAGGGCTGTCAAATTTCTCTTCCTTCTCTTCGATAAACTCCATCGCCTGCGCAACTTCTGCCGCCTTCTCTAACTGTGCCGCTGTGGCTTTCTCATTACCAAATCTGATATTTGAATCGATAGTGCCCGAGAAAAGGATTCCCTTCTGCGGAACAAATCCAATTTGATCTCTCAGCGAATTGATTGTGATATCTCTAATATCCCTGCCATCTAGACGAATTGCTCCTGATGTGACATCAAAGAATCTGGGTATCAGATTGACAATCGTGCTCTTGCCGGAACCGGTACTGCCGATGATTGCCGTCGTCTGCCCAGGCTCCGCAGTAAAGCTGATGCCTGACACTACATCATCCTCTGCATTTGCATATCTGAACGATACGTTATCGAACTCCAGCCTACCCTTACTCTCCCTTATATCTACAGCATCCTTTCGGTTCAGCACAGAGGACTTGGAATTTATGACCTCATCGATTCTGCCGGCCGCAACGCCTGCTCTAGGAAGGATGATAGACATAACTGTGATAATCATGAAGGCCATGACTATCATCATTGAGTATGCGAGAAACGCTGTCATAGCACCCACCTGCATATCACCTGTATTGATCCTATGGGAAGCAATCCAGATGATCGCTACCCCCAGTATATTCATAATCAGAACCATGATTGGCTGCATAAATGTCATAACTCTGTTAGTAAACAGCTGAGTTCTCTTTAGATCTACATTGGCCTTATCGAAACGTGCTTCGGCAGAACGCTCCCTGCCGAAAGCTCGTATGACCGGAATTCCGGTCAGTATAGAACGCGACACGCTATTTAGAGCATCTACCAGTTCCTGCATGATACGGAATTTGGGCAGAGCAATTATCATCAGCGTAACTACAAACACTATTACTATCGCCACGCCTACGGCGATCACGTAACTCATTTGAGCTCTTGTCTGCGCCACCTTGACTATCCCCCAGACCGCAAGCACCGGCGCGTACAGCACCATTCTCAACATAATCGTTGTCACCATCTGCACCTGCTGCACATCGTTGGTAGCTCTAGTAATCAGCGATGAAGTCCGGAAGCTGTCCATCTCGGTGTTGGAAAAGCTCATTACCTTCTTGAAAATATCATGTCTTAGTGTCTTGCCGACACCTGCTCCGACTCTCGATGCGATGTACGATGCCAGCGCAGCAGCGATCATCATGACGAGCGTCATCAACATCATCTTGAAGCCGGTCGTCCAAAGGTATGATCTCTGAATCTGATTGATATTAACTCCTGCTGACTCCGCAGCATTCGTCGCATAGGCAATGCCCATCGATTTGAGCGTCCTGTTCCCTACCGCAGAGATAGTCTCATCCATCCGTTTCTTGGAATCATTAATTTTAGCTGCATCCATCTGTCCGCTCTCGATCATCGACTGGATGACTGGACGCATATCGATGTATGTGTGTGTCTTGCCGTTCTGGTCCTTGGCCTCGAAGGATTTGATGTCCATATGCAGCAGCTTGGCAATCTCTTCTACCGACATATCGTCAATACGATCTGCAATCGCCTTCGTCCGCGGATTGGTCGTAAGCTGCTCCTTAGCTGTCTGCTTGAACTGCTTGACGGTCATGTGTCCCAGCTGATATGTGAGCACTATCGGTTTGAGCAGCTTATCGTCCAAATTCCCCAGCTTCTTGTCTCCCTTAATCTTGAGACTGTAGTTGTCGCCTGATTTTTCATACGCTCCCTGCCAGCTTTCCTTCTCGCTATCAGTCATAAATATCTGCGCTTCAATGTATTCGTCCGCAGTCATCTTGCTAGGCAGAATGTGTTCCACACCCCTGTTCTGCACACCCGTATCAATCATATCCTGCATATAGCTCGGAATCGAGATATCGCCAAACGCCTGAATTATCAGTGTAATCAGAAGCACTGTAACAGCAAGCTTATATGCCTTGAGATTCTTGATAAGCTTTCTCATCTATTTATCCTTCCTACCTTCTCTACCTACTTCTACGCATGATTCATCCAGGATCTTGTCGAGCTCCTCTTTGGCAACATCCGACAGCTCCTCGAGCAACGTCATAAGCTGTGTTGCCTTATCTTTTCCGAATTTCTCAAATACAGCATCCAGGTACTTGTCGAAGACATCCCTGTATTCCTTGGCCTTGTTAAATCCATTCTCGGTAAAAAACACCAGCGTATTCCTGCGATCATTCAGATCCACCCGCCTTTCGATGATACCGCGCTCCTCGAGGGATGCCAGCATCCTAGACACACCCGACATAGGTATATGAATGCTCCTTGCCAGCTCTGATACCTTGACGCCTTTCATGTCCGAAATCTTCAGATCAGCTATCTCACTGAAGCTCCCGCACTTGCCGGAATTCTGCCTGCCTGATTCGCATATACACAATGAATTAATAAGCATATGCTCACTTGGGCTCAGCTCCGGAACTAGTTTCCAGAATTTGACCTTACGAAAGCTGTGCATCTGCAGCAGCAATTTTGATTGATATTCCTTCACTCGATCTCCTCCACACGTGTAAAATTATTATCTACCTTAATATTTAACACTGTTAACAATTTATAACGTAAATCATTATAGCTGTCACAAGGTACAAAGTCAATCAGAAAAGATCCACCATTTGCAAATAGAAAAGTTTAATTTACAATGATACTGTATTAATTTTCTCTATGGTTATATTAAGAAGTATATAAATTTTATATAATAACATCTCAAAGGAAATCAGAAAGGAGAAGCACTGTGATATTTAAAATATCCGGTTTATTTATAGGATTGCTCTTTGGATTTCTGCTCAAAAGAGGACGCTTCTGTCCGACAGGAACTATACGAGATATTTACCTTGAAAAGAAATACTATAACGCTGTGCTAATCCTCGCAGTCATCGCAACCGAAGGTGTCTTATATCATCTGCTGGTTGGAAGCGGTGTAATTACAACGCCATTTTTCGGTTGTTACTCATTAATCGCAGTGCCAATAGGAGGCTTCATCTTTGGAATCGGTGCCGTGATGACGAACGGCTGCATCACAAGCACTCTCGTAAAGGTTGGTGATGGGCGAATAATCGGAATACTGTCTCTCATCGTATTTGCAATAACTGAGTTTTTTACAAATAAATGGGTTTTCAAACCATTTACTCAGAAGCTGATGGGATTCAAAGAAGTGTACGATATCGATCTCTTCGATATGCCAATCTCCCCTCTGATTGTTTTCGTGCCGCTTGTCGTCGTGCTCTATGTCGTCATGATCAGGCACTACAGAAGCCACAAGCCCAAATACAAGCTGCCACAGAGGTACGCGGGATTGCGTCATGTTTTCTGCGAGAAGATTTGGAGCCGCGAAGTTACCGTTGTGCTCATCGGAATTGTAATGGGAACCGCGTTTTATTTCAGCAACCTCACCGACAGAAATGGCGGAATCTCTATTTCAGATCCTATTCTGTCGTGGTTCAACATGATTACGCACACGCATTCCGAGCCAATCGGATGAGTGGTTTATAACAGAACCGACGGTGTCGGTTGGGATAACCTGGTGATTATCGGAATCATCCTCGGGTCGTTTACTACTGCATTTATTAGCAAAGAGTTTTCGATAGTTAAGACAAATAAAAAAATCGTTATTCGCACCATTATCGGAAGCATGCTCATGGGTGTCGGAGCTGTCTGGGCTAAGGGTTGCCTTATAGGAAACGGTCTGGTGGCAACCTCGCAGCTGGCAACCCGGGCTTGGCTCGCTCTTCTATTCATTACGCTCGGCATATGGTTCGGAGCATGGCTCTTGTACGTACGAGGATCTCAAACCACAAGAAGCTAATAACAACTACTTGAGTTGATATAGATATTTATTTACCAAGATTTTTTAGGAGGAACAATAATGGAAAATATTAAACTGGATACTAAGGGTATGGACTGCCCTCTTCCGCTCATGGAGCTTAAGAAGGCTCTTGGAGAAGCCGAATATGGACAGATTATCGAGGTTGAATTTACTTGTCCTGATGCTGTGGTAAATCTGCCAAGCTATTGCGAAGAGCATAACCACAAAGTACTCGAGTTCGACAAACAGAACAACAAGGCTTGGAAGATTACGGTAGAAAAGTAGCTGTTGTCGCCGTGATGGTTAGCTTCATTCTACGCCTAACCTTGATTAGCTTCTTCGACGTCTTTATATTCGTCCGAAACGACTACCTTACCCTTCCAGACCTTTAATCCGTCAAACTCATACACGTGAGTATATCCCTGTTTGACCATGCGCTTAGCAACTCTCTTGCTGAGACCGCCATAATCACAGTACAGGAGTATCGGTTGGTCCTTGTCAGGAAGCTCTTTGACCTCTCCCTTATCGAAATCCTCATACCAGATGGGAATCGACTTTGGAATATGACCCATTCCCCAAGCAACTTCGCCTCTTACATCGACAATCTTTGCATTGTTTTTATCTGCATTTTCGATAAATTCAGCAGCTTCCTTACCTGAAATATGCGTATATCCGTCTTTATTCTTCTTGTCATTTCCGTCCTTCTTGGAACAGCCTGCCAGCAGTGCTATGCTTATTGCCAGAATCATTATAGTCGGTAATATCTTTCTCTTCATCTTTTCACCTATTCCAAATGAATCATGAAAGCGCTTTGATTATATCAACCAGGCTCTCTGCGAACACCAACTTACTCGAATCTTCGCTCGGCAGGAAGCCTGCCGCTACCATCTCGCTTATTAGATTTCTGAGCGGTTCATAAAATCCGTCGATATTATAAACGATGCAAGGTTTATCCACTCTGTTGAGCCTGCGTAGAGAGATAATCTCCGATATCTCCTCAAGAGTCCCCGGGCCACCCGGCAGCGCGATAAACGCATCTCCCAGGTTAATCATACGAGTTTTTCGTTCCGGCATAGATTTTACAACCTCCAGAATATAGAGGCCATCATGCCCCTTCTCCTGCTCCATTAGGAAGTCGGGAATAATGCCATAGACCTTGGCTCCTCCTTTGAGAACTGTATTTGCAACAGTCCCCATCAAACCAACGTTGCCACCGCCGTATACAAGGCTGTGCCCGTTTACTGCAATCCAGTGTCCAAGCTCAATAGCTCTATCTTTATAAACGGATTTCTCGCCAAAGCGAGATCCGCAATAAACCGTTATATTCATGTCTTTATTCTCCTTTACCGTATTGTATAATTTTAGTACCCTCGTCACCATCGGTCAATGATGTTTTTTATTTATATTTTTGTTAGTACACAATCGATTTTAAAAAAATTATAATTCCATCACTCAGATGATATACTGAATCCATACAAAATGTGTATAGTATAATATATTTTAGCTATTTCTAACAATAAACGAGGAGTATTGAAAAATATATGAATAAAAAATTACAAAATTACAAATTTGTTGCAATAACAGCAGTGATTCTTACACTCATACTATCATTTACAGGATGCAGCAAGGGCGATTCTAATCCAAAAGACAGCGGTTCAGATGCTAATCTCAGGAAGTTCAAAACTACTACACTCAGCGGAGAGAAATTCACACAGGATGACCTAAAGAGTTATGACATGACAGTAGTCAACGTATGGTCTACAACCTGCGGATACTGCATTGAGGAAATGCCTGCGCTGGAGAAGCTCAAGAGCCGACTGCCTGCCAATGTCCAGTTCGTAACCGTCTGCATAGACGGCGCAGTTTCTGCCGATACGGCGAAGGATATCGTAGCTCAGAAGGGCTTGACTGCAAAAGTGCTGGTCAACAGCGATTCTATAAACAAAAGCCTGTTGAAATACGTAAGCGGAACGCCTTCGACCTTCTTCTTTGACAAGGACGGTAAACTTGTCGGAAAACCTAAGGTAGGGACATTCAAGGCAAAGGACGACAACGAGATGGCTGAACTCTACATGAATGAAGTGAAAGCTCATCTCAAGAAGATTAATAAGTAAAGAACGCATATCAGCAGCTACAGATTGGAAATTCA
The DNA here is from genome assembly GCF_000525775.1 of Mogibacterium timidum ATCC 33093. Classification (GTDB taxonomy): domain Bacteria; phylum Bacillota; class Clostridia; order Peptostreptococcales; family Anaerovoracaceae; genus Mogibacterium; species Mogibacterium timidum. The sequence goes on along the minus strand of NZ_JALU01000004.1, from coordinate 30,733 downwards.
AATGGTTAAGAGATACAGGAGATTGGTACCGGTCGCACTGATTGCGGCTGGTATCGTTATGTTAATAGTTGGAATCGGCAGAGACGAGGTCGTCAGTGTGGTGGGCAAGGCTGCAACCGTCTGCCTTGAATGCATCGGCATCGGTTAGGGGGGCGTGATAATGAAGACTAACAATATACGACGCCACCTCGTACAGCTGGTGTCGACTTTTATTACCAACCCGCATGTCACAAACTATGCAGGCGGCACGATATACAAGGGACAGTCCAAGCAACTCTGCACACCGGGACTCAACTGCTACTCATGCCCTGCGGCGGGGACAGCATGTCCTATCGGAGCGTTACAGGCTGTTGAAAACAGCAATAGATATCACATCTCGTACTACGTTATGGGATTTCTGCTCATCACAGGTGCATTTCTAGGCAGATTTGTATGCGGCTTTCTGTGTCCGTTCGGATTCTTTCAGGATCTGTTGCACAAGCTTCCTGTTCGCAAACGGAACATACCCCGCAGGCCGGACAAAATACTTCGCTACACAAAATACCTGATACTCGCCGTATTCGTAATCGCGCTTCCAACAGCATTGATAAATGAGTTCGGAATCTCCGAGCCCTATTTCTGCAAGCTCATCTGTCCTGCTGGAACGATAGAAGCAGGCCTGCCGTTGGTTATCAAAAACGAATCTCTGCGTGCCGTGATTGGCATACTTTTCGACTGGAAGGTTATCCTGCTGGCGATCACAGTTATCCTATCCACTATGATTTATCGGCCTTTTTGTAAATACGTCTGCCCTCTCGGCGCTGTCTACTCGCTGTTCAACCGCTTCAGCGTGCTGCAGCTGGAGGTCGACGACAACAGCTGTATCAACTGCATGAAGTGCGAGACCAACTGCGATATGCAGGTCAATGTACCGGATAACATCAACAGCACAGAGTGCATCCGCTGCGGCAAGTGCAGGAGCATCTGCCCTACGGGCGCCATTAACTGGACTGTGAGCGGCAAAATCATCTTACATACAGGTGATGCTCCTCGAAATCAACCCCCTCATGCTTAAGCAGATATATCTTGCGATCCATACCACCTGCATACCCGGTTAGATTGCCATCCTTTCCAACTACACGGTGGCAAGGGACCAAGATAGAAAATTCGTTACTCCCTACAGCTCCGCCAACTGCTTGAGCTGACATGCGTTCCTTACCCAGACGGAGAGCGACATCCTTCGCTATATCACCGTAGGTCGTAAGTTCTCCATACGGAATCTCGAGCATTATCTGCGATACGGTCTGCCTGAATTTCGAGCCATGCAGCTGAAGCGGCGGCATACAATCAGGTATTTTACCGTCAAAATACTTATCTAGCCACGCTGCAGTCTGCTCTATTACGTCAGGACAATCATCCCTACCTACTGTCATGATATCATCGCCTTTCTCAGTCACGACGTCTATATACTCGGCTGCTTCAGCCTTATCCGACCAAATCCCGTGAAGCCTCGAGTCGTCTGCGCAAAGATACAGCGATCCCATCGGCGAATCATATACGTATGAAAATATGCGCATTCTCATGCACCTCCTATCCCCGCTATCCCGGATTCATCTCCACCTATCATATCATAGATATGTGTCGGAGGCTCTACCTCTTAATATCGGAAAAGTGTAATAAACGGTTGAATTATGTCGTTTATTTGATTTAGAATAATCAGATAGGCAACAAAATATATAATTTACGAAATGAGGATTTGTATGGGAGAAAACAAGCTTCAATACGGGCTGAGAGTACTAAAGAAAGCGAGCTTCAAGAAATTCATCGACTGCGTCAACGAGGCGCACCGCATCTCGGGCAAGAGCAAGCTCGGCTGCGCAACTGAAATCATTCACTGTATGAGAAAATTTGACGCCGGTTATTACGATTACGTCATCTTCCAGTTTTGGGACAAGACGGACGCACAGCGCGATACGTATCTGACGAGATTCAGGAGCAAGAAGCTCGTGTCACAGCTCAATGACCCGGCTTATGCTCATTTCTTCGACAACAAGGATGAATTCAACGAGAAGTTCAAGGATTATATCGGCCGTGATTTTATAGAGCTGGAGACAGCCACTAAAGATGAGGTCGAGACTTACTTCAACAGTAAGGACAAGGTTTTCTGCAAGATGAAGGATCTCGAGTGCGGTATCGGCTGTGAAAGACTGGTTACTTCTGATTTCGCGAACTTCGAGGAGTTCTATAAGTACATCAATGAGAAAGGCTTTGGCACTCTCGAAGGTGTGATCGAAAATCACCCTGCCCTCAACAAGGTGTATTCGGGCAGCGCCAACACAATGCGTATGATTACCATGATTGGAGATGATGGACAGCCTAACCTGATATACGCAGTTCAAAAATTTGGAATCAACGGCAGAGTTGTAGATAACTACGGCGTTCACGGCCCTGTTGATCTGGAAACAGGTGAATTCCTCTTCCCTGCACACTCCGGTGACACCAAGGCCGAAGGACTTTACACTGAGCACCCTAACTCACACGAGAAGCTCGTCGGCTTCAAAACTCCGCTGTTTAAGGAAGCCAAGGAAATGATTCTCAAAGCTTCACTCGAAGTGCCACAGATTAGATACGTTGGCTGGGATGTTGCTGTAACTCCTAATGGACCGGCAATTATCGAGGGTAACGTTTACTGTGCACATGATTTCTGGCAGCTGCCCGGTCAGACACCTGACGGCATCGGAATCATCCCAACGATTAAGAAAATCGTGCCAAGCTTCCAGTATTAATACGGTAAATATAATGCGCATCACATAAATTTACCGAGATTAACAACCAACACGTTGTCCTATAAGCCTAACCTTTTAACTAAACATAAACAGGTCGGATACTCTGTTAAGCTTCCGACCTGTTTTATTATGGATATATGATTCTCTGCATTGAGTTTAATTTGTTGGTTCATCAACCATCAACCGGGTTACGTTGTTCGGTTTATTCTAAAACTTCACGCTCCACTGTCCTACACTGTCGCCATGCGCGTCTTACGAGCCTTGAGTACTGCCTTACGTAGCCTCAGTACTACATAGCTGCCGTATATAGCCGTGTAAACTATTATGCCGGTGAGGTGTGACCTCACATCTGCCGAGTACAGCACCATTACGTGCACATATATACCAATAAAGAATGGATATGCAAGGCGTTGAACATTCTTCCACGTCTTACCGCTCATTCTACGGCGAACCGACTTGAATGAGGTGATAAAGAGCGGAATCAGCATCGCCAGAAGGCACAAAGTGATAATCGAAGCTATCATCTGTCTGGTAGGCATTGCCTTTGGATTTGTGAACAACATCGGGAAATACTGCACACCGAACACCACGTTGTGGCTCAACACGATCAAGCTACCCATGATAGAGATTTCACCACGAACGCCCATCAGCTTGCGCGAGAGCTTGTTGTGCTTGGTGATGGTTCCGAGGAACATGACAACCATGAATGTCGCTGTCGAGAATATTCCTCTCGAAAATATATTCATGAAATATTCGTTAAACCACGTTGGGAAACTCTTGTCGTACCCCATATTGAAGTACAGCACAACCGCTCCACACCATATGTATATGCCCAGATAAAAAGCCCCTGGGTGTTTCTTAATTGCATCTGCTGTCAAGATATAAAATATGACAGTTACTGCGATTCCAATTATTAAGTTCACGATACCGTCCTTTCCGTCTCAGCTCCAGTTGAGTTTTCTGCAGTTTCGTTGCCCTCAGCCGGCTTCTGTACGCCTTCTTTCTTATTAACCTTACCGCTCTCTGAATGCTCTACGCTTGCAGGCATCGAGATTGCAGCTACTGCGGCGCTTCTTGTGCTAGCTGTACTGTTTGTAACAGCTGCAGTTGTTGCACTTGCCACAGGAGTCTTCACATTTACCATTACGATCGCCTTGCTCTTCTTGTCGATTCCGTCTACGGAGAACTCGAGCACTGCCTTAGTCATACCCTTCTTTGAAAGGTCAGGCTTCTGAACTAGAGTCACCTTTACAGAACCATCATTTGGAATATTGGTGAACTTAGCCTTGTAGTCATCGAGAGTTGGCTCCTTGCCATCCACTTCGATTGGCTGTGCATTCACTCTCTGAGGTGTAAATGCTACGCCACCATCCTCGTCATCGTCCGCAATTCCGTCGTGATCCTTATCTCTGTAGATCCAGTACTTGTACTTTCTTACTAGAGTCTTGCCGTTTTTCTTAGCCTTGAACTTCATGGTTACAGTTTTAAACATACCATCATCGCCGTCCCAGTTGTCATCGTCAACTACCGGTGTACCAGTGATGTTTGTGCCATCGAAGCTTAATCCCTTAGGGAGTCCCTCGATTGTTGTCTCCATCTGAGCATCCTTGTCCAGACTCTTAACCGTCGCAGGCTTAATAGGCATACGCTCAGTCCACTTTGGTCTACCTGGCTCATCGAGAACTGTCTCGATTACCTTACTATCTACCTCTACAATATCCTCTACTGGATTCTTGACATTAACCATTACGATTGCTTTGCTCTTCTTGTCGATGCCATCTACTGAGAACTCTAGTACTGCTCTTGGTATACCAACCTTTGAAAGGTCTGGCTTCTGTACGAGCTTTACCTTTACAGAGCCATCTGTAGGAATGTTGCTGAACTTAGCCTTGTAGTCCTCTAGAGTTGGTGCTTTGCCATCTACTTCAATTGGCTTTGTGTTAATTCTCTGAGGCGTAAATGCTGTACCGCCGTCTTCATCATCATCTGCTATTCCATCGTGGTCTTTATCTCTATAAACCCAGTATTTGTACTTTCTAACTAGTAGCTTACCATTCTTCTTGGCCTTGAACTTCAAGGTTACAGTTCTGAACATACCACCGTCACCGTCCCAGTTGTCATCATCAACGACCGGTGTTCCTGTGATGTTTGTGCCATCAAAGCTTAGTCCCTTAGGCAGTCCCTCGATGGTTGTCTGCATCTCTGCGTCCTTGTCCAGACTCTTAACCGTCGCAGGCTTAATAGGCATACGCTCAGTCCACTTTGGTCTACCTGGCTCATCAAGTGATGTCTCGATTATCTTGCTGTCAACCTCTACCTCTGGAAGTGCTGGTTCTTCACCGCCACCTCCGCCACTACCATTATCATCAACAATCTCTTTATCCGCTTCTGTACCTGACAACTGAAATTCTACATGGATTATCTTAGGTGTATTAGGGTTCTCATCTTTATTAAGGGTATATTTTACCTTCTTATTTACAGGTTTCTTATCTGGTGTATACTCATAGCGATGACCACTCTTTGAAACAACACGAAGCTTAACTGTTTCAAATTCGAATGATAAAGGCGCATCAACGACCTGTTGGTTATCAATTTTACGGTTATCAGTAGGATCCTTTTTAATATTCTTCACCTTGTACCACTTCGAACCATCCTTACTGTATTCAAGTCCAACGATGTAATCCTTGCTGTAACGTCCAACGAGGATTCTAAAGTTGTCGTACGAGAGCGACTGCTTGTGAATAACCTTTGCCTTTATTATTTTCTTATCACCATAAGATTTTAGGTCGTTTCCATTTTCAATAGCTTTGCCATCCTCATCTGTGATGCTGAGTCCATTGGCTGCAAAATCTTTCCACTCTGCTTCCCTAACAGAGCCATCTTTCTTAACAATCTTAACCTTAAGTTCCGAGAAGTCAACAGAATCACCCCTATTAACTTCTACTGTCTTAGTCTTTGGCTCAATAATTGAAATATCCTTTACATCAGAGTTAGTCTTATAATCGCTAGCCGACTTATTCGTAGCTTCCTTTGTCGCCGCCGAAATTCCGCTCGCACTTATCGTAGCTCCGCTCACGCTATCGAACATCTTCTTGCCCTCATAGCGGTCGTTCATATAAGCCTTTACAGTACGTGACATGAGAGCTATATCAGATACAGTGTTATTTCCTGATAGACCGCTCAGCATATCGACATACTTATCGCCAAGGAGATCCTTGACCTTAGCCTTAGGATTACTGCTTTTCCTTATCGCTTCGAAATACTCACGATATAATCCCATCTTAGCGATGTTCCAGCGACCCTCCTTGCCCTGCAGGAACGGTATCACGTTCTCTGCCTGGCTTCTAAATGGTCCCATGTCATCGCGATAATCGTCACCTACGCCGACCCTTAGATTCGATATCTCGCCATTCTTTACCGTAATATAAGTCTTAATTCCGCCCGGATTAAGGTATCCGATACCAATTCCAGTGTATTCTCCATCCTTGAGTTTATCTCCCGGATAGTGCTTACGAAGAGCTGCATCAACGTATTTTGGCTCTCCCGTCTCAGGGTTAACCGATGGGTTTGTATCATCTGTGTTTGGCTTTTTGTCACCTGTGCTAGGCTTGCTAGTATTGGTGACGTTAGTCTTGCCAGCACCTGCAAGTGCATTTCTCACCGCATCGATGATTCCACGGCTGGAATATGTAGCTCCAGAGACTGTGTCTACACTCTTGCCTGGACGTCCTAGCAGTCTACCTATAACAGCCTTTGCACGATTAAAGAAGGGTGCATCGTCACTGTGTGAAAGTATCTCGACATTGGTAATATTACCACCAGAAACAGTTACACGAACTCTAATTGGTCCATTGAAACCCTGACCTGATCCAATATATACACCATCTTTTAGGTTAGCACTTCCGATTGCAAAAGTTCCTGCTACATTACCTTTTCTTCCCTTAGCGGATCTAGAGTCTTTCTTGACTGGCGTTACCTTAGCCTGCTGCTTCGATCCAGCCTTGCGCAGAGCATCAGCAACCGCCTTCTTGATTGCATTTGATGAAATTGTCGCACCAGACACAGAGTCGACATTAACATTACCACTGCGTAAAATTTTGCCTATAACAGCAGATGCTCTACTAAAATACTCTGGCGTTTCTGTGTGAGATACAACTTTAATATCTGTCAGCTTTCCATCCTTGATGGTGATGCGGACAGTAAGGGGTCCGCCGTAACCGGTTGCAGTACCCTCGTATTCTCCATCTTTAAGGTCTTCTGTGGAAACTTCAGAGCCTATAGCTTGAGCTTCTTTGGCCTGCTGCTTGGCAATGGAGTTATGCTTATCTATGACCTGTGCGGCCGAGTACGCCATGGCTGCTGTCACAGCCGCCGCGACAATGAAAGCAAGAACTCCCTTAATACCGGATGTTTTCATCATTTCTCCTTCTCCTTCAATATCCTTAAATTAGTGTGTTAAAATAAATTTTATGTAAGTTAGAGAGATTTTACAAAAGTTAGTTTATTCAAACTAACTGCATATTATTGTACGGGATTCTTTGTAGATGTGCAATGACTTTTGAAGTAATATTTTACTTTTTTGGTAAAGTTTATATTATGTCTGGGAAGTACTATATTGTAATATCGTGAAGTGAAGCTCTTGAGTTAGACGAATTTAATGTACAATCCTCTTATGGTAAAAAATATAGGTATATAATTTATATCTGCTATATTTATTAAGCAAGGTCACACATGACGTACGATATCCGAGGATTGGGAAATGTGACCAATTTGTGCTGATATTTAGAGGTGAGTCACCTCATGCTTGTCGAAGCTGTAGTGATATAGATACAGAACCACAGCGCATAACAAGAATATATCAGAGATGGAGTTGAATGCCTCGGAAGAATCCGGGAGAAAGGAACAAATCCAATCACCATTCTCGATGATTGGATTATACGTGTTATATGATTAAAACTCGTTTGCTATCACTGCTGCAAGGAGCAAAGCGTTTCATCGCCATGCAAGTGCTATGGCAGTGGATTTCACTGCTGGCTCAAATCGTTCTATCTTATATCGCTGCCCGCATTCTCGCCGGCAGCTTTCACGTCGACTCTGATTTCAGATTGTTAATCGCAGTTCCAATCTGTATAGCTATTCGCTATATCTGCGATATCAAGTATACAAAAGTCAGCTTTCTCGCATCATCAGGCATCAAACGGGTGCTGCGGACTAGGATTTACGAGAAGATGATTCGTCTGGGAGCGTCATACCGCGAACAGATCAGCACCGCCGAGGTTGTACAAATGCAGGGGGAAGGGGTCGAGCAGCTCGAAACGTATTTCGGTCGTTACCTCAGCCAACTGTTCTACTCGGTGCTCGCTCCTCTAACTCTGTTCTGCGCCATCATCAGCTTCAATATGCGCGCTGCAATAATTTTACTGGCTATTGTTCCACTTATTCCAGTAGTTATGGGACTAGTCATGTCGGTAGCTAAACGGATACTCGGGCACTATTTTGAAATATATTACGGGCTCGGAGACCATTTCCTTGAACGCCTCTCCGGCATGACTACTCTTAAGATATATCAGGCCGACCAGGCAGCTGCTGACGACATGGATCGTGAGGCTGAACAGTTCCGACGTGTCACCATGAAGGTTCTCTCTATGCAGCTCAACAGCACTGTTATCATGGATCTGGTCGCATACGGCGGTGCAGCTGTCGGCATCATCACTGCCCTTCTTCAATACAGAGTCGGTGCGATTTCTCTTACCGGCATGTTTCTCACTATATTGTTAGCCGCTGAATTCTTCCTGCCTATGAGGCTTCTCGGCAGCTTCTTTCATATCGGTATGAACGGCATCAAGGCGAGCGACAGAATATTTGCATTTCTCGATCTCCCTGAGCCGGACTCCGACGGGCAAACGCTCGCAAACGGGCCACTGCATATCTCCGTCAAGGATCTGGGGTTTGGATATACAGATGACCGCACGGTTCTTGAGGATATCAGTCTTGATATTCCATCCGGTTCATTTGTGTCCATAGTTGGCGTCTCCGGCTCCGGCAAATCCACCATCGCATCCATCCTCATGGGCAGACACAGAAGGTATTCCGGCAGCGTTGCTGTGAACGGAATAGATTTACAGGAGCTATGCGAGGCAACACTGATGGAGCATATCACATATATCGGTACCCACAGCTGGATTTTTAAAGGCACTGTACGAGAACACCTGCTTGAGGGCAACAGCGACGCCTCCGACGTAGATATGCTTCGTGCACTGCGTCAGGTCAACCTGCTGGATTTCATAGAATCAGAAAATGGGCTGGACACCGAGTTAGCTGCTGACGGCGCTAACCTCTCCGGCGGGCAGCGCCAGCGACTGGCGCTTGCACGGGCACTACTGCACGACACGCCTGTCTATATATTTGACGAAGCCACATCTAACATTGATGCCGAGAGCGAACAGATGATACTCGATGTCATTCACGAGTTGGTTCACACCAAGTCTGTCCTGATGATTTCGCACAGGCTCGCAAATATCACAACCAGCGACAAGATTTACATGCTCGAGCATGGCCGTATCGTTGAATCAGGCACGCATCGCGAGCTGCTGGGTAATAGAGGTCCATATGCCAAGCTATATAGCGAACAGGCAGCACTTGAATCTTATGTAAGCAGCGGATCCGGAAGCAGCAAGCGAAGCGACTCGCTAACTGAACCGAAAGCTTACAATAACGGCGACAACTATACCGGTCTGTACAACGGCAATAATCCGGACGATAAGCGCTTTAAGCATATGAATACAGGGACTCTCAATGAACCTACAGACGGAACCGCACACATCTCCAAGGTGCTTGCTCCTAGAAGAAGCGGCTTCCGGATAATGTCTGAACTCATCGGCCTCATCCGCCCTCTGCGAGGCGTCATGCTTCTTGGTATAACGCTGGGGGTGCTTGGCTTCCTCTGCGCGATATTCCTGACCGTAATCGCAGGCTATGCGCTATCCACGGGAATTCCACGCACACTGCTAATCTGCCTGATGACAATTGCACTGCTACGCGGCATCCTGCACTACGGTGAGCAGTACTGCAACCACTACATAGCGTTTCGGATACTGGCACTGATCAGGCATCAGACCTTTGCAGCTCTGAGACGCCTTTGCCCTGCCAAGCTCGAGGGACGTGACAAGGGAGATCTCCTGCAAATCATCACCTCGGACATCGAACTGCTCGAGGTATTCTTCGCACACACTATCTCCCCTATTTTCATCGCCTTCATTACTTCGCTGTTTATGATTATATTTATCTGCAGGCTGAACTTGGCCGCAGGACTGGTTGCGCTCATCTCCTATCTGACAATAGGTGTGTTTATCCCGATCTGGAACGGCAGACGAAGCGGACACAGCGGAGCAACGTACAGGAGCGAGATGGGACTTTTGAACGATTTTGCACTCGGTAATCTCTACGGACTGGATGAGACTATTCAGTACGGTATGGGAGCTGTCCGCCTCAGCGAGATGAATCAGCGTTCCGGACACCTTTCAAGATTGCAATTGATGCTCAGCAAATACGAGGGATCACAACGCGGGTTCACTAATCTGATGATTCAAGCATTCTCTTGGACGATGCTGCTCATGATGATGAATTTCAGCAATTCCGGAAGTGCGACTCGCACCGAAATGATACTTTGCACGCTTGCCATGATGGCTTCGTTCGGACCGGTCGTAGCACTGTCATCACTATCAAACAATCTGAACCAGACTCTGGCATGCGGAGACAGAGTTCTGTCACTGCTGGAAGAAATACCGGAGGTCGAAGAAGTCTCCGGTTGCGAATCTATGGTGTACGAGGACGCAGCCGTAGAGGATGTGACCTTCGCATACGGTAAGACTGTCGTGCTGGAAAGAATCTCGCTGAAAATCGCACCTAACAGTGTAACCGGCATCGGTGGTGCAAGCGGAATCGGCAAGTCGACTCTGCTCAAATTGATAATGCGTTTCTGGGATGTGCAGTCGGGACGCGTAGTTATAAACGGGAGAAATATCCGAAGCGTCAACACAAACGATCTCAGGACTGCAGAGAGCTACCTGACGCAGGATACAGTCATCTTCCACGATACTCTGGCTACGAATATCTCTATCGGCAAGTTAAGTGCCACTCAGGACGAGATAGAAACCGCAGCCAAGAAGGCCGGAATCCACGACTTCATCATGACGCTGCCACAGGGCTATAGAACTAAGGCCGGCGAACTCGGTGACACCCTGTCCGGCGGTGAGAAGCAACGCATCGGGCTGGCGAGAGCATTCCTACACGATGCTCCGCTTATGCTGCTTGATGAACCGACTAGCAATCTGGATGCGCTCAACGAAGCACTGATACTCAAATCTATTGCCGAAAGCCGAGCGAACAAGACAGTTGTGATCGTCTCACATAGGCCGTCGACAATGTCCATTGCCGATGAAGTTGTGGAGCTCAGGAGTGAGCGGATCTCGTAAGCCGGAAGGTGCAATCTTGATGTATGCATATACATTCTCAACGATTCCTTACTTACTATAGATATTTAAAGCAACATGATGCGCCCATTCTTACCGCCATTCTTACTGCAAAATGTCCGGAGAGACTCTTGATCTTGATAGAATAAATAGCAAAAAAAGGGGCAGGTCATCTTACAGCCTGCTCCTTTATACTCTTCCCATATAATTGTATGAACCATTTCCAGCAGTCTTCTCGTCGTCACAACATCAATAAATTCCCATAATAATTTCGCATAATCATATAATCATAATATCACACAATACTGTTTCAGATGCTAGATCAGTGCATCTACGAAATACCCATACATGCATACTCTGTCGTAACAAATCTCTTGCCAAGGTTCCTTGAACGTGCCGTCTTCACTGATGAAGAAGCCCGGATCCATGAATCTGGGGATGATGAACTCAGATGTCTTCTGATCCCAGTTGTTGCCATGGCTAAAATCTATGCCGTGTCCGGTATTCTTGGTCATGATTGCCTCGAGCAGCGGTGCCGAGACTGATGTAACCGGCACTACCATGTCCGGCTTATCCAAAAGACCTCTCCTCTTATCGCTGGTGTAAATCGCGAAGTTGTTGACCGGACCCGGTGCAACGCATACTACACGACGGATATCGTTGATATTCACCTCGTGCTTCATACCGATAATCATGTCGTTCCTGAGCTTGATCTGCTTTTCCTTAAGCGATTGCGCTATAGTTATGACGTGGTCACCTATATTGTTAGGAAAATCGCTCGTCAACCTGTGCGCTGCGAATGCAATCAAAAGCGACTTGGTCTCCCTGATGTTGTGCCCCTCATAGTACGGATTGACATCCAGCATGATATCAACACTTTTCTTAGAAGTGTCCAGGCTATAAAAAGTCAGTGTATAGCTGCTGTTCGAGTTGGTATATCCGGTAACATGTATATGCCTGAGATCATCAAACTTGATGTTGAGCACCCCCTTGGTTTTATGCTCATAGCTGAAGCTGTCGCGGCAAACTGTCAGGGAATACTTTACGTTCTCAAACGTCAGGTTCTGAGTGTCAAATATTGTCTTCATTGTTGCTCCTTGTAAATTGCATATTGAACTCATAGGGAAGTTCACAATATTTTCCTTTCTTTTTCCTTACCTCGAATTTCTCTATATGATTCATATACTTCCATGCAGATGCTGTGGATTAATATCAGCTCTTACAGCAGAACCCTATTGCTGACTGTTTGTTTAAAAGGCTATAACCACAGCTCTATATCTAAGTGTTAATGAGTTGATAATGCATGACGTTTCATACTAAGCACAGCAAATCGTTCGTCTCACAGAAATGATATCGACTGACATTTTTTAAGGTCAGCCTTGCTTGTTTGTTGTGTCATATCGTTATTCTATTCTCAAAAATCACTTGACTTCACATAGTTAATCTTGCGAAGGCTTTTATTAATACACCGTCCGTTCTATTGTAATGTTATACGTTGAATTCGTCCACATATTCTCGAAAAAAGTTGAAATATGTCCATGTATTGGTAAGCCCTGTCCACTTTGGGAGATTAGACTTTCCCTTTCTCCCGTATTTCTCGGGGATTTATACATTCATATATATTTAACCCGATACCTGTAAATGCAGCAAATGCAACGAAACCTATAATTCCAAACGCCATCGTATAATATGTCGTGGTCATAGGGACATCCGACCCTGGGCGAGCCTGCTCTTAATCGAGATAGTACCGTGACAGAAGCCGGCCAGCAACCTCATGAGAACCCCGCTAATGTCAAAACTTCAGACAGTCGCAGTAAATGTAACGCATAAAATAGTCATGCACACGACAAATCCCTCGCGCAACGTCAGCTTTTCCTCGAAAACAAATATATCATTATGGTAGCCGTAATTGGTGAGGTGTACAGCGACACCACAGAACTAACCATGCTGAGCTCCCCGATAGCGGTAAAATACGAGATATTAAATATCGTCTGTGTTATGATACCCTGCACACAGACAGTAAATAACCAAGCCTGTTGAGGCACAAAGCTCCTCTTCCCATTACTTGGTCATTATGAGAACTGCGCAAAACACCATGAGCACGGACATCGCAATCTACTCAAGGCCGTAGTCGCGGTACAAGTACGAATAAATGCCGGTCGTACCCCCACAATAATCCGGCAATTATGATGAAAACAGCTCAGTTTTTAACCATTAAATCTTTTCCCTTACAAATAATCTCGTATATTCCAGTCCATCAAATATAGCGAAATGCGGCAGTATAAGTGATTTTAACATATTTGAGAGAGTTGTATAGGAGTAAAAAGTTGCGACGATAGGTAAAAGCGTAGGATTAGGGACGCGACCGGTACGGATAAAGCTATAAAAGCCTTTGAAGAATTTCAATCCACGCGTCCCATGCGGGACGCGACTGCATAATCTGACAAAGTATCTCTGACTTCTTTTTATTTCAATCCACGCGTCCCATGCGGGACGCGACAATTTGTTGGCTAATCACAACCATGAGATGAAAATTTCAATCCACGCGTCCCATGCGGGACGCGACACCTACGATTGCGTCCATCTCTTCATCAGACGATTTCAATCCACGCGTCCCATGCGGGACGCGACCTTGTGAGCAGTGCTCACGTAATCAAATTTTAAAATTTCAATCCACGCGTCCCATGCGGGACGCGACTATTGCCCCTTCATCATTTACATTTTCATCCTTATTTCAATCCACGCGTCCCATGCGGGACGCGACACGTCCTCTTCGAGATTCGACACTCTCGAAAATATTTCAATCCACGCGTCCCATGCGGGACGCGACGTCCTACTGCCTCAATTCTTTGTCCCAGCAAAGTATTTCAATCCACGCGTCCCATGCGGGACGCGACGATGAGCAGTATGCATATCGTTACATATATGATTGATTTCAATCCACGCGTCCCATGCGGGACGCGACCGAAAGGGCTATATTGGACGCTATCTGCACGAGCATTTCAATCCACGCGTCCCATGCGGGACGCGACGATATCAAGGTCGCTAACCCTTGAGGTTTTAGATATTTCAATCCACGCGTCCCATGCGGGACGCGACGAGAGTGTGGCAATGCTCATCAACGGCTTATCGTATTTCAATCCACGCGTCCCATGCGGGACGCGACGCTCAGAAGGTTGCGCTTAAATAAATAAGAAAAATTTCAATCCACGCGTCCCATGCGGGACGCGACGAAGCTCTACCTGTAGCTCTTGAGCAAACTCGTGATTTCAATCCACGCGTCCCATGCGGGACGCGACATAAAGGATGCGGCGAATGCGTTACAGGCAATCATTTCAATCCACGCGTCCCATGCGGGACGCGACCCACTTGCCTCCTAGCTCGTGGGCTTTTTTAATATTTCAATCCACGCGTCCCATGCGGGACGCGACTTCACATACATGAAACCCTAAACTTCTACATAGTTATTTCAATCCACGCGTCCCATGCGGGACGCGACTAAATCTGATTCGCTTGTGGGCTTCTTCAACATCATTTCAATCCACGCGTCCCATGCGGGACGCGACTTCTCTGCATCAATGCATTTCCATCTGCTAAAGATTTCAATCCACGCGTCCCATGCGGGACGCGACATTTTCGCCCGTAAAAATCGATTATGCGAAAGTAATTTCAATCCACGCGTCCCATGCGGGACGCGACATATGGCAACCCCGCGACAATGTATGCATTGTCATTTCAATCCACGCGTCCCATGCGGGACGCGACCGGAGAGTTGCGTCAAAGCCATTGGATTGACAAAATTTCAATCCACGCGTCCCATGCGGGACGCGACTACTACTGCGGAAGAAGGGTTGCGTGACAGTTTTATTTCAATCCACGCGTCCCATGCGGGACGCGACCTGTATGCTGCCGTCTCTAGCCCAAACTCTAGAAAATTTCAATCCACGCGTCCCATGCGGGACGCGACCCTCTAGTGCTATAGCCTCTATCTCTCTTGACAGATTTCAATCCACGCGTCCCATGCGGGACGCGACGAAGAAGTCCTCGGTCTTAACCTTGCCGTCTTATTTCAATCCACGCGTCCCATGCGGGACGCGACCATTAATAGCCTGTACCGTGTACTCGCTCGTAATTTCAATCCACGCGTCCCATGCGGGACGCGACTGTGAACGACAATAGGCGCCCTGCTACGTTGAATCATTTCAATCCACGCGTCCCATGCGGGACGCGACTTCAACATTCCACTAACACCTTACACTAAAGGTATTTCAATCCACGCGTCCCATGCGGGACGCGACGATGAAGACGAGCTCGAAGATGAAGAGGATGATATTTCAATCCACGCGTCCCATGCGGGACGCGACTACGAGACAATCGTAAGATTAGAGGATATAATTATTTCAATCCACGCGTCCCATGCGGGACGCGACCATTGAGAATCTCGGCTGCTACGTTCCCATCTCTCATTTCAATCCACGCGTCCCATGCGGGACGCGACAGGTGTTTCGGTTTATTTGATTTACACCTAGTCTATTTCAATCCACGCGTCCCATGCGGGACGCGACAACCTAGCATTTAGCTCGTGCATCGCTAGAGCGATTTCAATCCACGCGTCCCATGCGGGACGCGACCTGTTCAGTTCCCCCAGATGATGATACACACTGATTTCAATCCACGCGTCCCATGCGGGACGCGACTAAAAGATAATGATTTCTATATCTTCTTTATCGTATTTCAATCCACGCGTCCCATGCGGGACGCGACGATAAGCTCTTATATTTTTGAAGCGCCCCATGTATTTCAATCCACGCGTCCCATGCGGGACGCGACAGCGATATACACAAATATCTGTTCTGTTTAAAGAGATTTCTTGTGTTATCGCAACATAACTTCATTGATTTTCTGTATTATTATATTTTACAGCTAGCAAAGTTATGTTTTTCTGTGTAAATAAAAGACCATTGTTCCAACAGCTTCTAGTTCGCACGATTTAAGCACCAACTAATTAGAACAAAAGCACTCCTTCTGGATCATAACCCTTTTTATTACCAAAGTGCTCTATCTTTGAAGCATAATTTTTCCCAATGTTATAAATTCTAATACTATCTTGTTCACTATCAAAGATCTTTAAAAGTTTGTCTTTAATAAACACATAATGTGAATAATCTACATCACATTCGAAAACTGAATTTTGAACTCTCTGCCCATAGTTGCAACAAACTTTTGCAATCCTGTTTAACCTTCTTTTACCCTCTGCTGTAGTCGTACTGACATCATATGTTATAAGAATTAGCATAATTATACCTACTTCCAAAAAAATGGCGGATACATTTCCAAATCTCCTCTCACAGACCGTGCCAAAAGCATCGCCTGAACGTGTGGTAACAACCCCCAGCTAATCTCTTCTTCTAAAAAAGGATGTTTTAGCTTATCCTGCTTCTTTTTTTGCCACTCTGACAAAAATTTTTTTCGCCCGTCTTCTGTTAATAAAACGGCTCCACTCTCTTGCTCATAGAAGTCTTGTCCTGCAATTATTCTGTTATTAATCAAGGTTAATACAAATCTATCAGCATATACAACTCTCATCTCCTCCATCATATCAAGAGCCAATGACCTCCTTCCAGGTCTATCAACATGGAGAAATCCAACATACGGATCTAATCCGACTCCGTGCAACGCAGCAGCGCAATCATTCGCAAGAAGTGTATACGCAAACGAGAGTAATGCATTCACATTATCTACTGGTGGTCTGCGATTTCTAAAATAGAATTTAAAATCACATTTGTTTTGTAAAATTAAATTGTCAAAAACTCCAAAATACTCAGTTGCAGCAGTGCCTTCAATACCTAGTAATATTTCTTTAGTAGTTGCATCATTTATACTTGCAATGCTATTTTTTAAATTATTGGAAACCGCTTCTATATATTCACAGTTGATCCTTAAGGCATAGTCTCTACTAAACTTTAAGAGAAAATAGCGGGTATTATATATTTTCCCATATAAAAACGATTTTGAAAAAGCAATAGATTGTTCTTCATTATCCGCCATTCGATATTGCTCTCTTCTTAGAAAAACATTTCCATTTGTATTTGAGTTTGTGCTCGTTAAATACAACCCTTGAGGTGAGAAAAACGACAACTGGATATTATATTTTGCACATTTACCCATTAACGCAGGTGATGCCCCTCCGTAAGAAAAGCAAATTATTGTCTCTAGCGTGTGTAACGGTATACGATGTTTTTCATCGAAGTCTATTGATATCACTACATTTTCACCATCCAGTGACAGATAGGCATTTTCAGAAGTAATATATAATGTATTCAACAGTTTTCTCATCTCAAAGTTCCTCAGAAATATATCTTTTAATATATGCATCAACATCTTGTTTGCGGTTATTTAAGATATCGGGACAACATATATTTATCAATGAGCATTTTTTGCACTTAGCGGTTGGTTTAACCTTTGGTGTATGTCCACGATTATAGTACCCCCACATCTCTTCCAATGCAGAAATCGCAGTATCTCTTAGTTCACCCGTTATTGCAAAAGTTTCACGCCTCCTCGTTTCTCCATAAAATACTGCCCCTTCGTCAATATTGCAAGCAAGCATTCCTTCAAGGCAAATGGCTTGTACGGTTACCTGAATTCGATCACAATCTGAAATCTTACTATGCCCTCTTTTATATTCAATTGGTCGCACTCTACGGAATCCACTCATTTTTGAAACACTAATTCCATTTTCATCCGGTAAAAATTCTACAGCATCACAGATCCCAGAAATCTTATACTTATCAGATTTCACTTGCAGACCTCTAATAGTAACAACGCCATTTCTGTTGTCACGAACTGTTCCATCGTGAACTCTGTTATGCATAATACGTCCTTCGGCAGTCAATGAATTTTCACTCCACTGATTTTCGATGTGAATTAATGCCCACTGCCTCTTACAGAATAGAAAGTGCTGTATACCGGAAATCATTAAATATTCGTTAGATTCCATTTATTTCTTCAACTGCTAATCCTGGTAACCGATTAACCTGAATATTGTAGTCATCAATGCTTTCAGGAACATCAACTTTTGATGTTATTTCAATACTTCTATGCACATTCGCTGACGAATATTGACCATCTTTACAGTTGTGCTCAAACCAATACAGCTTATAAACTTCCATTGAACCGTCAGGTCTTGCAGATGATGCGTCATTAACGAATAATGTCTTTAGACAATTTTTTACAAGATCTGCATCTTCTCGCGAAAATCCAGTTTTATCTGCTAATTGCACATTAATAGAACCCTTTATTTTGTAAAGCCCAAACTTCACAAAGTGTTTCATTCCCATGGTATCGCTTCCACGTCCTTTACCTTCTTTTTTTTCACCGCTCACACTTTTAGTAATCTGTTGTGAATATACTTCAACAGGATCAATGCTAACGGCTTGATGGATTGAAACCGGTCCTCTGACACCTACAGAAGCGCAATCAAATCCCTTAAAAGCAAATACTTGACCAAAACTTCTTACATCAAGCCATTTTTCGCAAGCTTGCTCGTAAAACTTATCGTAATCTTTTATTTTTTCTAGATTTTTTGCACGTTCTCTTAAACTTCCTGCTCCATCATCACATCTCTCGTCCGATTGAACAAATACACAGCATCCCATATCTTGCATTCTATTTCTTATTTTTCTTTTTATGCATACATCGGAAATCTCCCCATAACCATTGTAATCAGTGCGAGGCCTGTTTCCGTTTAATGGATCACCATTAGAGTTTGCATTATTAACTGTAACAAGTGCAACAAAATCAATTTTATTTTCCAATTTATTCATTACTCCATCTCCTTATTCTCTTCATTTTTATCTTTAGTGTGTTTTTTGTACATATGATTTTTTTGTAAGTAATACCCTACAAGATACAATTCATTCAATGGTTTCCCATATTCACTAATTGGATGTAATGCTATTTCTTCCATAATTTGTCCAATTAACTTTTCATACATCACACGAGAACCTTGATTAAGTTTCGGGTAGTATGCATTTTTTAATTGTTCCATAATCATCTTAAATGCATAATCTGGTCTTTTTACAAAAACCGATTGAAGACGAATCGCATTAGGTTCTCTTTTTTCATTAGTATCATACGTATCTCTTTCAATTTTCTCCAGAACTGCTAAAAGTCTGCCAAATTGATAGCTTCGATCTTTGAAATTTTCATCAAGCACCATACGAACCTCCTTGTTATAATGATCTTTCCAATATTTTCTGATAACTGCACAAGTTGTAAATAGTATATCTCTCCTATTATTTTTATTGTACGTTTGCATATTATTTGATTTATTTACTAGACACATCATTATATCTCTAGGAAAACTGG
The DNA here is from genome assembly GCF_000525775.1 of Mogibacterium timidum ATCC 33093. Lineage (GTDB taxonomy): Bacteria > Bacillota > Clostridia > Peptostreptococcales > Anaerovoracaceae > Mogibacterium > Mogibacterium timidum. The sequence continues at coordinate 11,127 of NZ_JALU01000004.1, read as the reverse complement.
TTTTATCCAACCTACAAATAATCAATCGCTGTAATAACTGTCCTTCTATTCGAGGATCAATATCCATTTTTGCATTTTCATCATTCCCTCTTTGGTTTCCATGTGACAGTATGGTTATTTTATTAAGGGACGGTGATGCTATATTACCTGTATAGGTTATCCAACAGCACGTTTCATACCATTCGCTCAATCGGTCTAAATAGTAGACTCCCATTATCTCTTTATAGTACAACAAAGACAACCGTCCACTCGTAGCCGCCTCAAATATTGCTATAACGGCCTTTTCATCTACTCCTCTCAGGGGTTCATATGCGTAAAGGAATTGCCTTAACTTACTACTATATTCACTCATTTCAAAAGTTTCTTCATCATCCTTAAATCCAAACGGCAAATTAATAGCTGGAACTTCAATACCATGAGGAGTCCAACATACGAAAGTCTTTTCACCAATTAACACGCCTTGATTAGCTATAATCCATTTCAGTGCGTTATGAGCCTTTTGAGATGAAATATATCCCACACCCATTGCATCATCCGGCTCAAAGAAACGCCCTCTGTATGTAAAGTTAGTATTATCATTAGCGGAGATAAGTTTTGCATTTCCGAATTTAGGAACAACACCTTTCAGATGTTGTTTTGCTACGCTTTCTCTATTTCCAGATATATAGCATATCTCTTGTTTGGCATTACCGCAGATTTCATTCACATAGTAGTCTGAATATTTATTGAAAAGTTTGATATCTTTCCAGACTGGTCCGCTGTCATCACCAAGCCCAAGAACAATCCAACAGATCATATCTTTAATATTTGCTATGTTTCCCTTACCATCACGTTGTAAAAGACCAGAGTTATCTAAATCATTAATGGCCGTACCAACTTTAACGTATTTCAATACTGCTTCAATTTTAGAATATGAATATCCTGAATTACACCACTCCTCTAATTGTTCTATATACATACTGTTCTTCTCAGGATAAATATTTGTAATATATTGCATTTGGTCACACAATGCGTGTGCTCTTATACCACTTGATCGTCCAGCAGACTCCTCTGATACAGGAATTATAATCTTTTCGTCACATTTACTTGCCGTTATAAAAGAACCTTTTTCATCAATGGTTATTGATATTTGACCTTTAGCTATGATATGTGAAATCGGAGCCAGCGGTTCTTTTCCCAAATCATAGACTCCCACCGATTTATTTTGATTCATGAAGTCGTATGTTTCAATTGCTCGCTGCAAAAGGCTCATTATTTTACCTCCTCAAAATCTCTAAATCCACTAAAATTCATCTCCCTGCTCAAAATGATTTCATTTGATATTTTTTCACTGTTCTGTTCAACTTGCATTGATTCGGTCTTATAAACTCTATGATTCCATTCTTCATAACTGGGTTCCAAAGATTAATTGTCATCTTGCCTCTTGTCTCTGGAGAATATGCTTCATCTGCATAGGTTATCCCATGATACATAGTTCCGAAAGCAAGCTCTGACAACTTATCATAATACCCATCGTCATCACCAAATCTCTTGGGCTCTACGTACCCTTGGCACTCTCTTACACCTAAATATATATCCCTTCGTCCTCCTTTATTGATCATCCTCTTTGCTATCTGATGATGCTTGTTCTCATTCCTATCTTTGTTTAATTCAGGTCTATTCTCATTCCACTCAAAATGCGCTTGTACCTGATATCTACAATTTTTCAAATAAGTGTAGTATGATAAATCATTTCCTCCATTGTATTTTATCGGTCTTATCCCTTTAACCTCCGTTTGTATCTGATTCATCACCCGTATTTTATCTATATACCAGATAAATGTCGGCTTCCAATACACCGAAGATAAAATGCCTTTAATAGCTTCATAAGTTGGAATTTGATAACTGCATTTCTCTCCTCCAACTCTCATAACAGGATCTGAAAATAACGCATAGTCTCCATATACCTCAAAATCTACAACATTAGAATATCGCATTTTATACCACCCCCGTTTTCGTATACTCCCAACGCATCATCGTAATAATTTGCGTCTAGTGCATATATGCCACTATTTACTATTTCATTTATTGCACCAATACCACGCAATCTTTCAAACTGGTATTTAAAAAGTGAAACTGAATAACGCTTTGCTTGATTTACCAGCCGCTTTTTATATCCACAGTCAAATTGTGACTTGCTACCATAACCACATAGTTTTGTAATTATATCTCGCCCTTCGCCATATGGTACGATTACCGAGAAAGTTTCACTATCGATAACATCAAACTCTTTGCCTGCGGTCGCAAATGCTTGCCTTAATGTATATTTATTGTTACCATTATCAAACCCCATCGACAGTAATTTGAAGATGCTTGTTTTTAAATTTTCAATGTAATAATCCATCTCATTTTTATGCATATAGGCACCACTAAAAAGCCTCTCATAATAAAAATTTATCGAGTTATCAGATGCTAAATCGTTACAGTAGTTTTGCTCATTAACTTTGAAGCTATGGAGCAAGTCCTGTGTCGCAGCTTTTGACCGTTTAATTTCTTCCAAACGCTCAAGGTTCTCATCAGTACAATTAATTACATATACATCTTTGGGAGCAGTACTCTCTCCATTTCTGTTACACCTTCCAGCTGCTTGAACAATGTTATCCATTCCTGCTTGAAACCTGACAACTGATTCGAAAGACATATCAACTCCAGCTTCAATAACTTGAGTTGATATGCATAAAATGTGTTGCCCTTTCTCTAAAGCACTTTTCATTTGTTCGATTACATTAACTCTATGTGCCATACACATTGAAGATGATAAATGGAAAGTAATAACCTCAGGGATTTCATTGCAATCTAGAGTTAATTTTTGTGCTTCGCATTTCTTATTACAGATTACAAGCAGGCTTTTATTGTCGGCTGTAAGATCACATATTAACTTATTTATTTCACTGAACTTATAATTCCCTTTGTCGACTATATTTGTACGCTTGAACACATCCTTTAATCTTTGTTCAACATCCAATGGAATTATTTTTTCATTTTTTATATGTGCAGCATGATCTAAATTCTGTAAACAAGGTTGTGTTGCGGAGCAAAGTAATATCGTTGCCTCGCATATTTCCGATAAAAAGTTTAACGACAAGTTAAACAATGTGAGCATTCTCTTTGGGACTGTTTGAACCTCATCAATGATTATTACACTATTGCAGAGTGATTTAAATCTTCTCACACAAGATAATCTGCCATCAAAAAGCGTATTCAAAAATTGAACCAATGTCGTTATTACTATTGGAGCGTCCCACGTTTCTGTCAATAAGTCGTTCGTGTCTAATTCGTCTTCATTTTCTTCTCTGGAATTAACAAGATCAGAATGATGAACTAAAACTTCTGTGTCAAATTCAGCTCCAACAGAGCTCTTTATCTCTTCACTATTTTGATCCAAAATACTAATTAGCGGAGCAATATAAAAAATTCTTTTTTTATTAAATTTCACTGCGTTTGCTAATGCAAATCTCATACCTGACAAAGTTTTACCCGCACCTGTAGGCAAATTCAACCGATATATCCCATTCGTATATTTTGAGCCTGCATCACAACAAAGCTCTGAAAACTCCGTTCTTGCTTTACTAATTTCATTACCAGTCTTTTTGCTGTTGAGGTAAGCTTCTAACGAATCAAGCATCTTTTTCCAATTTTGAGGCGAAAAACTGTTTATTGCTTGCAAGTTATCGCCATTCATAAACTCGACGGTATCTCTTCTGTCACCTTCAACAACCGAAGATAATACCAATCTCGAGAGTAAGCCTATATAGAACATTAATTCCATATTACCACTTTTTGTCTGTTCTGCACTCTTATTGGTTTTTTCACATATCTCCCGAAGTTCAGTACAGATTTTATGAAGCTCATTACACGCAGATTTGAAAAGTTCGTCTACTTTATTGGCACATGCACAATTAGTATTAAAATTATCTATTGCCTTTTCTTCATACGCAATTTGATGCTCTCTCCTGTGGTCAAACCCATTTTTATCCTTAATATCAACAATATCGAACATATTGTGATGACTGCCTATAGCATAAGCAAGTATCTCTGCACTAACATCTACAATTGTTAGTGATCCGTTGCCTGAACGTAACTTTTCAAGTAAATAATACACGCCAGCAAAAGAATGTATAACTGATCCCTTTCTTACTGATTTCCCTTGTGCACTCCTTTTTATATAATCAGAGAACTCATCTGTAAATTTTCCACAATCATGAAGTAAACCCGCAAGATATCCTGTTTTCTCAAGATTAACGTTCTTTAAACATTCCCCTGCATACTTAGCGGCATTTTGGGAATGTTCCTCACATGATTGCATTTTGTCATCGTTTATATGAGCAATAAATTTCATATCCCTCCCTATATTCAAGCTTACAGTCACTTATTCCTTTCTTGAAGCTTGCTTAGTCGTTCATGCTGTCTCAACATCCACTTTTCGTTCTTCTATATCTTCTTCGCATATTGTTTGTGCTAAAAATTCCTCAACTACGAACTATCCAGCATAAATTGAGTTTTCCAGAAGATTCTTTTAAAAAATTCTTTTGTATCATCACAACAAAGCAGTTAATTTTGCTTCTTCTGTAATTTCTTAGCTACCAGTTTAATCACTATTTCTTCTCCAAATATGATTTTAACGCACTTACGAACGACAATGCACCAATTCACCTGTGATTATATCATCTCGGATCTTTTGTTGCATTAAAATTAATACATTTTATTATTAGTCTTTCTTGTACTACTACTCTTATTTTTTAATCATGCAAATAATTGCCTCATAAAGATCTAAATTTGCAAAACAACAGCCATATTATAAGGATTTATCCGTATCTGTTTGCCTCCATTGGGAGCATTTTCTTGTAAACACTAGTCGCTTTGGCGGCTATTTTTTATGCAATTTTTAAACTAAGTGCAATTTCGTAAATATACGTATTTGACGTTATATTTACGGAAAAAGCAACATTGACCCGCAAGGAAAGTATAGCATGTAATATTATCTCTTGCATTAAAATACAAACCATTTTAATTGTATTTTTGTCGTGCAAAAATACGATTGTTAGTATTGGCGCCACCCATTTTACGAGTGGCTAATTTCTTCTTTCTACATATCATCTAATACGCTTTTCTATATTTTCATATCGTTTAAAATCTACTGTACACAAAAATTGCAGCACCTCGTTTTATCATTATTCAAAGGTCATTTCCAATAATTCCTGTACTGTATCCTTGCTCCTAACTCGGATCATATTATCATCTGCCCTAGCTCGCGAAAGCAAATTCATGCTTCCGTACCATATTATTTCATAGTCTATAATGGCAAAATGTTCATGCATATGATCCTGAAGCATAACCTTTATGCCGCAATTCTCCAGTGTCTGTACAAAAGCTTTAGTATCTTCAACCTTTTTGTCCTATAATCCTAATTAAATTTAAAAATCCCTACAACCGCTTAAACTTACGGTTTATAGGGATTGGTATTACTACTCCAGCTCTTCATATAAAGCCTGCTACCAATTATAAAATAAGCATTTACAGGACTTTCATTTGCACCCATTCCATATTTTTGCAGTTTTTATAGGTGTTTTTAGCTCAAAATACTTCAAAAGTACTTCACATCCTATCTTAAAAATCATCATCTAAACTAACCCTACATTTTCCATAAAAATATCTACCAAACTAATTCCTTTTTACACAATTTTAAATAATAACAACTTGTTTTCTTCACGTTTCTAATAGAATATAAAACTTTTCATTAGTATGAACAGACAAAAAACATCTATTTTATTTAAAAGGGATATTGAAGTACTCTTTTAAAGAAAGTACGTATCAGTTATTTTCTACATCCTTTTCTTTTAATGCTCTCTTAAATGCAATGCTCATCGCAGTTTCTTCTTCAAGCTCCGCCTCTGAATTTACTGTATTCATTGTGATTTCCCAAATCTTTGTTTGTTTAGCATTATCAAACTTTTCACGCAAAGTTCTACCTTCAAGTATAATGCCAATTCCTGGTCTATTTTCTGCCGAATACGGTTTCATTAATTCATCAATATGGATACTTCCCAGTTCTTCATCAAAGCCTATAATCCTAACCTGCGTATAAAATTCTATATTTCTAATCACTTCACATTTTACAATTACATCACTTTCCAATTCTCTCTTCATATCAATAATATCATCAATATCATCATTACCTGTAATAAGTTTAATAGAACTGTTATATGCTCTGGGACCATCATAACTAAAGCCTAAACCAAACTTTACTCTTTGATTGATATTGTTCTTGCTTATTTCCCCTTTAGTTGCAGATGGATTAAAAAATATTTCAACACCATTCCAATTTATATAAGCATGACTATCATTTACATAATTATTACTTATCCTGCCAACAAAAGAAGTGAGTTTTTTTATCATTTCTTCTTCATTTACAGAACTTCGAAGATTTCTACGTTTTTTTTCTAAGGCATTTATCCCCTTTCCTTCATTCGTAATCCAATGTTGTACTGCAGTTCTATTATATTTGTTCATCGCCTTATTTTTCATTTCTTTCAATAATTTCGGTAATTCTCGCTCTGCGAGCATACTGCCATCTTTCGCCTGAATAAATTTAAGAATGAATCTATAATAATGGGCTTCCACAGCATCAGTAAGATTAACCCATCTATTGAGTTTAATTATTGCATCCTGAATAAGTTGATCTTGGTTATCAAACTCAAGATACTTAACGGAATCAAACCATATCCGAATATTTCCGATATGTTGGTTCTCTTCCGCAATATTATCCTCCATAAGTCTTACGATTTTAGAAAAGTAATTTTTTCTAGACTCTGAATTCTTTTCAGTCTCAGCTGCCTTTGAATATATTCTTGCTAAAATTCTTCTTGCCTGAGTACAATCTCTATTTCCATTATCAACAATATACTTCTCCCAAATATCAATACTTTCTTCAAGCGACGCAGTTAAAGAGCGAAGTTTATTTTCGATTTCATCTAAGTCTTCAGAGGCAGAATCTGTAGCAATCTGCTTACATTCATCCCATAATGTCTCTGCTCTATCAATATACTGCATCGCCCATTTTCCTCTCTCTGAAGAAAGGTATATTGTAAAGTTTTCCGTTTCCTCTATCAACTTTTTCGAAAGATTCGCAATTTGAATACATAGATTTATTTCTGATATGTGTCCTGCAAGACCAATGTTACTATCTCGAACAATTTTGAAATATTTAAACGCATTCTCCGCATCATCTTTTATTTTTTCCTGCAATTCCGTTATATCATATGAAGGATTCTCGCTAATCTCCCTAATAACTTGTTTGATATACATATTTACTATTCTCGATGAATATCCCATTGCTTTCATATGATATAATAAAGGATCTACATGGTCTTGAGATAATTCGATAGCCGCATCAATATTACTGAACCCTTTTTCATAGTTCTTTTCAATATAAAAATAGAATCTTGCTAAGTGTGCGGTAAAATGAGGTTCTTCCGGATAAACTTCAACAAGTTTACTGAAAATCCTTACTATTGCGTCTACAGAATAATCGTAACTATTATTTAAAATGAGTCTATGCTCTTCTTGAAGTTTCATAATGAGAAGGGAAAATGCGGGTTTTTCAGTATTTACATCGGCTTTTCGCGAGATAAACAGATCTCGTAGAAGCTTTATCGTATCGAGATCAGTGGTATATTTATTCTGGAATCCTCAATGAAAGTTATAATACTATCCACAAGATTTAAAAAAGATATACTTGTTGCATGCTCCCCATTTGATAATTGTGTTAATATTTCTTCTCCAAATAATGTATACCGTATTTTTATCGATTTTTTTCCTGAAAATTCCTCTATACGCACAAGTTCATTTATTCCCGGAATCTTGTTCAATAGAAACTCATCTACAGATTGGTCATTATATAGATTAGTAAAATATTTTGTACTAATCGAAGTATTTCCATAATCCGCAAGAGACAATGCGAACAATATTTTTTTTGATTGATCATTCATATTGTTAAGGAATCTGGCTATAAACGGTTTCACTCCCTTAAAATCTTTTTCAAAAGCATACATCGAAAGAATAAATGGATACCTTTCAGCAGGATTAAGATCTTGAACTCGGTTTTTAAATTCGATTTTTAATTCATCATCTTCAAACATTTCAACAAGTTTAGATTGCATTTGTTCCGCATGACGAGACTCAAACTTATCAATGACCATGTAAATACTGCCTTCATCTTTCTTCCCCTGTACACCTTTAAGTTTTCTCTCAAAATAGCAAATTACAAAAGCAAATCCAAGTTGTTTCAGTTCTGTCTGAAGGTTCTTCACTTCATCAAATTCAACACAGTTATTGTCTACAAAGATTAAAATCGGCATTTGAGTTTTGTCGTATATTTTTTGAAGATTTTTCGCCGTTTGTTCATTTAATCTGTTTAAAATGAGAGTAGGATACGCTTCTCTAAATTCCCATGCAAGACGTCGCATCAAAGTAGTTCCTCCAATGCCGGGTGAATAACATACCTTTCGTAAAAGCCTTCCTCGCTCATTCATATCTCGATTAATTTTTGCTCTTAAATCAGTTAACCCAGGATACACTACATCGAAATTTTCTCTTAATCCATACCAACTAATTACTTGAAACCCTTGGTAGAAGTTTAACTTACAACAACGTGTCGGGTCTATTTCATCTTCTTGATCAATATCAATAAATACTGTTTCAAAAGAATCCTCTAATTCAGCAATAAAGTTGTCATCTAAATTAATTCGTTTGTTTTCTTTGGCTGGAATCTCTTTCTTAAGCAAATGTGAATTAAAAATGCTATCCCGAAAATATTCGTGAAGATGAGAACAGAAATTCAAAAAAGACAAATTCAATATTTTAAAATTTTCTTCATTGATAGAATTGTATTCTTGTTCCGCAGATAAAACACAAAAATCAATTTCTTCTCCGCCATCATACGCATCATTAAAACTATCAATTATTCTTCTCAAATTCTTTTCGTCTTCCATAGGATATACAAACGCCTTTACTGGTTTAGAATACACCTTATGAAATTCTTCAAGCACATTCATAAGATATTTACCATGTGCCGAGCTCCAACTTTTAGAATCTGCAATAGAATTAGGATCATCATAAACTCCATTCGCCATGATCCAATATGGTATATTAGAATATGAGAATTTTTTTCTCTGACTAAGCGAATCAAGAATACGTACTTTTGGATTTATTCCCGTCTCCTTTGTATATTGGTATGCAAGTCCATCCTTATCACTATCGGGATCCATATCAATCACAAGATTCCATTTCAAAGAAAACAATCCCTTAATCGATGAGGATCTTATTCTTTTTGTAATCAAGACATAAGAATAAGCCGAATTAAAATCCGAGGTATTTTCGAGTATTTCATACCAACCATCTCCATATCTGGAATCATCTATAACATCTAATTCTGCTTTTTCATCCACATAAATTTTTATAATTTTTCGCACTTCTCCTAAAGATTCTTTATATAGTTTGGGATCCGGAACAGTTCCAACATGTTTAGGAGAGTTATTTACTATTTTAGCATTATTAAGTATCAGCATACAGTTAATATCTGTTAAAGCGATTTTAGGATCAGCAACTTTTTTTAATTCATCCAATAGATACTTAACATTACCTTTCTTTGTGCTCAATGTAGTTATTTTTCTTTCTTTAACATTTTTTGTGATTTCATTCAAAAGATGCTGTTTCTCATATCTGCTATGCAAATAGTTTTTTAATGCCCATTCACAACACATATAAAGCATTGTGCCAGCTTCATGTAACTTAGAAAACGAATGCTCTTCATCTCCTGCATTGTATATTTCATCAAATCGTTTATACTTCCTAACACTTTTATTAAATTGGCGGATTATCACCTCTTTGTCTCTGTAGTTTGAATCGTTTGCGTTATTCATAAAGTTTATAAACTTATCCATCTTCTTTCGTTTGCTTTTCATAACCTATCTCCTGCTTTAAATTATTTTATTCTTTATCTTCAAATTCCATAATATCATCTAAGCTACAATCTAATATCCTACAGATCTTCCCAAGGACTTCCACAGTAACATTCTCGTTTTTATTGAGCTTATTAATCGTGTATGTACTGACACCTGCAAGCTCTGCCAATTCCTTCTTCTTCATATTCCTGTCAAGCAGAACATGCCATAGTTTTTTATAATTAGCTTTCATGATGAACCTACCTTCCACGAATATATAAAAACCTTTTACATTATAACATAAATTCAAAGCAAAATATAGTTATAACTCTATTTTTATTGAAAATATTGATATTAAATTTCCAAAAAATCATAACCACCAGCTGAGCTGGTGGTTTGTTTTGGCCCTATAAGGGCCTTTTACCTGCTGCATCTTAAGATGCGTTGAATAGATTCGCCAACCGCACGTATTTTCCTACAAGTCCTAAAGGACTACTTCATCTTTTCTCCTGTGAATGGATCAATATACTCTTTCAGCGTCATTTGATCATCTACTATGTCGTCTTGAAGTTGTGTACGTATGTATTCAGCTATTTTCTTTTCGTTTTTCCCTACTGTATCAACATAGTACCCTCGGCACCAAAAGTGTCTATTCCCATACCTGTATTTTAAATTTGCAAATTTATCGAATATCATAAGAGAACTTTTCCCTTTCAAATATCCGACTATTTGCGACACAGAATACTTTGGCGGTATTTCTACAAGCATATGTATATGGTCAGGGCATAGCTCTGCCTCAACAATGTTGATACCTTTTCTTTGGCATAGGATTCTTATCATCTTTCCTATTTCCACTCGGTACTTCCCATATATTTCTTTTCTTCTATACTTCGGTGCAAATACTATATGATATTTACATCTCCAGCTTGTGTGTGCTAGAGTATTTTTGTCATCCATGATGGCAACCTCCTTTGTTATTTGATATGGTTGGCGAACCAACATCATGATAACATTGGAGGTATTTTTCTTGAAGCTAAAGCTATCCTAATCACACCGGCATAGCCGGTGGTTTATTGATTCACCTCGCTATCGCTCGGCGAATCCTCTGCTAAAGCAGAACCAACGAAAATCGCACATGACAGATTTG
>NZ_JALU01000003.1 GCF_000525775.1 Mogibacterium timidum ATCC 33093 | reverse complement strand
GATGGTGTTGTCGACGTTTATAACAGAGCATGCACTGAAGCTGAATTTTGATGAAGAAGGCAAGAGACGGCAGTGAAGGGGTATTTAAATGTTTAGAAATGAGTATCTCCGTTTATCTAAGGACTGCATACTGATAATAGAATGCCTATGCAAAATATCATAGGGTATTTACCTGGATGGCTTTTTATCACAGGCGTTTTACAATCCTACGACTTGTGCAATTTAGGGGAAATCCTTTTAGGTTGATTTAAGATGAAAAGTATTATATGGTGTAAAAAGATTACGGTGTCTATTCAATTTAATAATTGGGAGGGAGCATTAAATGTCCGACATAGCTAATAATGTAGTTCGTTCGAATAAGCATTGGTGCCATATTGCATTAACATTCATGTGCATGTTGATGCTTATTTTAAGTTTTTGCTTGGTAGTAAACGCTGAAAACGGAGAGACTAATACAGAGGAAGTTGCTGGTAATGAAACGGCAGTTCAGTCTGAACAAAGCGAAAATGTATCAGAACCTCAGAATGAAACTAACAGTGAAGAAGCTACACAGGCGACAGACTACAGCCATGAGACAAGGTCAGCAGCCTATGCTGCAGGCAATGAGGCAGTATCTGAAACACCTGTTGCAGGTGCCTGGAAAAAAGAAGTCGGTGGCTGGCGTTTCTACAATAAGTCTGGCGCAATACAGAGAGGCTTTTGCTATATTGAGGGCAAGAAGTATTACTTTGGGCCGAACGATGGTCTTATGAAGACGGGTTGGCAGATAATCAATAGAAGCTACTACTACTTTGGTGCGGCAGGTGATGGCGCTATGAAGACGGGTTGGGAGAAGATTGGCGGATATTGGTATCATTTTGAGACTAACGGAGCTATGTCTTATGGACTAACCGATGTTGGATCTTCAACCTATTACTTTGGAGAATCGACAGATGGAGCTATGAAGATAAGCTGGCAGCTGCTTTACAACTGTTACTACTACTTCGGCGGTGCAAACGATGGCGCTATGAAGCAGGGATGGCAATATATTGGCGGATATTGGTATCACTTCGGAGAGACTGGTTACATGGAGACGGGCGTGCAGACGATTGCTGGGAAGAACTATTACTTTGGTTCAGCAGACGATGGCGCTATGAAAACTGGCTGGCAGAAAATTAGGGCTGCATGGCTATATCTAGGTGACACAGATGATGGTGCAGCGAAGACAGGCTGGCAACAGGTTGGTGGCTGTTGGTACTACTTCGATAAGTACGGCATTATGAAAACTGGTATGCAGTCAATCGCTGGAAGCCTATATTATCTGGGTGGTGCGAATGAGGGCATCATGAGGACAGGCTGGCAGCAGATAGAAAGCAAGTGGTACTACTTTAATGGATCAGGTGCTGCAGAGACAGGTTGGCAGCAGATTGGCGGATATTGGTACTATTTCGAAAACAACCACATACTGGTAAGCGATGCTGTGAAGCAAATCGATGGGCACACGTATGTGTTTAATGCTGACGGCGTGATGCAGGCTAATGAATTTACATTTAAGGGTAAGAGATACTTTGCCGATGCATCTGGTGCAGTTATCGAAATAAATGAGATAAATGACGTTATTAAGTACGGACTTAAGTTTCTGGGCGAGAATGGCAATAGATTCAATGATTGGTATTATAACGGAAACACGAAGTATCGCTCTTTGGCATGGTGCAACACTTTCGTATCATACGTAATGAGCAAATGCGGAATTAACTTCAAGAGTACAGCGTACGTCCCCCATGCAGAGCAGTGGATGCATAGCAACTACAAGTGGGTTGATTACAAAGATGCAAAGGCTGGGGACGTAATCATTTTCTGTTGGTCTGGTAAAGGAAACAACAGTGGAAGTGGAAACAGAGATCATATTGGATTTCTGATCTCTAGGAACCCTGATGGTACATTCACGACACTGGAGGGAAATACAAGTGGAGGGATAGTTGCCATAAGAACTAGATATGCAAAGAATATCAGAAATATCTTCAATCCAAGACGTTAACATTTCGAATGTAAGCCGTCAGGTGTCAAATCACAAGATGCTGAACAGAAGAGCACATATCAATAGATCAGGCTAAGGGTAAAGGACCAGGTGAAGAACTTGGTCCTTTTGTGTGCCATGCTATGTCGTAATTTTTGAAAGTATAATACGTTATGCAGCTGCGTTCACTAAATGTATATATTGTATGTTCATGAAAATGGTGATATTATGTATGACGAACAGCGGAGTTATGAATCAATTAATTTATGAGAAATTGTGAGATGCGATATGAAGGTTAAACTATCAACGACTGAACTTGACGTTCTGAAGACTTTGAACAATAGCGAAGGCGCAACGCAGAGAGAGATTGCTGAAGCTAATGGTGCGTCTCTGGGCAGTATTAACGGCGCTATTGTTAAGCTAAAGGAGCTCGGTTACGTAGGGGCGGATAACTGTATAACGACGAAAGCGATCGAATTGCTTGAAGGTACTAAGCCGCAAAATGCGGTTATACTTGCAGCCGGATTTGGTATGAGGATGGTTCCGATCAACACAGTTTATCCGAAGGCGATGCTCAAGGTTCATGGAGAGGTTCTTATTGAGCGCCTTATAAGGCAGCTTCACGAAGCAGGAATCCACAAGATATATGTTGTGGTCGGCTTTATGAAGGAGAGCTTTGAGTACCTTATAGATGAATATGGTGTAAATCTAATTACAAACAGTGATTATGCAAGTAAGGAAAATCTACATTCTCTCAAGCTTGCAAGCAAGCATCTCGGAAACACGTATGTAATCCCGTCAGACATCTGGTTTAGAGAAAATCCGTTTAGTCAGTGTGAGCCATACTCCTGGTATATGGTTTCAGATAGCAAGAGCGCACACAGCAAAGTCAAATTAAATAGAAATAAAGAGATTGTCAATGTTGGAAATTCTGCTAACAAGCAACTTAAGATGCTGGGCATAGCATATGTGACTAGCGAGGATGCCGACGAGGTGAGACGAAGAATTACAAAGTTTAGCAATCGAGATGATTGTTTCTGGGAGGATGCGCTTTACACAGAAACGAGGCCTCGTAAAATGATTCTTTTTGGGAAAAAGGTGCCGGAAAACTACGCAGTGGGAATCAACACGTATGACCAACTTTGCGCCTTTGACTCCGACTCAGAGAGTCTTCAGTCAGATGCAATCGACATACTCGCCAAGGTTTTTGATGTAGATACGAGTGAAATTACCAATATCGAAGTCCTCAAAAAGGGCATGACCAACAGGTCGTTCCTATTTAGGTGTAAGGGCGAAAAATACATCATGCGAATTCCCGGAGAAGGCACTGAGCGACTAATTAATAGAAGCCATGAGTATCAAGTGTACGAGGTGATCAAAGATAAAGGGATAAGCGATGATATACTGTACTTTGGCGTAGAAAGTGGGTATAAAGTCACTAAATTCATAGAGAATACCCGAACTTGTGACCCGGAAAACTGGAAAGAAGTCGCAGAATGCATGAATGTTCTTAAAAATTTCCATAATTTAGATTTAAAAGTGGATCATGACTTCGATATATTCGGGGAGATTGACCTATATGAAGGACTTTGGGGTGAAAATAAGTCGATTTATAGGGATTATAATAAGACTAAAGATAAAATATATCAGTTGAAGGATTTCATTGAGTCACTAAACCCTCATAGGTGCTTAACTCACATAGATGCGGTGCCTGACAACTTCCTGTTTTGTGACGGTGGAAGCGGAGAAATCGATATCAGGATCATTGACTGGGAGTATGCGGGTATGCAGGATCCTCACGTGGATTTGGCGATGTTCTCACTGTACAGCATGTACACAAAGGAAGAAGTCGACAGACTGAATGATTTGTACTTTGATGGCAAGTGCGAGGATGTTATTAGAGCGAAAATATATGCATATATCGCAGCCTGTGGGTTGCTATGGTCGAATTGGTGTGAGTATAAGAGACAATTAGGCGTAGAATTTGGAGAATACTCGCTAAAACAGTATAGATACGCTAAAGAATACTACAAACACGCATCAGCGTTGATAGAAAGTCTATGATTTTACAAAAAGAAAGGAAAATGCCGATATGAATAAGAAAAACGGCGTATCAGTTGCAAGAAAGCAAATTGATTGGGTGATAACGCTTGTGCCACTAGCGATAATATGTGGTATGAGTGTACTGTTCTTTGCGTTTCCCAATAGATCAAAGTCTGTTTTAACGGACATTCGTTACGTACTCGGCGACAGATTCGGGTCATATTACTTAATCATCGGGGTGTTGATTCTGTCAATTTCTCTATATATGGCATTTTCCGGATACGGAGATATAGTGCTGGGCGGACAGGATGAGAAACCCAAGTACAGCTTCTTTACTTGGGGCGCGATGATGTTCACCTGCGGACTTGCGGCTGACATCCTGTTCTACTCCTTTGCAGAGTGGGTGCTATATGCTACCGATCCTCACGTTAAAAGCCTAGGTTCAATTCAGGAGTGGGCCGGCGTATTCCCTCTATTCCACTGGAGTCTTATCCCTTGGGCATTTTATCTAGTTCTGGCAGTTTCGTTCGGCTTTATGCTGCACGTTAGGAATAGAGACAAGCAGAAGTTCTCTGAAGCTTGCAGACCTGTTCTTGGCAAGCACACGGACGGAATCGTTGGCAGGTTGATAGATCTTCTGGCGGTGTTCGCGCTCATTGCAGGCACAGCAACGACGTTTAGCGTAGCCACTCCGTTGATGGCAAGCATCATCAAGATTGTGTTCCACGTTGAGCTTAGCCGTATCACTCTTTCGATAATAATTTTGCTGATAACATGCGCAATTTACACTTATTCGCTGTTACACGGATTTAAGGGTATCAGTATTCTTGCAAAGATATGTATTTACCTGTTCTTCGGACTGCTTGCGTACGTGTTGTTCTTTGGAGGCAAGACGGGATACATCATTGATACAGGAATAGAGTCGATGGGCAGAATGATTCAGCACTTCATCGAACTGTCAACATTCACAGATCCTGAGAGAAAGACCCTGTTTCCACAGAATTACACTATCTATTACTGGGCGTACTGGATGGTTTGGTGCGTGGCTGCTCCGTTCTTCATCGGAACGATTTCTCGCGGTAGAACCGTAAGACAGACTATCGTCGGCGGATATGGCTTTGGAGCAGGGTCAACGATTATCAGCTTTATAATTCTGGGGAATTACTCGCTCGGAAAAGAGCTAGTCGACGGCATTCCACTCATCAAGTCGTACACCGAGAGGGGTGATATGTACAACCTCATCATCAATATCGTAAAGACGCTCCCAGGTTCTACTGCAGTGCTTATAGTACTAATATTGACCATGGTTGCGTTCTACGCAACTTCGTTCGACTCAATCGCATACATCGCTTCGTGCTACAGCTATAGAAGGCTAAAGGATGGGGAGGCGCCGAACCGCATGATTCAGCTTATGTGGTGCTTGCTGCTTATCGTTCTTCCGATTGCACTGCTGTTCTCAGAAAGCTCAATGAGCAATATACAGTCAGTCAGCATAATAGCGGCTTTTCCGATTGCCGCAGTCATTACGTTAATCGCAGTCAGTTTCCTCAAGGATGCGGGCGAATTAATGAAGACGCGAAGTGGGAGAGTGGCTGGAACTGCCGTGGCAGAAGTCTATGGCAATAATGTGGCGGAATGCGATTGTAACGCTGAGACAGAGAACTCTTCCAGAGGTGGCATACAGATTGATGGTAGCGAAGAACATGAGGATTCAAAAGATGCATAAGGTTGATAACGCAATAATACTGGCAGCAGGAGCATCAAGCAGATTTGCGCCGCTTTCTTACGAGAGACATAAGGCTTTAATCGAAGTTAAGGGCGAGGTCCTGATTGAGCGTCAAATAAGACAGCTCAGGGAAGCCGGAGTCGAGAAAATATATGTAGTTACAGGTTACAAGGGCGAACAGTTTAAGTATCTTGGGGAAAAATACAGAGTGCAACTCGTACATAACAGTGAGTATGCGACTCGCAACAACCATTCGAGTATTCATGCGGTAAAGGATATAGTTAAGAATTCGTATATATGCTCAGCGGATAATTATTTTACAGAAAATCCGTTTAACTCGTCGGAAGAGACGGCTTTTTATAGTGGCATTTACTCCGAGGGATATACTAAGGAATGGTGCATGAAGGCTGATGGGGACGGTTACATAACTGACGTTCAAATTGGTGGAGCAGATGCTTGGTACATGCTCGGACACGTATTTTGGGATGAGGAGTTCAGCAAGAAATTCGTCAAAATCCTTGAGCAGAGCTATGGAGACGAAGAAATCATCGATAAACTCTGGGAGGACATATACATTGAACATATCGGTACGCTCCGGATGAAATTAAAAAAATATGCAACCGAGTCCATATTTGAATTTGACACGCTTGACGAACTAAGAGAATTCGACGAATCGTATATCGAAGACACTCGTTCGACGATTCTAAAGGATATAGCGATTAAGCTGGAAACGAGAGAGTCTGAACTGCATAAAATTCAGGCGATTAAGGTTGTGGACAATTGTGCAACAGGATTTAAGTTTGAATGCGAGGGCAGAGAATATTCTTACGAATATGGCTCGGGAATTCTAAAATAGCTGCTGGCCATATGAAGCAACGGTGGATTTAATATGAAATAATTACAAAGAAAGAGTCTTTGTTATAATTTGACAGTTTTTAAAGGTCTTGTATTTTTGACTAATTCGTTCATAATAGGTACAATATTATGATAGATTTGGTGTGCGCAAATTTATGAGACTAATATGCATGATGACTTCAGGGAAAGCAGGCATGAATATGAATATTAACAACAAATTGAATTTTGATAAAGCATCTCTTATCAAGACAAGCCTACTTATAATCTGTGATTTGGTGGCAATCGAGGTTTCGTCATTCCTGGCACTCTTTATAAGATTTGACTTCTCGCTAAATGAGCCAATGGGTTCATATTGGGAGATGTTTAAGAGTCATCAATTTGTGGTGATGTCCCTCGGGATTGTAATATTTGCAGTTTGCCATATGTATTCAAGCCTGTGGTCGTATGTAGGTATAAGGGATATGCTTAACGTATTTGTTGCAACTGTCCTATATACACTCATGGTTACAACTGTATTTGCTTTCTTTGAACAAAGGAGTTACGGAATGCCGAGAAGCTTTTATTTGCTTTCCGGTGGATTTTTATTTGCAATAACTTTTTTTGTGAGATTTATTGCCAGAGCGGCTAGAGAGCTCAAAGGTATTGGCAATAGCCGCGGACAAGCAAAGAGAGCTATGATTATAGGTGCAGGTGCTGCAGGAGCCGGTCTCATTAAGGAGATTAAAGCAAACCCTAGCCTTAAGAAAAAGATTATATGCCTAGTAGATGACGACGAGTCTAAAACCGGAAAGAGAATGAATGGAGTGCGTATTGCCGGCACGACGAGGGATATTGAAGTTCTTGTTCAGAAATACTCTATTAATCAGATTCTGCTTGCTATGCCGTCTGCATCAGGCGAAGAGAAGAAAAGGATTCTCGATATATGCAAGCAGACGGGGTGCGAGCTTATGATTGTCCCGGGAATATACCAGATTATTCGCGGTGATGTTAGCGTGTCGCAGCTCAAACACGTAGATGTAAACGACCTTCTAGGAAGAGAGCCTATTGAAGTCGACATAGACGGAATTATGGAGTATGTATCTGACAAGGTTGTTATGGTTACAGGAGCCGGCGGCTCTATCGGAAGCGAGCTTTGCAGGCAGATTGCCAGTCACAATCCTAAACAGCTGGTTATGCTGGACATTTATGAAAACACAACATATGAGATACAAAATGAGCTTAAGAGAGAATTCCCTGAGCTCAATCTTGTCGTGCTTATAGCTTCTGTAAGAAATACAAAAAGAATAGACCATATATTCGAGATGTATAGGCCTGATATAGTCTACCATGCGGCTGCGCACAAACATGTTCCGCTTATGGAATCTAGCCCTAATGAAGCTATTAAGAACAACGTTCTCGGAACTTGGAAGATTGTGCTCGCGTCTGACAAATGGAACGTTAAGAAGTTCGTTCTCATATCAACAGATAAGGCAGTAAACCCCACTAATATTATGGGGGCATCTAAACGTCTCTGTGAGATGATTGTGCAGACATATAACAACAGGTCTAAAACGGAGTTTGTTGCGGTTAGATTTGGAAACGTACTCGGGAGTAACGGAAGTGTTATTCCTCTATTTAAAAGACAGATTGCAGAGGGGGGGCCGGTTACAGTTACGCACCCTGATATCATCAGATATTTTATGACCATCCCAGAGGCGGTTTCGCTTGTGCTACAGGCAGGAGCTTTTGCAAAGGGGGGTGAGATATTCGTGCTTGACATGGGGAAGCCGGTTAAGATTGATGACCTGGCTAGAAATCTGATTCTACTATCCGGACTTAAGCCTGGAATTGACATTGAAATTAAGTACGTAGGGCTGAGGCCTGGCGAGAAGCTGTTCGAAGAGCTTTTGATGGATGAAGAAGGACTTCAGGATACGGCAAATAAGATGATTCATATTGGGCATCCTATTAATATTGATGAGGAACGATTCATCGACGAGCTTAACGAGCTCAAGGATTATGTAGAGGCTGAGCCTAATGATATCAAGAGGTATATCAAAAACATAGTCCCAACATATACGCCTAAAAACTAGGGTGTATAATGACATGGTTGTTTTAAAATGTTAGGAGGCATATCGTAGATGAAAGTACCATTTTCACCACCTGATATTTCAGAGTTAGAGATTAATAGAGTTATAGAAGTTCTTAAATCCGGCTGGATTACAACCGGTCCGGAGGTTAAGGAGTTCGAGATAAGAATTGCGGAGTATATTGGAGTTGACAAAGCCGTTGCACTCTCTTCAGCTACTGCATCACTTGAGGCAGTTCTTCATATTCTGGGAGTCGGTGAAGGTGATGAGATTATAGTTCCGGCATATACATACACAGCTTCGGCGAGCCCGGTTGTACACAAGGGCGCGAAGCTTGTAATTATCGATTCAGCGCCGGAGCAGTTCGAGATGGACTATGACAAGGTTGCCGAGGCGATAAATGAAAATACAAAGGCTATCATCCCTGTCGACCTAGGCGGAATGGTATGTGACTATGAAAGACTATTTGATATAGTAGAGTCTAAGAAGAGTCTATTTAAGCCGACTAACAAACTACAGGCCGCGATCGGCAGAGTAGCTGTAGTTTCCGATGGGGCACATGCTTTCGGTTCTGTAAAAAAGGGAGTTAAGGCTGGTGCAATTGCCGATTTTACCTCGTTTTCGTTCCATGCAGTTAAGAACCTGACAACTGCAGAAGGAGGAGCTCTAACATGGAGAAACATTGAGGGCATCAACAACGAAGAGCTGTACCATGAGCTGCAGTTGTATTCGCTTCATGGACAATCCAAGGACGCTCTGTCCAAGAACAGAGCCGGCGCATGGGAGTACGATGTAATGTATCCTGCGTACAAGTGCAATATGACAAATATCAATGCGGCTATTGGAATTGCCCAGCTAGACAGATATGATGGCTTGCTCAAGAGGCGTAGGGAGCTCAACGAGAACTACAGAAATGCTCTTGAAAAGCTTGGACTCAAGGTTATGCATCATTACACAGATGAGATGACTTCAACGGGACATCTGTATCTGGTGAGGATTCCGGGAGCTACCATAGATGACAGAAATGCAGTGATTCAGGATATGGCGGAACGCGAGATTGCTTGTAACGTTCATTACAAGCCGCTCCCGATGATGACTGCATATAAAAATCTCGGATTCGATATTAAAGATTATCCAAATGCTTATCATCAGTACGAGAATCTGATTTCGCTACCTGTTTTCTCAACGATGACCGATGAGCAGAATGAATACGTTATAGAGAATTTCGTTGATAGCCTTAAGAAGAGGGGGCTTATTAAGTAGATGGTTTTATGCAAGTGGAATGACCTGCCTGAACACATGAGGTGCGATGAAGTAAAAGAATACTACGACATCCTAAACTCTAGAAAGGGCTCATTGATAGCAAAGAGGATATTTGATTTCGTCATTTCGCTGCTGATGACTATCATTCTCTCGCCAATACTCTTGATTTTGATTATACTGATAAAAATCGATGATCCGGGTCCGGCCTTTTTCAGACAGGTGAGGGCGACGACTAACGGCAGAGAATTTAGGATTTTTAAGTTCAGGACTATGGTTGTAAATGCCGAAAAACTTGGCGCACAGGTTACGCAGGAAAATGATCCGAGAGTTACCAAAATTGGGCATAAGCTTAGAAGATACAGACTGGATGAGCTTCCACAGCTATTAAATGTCATCACCGGGGATATGTCGTTTGTCGGAACCAGACCTGAAGTGCCTAGGTATGTAGCGTGTTACTCGAATGAGATGCTTGCAACACTGCTCCTTCCTGCAGGCGTAACTTCTGAGGCGAGTATAACATACAAGGATGAAAATGAGCTTATAGGATGCGCGGAAAACCCTGATGAGGTATATGTTGAAAGGGTTTTGCCGGAAAAGATGAAGTATAATCTTGATGCCTTGAGAAACTTTAGCTTCGTAGGGGAAATCAAGACTATGCTGAAAACGGTTGGTGCCGTAATTAGATAGAACAGAACGAACGATGCAAATTACAATCTCTATTAACCTGCTGAAGCGGGCGCATTGGAGGATAGTTTGAAGATATTACTGATTAATCACTACGCTGGATCTCCCGAGATGGGAATGGAGTTCAGGCCATACTACTTATCTCGTGAATGGAATAAGCAAGGGCACGAAGTTACGATCGTAGCTGGCGGATATTCGCATTTGAGAAAGTCAAATCCTCAAATTTCGAAGGATTTCGAAGAAAGGATGATTGACGGTATTCGTTATGTGTGGATTAAGACGGCTTCGTATAATCGAAACGGAATAGCACGAGCCTTTAGCATGTTTGAATTCAGTAGAAAGCTATTTGCAAACGCCGAATACATATCGGAACATTATAAGCCGGACGCTGTAATAGCATCTTCAACGTATCCGCTGGACACATATTGTGCAGATAAGATAGCTAAGCTTTCAGGTGCGAAGTATATTCACGAAGTCCATGATATGTGGCCGTCAACTCTATACGAGCTGGGCGGGATGTCCAAAAACAATCCTTTTGTGCGTCTAATGCAGCACGCAGAGGATTTTGCTTATAGGCACTGCGATCAGGTCGTGTCACTGCTTGACCATTCAAAAGAATATATGATTCAGCACGGTCTTGCTGAAGAGAAATTCAACTGTATATCTAATGGTGTAATCAAGGAGGAATGGGAGAACCCTGCTCCAATCCCTAAAAAGCACAGTCAGATATTGAGCAAAATGAAGAACGAAGGCAAGTTTGTGGTAGGCTATTTTGGTGGGCATTCCATATCCAATAATCTGGATATGCTTCTTACTGTTGCAAAGAAAATTTCCGATAAGGAGATATGCTTTGTATTGGTCGGAGACGGCAGCTACAAAGAGAGACTTCAGCAAAGTGCTAAAGAACAGAATTTGGAGAATGTCGTATTCCTACCTGCTGTCGATAAGAGCGCGATTCCCGATTTAATCAGCTATTTTGACATCGTTACAATCTTTGCGGCAAATACCAAGCTATACAGATTCGGGATCTGTATGAACAAGATGTTCGACGCGATGATGGGCGGAAAACCATTACTTCTTTCCGTGACAACACCTGAGACACTGGTTGAAAAAGCAGACGCAGGTATAGTTATAAAGGCGGGAGACGTAGAAAGCTATATAAAGTCTATAGAGAAACTCAAGAACCTTCCGGAAGAAGAACTCAAGAATATGGGAATGCGTGGTCACGAGTTGGTATCATGCGAATATACATATGACAAGCTTGCGAATAAATTCGTAGGAGTGATGGAGAAAACTGGGCGGAGAATCCTTCTAATCAATCATTACGCTGGATCACCCGAGATGGGAATGGAGTTCAGACCGTACTACATATCACGTGAGCTTGTCAAAACGGGGCACAATGTAACTATTATTGCGGGTAGCTTTTCTCATCTTAGAAAGACAAACCCGGCTATAAGTGAGAACTTTACAGAGCAAGAAATCGATGGGGTAAAGTACGTATGGATTAAGACTGACGAGTATGATAGCAACGGTATAGCCAGAGCTTTAAGCATGTATCACTTCTGCAGGGCGCTTACTGTGAACAAGAAGGAAATAGTTGAGCGTTACAAGCCGGACATAGTCATTTCATCATCTACCTATCCGCTTGATTCGTATCCGGCATACCGAATTGCAAAGCTGGCCGGTGCGAAGTACATACACGAGGTTCACGATATGTGGCCGCTGACACTTTACGAAGCGGGCGGAATGAGCAAAAAGAATCCATTTGTAATCGCTATGCAGTTTGCAGAGGATCACGCATACAAGAAATCAGACGTTGTGGTATCACTTCTCCCTCATGCAAAGGATTATATGACCGAACATGGGATGAAGCCTAATCACTTCAGGTATATACCCAATGGTGTTGTAATAAATGAGTGGGACACTACGAGAGAGGTTCCGAGCGAGCACCGAGAAGCTTTTGATAAGCTAAAGGCAGAAGGGAAATTCATTATCGGATATTTTGGAAGCCACGAGCTTTCATACGGGCTCTACAATTTGCTAGATGTGACAAAACAACTAAACGATGAAAATATTCATCTAGTAATGGTTGGCAAGGGCAAGCTTAAGGATGAGCTAATAAGTTATGCGAAGAAAAATGCGATAGACAACGTAACATTTTTGCCGCCGGTAGAAAAGAGAATAATCCCGGCGATAATTGACAAGTTTGATGCGATATTCATAGGCACAATTGAGTCCCCGCTATACAGATTCGGAATCTGTATGAACAAGATGTTCGATTCCATGATGGCTGCAAAGCCAATCGTAATGGCGATAACAACTCCATCAACGCCAGTGAGTGAGTCAGGATGCGGGATCATAACAAAATCGTGCGATAATGATGCGATAAAAGCTGCAATCAGAAAGATTCAGGCAATGAGTGAAGATGAGCGGAACAAGATGGGAATGCTCGGACGTGAAGCAGTACTGAGTAAGTATACATATGAAAATATTGCAAGTGAATTTGAAAAGGCATTTGAGCAAAAGAGGTGCATGGGATGAAGATAGTGACCGTAATTGGAGCAAGACCACAATTTATTAAAGCAGCTGCTGTTTCGCGCAAGCTGGAACAACACTGCGACGAAGTGATTGTTCATACTGGTCAGCATTATGATGCTAATATGTCGGAACTATTCTTTGAAGAACTTCATATCCCAAAGCCTAAATACAATTTAGGGGTGGGCTCGGGATCGCATGCGAGGCAAACGGCAGAGATGCTGGTCGGAATAGAAGACATCTTGATTAAGGAAGCCCCGGATTACCTTATGGTATATGGGGATACGAATTCCACACTTGCGGGAGCGCTTGCAGCATCCAAGATACATATACCCGTAATCCATGTAGAGGCCGGCCTTAGATCATTCAATATGGCTATGCCGGAGGAACAAAACAGGATATTAACTGACCACATCTCAAATTTACTGTTTTGTTCTACAGATGCATCTATTGAGAATTTGTCCAATGAGGGAATCACAAAAGGTATATACAGAATCGGTGACGTTATGTGTGATGCGGTTCTGTATTACTCACGAGAAATAGACAAGAAGGCTAGAGAGCAGTATTTTGAAGAGCTCCATTATATATTTGGTAAGAGAGAGAAAGTAGACCGTTGGTATCTTTCAACTGTTCATAGAGCTGAGAACACAGACTCTGTTGAAAAGGTTAGGACGGTTCTCAAGGCCTTCGAGAGTTTTGATGCTCCTGTTATTCTTCCAGCTCATCCTAGGACGTGTAAGATGATTGAGCAGATTAACGAAGAGGAGCATTTGCAAAACACAATTTGCGTAGAACCAATAGGATATCTTGAGATGTTGTATTTTACAAAGAATGCAGTTAAAGTTGTTACTGATTCAGGCGGCTTACAGAAAGAGGCGTATATTCTCAATACCCCTTGTGTGACTTTGCGTGAACAGACTGAGTGGGTAGAAACTCTAAATGGAAATCATAATGTGCTCGCTCACATCGATGAGGAGGACATACTTGATAAAATTAATAATACCGTTATTTCTAAAGAAAGGGGAAACTACTACGGTGTGGGGGATGCCGCAGATAAGCTAGTTAAAACGATTATTTCGGAGGAATAAAATGGCAGATTACTTTGTACACGAAAGCAGCTATGTTGACGATAATGTCGAGATAGGCAAAGGCACTAAAATATGGCACTTTTGTCATGTTCAGAGCGGTGCAAAAATCGGAGAGAATTGTTCTTTGGGACAGAATGTAAATGTTGCAAATAATGTACATATCGGTGACCGCGTCAAGATTCAGAACAATGTGTCTGTATACGAGGGTGTTATTCTTGAAGATGGTGTCTTCTGTGGGCCTTCGTGCGTATTTACAAACGACTTAACACCAAGAGCGCGTTACCCAAAGGGCTCCGAGAACTATGGCAAGACGCTTGTCAAAGAAGGAGCATCCATCGGCGCAAATGCCACAATCGTGTGCGGTCATACTGTAGGTAAATGCGCTATGGTAGCAGCCGGTGCTGTAGTGACAAAAGATGTACCGGATTACACGCTTGTAGTGGGAGTTCCGGCAGTTCCAGCGGCTAAGCTTGATGAATACGGCAATATAATCGAATGGTTCAACAGATAACTCGGTCAGAAAAGGGGATTAATATGAGCATGAAGGAAAGGTTACTCGAGAAAATCGCAAAGCGCGACATTACTGTGGGAGTTGTAGGCCTGGGATACGTAGGGCTTCCGCTTGCTGTCGAAAAGGCCAAGGCGGGTTTCAAGACCATCGGCTTCGATGTGCAGGAAGAAAAAGTTAAGATGGTTAATGAGGGACACAACTACATTGGGGATGTAGTAAACGAAGATCTCAAGGAGCTAGTGGAGAGCGGCAAGATGAAGGCTACATCAGACTTTTCATTCGTAAAGGATGTCAATTTCATCGCAATATGCGTGCCAACTCCTCTTGACAAGCATCAGGAACCTGACATCAGCTATGTAAAGTCATCGGCAGAGGCTATTTCCAATCACCTGTCTCGTGACACGATGGTTGTGCTTGAGTCCACAACTTATCCGGGAACTACAGAGGAGCTTTTGCTTCCAATACTGGAAGAGGGCTCCGGACTAAAGTGCGGAGAAGACTTCTATCTCGGGTTTTCGCCGGAGCGCGTTGACCCGGGGAACCTGATTTACAAGACAAAGAACACTCCAAAGGTAGTTGGTGCAGTTGGTAAGGAGGCGACAGAAGTAATTTCCGCGATGTATAGAGAGGTTCTCGAGGGGGAAATATACGAGGTTTCCTCACCTGCTATCGCAGAAATGGAGAAAATACTGGAGAACACTTATAGAAATATCAACATTGGTCTTGTGAACGAGCTCGCAATGCTCTGCGACAAGATGGGAATTTCACTGTGGGAGGTAATCGAGGCAGCTAAGACTAAGCCATACGGCTTCCAGGCATTCTATCCGGGTCCCGGTCTCGGCGGACACTGCATCCCGCTGGATCCGTATTATCTGACATGGAAGGCAAGAGAATTCGGGTTCCACACATCTATGATTGAGAGCTCAATGATTATTAACGACAGGATGCCGGAGTACACAGTAGATAGAGCGTCATCGGTTCTTAACAACCACAAGAAGGCTCTCAACGGTGCCAGAGTCCTAGTGCTCGGGGTTGCTTACAAGAACAACATCGATGACTATAGAGAGAGCCCTGCGCTTAACGTAATCGATATCCTTAAGGACAGAGGCGCGGAGACAGATTTCTATGATCCATGGATTTCAAAATATAAGAGACATGGTAAATGGTACAATGGTATTAGCGGGATAAACGCAGATATAATCAAGGGATATGACCTAATACTCGTTGCGACTGCACACGATGCATTTGACTATGAGATGATTAGAAAGAATGCAGTAGCAATATTCGATACTCGCAATGCATTCAAGGACGTGAAGGAAAGAGACAATATTTCTCTCCTATAAGCCCGGCAAAATACAATTAACAAAGCAATGAGATTTCCGGAGGATATGTAAATGAAATATGCATTGATTGGATGTGGTAGAATCGCAACAAATCACGTGACTGCTGCAGTAAATAATAATATGGAGATAGTTGCGGTATGCGATATCGTGCCAGAGAAGATGGAAGCGATTCTCAAAAAGCACGGCTTGGTTGATGACAAATCAATCAAGAGATATACTGACTACAAAAAGATGATTGAAGAGAATGAGCTTGAGCTTGTCAGTATCGCGACTGAAAGCGGAAAACATGCATCAATTGCGCTAGATGTAATCGATGCAGGTATTAACGTGATTATCGAGAAGCCGATGGCTATGAATATTGCTGATGCTGAAGAGATTATAAAGAGAGCCGCGGAGAAGAACGTAAAGGTCTCGGCTTGTCATCAGAACAGATTTAACGTAGCTATTCAGGAAGTAAGAAAGGCTATCGAAGGAGAGCGTTTCGGCAAGTTATCACACGCATCCATCAATGTCCGCTGGAACAGGAATAAGGGATATTACGACCAGGCTCCATGGAGAGGAACTTGGGAGGAAGATGGCGGCTGCCTCATGAATCAGTGCATCCACGGAATTGATCTTCTCAGATGGATGATGGGGGACGAGGTAGTGGAAGTTTATGGAGCAACCAGACAGCAGTTCCATGATTATTTAGAAGCTGAGGATGTCGGAGTAGCTGTGGTTAAGTTCAAGAACGGTGCTATCGGAACAATTGAGGGAACGACCAACGTATATCCTCAGAATCTCGAAGAGACACTGTATATATTTGGAGAAAACGGAACAGTAAAGGTTGGTGGAAAGTCCACCAACACCATTGACGTGTGGGATTTCAAAGACGAGACCGCTGAAGACGAGAAGAACAAGGGTCTCGAGGAAGAGACAAGCAATGTATATGGCAATGGGCACACAAGCCTGTTCGCAGACGTAATCGAAGCAATCAATGATGACAGAGCTCCTTACGTAGACGGAGTTGCCGGGAGAAATGCACTGGAGATGGTTCTCGCTATTTACAAGAGCCAGAAGGAAGGCGTTCCGGTTAAGCTTCCATTGACAGATTTTGCAAGCACTGATATGCGAGGCGAATTCAAGTAGAAGCGGAGGAAGATAATGGAATTTAGAGATTTAAAAAAACAGTATGCTGTGCTCAAAAATGATATAGATCGCCATATTGATGAAGTCATTGCCAGCAGCAGATTTATCGGAGGCCGCAAGGTTTCAGAGCTTGAGGAAAAGCTGGCGGCATACGTTGGTACAAAGCACTGCGTTACATGTGCAAACGGAACAGATGCACTTGAACTCGCACTTATGGCTTGGGGAGTAGGAAAAGGAGATGCTGTATTCGTTCCTGACTTCACATTCTTTTCATCCGGCGAGATTGTGGCAATTCTAGGAGCTACACCTGTTTTTGTCGACGTAGATGAAGATACTTTCAACATGAACTCTGTTTCGCTGGAGAAAGCGATAAATGAAGTTATAGCGGACGGCGAACTTAAGCCGAGGGTAGTTATTCCTGTTGATCTCTTTGGACTACCGGCTAACTTCGTTAAGCTAAGAAAGATTGCCGACAAGTACGGTCTCAAGATCCTCGAGGATGGAGCTCAGGGCTTCGGAGGCGAGATTGACGGCAAGAGAGCGTGCAGCTTTGGAGATATCTCAACGACTTCGTTCTTCCCGGCAAAGCCACTCGGTTGCTACGGAGACGGGGGTGCAATCTTTACAGACGATGATGAAGCAGCAGAACTCATCAGGTCATACTGTGTGCACGGAAAGGGCAAGATGAAGTACGACAATGTGCGCATCGGAATGAATTCCAGACTCGATGCTATTCAGGCGGGCATCCTTCTTCCTAAGCTGGCAGCATTTGCAGAGTATGAAATAAAAGATGTTAACGCAGCAGCTGCGAAGTACACAGAGCTTCTGAAGGGCATGGTAACTACACCGGTAATTCCTGAAGGATTCCTGAGCAGCTGGGCGCAGTACACGATAAAGCTTGATAGCAGAGAACAGAGAGATGCGCTTCAGGGATTCCTCAGGGAGAGATCAATTCCTTCGATGATTTACTATCCAAAGCAGATGCACAAGCAGGAGGCATTTGACGGCGAGAAAAATTACGAGATAGACTACTCGGTGACGAATAAACTTTGCGATACGGTTCTGTCCCTACCGATCCACCCATACATTTCAGATGAGGATGTGGATGAAGCTGTATCGGTGATTAAGGAGTTTTTAGGTCAATAAGTATGCAGGAGAAAATTAAATTTATATACCAGAAAGGCTTAGTGCATATAATGGGATCTGGGCTCCTCAATAAGGTGTTTACGTTTATTGGAAATGTCTTTGTAGTCAGGTTCCTAACAAAGCATGAATATGGCGTTTTCGGATATGCGGATAACATCATGTCCTTCTTCTTGATCCTGAACGGAATGGGCATTATATACGGAATGCTGCAGTTCTGCTCGGAGCAGAGACCAGAAAAAGAAAAAGAAGCTTACTATTGGTTTTCGCTTAAATTCGGAATGCTCTTTAACTTTGCAATAGCGATAGGCGTGTTCATATGCGCCCTCTTTGCACCGTTAAAGGTGGATGCGGCAAGACCTGTGTTGATGGCATACTCGCTGTACCCGTTAACATACTACATATATCAGTACTATTGTTTGTTGATGCGATGCAAGCGAGAGAACAAAAGATTCGCTCTTTTATCAAACCTCAACGCCTTCATTTATATGGTTGTTGAGATTGTCGGAGCTTATTATATAAAAGTAAGTGGAATTATCATTGCTCTTTACCTTGCTACGATAATTACTTCATTCTTCGGGATGAGATTTTACTCAATCAGGACACTCAGGAACGCACATTACCTTTCAAAGCATCAGAAGCTTGAACTGATTAAGTATTCAGCATATGTGTGCGCAAACACGATGATTTCAAACCTGTTGATACTGATGGACGTATTTTTGATAGGTTATATAATAGTGAGTCCTGAAAAGATCGCTATATATAAGGTTGCGGCAACAATACCCGAGGCCTTGATAGTTATACCAAATAGTGTCGTGATGTTCGTATATCCGTATTTCGCAGAGCATAACATGGAGTACGGGTGGACAAAGACCAACGCAAAACGTCTACTCGGAATTACAGCTATTATGAATTTTGTTATTGCCGGATTGCTATTTATTCTAGCTCCGTGGATAATAAAATTATTATGGGGTGCTAAGTATATCGGTGCAGTTACAGTATTCAGAATCCTTTCAGTTAACTACTTCGTGTCATCTACGTTTAGAGTTAACGTGAGCAATTTGCTCGCCAGCTTACGAAAGGTAAAACTGAACTTTTACATTAATATTGTTGCGGGTATAAGCAACGTTGTGTTAGATGCTGTGCTAATCAAGCAAATAGGAATTGAAGGTGCGGCATGGGCGACTCTGACAGTCGTTGTAATAACTACTGTGATGCTGATACCAGCGCTGATACACAGCATACGTAATCTTAAGAAACCGGAGTCTGCAGACAGTTTATAGACTGGCGATTTTAAAGAATGGAGCTTAAACATGAGTAATGCAAGACAATATCGCAAAAGCAAGTTCAACACGTTTACCAAGATATGGTCGTTACTTTATCTAGTGGCATTATTAGTATTTGTAACATCAATGCTTGTACTTGATGTTATTCCTTCAAAGATCCTGTTATTGGCATTCGTGGTGCTTCTGATAATCAGCGGAGTGTTTTTTGTACAGCTGTTTAAAGACAACATCAAAAGATCCAGAAAGGTAATTGCCTTTATTCTGAGTCTGATACTGATGATTGTTTATATTGTCGGAACCGCATACGCGTTCGCTACACACGAGTTCCTAGGGCAGGTTACCGCTAAGAAAAAGGCG
Organism: Mogibacterium timidum ATCC 33093; assembly: GCF_000525775.1. GTDB lineage: Bacteria > Bacillota > Clostridia > Peptostreptococcales > Anaerovoracaceae > Mogibacterium > Mogibacterium timidum. The sequence goes on along the minus strand of NZ_JALU01000003.1, from coordinate 83,024 downwards.
GAGGATGCGGTAGACGTAACGAGCAAGCCATTTAACATTTACATAAGCGGCATGGACACTACCGGTAAAATCACTGATGAAGCTCGTAGTGATGTTAATATGATTATTACAGTAAATCCTAAAACGCATAAAATACTAATGACTTCAATTCCAAGAGACTATCTCGTTGAGCTTCAGAATGGAGAAAAGGATAAGCTGACTCATACCGGATTGATGGGTATAAATGAGACTACTTCTGATGTAGAAGATCTCCTAGGTATTAAGATTAACTATTATGTAAAGGTTAACTACAATACGCTCAAAGACTTAGTAAATTCCATCGGTGGAATCACTATCAACTCTGATAAAGCATTCATATCATATATAGGCAGATATCAGTTCGTAAAAGGTGAGAATGAGCTTGATGGTGCGAAGGCACTCGCATACGCAAGAGAGAGGCGCGCTTACAGCGATGGCGATAATCACCGAGTTCGTAACCAGCAGGAGGTTCTCAAGGCAATTGTGAACAAGCTTACCGGTTCGACTACATTACTGACTAGATATAACAAGATACTAAAGTACCTTGCTCCAACTATGGAGATGAACCTTACAAGAGCAGAGCTCAAGGCGCTAGTAAAGTTCCATCTCGGAAAGCATCCTAATTGGGAGTTCGAGTCTAATTCATTAGAAGGCTTTGATGCATTCTCGCCTGTATACTCATCAGGCAATCAGCGGCTATACGTTATGAAGCCGGATGAAGCGAGTATAAAGAAGGCGCGCCAGAAGATAAAAGAGATTCAAAACCCAAAGTCAAAGAATAATAGCGATAAAGATCTTGAGAGTGAGAGCAATGATGATGACAACCTATAATGTGGATGCATTTCCGGAGATAAAGGACGTTCAAAGAGTTGAACTCGAGATCTTAATGAAGGTAGCAAGGCTTTGCGAGGAGAGAGGGTTTACGTATTTTATTGAAAGCGGTTCTGCTCTTGGTGCTGTTAGGCATGGTGGATTTATCCCGTGGGATGACGATATTGACATCGGTATGCCACGCCAAGATTATGAGAAGTTCTTGGAAATTGCACAAGAAGAATTAGGAGAAAACTACTTTGTGCAGACTAGGAAGACTGATCCTAAGGCACCATTTTCATTTGCCAAGGTGCGAAAGAACGGTACGACTTTCCTTGAGTGGAACAAGCGTAATATCAAGATGCATCACGGAATTTATATCGATGTATTCCCTTATGATGGTCTCCCTATTGATGGCCTTGATGAGCACATCGATAAGTGTCTTAAGCTCAACAAGATACAGTTTAAGAAATACATTCCTGACAGAGTAGGCATTCCTCATAAAGGCTTTAAGTGGAAGCTCGGTGCAATAGCAAGGAGGATGCAGCATTACCTTTTAAAGATGTATCCGGAAAGCCTGCTCGAAGGAAAGATTGAAAAAGAGTATATGCGCCATGAGATAAAGCCGAATGAACACGGATTTTGCACGTGTTTCTCGTTTGTTGATAGAATAATCTTCCCAAACGAGATGCTTTTCCCTCCTCAGAAAATTATGTTTGAAGGGGAGGAGTTCTATGCGCCTGCAAAACTCGAAGAATATTTAACACTTATGTATGGTGATTATATGCAACTGCCTTCAGTCGAAGACCGTGTCGGTCATAGACCTGTAGAGGTATCGGTTACAGAGGAACTGGTTACTCACTAGGAATAGGTGTAGCTGTGAAAGGACTGGATTGTGCTAATTTTACTGTCGTGGATTTTAAATATACTTGTTCTACTATATGAGTGGAGGAAAAAGTCGCTTGGGATGGTTCTCTGGGCGATGCTCTTTGTAGTATTTACAATCCCTAATACGGCACATGCATATTCAGGAGATTACTCCGAAGTGACAATTGCTAATGCGACCATGATAGCGGTTCTATTCATGACACTTTACATGTTCACGAGGTTTATCTACTTTGCCAAGTTTAATGCTGAAAAGCTTGAGATGGAGGTTAATGATTTTAAGGAAACTCCGGATGCACTCTTTCGTATGATATTCTGTGTATACCTGCTATGTTTTGTGATCGTTGCAGCGGGATTCTACGGCAGAGGTTATTCTCTATTTAACTCTACATGGACACAAACACTTGATATGCCGCAAACTTCAATCGAAATAATGGCAGGAAAGATAATGGTTGCCTTCTCAGGAATCGGATTTGCCTGCCTTTGCAAGAAGAAGTATCTGTGCTTCATAATCGCTTTCGGGATCTACGTATTCTGCGCACTTTATTCAAAATCAAGATACAATCTACTGGGCTTTGTAACACCATTCATTATTTATTTCTTATTCAACAAGAATAATAAGAAGGTGGCAATTGGAATATCGGCGGGTGTGATACTGGTATTTTCAGTGTTTGTTTTTCAACAAATCAGGTGGCTTGGAGATATAAGTCTTCTGCCGAAGGTAGGAATAGGAGAAATTCTTAAGCGTTCTGTCGACTACATGCGAAGAGGAGAAGGGGAGCTGGGGCTCGTAAAGGCTTATTACTACTTTGTAGAGCACAACAACAACTTCCCTAAATTCGGATTAGCGCTGGGTTATATGAGGTTGGCGCTCTTATTTGTGCCGACGAGCATTGCCAAGTTTAAGCCAAGAGACTTTGCGATAGATATGTACAAAGAATGGAAGCATATAGACAACCCACGAGGCACAATGCATCCAACTCTGTTTGGAGATACATTTGCAAACTTTGGTTTCATGAGCTTCATGATGGGTATTGTGTACGGAATATTAGTGTCGTTTATCGATGAGATCATCAAGGTTACTAAGGATCCGACGATGAGATGCATGAAGGTTAGTATGGTCTGCACATTATTCATCCTGATTGGAAGAGGTGCGACGTACAATGCCATATTTAACTACATTGTCGGGGCGCTCGCTCTGGATATAATATACGCTGTTTATAAGATATGGAGGAGAGCAAGTGAAGATACTGTTTATCAGCGCAGCAAATAAAAACTTTGACGGTAGAACCAGAGCGATACTCGATGTTCTTAATTCATTTGCTGATGTCATAGAGATAACGACAACTCAAGGAGATGATTTCGCGGAAAATAATTCATATTATGTGAACTACAGGTCATATAAAGAGTTCATACGCAAGGCTGTTGAAATAGGCAAAGGTCAAAGAGATGTAGACTTTATATTTGCAGACAACAGAAAAGCAACTGTGCCGACGCTAAAGCTTAACAAGCTTATCAAGCCGAAGGCTGTGATATACGATGCTCGAGAACTGTATTTACAAAGGGAGACGCATGGCTTCGTAAGTAAGATTGGATGCTTCTTTGAATCTCGAATGCTCGCAAAGGCGAGCCTTACAGTTTGTGCCAATGAAGAGCGCAAAGAAGTGATGAAGAGAGAGTATGGCAAGATAGGTGCGATTCTCGTATTTGAGAATTTTAGAAAACTGTCGTATTCAGAGGATTACTCTGAAGAAGTTCTCAATCTCAAGTTTGACTATCTAAACAATGATGATTCGTTTAAAATCGTATCAACGGCGGGCTGTGAGCTTGAAAGAGGTACAAAAGAGTTGATCGAGGCAGCAGCAAACCTTGACTTTAACAATACACTTTACCTGGTAGGATGCAAGGAAAATACAGATAAGCAAGAGATTGAGGCGTTTATTGAAGATAAAGGAATACAGAACGTCAAACTGGTACCAAGGCTTAATCAGAACGAACTCAAGTACTTCGTTTCAAAATGCGACGCAGGAATTGCTATGTATCATAAGAAGAATTCGAACAACCTCTACTGCTCATCAGGAAAGGTTTACGAATACGCATATGAAGGGATTGCGGTTGCAACGACTGACAATCCCCCGATGAGGAGAATTTTAGACGAATATGGTATCGGAGCATATGATAGTGACATAGAGAAGGCCTTGATAAGTGTTCACGACAATATAGATGCTATTAAGGAGAATATAAAGAAGTTTGTTGAGAACCAAGTGGTTGAGAAGAAGCAAGAAGAATTTTCAGTCGATTTAAGAAAGTACATGGAGGATTTACAAAATGGAAAATAGTTTTGAGAAGAAAATTATCAGGCTAGTGAAGAAGTATGCTGTCGTAATGATTATATGCATAGCAGTGTGCGCCATTGTTATGGCTAAGGTCGAAGGGTCAAAGGCAAGCACTTCCTATAAAGCGAAGATCACTGTGGCTATTACATCTGTAAATGGTTATCAGAATAGTACTCTAGATGACATAAAGAAGAATCAGGAACTTGTTGGACTCTATGCAAAGATTTCAACATCCTCGAAGACTCTAGATGCTGCAGCAAAATACGCAGGATTAGATGACAAAGGCAGAGAGTCGCTCAATTCGAGAGTTGCCGTTGATGTGGCAAAGGAAGGTCAGTTTGTAGACATCTACGTAACCGGCGTGAATGAAGAAGAAACTCTTAAGCTCGCAGATGCAGAGGCTAAGGCCTTCTTAGAGGTGGGAAAGGAGATAAGGGGAGAAGATATGCTCAAAGTTATCTCGATGCCAAGAAAGCCGCTTGAAGCTGAGAGTGTTAGCAAGAAGGGTTACTATGTGACAGGTGGAGTTGCAGGACTTTTCGTTGGAATCATAGTAAGCGCATTCCTGGAGGTTAGAAGGAAGAAGCTCGATAAATAGATGATCTTTAGAGATTTAGAGTTGGAATAAGGTGTTAAGATGGCAGACATAAAGACAGACGATTATACGAAGAATTTCCCCGAATTGAAGTCTGTACAAAAAATCGAATTAGACATCCTTATTGAATTAGATAAGATTTGTAGGAAGAACAACCTGTGTTATTTTTTGGATAGCGGGACAGCTCTTGGAGCCGTGAGACACAAGGGGTTTATACCGTGGGATGATGATATTGATGTTGGAATGCCTAGGCCTGACTACAATAGATTTATGCGGATTGCGAAGGACGAACTGGGCGAAGCTTTCTTTCTCCAGAACTTAAAAACAGATCCAAAGGTTCCGTTCCCTTATGCAAAAATAAGAAAGAATGGCACAGCGTTTATCGAATGGAATAAGAGAAATATCAAGATGCATCATGGCATCTATATCGATATATTTCCCTACGACAGGCTACCGGAGGACGGTATAGACGAGTATATGGGCTACTGCAGGGAACTTAACCGCAAGCTGTTTAAGAGGAGAATTCCAGATAGAGTGGGGCTTCCTCAGTCTAATTTAAGATGGAAGATTGGAAAGGCTGCGAGAAGGCTTCAGTATCTAGCGATGCAATTTAGCTCTGAGAAAAAACTCCTAGAGAAGCTCAATCATGATTACACAAAATATTCGGGCCTCGGATTTGATTCAGGGAAGTCGACATGCCATTCTTTTTCCAGTAGAATAGCCTTCCCAAACGAGATGTTATTTCCGCCAATAGAAGTAGAATTTGAAGGGCATAGTTTCTTTGCACCGGCTGATGTGGACGCATATCTTACTGCTATATATGGTGACTACATGAAACTTCCGCCCTACAAGGACAGGATAGGACACAGACCGTTTGTGATATCATTGGAGGAGAAGAGATGCAAGCGTTAATATTGGCCGCAGGAATGGGTAAGCGGTTAAAGAAGCTTACAAGCAATAATACTAAATGCATGGTCAAAGTCAATGGCGTGACTATGATTGAACGGATGCTCAACCAAATCGATAAGCGAGGAGTATCCAGAATTATTATGGTTGTGGGATATGAGAAGGATAAACTTAAGGAATATATAGATTCTCTAGGGATTGTCACACCAATTCTATATATAGATAATCCAATATATGAAAAGACGAATAACATATATTCGCTATCGCTAGCCTCCGATTACTTAGTGGAAGAGGATACACTCCTCTTTGAGAGCGATTTAATTTTCGAAGATAGCGTGCTTGATGCTATTCTTGATGATCCGCGTGAAACCTTGGCGCTTGTGGACAAATATGAAAGTTGGATGGATGGGACTGTTGTAAAAATTGATAATGATGATAATATTATCGATTTTGTACCGGGAAAAAATTTTGTGTTTGAAGATATCCCACATTATTATAAGACTGTAAATATATACAAATTTGCCAAGAGTTTTTCAGCTAATAAATATTTGCCTTTTCTTAATGCCTACCAAAAAGCATTGGGTGTTAATGAATACTACGAACAGGTGCTCAAAGTTATTACTATGATTGATAAGCCCGAAATTCATGCTAAAAGACTTACGGGACAGAAGTGGTATGAGATAGATGATGTGCAGGATTTAGATATAGCAGAAAGCATATTTAGCAAGAGTAGTGGTGAGTGCTATGCTGCGATTAGTGGAAGATTTGGAGGGTACTGGAGATATCCGAAGATGCTTGATTTCTGTTATTTAGTAAACCCTTATTATCCACCACAGAGACTTATGGATGAGTTAAAGGCTAATATGGAGATATTACTAACTCAGTACCCGTCAGGGATGAGGGTTGTCAGTCTGCTTGCGGCTAAAAATTACGGAGTTGATCAAGAAAGTATAGTGGTAGGAAATGGGGCAGCAGAACTCATAAAGTCCATTATAGAAGAATCTGTCGGTAAAATAGGTTTTATACGACCATCCTTCGAAGAGTATTATAATCGTTATGATAAAGATATAAGTGTGGTGTTTAGACCGAATACTGATGATTTTTCGTACTCTACTGATGATTTGATTGAGTTTTTCGGGGATAAAAACATTTCCTCTCTTGTTTTGGTTAATCCGGACAATCCGTCAGGTAATTATATACCAAAAGATGATGTTTTAAAAATTGCACAATGGTGTGAGGACTGTCATATACAATTAATATATGACGAGTCATTTATAGATTTTGCTGAGGAAAAGCATGCGTCTATAATTTCCGATGGGAATTTTGAAAAATTCCCTAATCTACTAGTTATAAAATCGATATCTAAGTCATATGGTGTCCCCGGGCTTAGACTGGGAATATGCGTGTCTGCCAATCATGAGAAAATCGCCAACCTGAAGAACTCTGTTTCAATTTGGAATATCAATTCGTTTGCAGAGTTTTACTTGCAGATAGCAGAAAAATACGATAAAAGCTACGCAGAGGGGCTCGATAGAATTAAGGAAGCACGTAAAAAGTACGTTGAAGGTTTAAAGTGTATAGAACAAATTCGAGTGTTCCCTTCAGAGGCGAACTATATAATGATCGAAATTCTCAAGCCTTACAGGGCATCAGAGCTTTGCAACAGGATGCTTAAAGAGTATTCAATACTTGTCAAGGATCTAAGTAACAAATTCGATTATACTGGAAGACAGTTTATTAGGATTGCTGTAAAAACAGAAGACGAGAACGCCAAACTAGTATCGGCATTGAGAGATTGTTTCTCTAAAATTTAACTGAGTGAATTAATGGTAAAGTATAAGTATAACTTATGTAAATGTATAAGCTGTACTTATGCTGATATTTTATACATAATCGGGAGCTTGGGGGAAAGATGAAGATAGCAATTATCGGAGGCGGAAATATAGGAACCTTGATGGCGGCTGAATTTGCATTTCGAGGACATGATGTCAAGATATACAGTAGACGACCAGCTGATTGGAGTGACGCTATTGAAGTTTATGATGCTGACGACAATTTTTTATTTTGTAGCAGTAATATAACGGTTTGTTCAGAGCTTGTGGAAACAATTTGTGATGCAGAGTTAATTTGGATTACGACACCTGCATCAACTTTCAATGAATTTGCAAGTAGACTGGAGCCAATTGTCAACAAAAGACAAATCTTGTGTGTAGTACCTGGACTTGGTGGTGCCGAGTTTGCATTTTATAAACTTATAAAAAAGGGTATAATGTTATTAGGGATGCAGAGGGTACACAGCATTGCAAGATTAAAAAAGTATGGACATTCTGTGTATATGTTAGGCAGGAAGGACAATTTACACATTGCTACAATTCCTGCGAGTGAAGCGAGACGGTATCAAGAAGTAATAGAAAATTTATTTTCTATTACCACTATGACGTTGCCGAACTATCTAAACATAACATTGACCCCCTCTAACCCAATATTGCATACAACAAGACTGTATTCTTTATTTCATGCAAAACAGGTAGATTACGAGTACACAGATAACCCGCTGTTCTATGAGAGCTGGGATGATGAAAGCTCTGAGATTATGTTGAAATGCGATAACGAGTTAATAAACATATGTAGTAAAATTCCGTTGGACATTTCGGGTGTAAAACCTTTGAGTATTTATTATGAGAGCGACAATGTGGAGGCCATGACCTCTAAGATTAGCAGTATAAAAGCTTTTAAAGGGCTTTTGTCGCCTATGTACAAATCGGAAAATGGATGGAAGATAGACTGGAACTCACGATATTTCACTACGGACTTTTCATTTGGACTTAAGATTTTGATAGATATTGCGAAAATGTTTGAGATAAAAACTCCTGAAATGAACAAAGTATGGGAATGGTACTCAAGTATAGGAATTATGGAATCTGTTTTCCAAATGCCGGTGGATAAAGAACAATTCATAAAATGTTACAGATAATAATTTAGAGGTAGTCATGAAAAAGATTATGCTGGTCTTCGGGACAAGGCCGGAAGCAATTAAAATGTGCCCACTGGTAAAGGAATTGAAGAAGAGAGCGGGGTTAGAGACCTGCGTATGTGTAACCGGACAGCACAGACAGATGCTTGATCAGGTTCTCGAGACCTTTCATGTAATTCCGGATTATGACCTTTCGATAATGAAGGATAAGCAGACGCTCTTCGACGTTACGACTAACATTCTCGAAAAGATCAGAGAGGTGATAGTTAATGAGAATCCAGATGTTGTCCTTGTGCACGGAGACACGACGACGACATTCGTGACTGCTTTAGCGTGCTTCTATCTTCAGATTCCTGTTGGACACGTAGAAGCAGGGCTCAGAACATACAATATCAAGTCCCCGTTCCCTGAGGAGTTTAACAGGCAGGCAGTTGGAATTGTTGCGGAGTATAACTTTGCGCCAACAGAGAAAAGCAAGATGAATCTTGTTAGTGAAGGTAAGGATGCTGAGAGAATTTGGATTACAGGTAACACTGCGATTGATGCTCTTAATACGACGGTTAAGGACGATTACTCAAATGAGCATCTGGACTGGGCTTCAGATTCTAGGCTGATATTGATAACTGCGCACCGTAGGGAAAATCTCGGCGAGCCTATGCACAATATGTTTAGAGCGATTCGACATGTAATGGATGAGAATCCGGATGTAAAGGCGATTTATCCTATTCACATGAACCCGGCAGTAAGGCAGGCGGCAGAAGATGTATTTGGCGAGAGCGCTCCTGGTGGAAAGGAAGAACGCATCAGAATAATAGAGCCTCTCGACGTACTGGATTTCCACAACTTTATGAACCGCAGTTACCTGATCCTGACAGACTCTGGTGGAATTCAGGAGGAGGCGCCAAGTCTTGGAAAGCCTGTTCTGGTAATGAGAGACACTACCGAACGCCCGGAGGGTATTCAAGCAGGAACTCTCAAGCTGGTGGGAACTGAAGAGGAGACAATATATGAAGAATTTTCCAGACTTCTTACGGATAATGAAGAGTATATAGCAATGAATAGAGCGTCAAATCCTTATGGTGATGGACATGCCAGCGAACGTATCGCTGACATCTTAGAATTTGGTGAGATAAGAAGGTAATTAAATCAAATGCTTGCCATAGCAAAATTTAATATGATAAAATCAAACTAGTGCTGAGACGCGCATAACAACAAATTGCGAAATAAAGGAGAAAAAAGGAAGAACAGGATTGTGAAGAGGATTCAGATAAATGACATGGCTGAAACGGAGAAACTGCGTCATCATCTGATACTAATAGCAACATGTTTTACCATGATTATGGCTGGTTTCTGTTTAGTGGTTAATGCTGCAGGCAAAGAAGCTGTTGTAAACGAAGCTGCTAACAATGAAGTTACAGCTACAGAGGCAGCTGACCGTAATGATGGGGCAGTTGGTCAGGCTGAAGAAGAACATGAAGACAAAGAAGCTGATGCAGCAGATGGACAGACAGCGGATTCCACAACACAAGCTAGAGATACAACTTATGATGAAAATAATTATGTAAACGATGATGTTTTAGAAGCACCTGTAATTGCAGGTTCATGGAAGAAAGAGGCCGGCGGTTGGCGCTTCTACAACGGAGCAGGTGTAATGCAGACAGGTCTCTGCTCTATCGATGGTAAGAAATATTACTTCGGAACAAACGATGGACTTATGAAGACGAGCTGGCAGAAGATCGGTAGATACTACTATTACTTTGGCACAGACGGTGCGATGAAGACCGGCTGGCAGAAGATTGGTGGCTGCTGGTACTACTTTGATAAGGCGGGCGCAATGCTTATTGGCCATCAGGAACTGGATGGCAAGAAGTACTACTTCGGTGATCATAACGATGGAGTGATGAAGACCGGTTGGATATCAGTTGGAGAATTCCAGGAAAAAGGTAAAAAGATTGCTGATATCTGGTCATATTATGGTGCAGACGGAGCAGCTTTAAGGAACAGCTGGCTGAAGTACGGTGGGTATTGGTATTACTTCGATGAATTGTGCGAGATGGAGACCGATACCACTTTGATAGATGGAAAAGGTTACTATTTTGGCGGACCTAACGACGGCAGAATGAAGATCGGCTGGCAGCAGATAGAAGGGAAATGGGTATACTTGGGTACTGATGGTGCGGTGAGAACTGGCTGGCAACAGGTTGGTGGCTGCTGGTACTACCTGGGTAAGCACGGTGAAATGGAGACTGGTTTCAGAAACATCGATGGCGGCCTATACTGCCTAGGTAGCGATGGTGCTATGAAGACTGGTTGGCAGAAAAAATCCAATGACTGGTATTACTTCAATGCATCAGGCGCAGCAGTGAAGGGCTGGCAGTATGTCGGTGGAAACTGGTTCTACTTCGAAAAAGACCATAAAATGGTTAGAAACACAATTAAGGAGCTTGACAGCAAAAGGTACGCATTTAATGCCGATGGGGTAATGCTGTTTGGTACCTTTAAACTGAATGGGGAGACATACTTAACGGATGCTTCGGGAGCGATTGTTGATCAGCTAAAAGGTATCGACGTTTCCGAGTTTCAGGGAAATATCAACTGGCAGAAGGTAAAGGCTGCCGGAATAGACTTTGTAATCATCAGAGCAGGATATCGAGGCAAGAAGTACGGCACCCTTGCGAAGGATTCAAAGTTTGAGCAGAATATAGCAGGAGCAATCGCGGCAGGCCTAAAGGTTGGAGCGTACATGTTCTCTGAAGCGATAGATTATACAGAAGGAGCAGAAGAAGCAAGATACCTCGTATCTCTTATCAAAAAATACGATATAAAACTTCCGCTCGTAGTAGATACGGAGTATCAGAGTGGTGCAAGATCGAACGGCATTTCTGTTGCAGCAAGGACAACAGCTATAAAAGGATTCTGTGAGACAATCCAGGCGCTAGGGTATACTCCGATGATTTATGCAAGCACAAGTTGGCTAAACAACAACTTGGATATGAGGCATCTTAGTGCTTATAGGGTGTGGGTTGCTCAGTATTACAGCAAGGTGACATATAAGGGAAGATATGATGTCTGGCAGTACACAAGTAAAGGCAAGGTCGACGGTATAAGCGGCAATGTAGATATGAACTACTGGTATAACAGGTAGCTGACGATACACAAATTATATGGGAGGGTGATTAGCTCACCTTCCTTTTTCTGGGTTTAACGGTAAGATACGCCGTAAACCGTAAAATGCTTCTTAGTCAGTGAGTGCGTAAGCACTCACTGACTAAGAAGTTTATGCGCTTTAATAGCGATTTAAACACTTGGAATTACTGAAGTTGGCATTTTTGTTTATAATAAGGATTTAGAGGGAATATGAATATAGCAATTGTCGGAGGCGGAAATATGGGAACCTTGATGGCTGCAGAGTTTGCACATCAAGGTCATAATATCAAAATATATAGCAGGCGTCCAAACGACTGGAGTGATACTATCGAAGTTTATGATAGAGATGATAAGTTGTTGTTCTATAGCAGTAATATAATGATTTGTTCAGAGCTTGACAAAGCCGTCCGGGGCGTAGACATGATCTGTATTACGACACCTGCATCAACTTTCGATGAGTTTGCAAAGAGGCTGGAGCCACTTGTAAACGAAGGACAGACCTTGTTTGTAGTGCCCGGAAGTGGGGGTGCTGAATTTGCATTCTACAATCTCATTCAAAAGGGTATGATACTGCTGGGAATGCAAAGGGTACACAGCATTTCGAGGTTAAAAACGTACGGGCAATCCGTTTACATGCTGGGAAGAAAGGAAGAACTGCATATCGGCACAATTCCTGCGTATGCAGTGGATCGATATAAAGAAATAGTAGAAAATTTATTCTCGATTAAGACGGATACTTTACCGAATTATTTGAATGTAACGCTTACTCCATCTAATCCAATATTACATACAGCAAGACTGTATGCTTTGTTTCATGCACAACCTAGAGATTACGAATATGCAGATAACCCGTTATTTTATGAGGAATGGGATGATGAAAGTTCAGAGGTTTTACTCAATTTCAATGATGAATTGATGCAGATATGCGATAAGCTTCCGTTAGATGTGTCGGGTGTAATCTCTTTGCGTATATACTACGAGAGTGACAGCATAGAGTCAATGACAGCTAAGATTCGTAATATGGAGGAGCTTAAAGGACTTGGATCACCTATGTGTAAATCGGGAAATGGGTGGAAAGTAGACTGGAATTCAAGGTATTTCACTGCGGATTTCCCGTTTGGACTTAAGATTTTGATAGATATTGCGAAATTGTTTGATGTCGAAACTCCGGAAATGAATAAGGTATGGAAATGGTACTTAGGTACCGGAACGATAGAATCTGTATTCGAAATGCCGGTGGATAAAGAACAATTTATAGAATTTTACAAATAATAAATGAAATGAAATACTAACCGCAGCAACCGGAGGACAAATGCTTTACGACATAGTGATCATTGGTGCGGGAATCTGTGGCACGATGCTTGCCAGAGAGCTTTCCCGGTACGAGTTAAAAGTAGCAGTGCTTGATAAGGAAAATGATATAGCAAACGGAGCGACAATGGCTAATTCGGCAATTGTACATGCCGGATATGATCCTGAGGACGGTACACTGAAGGCGGAGCTCAATGTTATAGGTGCGCGCAAGTACCCGCAGCTATGTGAGGAATTGAATTGCCATATCAAGAATACCGGTGCGTATGTCGTTGCATGTGGTGCAGAGGAAGAAGCCAGGCTTGATGTGCTGGCAGATAGGGCTGCACGCAGGGATATTCCGCATGAGCTCCTGTCCGGTGATGAAGCAAGAGCTGTCGAGGCGAAGCTCAGTGAGAATGTTACAAAGGTTTTGTCATTCCCGGCAATGTCTGTCATATATCCGTGGGAGGTTGCAATTGCCTGTATGCAGGTTGCTGTGAGCAATGGCACTGAATTATATCTTAATCACAAGGTGGACGATATAGAGAAGACGGAAGATGGATATTTAATTACCTCCGGTGGAGAGGCTTTTCATGCCAAGATGGTAATTAATGCTGCAGGGTTAGGTGCGGCTTCAATTTGCCGGATGGTTTCAGATACAGTGGATTTCGAAATGCTGCCAAGACGCGGTGAATATTACGTCATAAGCAATGATGAGCAAGTGGTAGACCGTGTTATCTTTCCGGTTCCGACGGCAAAGGGCAAGGGCGTGCTGGCCATTCCGACTGTATATGGCAATACTCTCATCGGTCCTAACAGCGAACAGCTGGACGAACCGGCCACTACTGCAACAAGTGTCGGGGGAGCGGCATACATACGTGAGAACATTTCCAAGATTATAAATGATGTACCGCTCCACAAGTCGATACGAACCTTTGCCGGCTTGAGACCGAGTTCGACGTCAAAGGATTTTATAATCGGGCCGTTAGATGCCGACAATCCGGATTTTATAAATGTTGCATCGATTGAATCTCCGGGGCTTGCCAGTGCTCCGGGAATTGCAGAGTACGTTATAGATAATTTCGTAATTGATAGATTTAACCCGCGGCCTAACGCTGACGCAGTTATGACGAGGAAGCGTTCGGTTGTCGTGTCTGAGTTAAGCGATGAAGAGCGAGATGAGCTGGTTCGTGCAAAGCCACAGTACGGGAACATCGTTTGCCGATGTGAGACAATATCCGAGGGCGAGATAGTTGCGGCAATACATGACGTATGCGGAGCGAGGAGCGTCAAGGGCGTCAAGAAGCGAGTACGGCCGGGGATGGGCAAGTGTCAGGGCGGCTTTTGTGAGCCGAAGGTCGTTGAGATATTGGCTAGAGAGCTTAACAGGTCTCCTCTTGAGATTGTACTGGATGGCCGGAATTCACAAATCTTGAAAAAGGAGAATCGCTAACATGAGACATTGTCAGGCAGTGGTAATTGGCGGAGGTTGCGGCGGACTTGCTGCGGCTGCAAAGCTTAAACAAGAAGGCGTGAATGATGTTGTTCTAATCGAAAGGGATAGAGAGCTCGGTGGTGTGCTGAACCAGTGCATACATAACGGCTTTGGGCTGACGACCTTTAAGGAGCAGCTCAGCGGACCGGCTTTTGCGGAGCGTTATGAGCAGCAGGTGTTGGATGCAGAGGTTGAAGTCAAGTTGGGCACTATGGGTACGCACATGAGCAGTGACCGTATCATACAATATGTAAATCCGGAGGAAGGATATCAGCAAATCCGTGCAGATATCATAATTTTGGCTGTCGGATGTTATGAGAGAAGCCGTGGCTCTCTTGGAATACCCGGAGAACGTCCTACCGGCGTCTACACCGCAGGACAGGCACAGAGATACCTCAATATAGACGGATATCTCGTGGGCAAGAGGGTGTTTATCCTCGGCTCCGGAGATATCGGTCTGATTATGGCTAGGAGGATGACCCTCGAAGGCGCGGAGGTTCTGGGTGTAGCTGAGCTGATGCCATACAGCAACGGGCTCCCGCGAAATATGAAGCAGTGTCTCGATGATTTTGGGATACCGCTGTACCTGTCACACACCGTTACAAACATCTATGGGCACGACAGACTTGAGAGAATAGAGGTATCCGAGGTCGATGCGGACAAGAGGCCTATTACAGGTACAGAGATGTATTTTGACGTGGATACATTGCTCCTTAGCGTGGGGTTAATTCCTGAAAATACTCTCGCGGAGGAAGCCGGAATCGTTATGGATCCGATCATCCGAGGCCCTGTGGTCGATGAGAATTATATGACTTCTGTGCCGGGCGTATTTGCCTGTGGAAATGGACTCCATGTTCATGATCTTGCAGATTTTGTCACCAAGCAGGCGGGAGAAGCGGCGCTTGGTGCAATACGTTATATCCGTTATATTAATACAGCGATGTCAGACAAAGCAACTTCAGACAGCCGGACTGAAGTTGCTTCTGCTCCGGGGGATGAGGCTGAGGCTCAGCCTCAGGCGGATCTGCAATCCGGCTACGATGATGTAAAGAATGATATTACGAGCGGATTGCGAATCTCTGACATGGGGAAACTGCAATCTGATTACGACGATATAAGGGCCGGTAATCTGGTGGGTTACGTGGTTCCGGCGAGGATTCATAGGATGAATTTACCCAAGACAGTAACCTTCTATTTCCGAGTTCGCAAGCCGATGAAGAATATTACAATAGAGATTGCTAAAGGTGATACTGTTCTGAGAACGATTAATAAAGATGCCGTTATTCCATCTGAGATGGAGCAGATAGTCTTAGCGGGTAAGCAGCTTGAGCAAGCTTGTGGGAACCTGGAGATTCGTATAAAGGAGGATTCGCATGAGAGAATCTGAGCTAGTGTGCGTCAACTGCCCAAAAGGCTGCAAAATTACCGTACTTCTTGATGGAGATAAGGTTAAAGATGTGCAGGGATACAGCTGCGAGGAAGGTCTGAACTATGCCAGGCAGGAAGTGACAAGGCCAATGAGAATCCTGACTTCAACTGTAAAAATCGATGGGGCAATTGACAGAGTGCTCCCCGTGATAACTGATGGTGAGATTCCGCTGGATATGTGGCAAGATGCTATGAATGAGATTCAAGGAATAAGAGTCTCGGCACCGGTTAAGATAAACGACGTGATATCAGAGAACTTCCTTGGCACAGGTGTGAATTTGGTGGCGAGCAGGAGTATTGGAGTAGTATCATTTAAATACAGTCGTTAAATCCACTACAGGATTCCAACATGCAGGATGAGGATCAAGTGAAAAAGATCATCTTTCGCCTCGCCCGGATCTTCTTTATCCAAGTTCTTTGAGATACTTGCTTTTATCTATGTGATTTGTAATATATATTCGCAAATGGGAATCTTCATAAGCATTATCTTAAGCCTTCCTTAAATTTTGTCGCGCGGAATTGCCTGAACCGGATGTCTCACGTATAATTAATATGAAATGCGGGGCGGTCAATATTGGCGGCTCGGGTATTCGCGGGTATTTAAGAGAAGAGATTATTTAGATGAAGAATAAGATCGGCAGTATATTGGTAGCAGTTGTAATCATTGGAATTGTGATTGGAACAATTCTGGCATATTTTGTAGGATTTACCTTCATTCCGGGGTTACCATTGGGAGCGAGAATAATTGCGGCGCTTATCTGTGCCGGGTTTGTATATGGGGTGCTGCACATCTTGATTGAGAGAATCCGCGAGATTCAGAAGGGAGAAGACGATGATCTTAGTAACTACTAATGAAATTGCAGGCAGAAAGCTTGAGACTGTCGGCTTGGTTAAAGGTAGCACAATTCAGACTGTTAATGCTATCAGAGACATCGGGGCGGGGTTTAAGACTCTTGTCGGCGGTGAGCTCGTTAAGTATAACGAGATGATGAACAACGCCAGAGCGCTGGCAACCAAGAGAATGGTTGAAGAGGCCGAGTCTGTGGGTGCGGACGCTATCGTGGCGATTCGTTACTCGTCTGCATCGGTAATGCAGAACGCTGCAGAGGTTATGGCTTACGGCACAGCTGTAAAATTCCTCGACTAATTTGATGATGTCGCACGCCGTGAGCAGTGCGATAAATGAATAACCGGGCTCCATCAGAGTTGCGCCACCGTGATATTTGTGGCTCGCTATGGAGCTCGGTTTTGCTTTTTTTACATTAATTCCTTGCGTACGACACGAACGAGGAATATCATATTAACTATGCTTAAGATTTTTAAATTCATAATTAAGTTAATATTGTTGCTCGTCCTGGTGATAGTCGGGATAAATCTTTTCGTAAAATTTGGCGGCGAGAGATACCTCCGGACACCGGATCAGGTGTCAAGCGAACCTCGTGACTGTATCATTGTGCTGGGAGCCGGCGTGTACGGAAACGGCAAGCCAACCAAGATTCTGCAGGATCGTCTGGATCGAGGTATTGAACTGTATAAGGCCGGAGCCGCGCCCAAGCTGCTGCTCTCCGGCGACAATGGCAAGGCAAATTACGATGAGGTCAAGGTTATGCGTAATTACTGCTTAGAACACGGGGTCTCGGCTGAAGACATTTTTCTCGACCATGCAGGCTTCTCGACCTACGAATCGATGTATCGTGCGCGTGCTGTATTTGGTGTGAATTCGGCCGTAATCGTCACCCAACACTACCACGAGGGGCGTTCATTATACACGGCCAGAAGACTTGGTATAGAAGCGGTTGGAGTCAGCGCAGTTGAGAAGGATTATCCCGGGGATGAGCGTAGAGCTGTCAGAGAATTTCTGTCCAGAGAGAAGGCTTTTGTGCAGTGTCTGCTCAAGACTAAGCCGACATTCCTCGGAGACAAGATAGACATCAAGGGTGATGGGCGAGTCACCTGGTAAGGAATGATTTTACTGCGCGAATCTCGGGAAAGTGACTGCATTCGGCAAGTATTTATATAAGTGCAATTTAAATCGTTGACAAAACAATTTGATGCAATATAATTGTATACGCAAAGGCTACAGAGAACGGAGCTAAGGGGTTGGAGTGCAGCGTATGCTGCGGATATGCCGGGCACCTTGCAGCATAACCGAGGAGGAAAGGGATATGAGTTTTTACGATTACACGGTTCCGGCAGCTGATGGCAGCGAAATCTCGATGAAGGCTTACGAGGGTAAGGTAGTGCTGGTTGTCAACACAGCGACAGGATGTGGATTTACGCCACAGTATGAGCCAATCGAAGATATGTATGAAAAATACCATGATCGGGGATTGGAGGTGCTCGATATTCCTTGCAACCAGTTCGCAGGACAGGCGCCGGGTTCCGACGATGAGATTCACGAGTTCTGCACGCTTCACTACAACACGAAGTTCCCTCAGATGAAGAAGTCGGATGTTAATGGCGAGAATCAGCTGGAACTGTATAGATTCCTCAAGCAGGAGCAAGGCTTTCAGGGGCTCGGTAAAGGGCTCAAAGCAACCGGACTTTCACTAGTCGTTAAGAAAATAGACAAGGATTACAAGAATAATCCCGATATCAAGTGGAATTTCACCAAGTTTGTGGTTGATAGAAACGGCAACGTCGTTGCCAGGTTCGAACCGACTGCCAAGAAGGAGGAAGTGGAGAAGTGCGTAGCTTCTCTCATGTAAATTTGTTGTTCCAAGCCTTCGGGCTGTGACATCCTTAATAATAAATATACTGCAATGGAAAAAGCGTGGCTTGTGCCGCGTTTTTTCTGTGCGAGTATTCCGGCGAGACTCAGTGTATGGGTATCCGTAGGTGTTGGATGTGCGCTGAATGATAGATGCCGTTCGATAACACTGTTTCGACAGCTCCATTCCATATAGAGCATAATTGCGAGTACAATGCTTGCATACTGTCTGCAGTTTGTCGTGCATGGTGCGTAAAAGGTGAGAAAACATACATGAAATATACGTAAATAGTGCAAAAGCCGACCGCTTTCGTGTAGTTGACACTGGAAAAATCAAAGCACAAGATGGTATAATGATCAAGAAGATTGAATGGTGCTTGGGGGAGGCTGTCATTCAGTCATTT
Organism: Mogibacterium timidum ATCC 33093; assembly: GCF_000525775.1. Classification (GTDB taxonomy): domain Bacteria; phylum Bacillota; class Clostridia; order Peptostreptococcales; family Anaerovoracaceae; genus Mogibacterium; species Mogibacterium timidum. The sequence continues at coordinate 64,023 of NZ_JALU01000003.1, read as the reverse complement.
TTGTTTATATAAAAGCTTTACACAGGGGGGATGATGGGTAAAGAGACAGATACAATAGATACAAAGGAAAACATACTGGGGACCGCAGCCATACCGCCGCTGATCATCAAGCTATCGGTGCCGCTGATGGTGTCGATGTTCGTGCAGTCACTGTACAATATCGTCGACAGCATATTTGTGGCGCAGATTGACGAGGATGCGTTGACTGCTGTTTCGCTATGCTTTCCTATCCAGTCGATGATGATTGCGTTTGGTATAGGCACAGCGGTTGGTATGAGTGCTCTCATGTCGCGTTACCTCGGAGCCAAGAGCTTCGGTAAGGTAAATGCGACAGCCGAAAACGGTATCTTCCTTTGCTTTGTGACGTATGTGTTGTTCATAATCGTGGGATTTTTTGCTAAGCCGTTTATGGCGATGCAGACCGGCAACCAGAAGATTATTGACTACGGGGAGACATACCTGAGTATCGTTTGCTGGCTGTCTATCATGGTATTCCTGCAGATTACTATCGAGAGACTCCTGCAGAGCACAGGCAAGACCATCTACATCTTTATCACTCAGAGCACAGGTGCAGTTATCAACATCATCATGGATCCGATTCTGATATTCGGGCTGCTCGGTGCCCCTAAGATGGGTATCGCAGGAGCAGCTGTTGCGACAGTGTTTGGACAGACGGTCGGTGCTTTGTTGGGTGTATACTTCAATCTTACCAAGAACCGTGAGGTGCGCATCAGCTTCAAGCGTTTCAGACCGGGATGGAAAACTATCAAGGAGATATACGCAATTGGAATTCCGTCGATTATCATGCAATCAGTCGGTTCGGTCATGGTATTCGGTCTCAATCAGATACTGGTGGCGTTTACAACCACAGCGGTTGCGGCCTTTGGAGCTTACTTCAAGCTGCAGAGCTTCATCTTCATGCCTGTCTTCGGCATGAACAACGGTATAGTGCCTATCATCGCTTACAACTACGGTGCGCGCAACCGCAAGCGGATGGAGCAGGCTATGAAGCTGGCTGCCATATATGGAGTAGTCATAATGTCAATCGGGCTGATAATATTCTGGGCAATTCCGAACGTGCTGCTGGGTTTCTTCGCAGCTTCTCCTGGGCTGCTCAAGATCGGAACTGTCGAGCTGAGAGTGCTGTCGCTGGCATTCCCGCTGGCGGGATATTCGATTATGCGAGGAGGCGTATTCCAGGCTCTCGGCAAGAGTGTATACAGTATGAATATTTCAATTGTGAGACAGCTAGTCGTGCTGCTTCCGGCTGCATATCTGCTGTCCAGGTTAGGCAACATCGACATCGTGTGGTGGTCGTTTGTTATCGCCGAGTTCGTCGGACTTGCGATGTCGATTATATATACCAAAATGATCAAGAAGGATATTATCAGCAAACTGTAATAGGAGAAAAGGAGCTGCAGTGGACACAGATAGAAACCCGACGAGCGCGGAGATACAACAGAATAAAAGGGCTCTCAGGGCGAGGTGCAGGGAGATTGTCAAAGGGCTGTCTTCTGAATATATAGAAGAAGCGAGCAGGCGCATCGCCGAGCGGGTGACGGCATCTCCGGCTTACAAGACGGCAGGGACTATATTTTGCTACATGTCCATGGCCGGCGAACCGATTACGGATGCTATTATAGATAAAGCACTTGCTGAAGGAAAGCGTGTCGGTATCCCACTCTGCATCGGTCCTCATGAGATGGTTGTCAAGGAATACAAGCTGGGGGATGAGCTCACAAGAGGAGCATTTGGCATCAGAGAACCGTTGCCGGAGGCTAAGGAGATAACCACAGACGAGTTCGATCTCGCTATTGTTCCATGTGTGGCATGTGCCGAGGACGGGAGGAGAATCGGACACGGGGCAGGATACTATGATAGATTCCTCAGAGCGGCAGGCTTCATCAAGCTGGCCATCTGTTTTGAGAAGCTGCTTGCAGACAACATACCGCTCGAGGATACGGACATATACATGGACGGAGTTGCCACCGAAGATGCTATCTATGGGACGCGATGGCGCGGCTAACTGATACCGCAGTGTGTTAATCGCAGCGCACAAACAGCAGAAAGCAGTTCTAAGCCGAATGTTGTGGTGCTGACCGCTACACTTTATATATTAGATATGTCAGGCGCAAGATCCGGGATCCAATATAAGCATTTAGAAAATAAGAGGTAATAACATGGCTAAAGATAAAATCGTATTGACCGGTGACAGACCCACCGGCAGGCTTCATATCGGACATTACGTGGGTTCTCTCAGACAGAGACTCATCCTGCAGGAAGACCCGAGCATCGACAAGATGTTCATCATGATTGCAGATGCGCAGGCGCTGACTGACAATGCGGATAATCCTGAGAAGGTGCGCGAGAGCGTACTGCAGGTTACGATGGATTATCTGTCAATCGGAATCGACCCGGACCGCACAACTATATTTATCCAGTCTAAGATCCCGGCGCTGCACGAGATGACGATGTACTACATGAACCTTGTCACAGTCGCCAGAGTTCAGCGCAATCCAACTGTCAAGAACGAGATCAAGATGCGCGGATTTGAGGCCAATCTGCCGGTCGGATTCTTTACATATCCTATCAGTCAGGCTTCGGATATCACGGCGTTTATGGGTACTATCGTTCCGGTTGGCGAGGATCAGGAACCGATGATCGAGCAGTGCCGCGAGATTGTCCGCAAGTTCAACGCTACGTACGGCGAAGTGCTTGTCGAGCCGGAGATATATCTGCCGGACAACAAGGCTTGTCTGAGACTGCCGGGAACGGATGGACAGGCCAAGATGAGCAAGTCGCTCGGCAACACTATCTACCTCTCCGACAGCGAGGAGGAGCTCAGGATCAAGGTTATGAGCATGTACACGGATCCTAACCACATCAGGATCGAGGATCCCGGCCAGGTCGAGGGCAACACTGTATTCACATATCTGGATGCGTTAGTGCAATCCGATTCTTTCGAGAAATACCTGCCTGAGTACAAGAATCTCGATGAGCTCAAGTCACACTACAGACGCGGCGGACTCGGTGATGTAAAGGTCAAGAAGTTCCTGCTCAAGGTGCTTAATGAATTCCTCGTGCCGATCCGCGAGAGGCGCGCATACTACGAGGAGCATCCGGAGGTTGTTGTAGACGTATTACGCAAGGGTACAGAGAAGGCCAATGCAGAGGCAGAACAGACATTGGACAAGATGAAGAAGGCTATGCAGATCGACTACTTTAATCAGTGGGCAGAGGATTATAATTTAGATAAAGTGGATATGTGAATGATAATAAGGAAATAAAGACTGAAAAACAGCATATCAAACGCATCAATTGTGCCTTCTTTATAATGGCAGTAATCATAACGATATGTTGGTTGCTGAATCTTGATGGGTTTAAAGAATATCTGAGTCATTTCCTAAAATGGGGCGTTTAAAAGCAAGATGCTGTATTAATCGGCACAGGTTGGTGTGACCTGTGCTTTTCATTTTATCTTCACAAAAATGCACACTAATTAAACATTCTGTTTTATTCCTCGTGGTAAAATTCATTTATATTTGAGGAAGGATATCTCATAGACTGCATTCATATACGAATTATGAGCGGAATTAGATACAGCTGTGTGAGATTCAAACATGATTAAAAACGTTGTAGGCATGTATTTTAGTCCATCCGGCGAGACGGCTAAGATCACCAAGAAGATTACAATAGAAATAACTGACAATATGCGGGACAGCTGCCTGGATGATCTGGGCTATTCGTTCTACGATATGCTGGAGCTGACCAAGCATCCCGGCATCAGCCCTTCGATAGACTGCAGCGAGGAGACCATAGTTATCATGGGCATGCCGGTCATGTCGGGCAGAATCCCGGAGATTTGCAAGGAGATGCTTGCCAAGGTCAACGGCAATGGAGCGTACATGATTGCGCTGGTGGCATATGGCAACAACAGCTATGGGGACGCGCTATACGAGCTGTACACCTATGCGGGTGAGCAGGGCTTCAACGTGATAAGTGCGGCTGCGTTTATCGCTCAGCACTCGATGTTTCCCAAGATTGCGGAGCACAGGCCGGATGAGAATGACATCAAGAAGATGATCGAATTCAGCAGGATTAGCGCCAAGAAGCTCAAGCGCTTCGTATGTACTGATATAGATTCGATGCGAGGGAGACTGGCACCGCTGGCAATCTCGGGCTCTATACCTAAGCGAAAGCCTGTTAGCCTGCCCATCCATCCGACTGCGAACTCGATGTGCATAGATTGCGGTACCTGCGCGGAGGTGTGTCCGGTAGGAGCCGTAGATTCCAAGAATCTCAGAAAGTCGGATCCTAAGAAATGCATTTCGTGTACGGCATGCATCAAGGCTTGTCCGCAGGATGCGAGAGGCTTCTACGGATCTCTTGCCAAGGCGACACGTATCGCCAGGGAGAAGCTGCACTTTAAGCGTAAGGATCCGGAGTGGTTTATTTAGGAATATTAGAGCACACGCAGCAGATAGCGCATGCAGCAAAGGGAACACAAACGTGAACACGAGCCGACATATCCGACATAGCTGATACATAACATCTGTGCAGTTTGGATAGCTATGCAGATAACACGGGATAATGTCGGGAGTGGTTCGACGCGATGGGTGCGGAGAACGCACATCGCGGCAGCTACGCAGATATACGCAGATAACATGGGGAAATGCCGGGAGAGTACGAGCTCTCCCGATTTTATTTTGCTGAGAATTCACATCGAGTACTGTTCAAACGGGCAAATCCACTGTTTAAGCAAAATATGTTGATTAGATGAATGTCACAGGTAAAATAAGGCTTAAATAAAGTATTGGGATATTCAAAATTTATATGTTATACGGGGTATTCAAAATGGAGACTAAGAAGAGATTCAAGATTTCACTTACTACCCAGATCCTGATTGCGACCGTTGCAGGTATTGTATTCGGATCTCTCGTAGGACCTTGGGCGGCAAATCTGGCATTCATCGGAAACATCTTCCTGAGATTGATCCAGATGTCTGTTGTATTGCTTGTAATGACAGCGGTTGCCGGCGCAGTAGGAAGCGGAGACGGTCAGGATGTCGGCAAGATGGGATTCCACACCTTCAAATGGATTATTATCTTCACGATTATATCTGCAGGACTCGGAGTTATACTCTCGATGGTCATGAAGCCGGGTGTCGGAATAGACATCTCGCAGGCTGCGGGAGTTGCAAAACAGTCGGTGAAGTCAGCTTCGCTGCAGGATACTATCCTCAACTTCGTACCTACCAATGTGGTGCAGTCGATGGCTGAGGGAGCGATGGTGCCGTGTATAGTATTTGCGCTGTTCTTTGGTGTAGCGATGGGATCTTACGCCAGACAGAGCGGTAACAGAACCGTAGTTGATTGGATTAACGGAATAAACGGAACGATCACCGCAATCATCAAGATCGTAATGAAGGTCGCTCCAATCGGTATCTTCTGCCTGCTTGCAAATGTTGCAGGTTCTACAGGCTTCAAGGTGATCATTCCGATGCTCAAGTTCTTGCTGCTGCTGCTTATCGGAGATGCTATTCAGTTCTTGCTGTATACACCGCTTACCGGCTTCCTCACCAAGACCAGGTTGAGCAGGATGCCTAAGAAGTTTGCCAAGATGTCCATCATGGCTGTTACGACGACTTCCGGTGCTATCTGCCTGCCGACTAAGATCGAGGACGAGGTTACGAAGTTCGGCGTTAGCCGTAAGGTTGCTGATTTTACCGGGCCTATAACGATGGCGATGAACAGCTGCGGAGCAGCTCAGTGTTACGTGGCTGCTATCTTCTTTATGGCACAGTCGTTGCACATCAACTTGAGTGCATACCAGATGGGAATGGCTATTCTCCTGTCTTGTCTGATGTGCCTCGGAACAATTTCCGTACCAGGGGGTTCGGTAATCGTATACACATTCCTTGCAAGCTCGCTGGGACTTCCGCTCGAGAGCATCGCTATTCTCATCGGGATCGACTGGTTCGCCGGAATGTTCCGTACATTGATGAACGTAGACGTAGACGTAATGGTTGGAATGCTCGTTGCAAGCAAGCTTGGTGAGCTGGACCACGACGTATTCGACGACAAGAAGGTCGTAACATACTAAGAGATACTCTGATTCAGAATATCATACATACTCAAAAGACCCGCCGGCATTTGCCGGTGGGTCTTTTGGGGTTCAATCTATCTTTCTATCTTTACGGGTTGTCGGTTTGAGCATAAATATTCCGACCTTCATTATATCAGTTTGTTAGGGCGTTTCAGTTTTATGAATAACCTTGAAACGGTCTCCGGATTGGTGTATCTTGACATGCTCAAGTAAATTTACTATATTAACTTAAAAGCGCATCCCTTACAAATAGGGGGATACGCCCACTAATCCGCCACAGAAGACTAATTTACAGAAAAGGTTTCATACGCCCAAAAAGGGGGCTGAAATGCTGACTGGGGAACTTGCCGATCATCTGATCATCAACCTTGCCGCATTAATAATAATTGCTAACCTGCTTTCGCATATTCACGTGTTCCGGAAGACCATACTGCAAGAACACAGAAGCGTGAAGCAGGATTTTGTGTTGTCTCTGGTATTCGTAGCGCTCATCGTCGGCTCGACATCGCTTGAGGTGAATATGGGGCTCTACGGATTTAACACCAGGATGATAGGCGCGATGTCGGCAGGTCTGTTGGGAGGTCCGCTTGTCGGCTTTTTTGCCTCTATGCTCGGCGGCCTCTACGTGCTGCTGACGGCATCGCCAGCTGTGCTTGCCCATTCCGAGGCGTTCTCAACAGTCTGCTTCGGTTTACTCGGAGCAGGCTTCTATCCATACTTTCAGCGTGGTAAGTGGAAATATCGCGATCTCATACTGCTGGCTGTCTTTGCAGAGCTGTTTGAGATATTCTCGCTGCTCAGACTTACCGTATCAATGAAGGTAGCCATAGAGGCCATCATAGAGATGAGCATTCCGATGATGTTAATAAACGTAGTCGGTCTCATGGTATTCATCGCGAACTTCAACTATGTGTTCATACAGCAGGATGCCGAGACTACGCGTCAGCTGCAGCGCATCGGGACAGTGACAGGTGAGCTGATGGATTTATTTGAAAACGACAGGAGTTATGCGGATAACCTGTCGACATTTATAGACATACTGATGGATAACTTCGATTACAGCGGGGTGATGATTACCGACAGGAGTAAGATCCTGCACTGGCGCCATCCTGACATACGCTTGACCGTGGACGAGATGACGGAGCTGCCGCTGATAGCCGTGCATGCTATGAATTCGGGTCAGCTTGAGACGATGGAAACTCCGCCTGAAGGGAGCGTTTGGGAAGCTGCTCTCAACGACAACTATTCGGCAGCAGTGCCGTTCGCGGTAAACGGACAGGTACGAGGCAGTCTCGTCGTGTGGGTGAAGCGCACGTGGTTCCAAAAGACCATTGAGCTGGAATTCATCCGGATAGTTCACAATCTGATATTGTTTCAGCTATCCAAGCGTGAGCTGAGCAAGCAGCTGGAGCTGACATCGCAGGCAGAGCTCAAGGCGCTGCAGTTTCAAGTCAATCCGCATTTTCTGTTCAATGCGCTAAATACCATTTCCTTCGTATGTCGCGAGGATTCCGAGCGAGCGGTCAAGCTGCTGCGCGTACTGGCTTCGTATTTCAGGTATAGCCTGAAGCAGCGCAATTTCATGGCGCCGTTGGCTGATGAAATTCAGCATGTGAAGGACTATCTCAGGATTGAGGAAGCGCGTTTTGAGGAGAAGCTGGATATCAGATTTTACGAGGATACAGAATCTGATATACCGGTGCCGATATTGATACTGCAGCCAATAATCGAGAATGCCGTCAGGTACGGAATATCAGCAGACGGGTATAGGCATGTAACAGTGAGGGTCAGCCGTCTTGAAGGCGGTGTAAGCGTCAGGATTCGCGATAGGGGGCCGGGAATTCCCGAGGAGGTGTTGGCGGATATCGCAGCCGATAACGATATAGACGATCATATCGGGCTTACTAACGTAAATCGCAGGCTCAAAGCCATCTATGGCGATGAGGGTGGCCTGCAGATTACGAGTGATGGCGACGGTACGGTGATTGAGATTGATTTCTATGGGGAGCGACAAGATGAACAGGGAGACAGATAGTGTGATTAGCATTGCGATTGTAGATGACGAACGCCCGGCTAGAGAAGGCCTCCGCTATGAGCTTGAGAATATCCTGCCTGAGGCGCATATTGTATATGCTGATTCGGGAGTTGCGGCGGTTCGGCTGCTGACTGATACCGACATAGACCTGCTGTTTTTGGATATTAACCTCGGAGATGTGAAGAGCACAGCGCTTGTGCCGACCTTTCAAAGGCTGCAGCCTGATATGATGATATGTTTCGTCACGGCGTATTCCGATTATGCGGTGGAGGCCTTTCAGCTGGAGGTTGACGACTACATAATGAAGCCATTTGAGCCGGAACGCATCGAACGAGTTGTGGCTAAGGTGCGAGAGCAATTAGCTCAGCGCAATGAGGGCGAGCCCGCGCAGATAGCAGAAGGGCTTGCGAAGGCAGGGGCTGAAGAAGAGCAGTCGATACGCAGGCTGCCGATCCACGGCAGGGACAGGACAATATATGTGGACATGGATAAAATTGTGTATATTGAAACCTACGGACGAGGCTGCAACGTGTATATGACCGGAAATAAATACTTTGATCCGGATTCAATTGGAATTATGGAGCGCAGGCTGCCGGACCTGTTTCGAATACACAAGAGTTATATGGTTAATCCGGTCAAGGTCAGCGAAGTGTTTCCGTGGGGTAAGAATAATTACTGTCTCAAGATGGAGGGCTATCCCGAAACCATTCTGCCAATCAGCAGAGATAAGGTGAAGCGGCTCAGAGAGATACTGGATAGGTAATATGCGAACCCTCTCGCCGGGCTGTCGGCGAGGGAATTTTTTATGAGCGGGGTTGGCCATGTGACGACGGTCACTTGACATAATAAATATTGCATATTAATATACATGTATACAATTTAACGCAGATTAACGCAGGGCTATATATGACGGATAGTTTGACCGGAGATCAAGAGATAAGATCAAGAGACTCCGATTTTACGTAGAAACAAGTCTACAGTGAATAAACAAATTGTATATTAGATTTTAATTACCCTGGCAATAACGGGAGAAAGGAAACATCCAATATCATCTATGATAATCGGATTATGCGTGAAATAAATGAATGACATCAAGATCAACAAGCAATCAAATCTGCTGGAACAGGATCCATATAACTACCGGCTGCAGGATGTTGAAGAGCCTAACTTGATGCGTGAATTCTTCGAGTATACGGAGATTCCAAAGGTATCCTTTAACTTTAGGAGAAATCCATTGGGCATGCCTAAGGAGATATGGATTACAGACACGACGTTTCGCGATGGTCAGCAGTCGCGCGAACCATACACAGTAGATCAGATAGTGGACATCTACAGGATGCTGTCAAGGCTGTCCGGACCAAACGGCAAGATTCGTCAGACGGAGTTCTTCGTCTATAGCGAGAGGGATAGACGGGCAATCGAGAAGTGCAGAGAGCTGGGTTTGGATTTTCCGGAGATAACAACGTGGATAAGGGCCAAGAAGGAGGACTTCAAGCTGGTTCACGATATCGGCGTCAAGGAGACCGGCATTTTGGTCAGCTGCTCGGACTATCACATCTTCACCAAGCTGGGCATGAACAGAAGACAGGCGATGGAGCACTATCTGTCGGTGATTTCGGATGCGTTTGAGGCAGGTGTTATGCCGCGCTGTCATCTCGAGGATATCACGAGGGCGGATTTCTACGGATTTGTAGTTCCTTTCGTCAAGGCTATACAGGAGCTCGCAGAGCAGGCAAACATGTCGGTTAGGATTCGCGCATGCGACACCCTCGGCTATGGGATTCCTTACGGCGGCGTCGCTATGCCTCGCTCGGTTCCGGGCATCATTTACGGGTTGCAGCACTATGCCGGTGTTCCCAGTGATATGATAGAGTGGCACGGTCACAACGATTTCTACAAAGCGGTTACAAATGCCGCTACCGCATGGCTGTACGGGGCATCTGCGGTAAATACTACGCTTTTTGGCATAGGGGAGAGAACCGGGAATGTTCCGCTGGAGGCGATGGTCTTCGAATACGCGCAGCTGCGCGGCACGCTTGACGGCATGGATACGACGGTAATCACCGAGCTGGCGGAATACTACGAGAATATAATCGGATATAAGATTCCTGAGCAGACTCCTTTCGTCGGCAAGAATTTCAATGTCACCAAGGCGGGAATTCACGCAGACGGTTTGCTCAAGAATGAAGAGATATACAATATATTTGACACCAAGAAGTTCCTAAACAGACCGCCACTGGTTTCGATTAACCAGAATAGCGGCGCTGCAGGCGTTGCGGTATGGCTGAATGAGAAGTATCATCTCGAGGGCGATCGCAGAGTTGATAAGCATAGCGAGGTTGTAAGCTACATCAAGAGATGGATTGATGACCAGTACAACAATGGCAGAGTATCGGTAATCGGAGCTGATGAGATCGACCACCTGGTTAATGAATACGTAAGCGGCGAGACTGACGGCAAGAACTGGTAATGGCGAGCGTATTACAGCTTGTGTCCGGCAATGAGATGCACAAGGGTACATTGAATATCAAGCATAGAATGGTAGAGGACTGAAGGGGAGTAACGTTAAAATGGGTTATACAATAGCAGAGAAAATCATTAGGGCTCATCTGGTGAGCGGCGAGATGAAGACGGGAGAGGAGATTGGGCTAAGGATAGACCAGACTCTGACTCAGGATGCGACGGGAACTATGGCGTATCTGGAGTTTGAGGCGATGGGGATTCCACAGGTCAAGACTGAGCGTTCAGTCGCGTACATCGATCACAACACTCTGCAGTCCGGGTTTGAGAATGCAGATGACCACAGATATATTCAGAGTGTTGCTGCCAAGCACGGTATCTATTTTTCCAGGCCCGGCAACGGCATCTGCCACCAGGTTCATTATGAGAGATTTGGAATTCCGGGCAAGACTCTGATTGGTTCGGATTCGCATACGCCGACCGGCGGCGGACTCGGCATGCTGGCGATGGGCGCCGGCGGTATGGATGTGGCCGTTGCCATGGCGGGCGGAGCTTACCATATACCTATGCCAAGGATGACCTTTGTGGAGCTAATCGGACAGCTCCGCCCTAATGTCAGCGCCAAGGATATTATTTTGGAGGTTCTGCGGATGCTGTCTGTCAAAGGCGGAGTCGGTGCGATTGTAGAATACGGCGGCGAGGGTGTAGCGACGCTCAGCGTACCTGAGAGGGCTACTATCACCAATATGGGCGCTGAGCTGGGCGCTACCACCTCGATTTTTCCGTCGGATGAGGTGACCAGGCAGTTCATGGCGGCTCAGGGCAGGGAGGCTGACTGGTCTCCTCTGACCGGCGATTCAGACGCTGAATATGCCGAACGCTATACTATCAATCTCAGCGAGCTGGAGCCTATGGCAGCATGTCCTCACAGCCCTGACAACGTCAAGCCGGTTCGCGAGCTGACCGGTATCAAGGTTGATCAGGTTGCAATCGGCTCCTGCACCAACTCCTCGTTTGCCGACATGACTAAGGCGGCATCTGTGCTGAAAGGTCACAAGATTGCAGACGGAGTCAGCCTGGGCATCTCCCCGGGGTCGAGGCAGGTGTTCTCGATGATGGCAGAGAGTGGAGCTCTCACCGCCATGATAGATGCCGGCGCCAGAATCCTAGAGTGCGCTTGCGGACCTTGTATCGGTATGGGGTTTGCTCCAAATTCCGGGGGAGTAAGTCTTCGGACATTCAACCGCAATTTCCTCGGACGTTCAGGAACTAAGGACGGTCAGGTATACCTGGTGAGTCCTGAGACAGCTGCAGCGTCTGCGCTTACAGGTACCATCACCGATCCGACAACCATGCCGCCGATCGAGCGGCCGCAGCAGCCGGACAGATTCCGCATCAACGATGACGGAATCATCGCACCGCTGCCGACCTGTGAGGCCGAGACGGCAGAGGTGCTCCGCGGCCCTAACATCAAGCCGTTCCCGGAGACCGGCCCGCTGGATGACCGGATCGAGGCCGCGGTCATCCTCAAGGTAGGTGATAACATCACCACAGATCACATCATGCCGGCAGGAGCCAAGGTGCTGCCATACAGATCCAACGTGCCTAAGATCTCGGAGTTCTGCTTCAACGTAGTGGATGAGACCTTCGCATCCAGAGCAAAGGCAGCCGGCAAGGGCTTCATTGTAGGAGGATCCAATTACGGTCAGGGCTCGTCAAGGGAGCACGCAGCGCTAGCGCCGCTGCATCTCGGAATAAAGGCGGTAATAGCCAAGAGCTTTGCCAGAATCCACGCGGCAAATCTGGTAAACGCAGGCATCTTGCCGCTGATATTTGAGAAGCCCGAGGATTATGACAGGATAGAGCAGAGCGATGAACTCAGACTGGATAATGTCAGAGCTGCTCTTGCAGATGATAGAATCGTGTTGCATGCCGGAGACAAGGAGATTCCGCTGCGCATGGATTTAGCTGAGAGGCAGAAGGCTGTTCTGCTGGCCGGCGGATTGCTGGATTACACAGCACTCGGTAACTAGGATTGGAGATTGAAATGAGTAAGAGCACATACAGCACTGAAATTGAGCACGACATCGCAGCGGCAGTTCAGAATTTCGAGTCGATGCTGCGCGAGCAGGTTGCCAGAAATGAGCGCATGAGAAGCGAGAGAGCTGCGGAGCCGATGAGTACGGAATTCTCCGGTAATTATAAGGCAAAGCAGATAATAATCGGCACCGCAGGTGGTGACGGAATCGGACCGATCATCATGCGAGAAGTCGAAGCAGTGCTTAACACATTGCTCCGGGACAGACTTGCCGGCGGTGAAGTCGCGCTGCGTCCGATCGGCGGATTCACTCTGGAGAACAGACTGGCCGCAGGCAAGACAGTCCCGGACAACATCATGGCAGCGATGCAGGAGTGCGACGTCCTCCTCAAGGGGCCGACGACGACACCTAACGCAGCCATGAATGCAGCCAATATCGAAAGCGCCAACGTCTATCTGCGCAAGGCCTTCGATCTGTTCGCCAACGTCAGACCGGTGGTGATTCCTGAAGAGGGTATAGATTGGACCTTCTTCCGCGAGAATACCGAGGGTGAGTATGCCCTCGGCAGCAGAGGTGAGTATATCAGAGGCGAGTTCGCGGTGGATTTCAAGGTTACGACGGACGAAGGGACGAGGCGAATAGCTCGTGCGGCCTACGAGTATGCTAGAGCCAACGGTAAGAAGCGTGTATCGATTATTACCAAAGCCAATATCATGAAAAAGACTGACGGCAACTTCCTCAACATCTGCCGCGAAGTTGCCGAGGATTATCCGGAAATCGAGACAGACTCATGGTTCATCGACATTATGGCTGCCAACCTGGTCAACGCGGACATCAGAAGCGATTTTGAGGTTTTCGTGCTTCCTAACCTGTATGGTGATATAATAACTGACGAAGCAGCTCAGATCCAAGGCGGTGTCGGCACGGCAGGCAGCGCAAATATCGGCAGGAACTACGCTATATTTGAAGCTATTCATGGCAGTGCACCGCGCATGATTGAAGAAGGGCTGGGCGAGTACGCCAATCCGGCGAGTCTGCTCAAGGCCGCGGCTATGATGCTGTCCCACGTCGGATACGCAGCGGAGTCAGACAAGCTTGAGACAGCGCTGGCAGCAGCCGATGAGAAGCTCGGCGCACGCATGACCGGACTGGCAGGCGGCGCAACTTGCCGCGAGTACGCAAATGAAGTCATGTCGAGGTTATAATGGTACAGAATTTCTGGATTTGTATAAATGCGGTTATTCCGCTGATGATTTATCTACTGATCGGGATGCTCGTCAAGCGAGCAGGACTGATAAATGACGACGAGGTGAGCAGATTCAATCACCTCGTCTTTATTGTGCTATTTCCGCCGATGATGTTCGAGAACCTTTATGGGGCAAAGCTGGGCACGGCTTTCAATCTCGGACTCACAATATTTGCCATAGTATTCCTGTTTGCCTTCATCGCAGCGAGCGTACCGATCGTGCACAGGATAGAGAAACGTCCGGAGACCCGCGGCGCCATGATTCAGGCAATGTACCGCAGCAACTTTGTGCTGATGGGACTGCCGATTGCTTTGAATATTTGCGGTCGAGGCAACGTCTCGACGACAGCCGTCCTCGTGGCTGTCATCGTACCTATTTACAATATAATAGCGGTTATCATCCTTGAGTACTATCGCGGCGGGCATGCCGACATCTCCAAAATGTTCAGCAAGATTATCATGAACCCGATTATCCTTGGTGCTCTGGCGGCAGCTGTCGCAATTGTACTCGACATCAGGGTTCCAAAATCCGTAGATAACGTAATCTATACCATGTCCGAATGCACCACTCCGATGGCTATGATTATGCTCGGTGCATCCTTCAACATCAAGAGCATCAATACCGACAGGCGTAATCTCAGCATTGTAACAATTACAAAGCTGCTTATACAGCCCGCGATAGGCCTCTCGTTGGCTGTGCTGTTCGGTTTCCGCGGCGTGGAATTCGTATCGCTGATCGTCATGATGTCTGCACCATGCGCAGTGTCTTCGTTTACGATGGCAAAGTCCATGGGCAGCGACGGAGATCTGGCAGGCAATGCGGTTATATTTACAACCGGGTTTTCAATACTGACGATATTCGGGTGGCTGTTTCTGTTCAAGAATATGGGGATTTTCTAGTTAAGGCAAAACGTATAAGCCTTGACCGCAAACAGGACAAGCCTTTCTTTTATTGACAAGCTCTTCTTTGCATTGAAGAGAATAAGCTATTCTATGCCCTTCGGGAAATTTCTGGCCAAGACATGTCCGCTTTATAACAACAAGCGGATAAAAACAGACAGCAGATAAATACCAGAGACCGTATATTGCACGCCTTCTTCTGCATAAAATTTCAAGATAATGAAATAAAATTCAAATACCTCTTGACAGCTTGGGTCTGCACGAGTATATTTATACATACCAACTATAAATTATGCAAACGGCATAACGGTGTGTAACCACATAGTCAATCAAACAGTCAAATCATAATTAACATTATTTTAGGGAAAGGACACAGAAATGAAAAAGACAATTGGGAAAATCATGGCACTTATGATGTGCCTTATCATGGCAGGCGCACTTGCAGCTTGCTCAGGCAGCAAGGGTAAGACATACAAGGTCGGGACAGAGCCTACTTATCCGCCTTTTGATACAACAAACGAGGATGGCGATATCATAGGCTTTGATATGGATCTGATGAAGGCTATTGCCAAGGATCAGGGCTTCGAGGTTGAGTTCGCTTCATTTGATTTTGACGCGCTCATCCCGGCGCTCAAGTCAGATAGCGCTGACATCGTAATCGCCGGTATGAACATCACACCGGAGCGTGCCAAACAGGTAGACTTTTCCGATTCCTATTACAAGACAGGAGTCGTGCTGCTAGTCAAGAAGAATAGCACCAAGATTACCGGTTGGGACAGCTTTACTAGTGGCAACGGCCTCAAGGTTGCAGCTCAAACAGGTACTCTGCAGGCGGACATCGCTAACAAGCTCAAGGACGAGGGCAAGGTGTCAAGCGTATCCGTCCTCAACCAGAACACAACAGCTCTGCAGCAGCTCGAGAACGGCGATGTAGACGCAGTATTGGTAGATAAGCCGGTAGCAGTGGATATCTCTGCAAGTCAGGGTGACAAGTTCAAGATGGTTGGAGACATCAAGCCGGACAGCATCACAGATAACGGCATTGCAGTCAAGAAGGGCAACAAGGAACTTCTCAAGAAGATTAACACCGGGCTCAAGCACGTCAAGGAGAACGGTACTTATGACAAGATGGCCAAGAAATGGAAGATCGAACAGTAGCGAGATCCGGCCATTGAGCAGCAACTCCAATCCGTAGAATAGGGTTTAAGACCATACCGGAGAGTGACTGAAGCAATTTAACTTATTAAGCAGCAAGAGAAGCCATGTGAGCCGGCTTCTCTTGATATGTCTAAGCAAATTTACCTATATTGTCCTAAAGGCGTATTCCTTACAAATGGAGGGATACATTCACTATCTACCGCAGAAGGATAATTTACAGAAAAAGATTCACACGCGGACCGAAAAAACGAGCTGCGCGTCGGACTCAACGAGATTGTGTGAGTCTAACGCACAGCTCTATCATTATGTCTATCTTACTTTTCTTTTCCTGATGACCGTTAAAACGACTATGCTTCCTAATGCAATCAATATACCTAATGTGTATAGGGTTATATTTGTTCCATCGCCTGTTACCGGAGATTTCTTTTTTGTAACTTTGCCCGGAGCTTTTGTTTTATCCTCGGTTACCTTTACTGTAAGCTGTATAGCTCTTTTATCTGCATTCGCATCATTTTCAAGAACGGAATCTCTTCCGGCTTCCGATTGAACAGCATCCCAGCCTATAAACATTTTAGAATATTCTGAAGCACCGACATTATCATATCTTATCCCGCCATATTGAGGATTTGTCAGAAGCTCTTGCAATGCAAAACTGTCAATGTACATATCGACTATAGCGTCGCGTGCTTCGAATTCTCGCGATGCAAGTTCATGTAATCTTCCCTTTTCATTGTCTCCGAATGTAGATGATTTCTCTAACATCTCTTCGAGTTTGTCTATTACGGGTTTATCTTTAGCCTTTTGTTCATCGCTTATATTTCTGCTCCAATGATTATATAATTTTGGAACTTTAGCGATATTATTTCTTAATAAATTAATCTCACCATACAGAGAATACGCCTTTGCAGGTCTGTTTGCTGCCTTGTTGCCGTAATCTATGTCAGAATGCCCGTCATGCTGATAAGTCCTATTATAGAGCCTCTCTGTCATCATCTTAAAGGGTTCACCTGTAGGAAATTCAAAATTCTTGTCGTCAGAATAATTTTCGTAGAGAGTTTTATCATAAGGATCGTTATTGAGGTATCGGTCAATTACCGCTTTGTTATCAGCAACAAACTTATTAAATTCATCCCTTAATGCCTTTACTTCATCTGCAAGTTTTTGAATATCTTCTACGGCTTGACCAAGTTTTGTTACTTGAGTTTGGTAATCTTGGTATTCAGCAGGCATAATGTTTTTAAACTTCTCGACCTTTGACGGAGTCTTTAAATATTCATCTCGTAATGTTTTCATTCTAGGGTCATAATGAGCAGTAACAAGTTTTCCCATTTTATAATTCCCGGACAGTGCTCCTTTAACAGTCAGAACATCTCCGGCCTTCACCTTTGTTTTGTCAAACTTAACCCCCGGAATGGTAACCTCCAGATGGCTTCCAACCTTGTTTAGCGCATTGTTTAGATCCCTGGCAATATACGGCTTATTTTCTTTATGCGCTTTTTTAAGTGCCGGATCAACAAAGTCCATAGTTACTGTAACCTTCTGACCATCCACCTTTACATCTGTTACTTCAAATATGTCTTTTGCATTTTTTAATTTCACATTAGCCTTGGTAAGTTTTTTGCTATAAATCATTCCATCCGGAATAACAAATTCTGCCACGAACTGACTGCTCACTCCATCGAGTTTTGCAAAGGCACCAACGCCCGGAGTTATCATCCCTACCGCCTTTTTAATGACATCGACCCTTAGGGTTCCTGTGAAATTCATAGTATCATTGATGTTTACAGCCTTGATTTCTTTATGCTGCGTATCTGTGCCGAGCAGAATATCCCCATCCAGTCTGGTGAGTTTCTCATACTCCTCCTTAGCTTTCTCTTCACTATCGAAGGAACCGCTTAAAAGCACTGCAAGTACTTCTCTTAAGTCGTACCATCCTTCAGGTGTTTTGCTCACAGCGTGTTTGCCGGCTCCGGGTAATGCCTGATTATCATCAGCATGTACTACTGCTGCCGACGGTATTGCAGATAAGACCAGAATTGCACTCAATGCGATACTTAACACGTATCTTGTCAGATTCTTCATGTGAAATGTCCTTTCTCTAAGATTGTTTTTTAAGCTACTTAATTAGATGAATATAGATTTGTATTATTATTTATACATTATGTCAGTATATTAACATGTTTTGAGACATAAAGGAAGGGCAATTTTTAAAGCCCCCGCACTGAGACACAGTACGCTATGTGCTATCAGGATTCTCTTATGATCTTTCTTTAATGTGCAGTATTAATTTTATGCCTATTTGTCCACATCCCGACTTCCGCAAGCGGATGCTAAGCTTAAAAATACCGTCAGTAAACAAAATCTTTTAGAAATACGAAACGGCAGATCAATAAGGTTTGCTGTTTTTCTTTTATCGTTAATACCGCAAACTTTCCAGGCGGTTTGATTTTTTAAATTCTTTTATCGCTAATACTGCAAATGCTTGACAGAAAAAGCAACGGGTGGTATTATTTGCTTACCGACGATGTCGTCGGTAAGCAAGGAGGAGCTGATGGGAAATAAAAGGTTAAGCAGAGAACAAAGGAGGAGGCAGATTAAAGACATAGCATTGGAGCTTTTTATAACAAACGGTTATGCAAATACTACAATGGATGAAATCATACAGGCTGTCGGAATATCTAAGGGAGGGATGTATCATCATTTTTCAGGCAAAGAAGAGATCTTCTTGGAGCTTTTAGATGACGGAAATGAATACAGAAAAAATATTGTAGTGAAATATATGAGGGAAAGTCGAAAAAACCGCAGCGAAAAGCTTATTGACAGTTTGCTGGATAAAATTCTCGATGTCAATCCGTACAAGAAACTGTATACCGTATTTCTTATAGAAATGCAGAACAACGAGAATTTTAAAAAATTATTTGCAAAGCTATACGATAAGGGAATTGAAGATTTTCTTGAATTCTGCAAGGCGGAGGGCTTGGACGAATATATTACGATAAATAATCGGGAATTTGTTTTTTTGATGAATTCTCTTTATGTGGGAATGTATCTGTTTGATATAGATAAGGAAAAGCTTAGAGAGATGCTTACGATTATGTTCAAAGCATATTTAAAATGTTAGAAGGATTTAATTATTGCACAACAGACTGAAATATAAGTTTTTGGTGCAAAATAAATTAAGAAAGTATATTGAGGCTTAAAACCATGAACAAAGAAAAAGAATTGATATTGAACGATAATTTGTGGAAAGTTTGTTGCAGGCTTTCTCTGCCGGCTATTATTGCGATGATTTTATACGGCTTAAATGTAATTTTTGACGGGATATTTGTAGGCAGACTGGTGAATGAGACAGCATTTGCAGGTTTGTCCATAGTGTATCCGCTTACCCAGTTGAGTCTTGGATTGGGCTCGTTGGTGGGGGTGGGCGCAGGCTCATATCTGAGTATTTTATTGGGGAACGATGACAAGGAGATGCAGGGCAAGCTTCTTGGAAATGCCAATTTAATTTCTATTGTGGCGACAGTTGTCATGATACTGTTCGGTTTTATATTCATGAATCCCATGCTTCGGGCACTTGGAGCAGAGGGGGAGGTTTTATCTTATGCGGTAAGTTACTATAGAGTAACCCTGATAGGTAGTGTATTCTGGATTATAGGGCTTGCCTACAATATGATAGTAAGAGCCGAAGGCAAGATGAAGACCGCGGCAATTATGATGGGTATAGGTCTTATAGTCAATATTATCTCAAACTACGTACTTATGGCTATTCTTAAGCTGGGGGTTGCAGGAGCGGCGTGGGGAACCAACATAGGTATGTTTGTCTATGCTCTGCTGTTCGTAATATATTGCAAAAGCGGAAAGGTAAGCTTCAATGCCAATGTATTTACGATAAATACGGATAGGGATGTGATAAAAGAAATCATTTCTTTGGGTATGCCGTCATTAATAATGAGTGTGATGGGGATCATACAGGGCATAATAATTCTCAGGGCATTGAAAGCCTTCGGAACCGAACTGGACATAACTTTTTATGGAGCGGTATTCAGGATATTCAACTTTTCACTCACACCTATTTACGGACTTATGAGAGCTTTACAGCCTGTAGCCGGAATTAATTACGGAGCTAAACAATATGAAAGAAGTATAAGCTCATTTAAAATATTCTCTTTTGTGGCGCTGATTGTTATGCTGCCGTTCTGGATTCTGTCAATGATAAGCCCTTCGCTTGTACTGGGAAGCATGTTGCCGCAGGTAAGTTTCGGTGCAGAATATATATTCTGCTTCAGAGTATTTATGACCATAGCACCTCTGCTTTCAGTTACGATGACAGCTATGACATTTTGGCCTTCCATCAAAAAAGGAAAGCCGGCAACGCTTATAGGACTCGGCCGGCAGTTGTTTTTATATATTCCCCTTATGATTATACTGCCGAGGATTTTCGGTATACAGTCAATCTATGTAGGTTCTCTTGCAATAGATGTGTTTCTTTCGATAATTGTAATATTTATGCTGGCCCAAAATTTCAAGGAGTTGCGTGAGCTTGAGGTCAAGGAAACACGATGCTGTTTGGAATAAAAATATTGAATCGATATATCCTCAAGTTAATCTGTGCTAACATTAATGTGTGTCCGGAATTTACTTTCGGACGTGGCGAATTAAAATTATTAAACTTAAGGCAGGTGCAGTTAATGCAGCAAAATAGACTGCAGGCAGAGCTTTTATTGCGATCGGTGTTTTTGCGGCTATTTTGTGGTCGTATAGATTAGACGATATGTCGCCATAAATGAAAAATCGGAATAGCTGGATTTCTACGGACTCTGTCGATATCCCTCGGGAATTAAAATTACTGATTTGAGCAGCCTTCAGTGTGCACTTTCCCATTATCATCAATAAATTTGAATATTCTGGAATAGTAGTCACACCTGATATTGTCGGCAGCATTAAATATCTCGTGCTTCGAATCCTCGTAGATATAGAACTCAATGTGTGAGACCTTCTTCGCAAAGCTGTAATGGCCCGCAGGTGATAGTAATGAGTCATTGCCGGCATTGAACATCAGGATTGGTATGTTGATATTGCTCGCCTGCCTATGCAGCTGTGACATAGCTCGGAGGCTCGCAGCACCCCATCCGTTCGAAAGACGATTCGTCTGATAGTGGGTGTCCGCCAATCGCTGATTGAATATGTAGAGGTAGCGGGCTTGCGACATGGTGCTGCTTGTATTGAATACGTTCCTGCCGGTCCAGGGCTTGCCGCCGGGGAATGGCTCTTCGACTTGGTGAAGCAGCCTGCTCTTGGCTCTCAGCAGATAGAGCAGCAGCTTGGGTGTAGTGCCTGTGTCAATTGCAAACATCGGGGTGCTGAGCACAGCTGCATCAAAATATCCCGGATGCTGCTCCAGAAAGAGCGCGCCGACAGCTCCGCCCATAGAATGAGCGTACATAATGTGCTTCAGATCAGCTGTGACAGGGTTAACTATCTCATCCATGAATATAAGCAGGTCGCTGACATAGTCGGCAAAATCGCGTACATGAACCATGTCCACCACATCAATCTCTCTTCCGGAATATCCATGCCCTCGCTGCTCGAGGAAGAATACCTCGTATCCGCCCTGCCAATAGTATTCCGACATCTCGTGGAATTTGCCCCAGAATCCGCAGTAGCCATGCAGAATTACGACACATCCCTTCGGGTGCTCCCCTGATGGCCGAACTGCGTGATAATACCGGAGCTTCAATCCGTCTGCAGCAGCAAAATCTCCCGATTGTACGTATTTGTCACGCCACTCCTTGTTGGCACCTGCCATGTGATCCGCATAGTCGTCTTCGCCCAGCATCCTGACTCCGGGAGGGAAATCAAATTGCTTCATTGAGTCCGGCTTCAGTATGAGTGGGGAATTATGCATATCTTTATTTTTCTTTTTAATGCTCATATTGCTTCTCAATTACTGCCAGTGCCTTATCCGGATAATTGGTTATTATAGCGTCGACGCCGGCGCTAACGGCCAGCTTCATGTGCTCCTCCTCATTAACGGTCCAGACGTTGACCGCAAGACCCTTGCGCTTGCACTCCTCTATGAAGCCGGGAAACTGAATGTTGTAGAGTGCAGGATGTAATGCTTGCACTCCATATCTCACAGCATAGTCGGGCATGCCTATCGTGCCGTCCGCATACAGGAAACCGAGCTTGGCATCCGGATTCAGCTCGCGCATGTGAGTGATTGTATAATGGTTGAACGAAGAGTACAGAACCCGGTCTTCACAACCACATTCCGCGGCGAGCTGCAACAGCTTTTCAGCCATGTCCGGGTAGAAAATGATGCCTGTCTTGAGCTCAACATTGATAATCATATCGGTAGTGGCAATCAGTTCAAATACTTCACGCATAGTAGGAATAGTGACTCCGGCGAATTCCGCACGGCCGCCGGAGAAATCCAGAGACCTGAGCTCTGCAAGCGTCATGTCCTTGATCCAGCCGCTGCCGCTCGATGTCCTATCCACCTTTTCATCATGGCAGACTACGAGCTCGCCGTCGCTGCTCATCTGCACATCAAGCTCTATGCCGTCAGCACCGAGCTCGTGCGCCTTCAGGAATGCAGGCAGCGTGTTCTCGGGGCAGTAACCGCTTGCGCCGCGGTGGGCCCATACCTGCGGACGTGTTTTGTCCGAGATATTTAATGCTTCAGCTAATTTATTCATGATATCCTCCATGTGATATATTACACCACATATACAGCAAAGGCACAAATTCAAGCTGCCTTGAATTTGCGCTCTCTTAAACGCGTTTATTTATGATTATGAATCCTGTGTTCGTTGGATTTCTTCCACAAATCCTCGTATGCAAAGCCCGTAGCCCTCTCGAGTATGCGCTTCTCCTCATCTGTTGCCACGCTGTCATCCTCACCGCGCCTTCTGGCGATGTCCTGCTTGACTACAGTGAATTCTTTGTTTGTGATAGGGAAGATGTAACCAAATAGTAGCAGAAATGCTACGAGTACGACCGGAATAATTATGAAAATCATCGCAATTCCCCGCTGCGTGAATAGTGCCTGTCTGATGCCGCTCTGCGCGAGCTTAGCGTCATAACCGACCAGAGACAGCAGTATACCGATAATCCAGACCGAAAGTCCTGCGGAAATCTTCCTTGCGAATGTCGCCATGCCTGACACTATGCCCGGGCGGCTGGTCGAGGTGATGAGCTCATCGACATCCGCCATATCAGCGAGGATAGCGAAGATGCTCGTGAGCGTTGCCGCGTTGCCAATACCGATGCCTGCGGCGAGCGCCAGAATAGGGATGATAGGCGCGCCCTCGTAGGAGAAGGCGAGTAATCCCAGTGTTGAAACAATTCTGATGGGTGCACCGATTAGGATGGTGGTGCGCTTGGATGTCCTGGTCATTATAGGTGTGAACACTAACATTCCGAGCAGCTGTGATACCATCAGCACGCCCATGAGCATGATCAGATATCCGCTGCCATAGCCGTTAAGCACTTCATCCACATAATAAATAGCCATACCGGACACGAAGTCCATCGCACACTGTCCCGACAGGTATATTCCGATAAATATTCTAAATGAGCGGCTCTTGAAGACCGAAGCAGCCTCGGAGAAGCTATCCGCAAGCCTTGTGCGAACCGGATTCTTGAGCTTTTCCCACGTGCCCGCAAATGTCACAATCGCCGAAAATCCGAACATAAATCCAAACAGGATAGCGACCTTGAGGTACATGCCGGTATTCAGTGTGTCCTTGATAAGCAGAGTTGGAATCATGCCGGCAGCGATAGCGCCGATTGTCGACCAGATCATCCTTATGCTGGAGAATTTTGCTCGGACAGTATAGCTGTCGATCATATCAGGCAGCAACCCGTTGTAAGGTACCATGATAATCGTGAAGCCTGTGGAAAACAAGCAGTACATCACTATGTAATAGATGAACAGCATGGTTGTGTTCCCGGAAGGGATGGTTGTCCACAGCATCACAAACGAAATAGCCGAAACGACACCGCCTACCAATATATAGAGACGTTTTGCCCCGAAACGCGACACCGTCCGGTCTGTAATGTTACCCATCATCGGGTCGGTAACTGCATCCCATACCTTGCCGACCATCGGAATAGCGCCGGCCAGTGCAGCCGGGATTCCAAGAGCTTTTGTCAGGAACACCAGAAAGAAGGTGTTGATAATAACAAAAGCACCTCCGCCGTAGAACTCGGCCATACCGTACATAAGTCCGGCCTTGATTCCGGTGCCGCGGAACTTACCCGCTATCTTGTCGTTCATTTAGAGACTCCTTCATAGTTGTTGTCTCTGTCATATTATCATATATATCTATCTGCGGATAGCCGTAATGAGTTCGCCGAGCATTGGCTCGAACTTGACACCGTACCAGTGTTCCTGGTCATCAATTGTGTTCCTGATGCAGCTGAGTACGTATTCTCCGGCGATTTTTGCGGCCTCGGGCTTGCCCTTTCCCGCCAGATATGCGCCTACAAAAGCGGATGCGAACACATCGCCGGTGCCGTGGCAAGAAACCGGCAGCTTTTCATGCATTATATATTGACATCCTTTTTCGTCGGAGACTAGGATGCCGGTAGTTGTGTCATCGTAGCTGACACCTGTCATGATTACCGTCCCTGTGCCGAGCGCGTGGATGCCGTCGATAAGCGCATTTGCATAAGACCTGTCGTAATGTTTTCTGTATTCGATGCCGGTGAGCAACGAAGCTTCCGTTATATTAGGCAGCGCAATATCAGCTGCTGCGACGAGAGACTTCATGACTTCTACAAAGTCCATGTCGAAGGCGGGATACAGAGCCCCTGAGTCGGCCATAGCCGGATCGACAACGCGCAATCCGTCCGGTGATACGAGCCTGTCAAATATATCCTTTACATAGGCAATCTGCTCGCTGCTGCCCAGATATCCCGTGTAGGCTCCGTCAAATGCAATCCCTTCGGTCTCCCACTGTTCGAGAATTCCCGGAATGTCGCTCGTAAGGTCGTGGCACGTGAACCCTTTGAATCCTCCGGTGTGATTGGATAGCACGGCTGCCGGCAGGATTGCGGTCTCATGACCGCAGGCCGACAGGATCGGCAGCGCTACAGTGAGCGAGCACTGTCCGACGCACGATATATCCTGAATTGAAAGTATTCTCTTGTAGTCCATTGAAATCTCCCTTATATTTTCTGATGTGTGCAATCTGACGCAGGCTATTTATCTGATATTTGCAACCTATAGCTTAGTGTAAGCGTAGAGCAGGCACGGGCATATAGACACAGGATCTGAAAATACAGAGAACTGTATGATGCCGAAATACGCATTCTGCATATGTCGCCAATTGATTTTTTTAGCTGCGACCCTGCGTCAACAATCTCATTTTGCGTTAATGTTAATAATTTTGAGTCTGCATCAATAATCCCGAGCTTGTATTAATAGCTTGGAGCTTGCCCCTACTGCATAGATCGCCTGTAGAAAAAGCGCTTGCCCCAGGATGTCCGGCTTAGCGCGGTTGATACGGCAATTGCTATGACTGCTCCGACCACCGCTTGT
Organism: Mogibacterium timidum ATCC 33093; assembly: GCF_000525775.1. GTDB lineage: Bacteria > Bacillota > Clostridia > Peptostreptococcales > Anaerovoracaceae > Mogibacterium > Mogibacterium timidum. Next base: position 38,533 of record NZ_JALU01000003.1, on the reverse strand, counting down.
AGAACATTGCCCGGCATGTCGGCAATTGGAGCTACCCAGTTGCCGTAAATTACGCCTTGCGCTACATAGTAGCCGGCAACGGTCCAAACGACTGAAATCGCGTAGGCGAAGAGCTCGACAAGCGGCAAACCTGCAACTCCGGCTAAGCGCCTGCCTTGCAGCATCTTATTCATCGCATATCCAAATGCGATCTGTACGATTATAACCATTATAGCCTTGATGACAAGCGTCCAAGGTGCCCAGACAGCGTACCCGCCATAAATGTCAGCAAGCGCTGCGCCAACACCTCCGGCGAAGCAGGCGCACTTTCTGGGCAGCACGATGGCTGAAAGTAACACTAACCCGTCACCTAGGTGGATGTAACCCATGGCGTTGGGAAGTTTAAAAAAAGTGGTAGCAATCATGACCATTGCTGTCATCATCGCTGTAGTGACTAAAAGCATGGTCTTGCTGGATCTATCAAGCTTGTTAACCCTGCCGGATTCCGTTTTGCTGTCTATCATTTCTGCCTCCATAATCCGATGTGATTTAAATTTAATCATTGTGTAGCAAACTGGCGAGTATTATAATAACAATATATTGCAGCCATGAAAATATACAATTACTGTAAATTTTTAGAATACAGATAGGGGAAATTGCACGATGAGAAGCATTATTTTCGATTTTGAAGATAATAATAGCCAAAATCTATATATACAGATTTTTGATCAGATTAAGGCGAGAATTCTTTCCGGGGAGTTTGAGGCCGGCATGAAGCTGCCCTCGCTACGCGGTCTTGCAAAGGCCAACGATATCAGCGTGACAACGGTTGAGACCGCATATAACCAGCTGTTGGTCGAGGGCTACATTGAGAGTCGCCCCAAGTCAGGCTACTATGTGAGCGACGACATTTCGGGTGCCGTAGGCGCCGGCGAGGCCGGGGATGAGCTCACGTTGGATGAACTGCTGCCGCCGGAGAGCAGCAAGACTGCCAAGGAGAGATCGCTCATATATGATGAGGAGAGCTTTGAGTTCTCCAAGTGGAAGAAGTGCATGAGCAAGGTGTTTAACGAGTATGCGTATGCGCTGCAGACTGAAGCGGACGTACAGGGAGAAGCGGCTCTCCGCTATGAGATTGCCAAATACCTTTACGCAGGCCGCGGTGTAAAATGCTCGCCGGAGCAGGTAGTGATAGGCGCCGGCTCGCAGCAGCTTGCCACGCATCTCATTCGAATACTGAGAGATCTCGGCATCAGCAACGCAGCGATGGAATTTCCGGGATATGGACCGGTTCGCGAGATATTTAAGGATGAAGGGGTAAGCCTTTCCAATATTCCCGTTCGTGAGAACGGCATCACGATTGAGCGTTTGCCCGTCAATATGAGAAGTCTCGTGTACGTCAATCCTTCAAATCAGTTCCCGTCAGGTGCAGTAATGCCGATAGGCAGGAGATATGAGCTGATAAAATGGGCGGAGGACAACGACAGCTATATATTGGAAGATGACTACGACAGCGAGCTCAGATATTTCGGTAAGCCTATTCCGGCTTTGCAGGGCCTCGACAGGTCGGGAAGAGTCGTGTACCTCGGCTCCTTCTCATCAACGCTTTTTGCATCAATCAAGATTAGCTATATGGTGCTGCCGCATGAGCTTGTGGAGGTGTTTAACAGAATCAAGAGTCGTTACGCACAGACATGTTCCAAGGCGGAGCAGATCTGCCTTGCTCTCTACATGGAGGATGGGTACTATCACAGGCACATCAAGAAATGCAGGAAGCGTAACGCCGAGAAGCTCCATACCACGATGGAGATGTTCAAGGAATATGGCGATGGTTTGATTGAAGCCATAGATTCCAAGTCGGGACTGGCGGTCATGCTTAGGATTATGCTTCCTGTGCCGGCGGAGCAGCTCTGTCAGCTGGCAAAAAACGTGGGACTCATGATGAATCCCGTTTCGGATCTCTGCACGGAGGAGGAGCAGGTTCTGTATTTCTATTTCTATAGGGTTTCGGAACCGCTGCTGAGGCTGCTTATCAAGATGTATGTAGGAAATATAAAGAAGGGAATGAGGTATCTCAATGAATAGAATATTAGTTGGCAACGACGACGGAATAGAATCGTTTGGACTTCGTACGCTGGTACGCTTTCTGTCTCACATGGCGGAGGTGTATGTTGTAGCGCCTGCTTCGCAGTGCAGTGGACACGGGCAGGCTATAACTCTGAGCGGTCTAGTGACTGCGCGCGAGATTGAGCTGGAGGGAGCTGAAAGGGCGATTGCTCTCACAGGTACGCCTGCGGACTGTGCAAAATTCGGTATAGATATGCTGAGAGCTGAAGGAATTGAGCCGGATTATGTAATCGGCGGCATCAATCACGGTGGGAATGCAGGCACAGATATCAATTATTCGGGTACCTTTGCAATTGCCAACGAGGGTGCTTTGAATGGATATAAAGCACTTGCACTATCGGTGACCAGTCACAGCGCGACACATTTTGAATACATCTGCGAGATGCTGCCGGAGCTGCTTGAGGTAGCCAAGCAGCTGCCTCAAGGAATAATCCTCAACGTGAACTCGCCTGACCTGCCCAAATGGCAGATTAAGGGGACAAGGTACACTGAGGCAGGTGGAATCGGATTCGATAACACCTTTGTGAAGGCCGTTCATGAAACGGACGGCATGAACGAAGCTAATGGCAGCAATTCTCCGGCGACTAATGCAGGTGTCATTGAGCTTTCATCGAATGCAGTAGATCCCTCGCACATTAACGGTGAATATAGGTACAGGGCCGACGTCACAGACGGAAGTGCTGCACCTGCTTATACAGATCTCTACGCTCTTGCGGATGGCTACACAACAGTTACGCCATACAGAGTGAACCGCGTAGACAGCGGTATGCTGGCCAAGCTCCGCGGACTCAGCTCCGACAGAACCTTGTGTATAATCATGGATGTGCAAAAACACATGATTCCGGAGATGAGGAAAAGTGAGAGGTTCATGAACAATGTGCTGAAGCTGGCAAGATGCTTGAATATACTTGAACTGCCAACGCTGTTAACTGAGCAGTACGGATACGATTCGGAGCCGGTTGCAGGAGAACTCAAAAACGAGCTGCGTAGCTATGAGAAGATAGATAAGGTTGACTTCGATTGCACGACTTCGCCTGACCTGGAGGCTCTGCTTCAATCGCACAAGGGCAACAGGATTGTGCTGGCCGGACTGGAAGCGCACATAAGCATAATGCAGACTGCCAAGAGTCTTATGGCCAAGGGGTACGATGTACAGGTAATCAAGGATTGCTGTGCGTCTAAACAGAAGGAGCCCATGGAGGCGGCTATGCAGACGCTTGCTGATGAGGGGTGCACAATTACCACTCTTGAAGCGTTTGCCTACGAAGAAGTCGGCAGTACAGTGGACTTCGCATACAGGCATATCAGGGCAGCGCTGGAGATATAGTGCTGTAGTTATATGCTGAATATGAGAAATGCTGCTAGAAAATAGACTCAAAAAGTGTTATCATTTAGTGCATTAGTGCTCGAATTGGAGTATTATCATGATTTTATGCGTCGCGACGGTGTAATGACGGCGTTACTAGGTAAGGACAGGTGGTTTAAGAAATGAACAACAAAAGATGGTTGTATCTCGGGATGGCTACTATTTCGACGCTATTCCTCGGTCTGATTTACGCATGGTCGCTATTCAGAGCACCTTTCAGCGAGGTGTTCAAGACATGGACAGTTGCGCAGATGTCTATGACCTTCACAATCTCGATGATTATGTTTTGCTTGGGCGGACTCATCGGCGGACAGCTTGGCAAGAAGTTTGGAGTTAAGGTGAGAATACTCATCGCAGCAGTGCTGTTGCTTGTAGGATTCTTCATGGTATCTACTCTTAACCCGGCAGATGCATCCGGCAGCCTTATGAAGCTCTACATATTCTACGGTATATTTGGCGGAGGCGGCGTAGGTATAGGGTATAATGCTGTAATCACTACTATCACCAAGTGGTTCCCGGATAAGGTCGGTCTCGCCTCAGGAATCATGCTTATGGGCTTCGGCCTGGGCGGGCTGGCTCTCGGAAGCGTTGTAACCAAGTTCATCGCCGGCATTGGTATATTCTCTACATTTAAGCTGCTCGCAATCGCAATCTTCGTTGTGCTGCTCGTAGCTGCGATTATCATCAAGACTCCGGAAGCACCGACAGCAGGTGCGAGCAAGACTGCCGCAGCTGATGACAACACACATCACTATACCTCGGCGGAAATGATGAAGACTTCGAGATTTTGGATCTTTTTCCTCTGGGCTATCGCCCTCAACTCGGCCGGCCTTATGGTAATCAACAGTGCTGCGAATATCTCAGTTGCTTACGGCGGTTCGGCAGTTCTCGGTATGATCGTTTCGCTATTTAACGGAGCAGGCAGAATTGTTGCAGGCAACAACTTTGATAGGTTTGGACGTAAGACTTCATCTATTGTAAACAACATCTTCATGATTATCGCAGGTGCCTTGCTCATTGCAGGGGGAGTGAGCCACTCGCTCATCCTTGTTGTGATCGGACTTATCTTCGTAGGATTGTCGTACGGAGGAACTCCAACGATCACATCAGCGTACGTCAATAAGGCCTTTGGAGCGAAGTATTTTGCCACTAACTTCAGTATTGCCAACTTCTCGCTGATTCCGGCGGCTATTATCGGACCGATAATTTCAGCCAAGCTGCTCGAGGCAGCAGGCGGCAAGTATGATTCAAACTTCCGCGCCCTTATTGTATTCACCTTAGTTGCCCTTGCTCTGTGGATTGGGCTCAACATCGCCAGCAAGAAGAGCGACAACGAGGATTACAAGTAGGCGGAGAATCGCAGGAGAATCGGAATACTGCGACAATATGTATGCAAATGGCGGTGGTGCATGAGAGCCTGCCATTCCGGAATTTTTTTACGAGGCGACGCCGGTCGTCTCGTTTTTTATGCGGCCGGAAGATGGAGTCTGTCTCGGGGCGGACTCATTCATTCCGACCCTTCTTTTATCATATGCTCATTGCAGTATTTAATAAATTTTTCCATTTCCGTTTTTAATTCTTCACAGCTTCTGAAGTGAGTTCTACAGCTTAGTATAAAGCACCGATTACATTCTTTTCAGCAGTATTATTGCAGAGCGCTTCCGCGAAAATCTGATATAATTGCAGTAAATTATTTTTGATTTCAGGGAGGATAGAGAATGAAGAAATTCAGACTATTCTGGTCTATCGTTAAAAGATGTCGTGCCGAGAAGATAACCTTCGGCTTTTTCGTCAGCTTTTTTATCGTCTCGCTGATCATCATGATCCGCGAACCGGGCATATGCACATATGGTCAGGCCATGTGGTACACCTTCGTATCATGCACGACCATCGGTTTTGGCGATATCACGGTAAGCACCGCGTTGAGTAGGCTGCTGACCGTCTACATGACCTTGTATGAAATCATCTGGATTGCCATTCTCTCCGGAGTCATCGTCAGCCACTATTTGGAAGTCATCACCCGCAGGGAAAAAATAACCGCAACGGAATTTCTGGACAAGTTGGAACATCTGACTGAGCTTGACAAGAACGAGCTGCAGGAACTGTCAGATAAAGTGCGGGAATTCAGAAAAAATTCATAGGCAGTATAGCATGAATAACAGAAAAGCAAAAGTTGCTTTATTCGGAATATTGAGTTTCATCATGGGCGCCGCGGCGAGCGCTTTCCTACCCGTTTTGATCGTCGCTTCGTTTCTCTTCCCACTGCAGGGAAGACGTGCAGAAAAATCACGATAAAGGTGAACACCAAAAAATCATAAGGTGATATGAAGGAGCGTTAAGATGATAATCAAACTCGATTTTTGGGCAAAACTTTTTGTTTTTTATGATGACAGTTCTTTCATATGTGATGGTCTACGGTAATATGAACATCAAATGAAGGAGAAAGTATTTACTCGTTAAAGAAATTATAATAAATATCATCGAATTTCTTTTGTTAAATGATATATACTTCTATTCGTAAGGACACTATATTAAGGAGGAGTTGCAGTGAAAATTCTGGTTTGCGATGACGATAAAGAGATTGCAAGAGCGATAGAGATATATTTGAATAATGAAGGCTTTGAGGTAATCAAGGCATATGACGGTTTTGAGGCTCTGAGCATTGTTCGCAGTGAGGATGTGAAGCTCGCCATCATGGATGTGATGATGCCTAAGCTCGACGGGATACAGGCTACACAGATGATTAGAAATGAGAAGGATATTCCGATTATCATGCTGTCTGCCAAGTCTGAAGACTACGATAAGATTATCGGGCTGAATATCGGAGCAGATGATTATGTGACAAAGCCGTTCAATCCCATGGAACTCATCGCGCGTGTCAAGTCACAGCTCCGCAGATACACTCAGTTCGGAAGTGCTGCGGAACCTTCAGAAGAGGGTATTTACAGAGTGGGAGGACTTGTAATTGATGACAACAGCAAGAAGGTAACAGTTGACGGGAGAGATGTTATGCTTACAGCTACAGAATTTGGAATACTGAAGCTTTTTGCGGAAAATCCAAACAGAGTGTTTTCGATGGGACAAATTTACGAAGCTGTGTGGGATGAACCGGCGTATAATCCGGAAAATACTGTGGCCGTACATATAAGGCATATAAGAGAGAAGATAGAAATCAATCCCAAGGATCCCAGATACATCAAGGTTGTCTGGGGTACCGGATATAAGCTTGAAGGAGATAACTAATGAAGCAACAGGTCGTGACGGATGAGTTCCGCGGACTTAAGTCAAAAGTTGCCGTGGTATTAGCTACGGTCAGCACCGTGCTGCTCATCATGGCTGCAAATCGAATCCTCGTATATGAGGCATATACGAGCGACGACTTCAACGGACTCGTCGATAAGAAGAGGATAGTCAGCATCCTCACGACGAATTTTATATTGCTGCTCGTGTTTGTTGCGCTGGCACTGGCGGGGCTCGTATTTGTGGTGTATTTTTCCGGCAAATACACTGAGAAGGGCAAGGTCAAGCTTAACCTCCTCGATCGTGTATTTCCCGAGCTTCGACTGCTGGCGATATTTGCGCTAGGTGTCGGAATCATCATGGCGGAGAACATGTATTTCAGATATCTGTCCTCGGGTGCAACACTGGAGCGGATACTTAAGACTATCGCCAAAGGACAAGTAGTAACTCAGGAATTCAGAGACAAGACCTTTGAGGTAATGGGCAGAGGCTACGAGTTCAAACCCGAGTGGGTGGAGGGCTTTGCAACCATAGCTGCCATGACGTTGTTCATATTCTGCGCGATTATACTGCTTCAGTCGCTTGTTAAGAATATTAAAAACAACGATTTATTCGAGCGTTCAATTGTTGGCAAGATTCTCATCTCAATTCACAACGCAATTATATCTAAGGACGTAACCATCAAGAAGCTCTATCTGGGATTTGCATTGCTGCTTCTGCCTACGCTCATATGGCACTGGTGGGCAATAATCGCTCTGTTGATTGCTATAGTCTATGTTCCGAGGTGTTACAATGACTATGCCATGGTGCGCAGCGGGATACGCGCTATCAAGGACGGTGATTTCAATCAGAAGGTGGTGGTCAGACATAAGGGAGAGTTTGAGAGGCTAGCCGGAGACATCAACGATATAGCTAAGGCCGAGGAAATCGCTCTTGAAAATGAGCTTCGCAGCCAGCGTCTCCGCAACGAACTCATATCCAACGTGTCGCATGACCTCAAGACTCCGCTCACCTCTATGGTGACCTACATCGACCTGCTCAAGCTGCAGGGACTCGACAGCCCTGATGCTATGTCATATCTTGAGATTATCGAACAGAAGACCAAGAGACTGCAGAAACTCAGCGGAGACCTCTTTGAAGCCACCAAGGCTTCCAGCGGAGCGATGCCTATCAACATAGAAGTAATCGATCTCAACGGAGTTGCACAGCAGGCTATCGGTGAGCTCAGCGACCTGCTCGTGTCGAGCAATATCGAGGTGCATTTTGAAAATAATCAGGAGCACGTATTTGTCAACGCCGACGGTAAGATGCTGTGGCGCGTAATCGAGAACCTGTTGACAAACGTCAGCAAATACAGCCTCCCCGGCACCAGAGCTTATGTCAAGGTGCGCGAGATGGGCAAATTCGCGGCTCTGGAGATCAGCAATGTGTCAAAGGATGCGCTGGATATCGATCCGGACGAACTGATGGAAAGATTCAAGCGCGGAGATAAATCCCGAAACACTGAGGGCAGCGGGCTTGGTCTCGCCATTGCACGCGACCTCATGCATATGATGAATGGAGATATCAGACTGGGAATTGACGGGGATCTGTTCAAGGCAAGAGTGCTCGTCCCCAGAGTCGGTCAGTGATCACAGAGGTATTACATGATGAACGCATTTTCACGTTGTTCATAGCCGTTTGCTTACCGATGGCAGGATGTAATAGCGGCAGCTGCAATATCGCAGCAAAAATATCGGATATGAATAGGCTGACACAACAAGTGATTGTTGAGTCAGCCTATTACAGTTGCATCAGAGCGGCGAGATACTCACCAAGTGGGACCGATATAAAAACGCATGTAGCATGTACACAAACGAGGGAAAAGTTGATCATAATGAAAATACTTAAAAGTGCACAAAAACCGAACACGTATAAGATCAGGTCAAAGTATACTTCGGAAAAATCTCCGAAATCCGCATAAATTTATATAAATGCCGCATTAAAATACGGGTTTTGATAACCCTTTTTGTTGACAATAGCAGCTCATATGATAAATTTAAATTACAAGCTTTTGACAACAATTACGTGTTGATGCGCGTGTATTTGTACAGTGTTTAAGGACGGAGGCCGATAGATAATTATGAAGAAAGTTGCAGTAATAATGGGTAGCGACAGCGATCTGCCAATCGTTGAAAAATGCATTGAAGAGCTGAAGAAATATGAGATTCCAACTGAGGTTCACGTGTACTCGGCACATAGAACACCGGATGAAGCTATTGGATTTGCAAAGGCTGCAGAAAGAAATGGCTTTGGCGTTATCATTTCGGCTGCAGGTAAGGCGGCACATCTCGGTGGAGTGCTCGCAGCGAACACAGTTCTGCCGGTAGTGGGGATCCCGATCAAGGCATCCTCACTGGACGGCATGGATGCGCTCCTGTCCACGGTTCAAATGCCGCCGGGAATACCGGTTGCGTCGATTGCAATTGACGGCGCCAGGAATGCGGCGATCTTTGCCGCCGAGATCCTGGCGGTTTCAGATGAGAAACTGAGGGCAAGTCTTTGGGAAGAGAGAAACAAGGCTCGCAATGACGTAATCGAGAAGGATGCAGCAGTAAGCGCTAAGTTCAATTAAGTATGTAGTTATTCTAATCAGCAGATACTGCACAGATGGATATTAAGGTTAGGAACAGTATGAGTGAGTTAAGAGAAGAATGCGGAGTTGTAGGTGTTTTCTCTCCCAGGGAGGCATATGAGATAGGCAGGACAGTGTACTACGGCCTATATTCACTGCAGCACCGCGGACAGGAGAGCTGCGGAATAGTGGTCAATGATGATGGTGTGTTTTCGAGCCACAAGGATCTCGGTTTAGTCAATGACGTGTTCAGCACTCGTGAGCTTGAGGCTCTCGGGCAGGGCGGCATGGCTATCGGTCATGTGCGCTACGGAACTACAGGCAAGAATGAGCGTGCAAATGCTCAGCCAATCGTTGTTAATCACATCAAGGGAAGCATGGCCGTCGCACATAACGGCAACATAGTAAATTCCGCAGAGCTGAGACAGGAGCTGGAACTCAAGGGCTCTATCTTTCAGACCACGAGCGACACGGAGGTAATCGCTTATCTCATCACCAAGGAGAGACTGCGTTCAAACAGCGTAGAGGAGGCGATTAATGCAGCTATGAATAAGCTTAAGGGAGCATATTCCCTTTGCGTTATGTCGCCCAACAAGCTCATCGCAGTTCGCGACGACAGAGGCTTCAGACCTCTCTGCTATGGGCTGACAGAGGACGGCAGATATGTAATCGCTTCAGAGTCATGTGCGCTGGATGCTGTGGGAGCGAAGTTCGTAAGAGATATCGAGCCGGGGGAGATTGTGATTTTTAATCATGACGGTATCCGCAGCATCAAGGAGCACTGCAACCAAAAGCCAAAGTCAATCTGCATATTCGAGTACATCTACTTCGCGAGACCGGACTCCAAGATTGACGGGATCAGCGTTCATCGCGCTAGAGTTGAGGCCGGCCGTGCGCTCGCAATCGACTACCCGGTAGAGGCCGACATTGTGATAGGAGTTCCTGATTCGGGTCTCGACGCCGCAGTTGGATATTCGAAACAGGCGGGTATCCCTTACGGCATGGGCTTTGTCAAGAACAAGTACATCGGTCGTACGTTTATTGCACCTGGACAGGCGCAGCGCGAGAAGCTTGTAAATATCAAGCTTAACGTCATAGAGGAATCTGTCCGAGGGAAGAGAGTTGTCATGATTGACGATTCTATCGTAAGAGGTACGACTTCGAGAAACATAGTCGAGAAACTAAGAAATGCAGGAGCCAAGGAGGTTCATCTGATGCTTACAGCTCCACCGTTTGTTGACGAATGCTACTACGGAACCGACGTGTCGGATAAGTCACAGCTCATAGCAGCTAATCACACCGAGAATGAGATTTGCACGCTCATCGGATGCGACTCGATTGGATTCCTCAAGATGGACAGATTGCACGAGATGATTGGCAGCGAGCCGGGCAAGGGGTATTGCAGCGCTTGCTTTGGGGGTGAGTACCCGGCAGGGAGAGCTGTCACAGGAAAGTTTAAGTTCGAGATTAAGCTAAGCGATAGGAAGAAAGAGGAGAACTGAGATGAAGAGCCGGAGCGAGAGCTACAAGGAAGCGGGAGTAGATATCACTAGCGGATATAGAGCTGTTGAGCTGATGAAGGAGCACGTGGGCAAGACCATGAAGTTCGGTAATACAGCACCGGTTGGAGGATTTGGCGGGTTGCTGCAGCCTGATCTGACAGGCATGTCCGAACCTATTCTAGTCAGCGGAACTGACGGAGTGGGAACCAAGCTCAAGCTTGCATTCCTGCAGGATAAGCATGACACTGTAGGTATCGACTGCGTGGCGATGTGTGTCAACGACATCATCTGCGTCGGTGCAAAGCCGCTGTTCTTCCTGGACTACATTGCTTGCGGCAAAAACGTGCCGGAGAAAATCGCATCCATAGTTAAGGGTGTTGCGGACGGCTGCGTTCAATCAAAGTGTTGTCTGATTGGCGGCGAGACTGCGGAGATGCCGGGCTTCTATCCGGAGGATGAGTACGACCTGGCCGGATTTGCAGTAGGAATCGTGGATAAAAGTAAGGTTATCGACATCGAGAAGGTGGGTGAGGGCGATGTTGTCATCGGAATTGCATCGTCGGGCATTCATTCAAATGGATATTCGCTCGTCAGGAAGGTTTTCGACGTCGAGAACATCGATCTCTCCGTGAAGAGGGGTGATCTGGGCGGCAGATCTCTCGGTGAAGCGCTGCTGGAGCCTACAAGGATTTATGTAAGGTCTATGACAGAGCTGTTCAAGGAGATGGTACCGCATGCTGTAATGCACATCACCGGCGGCGGCTTCTACGAGAATATCCCCAGAGCGCTTCCGAAGGGAATGACGGCCAGGATAGATAAGAGCAAGCTGGAGACACCGGAGATCTTCAAGGTTCTGGCTGAGACAGGCAGCATCCCGGAGCGTGACATGTTCAACACCTACAACATGGGCATCGGCATGACGGTAGTTGTGTCTCGCGAGGACAGCGAGAGGGCTCTCGAGATCATACGTGGTGCCGGAGATAAGGCTTATGTCATCGGGGAGATTGTTAAGGGCGACGAAGGCGTGATCATCGACGGAATCGAAGGTTAGTCCGGCACCGATAACGAAGTAGACGGAGTTATCGCGCGAGATCATCGACGGAATCGAAGATTAAGCGACGCTTAATGCTAATGCGCTCGATATGGCCATATAGGGGATGTAAAGACTTCTAACCGCATAAAAGCATATTAGCAAATACCTGGATAGAAATATTAGATTTAACAATTTACACAGACGGAGACGAGAGAATGAGCAAGTGCGCAAAAGTTGCAGTTCTAATATCGGGCGGTGGCACCAACCTGCAGGCTATCATAGACAGGTCACAGGCCGGCGAGCTGCCACATGCTGAGCTCGCGCTGGTAGTGTCGTCGTGCGGGAGCGCCGGCGGACTGGCCAGGGCGGAGAGAGCGGGAATTAAGCATACATATATCGAGAAGGACAATTTCGAACAGAAGCTGATATCACTGCTTGAAGAGAACGAGATAGATATCATCGTACTCGCGGGCTTCCTGCGTATACTTAGCGAGGATTTTGTCAGCAGATACCCTGATAGAATCATCAATGTGCATCCATCACTCATCCCTTCGTTCTGCGGAGAAGGATTTTACGGGCTGCACGTGCACGAAGCGGCACTCGATTATGGCGTAAAGGTCACCGGGGCGACAGTTCATTTTGTAAACGAGATTACGGATGGCGGCAAGATAATCGCTCAGCGCGCGGTTGAGGTCCAAGAAGGCGACACTCCGGAAATTCTGCAGCGCAGGGTCATGGAGGATGCTGAATGGAAGCTGCTGCCGGCGGCAGTCGAGAAGGTTGCGGCAGAGATAGTTGCAAGGAGAGGATAATGGATATTGCAGTAATTGGCGGAGGAGGCAGAGAGCACGCTATTATCAAGGCTCTCAAGCACAGCAAGGGGGTATCGCATATCTACGCGCTGCCGGGTAACGGCGGAATCGCGGAGGATGCGGAGTGTATAGCCATCGGAGCAAAGGAGCTTGACGCTATTGTTGACTTTGCGGTTGAGAAAAAAATCAACTATGTCGTGGTTGCTCCCGACGATCCGCTGGTGCTCGGTCTGGTTGACATGCTCGATGAGAAGGGCATACCTTGCTTTGGGCCTGACAAGGCGGCGGCTATCATAGAGGGGAGCAAGGCTTTTTCCAAACGGCTCATGAAGAAATATGGAATTCCGACTGCATCGTATGAGATTTTCGACGATATGGATGCAGCTCTGAAATACATTGAGACTTGCCCGATCCCGACTGTTATCAAAGCGGATGGGCTGGCACTCGGCAAGGGCGTGATAATCGCCGAAACTCGTGATGAGGCTAGAGTCGGACTTCGCACAATCATGGAAGATAAAAAATTCGGTGCCAGCGGCGACACGGTCGTTATCGAGGAATTCCTGGATGGACCTGAGGTAAGTGTCCTATCGTTCACAGACGGCAAGGTAGTAAGGCCGATGGTTTCATCCATGGATCACAAGCGTGCACAGGATGGTGACAAGGGGCTCAATACCGGGGGAATGGGCACTGTAGCACCTAATCCGTATTACACACCGGAGATTGCTGAGGAGTGTATGACCAAGATATTCCTGCCTACGATCAAAGCTATGGCTGAGGAAGGCAGAGTGTTCAAGGGCTGCCTGTATTTCGGCCTGATGATTACCGAGGATGGGCCTAAGGTAATTGAGTATAACAGCAGATTCGGCGATCCGGAAACTCAGGTAGTGCTGCCTCTGTTGGACGGTGATCTGCTGGAGATAATGAGAGCGACTACAGACGGAACGCTCGCAGATGTCGATTTCACATTCAGAGATGAAGCAGCTTGCTGCGTTGTGGCAGCGTCCGACGGATATCCGGTTGCTTATGAAAAAGGGTTTGAAATCACTCTTCCGGATGAGCGCGAGCACATCTACATCGCAGGCAGTAAGCTCGTAGACGGCAAGCAGGTGACCAGCGGCGGCAGAGTCCTCGGCGTGGTCGAGACTGCGGAAACTCTGGGAGAGGCCATAGATAAGGCATATGCAAAGCTCGAGGAAGTTCACTTCGATAACATGTATTTCAGGAAGGATATCGGAACCAAAGCTCTCGAGGCGCTTAAGTGAAATCATAAATTCAGCAGACTGCATATCGCCACATCGATCGCAGTGGCCTGAGCGTTCCCGGCCTCCGCGGCGTGGCGGTAATCAGCGCAGCAATCGTATATTTCAGACAATCATTAGACAGTAATAGACATACCTTTTGTAAGATGTCCGCTAAAGACATTTTACCATCAGGACATCCAAGGTTGAACAAGTTATTGTATGACACATTTCATAAGAAGATGTGTCGGTAAAACATATTATACGAGGAGTAATGGCATGGTCAAAGCTTTATACGTAGAGAAGAAGCCGGAATTCGCGAACAGGGCGAAGGAGCTCATCAAGGAGTTTAAGGAGAGCCTGCAGATTGTGAATCTGACTGACATTAGAGTAATCAACAGGTACCTGATCGAGGATCTATCAGACGAAGCATTCCTCGAGGCCGGGGAGACGATTTTCTCGGAGCCGCCTACGGACACCAGCTGTACAGATATGGATTTCCGTAAGCAGCAGGTAATCGCAGTTGAGTATCTGCCCGGACAGTTCGACCAGAGGGCAAGCTCAGCTGAGGAGTGCTTGCAGTTCATAGCACCCGACGAGACACCGACTGTAAAGTCTGCTGTCATCTACATCCTCGAGGGCGAGCTGTCTAACGATGAGCTCGAGAAGATCAAGGAGTATCTGATTAACCCGGTTGAGTCGAGAGAGGCTGCGCTTGGCGTGCCGGCAACACTCCGATCCAAATATCCGGATCCGGCGCCGGTGGCTACAGTCAAGAACTTCATCAATTTCACAGACGCAGACCTCGAGACATATCTAGTGGCAAATTCGCTCGCTATGGATATCGAGGACCTCAAGATGTGTCGCGAGTACTTCAAGGGACTGGACAGAGATCCAAGCGTGGCAGAAATCAAGGTTATAGATACGTATTGGTCAGACCACTGCCGTCACACGACCTTCAACACGACTATCAGAGGCGTTGTATTTAAGGACGAGACTATCAACAAGACCTTCAGTGAGTATCAGGAGCTGCGCAAGCAGCTGGGCGTGCACAAGCCAATCAGCCTTATGAATGTTGCAACCATCGCGGTCAAGGCACTCAAGGAGAACGGCAAGCTGGTGGATGTCGTGGAGTCGGAAGAGATTAACGCATGCACAGTTGATTTTAAGGCGAATATTGATGGTGAGGATCAGGATTGGGTGCTGCTGTTCAAGAATGAGACACATAATCATCCGACTGAGATCGAGCCTTTTGGAGGAGCCGCAACCTGCATCGGCGGAGCTATCCGCGATCCGCTTTCGGGCAGAGGCTATGTATACGCTGCTATGCGCGTGACAGGTTCAGGCAATCCGCTCACCCCTGTGTCGGAGACCAGAGAGGGCAAGCTCTCGCAAAAGAAGATTACAACTACTGCTGCCAACGGATATAGCTCATACGGCAACCAGATCGGACTTACGACCGGTCTCGTGGACGAAGTGTACCACGAGGGATATGTGGCTAAAAGAATGGAGGTAGGTGCAGTTGTTGCCGCTGCTCCGGCTTCTAACATCAGACGCGAGAGACCGGCTGCCGGCGATGTGGTTATTCTGCTAGGCGGCAGAACCGGCAGAGACGGAATCGGCGGAGCGACCGGCTCGTCCAAATCGCACAGCTTGGAGTCGCTGGAGACGTGCGGAGCCGAGGTGCAGAAGGGCAACGCTCCCGAGGAGCGAAAGATTCAGAGACTGTTCAGAAATCCGGAAGCGACTACCCTCGTAAAGCGCTGCAATGACTTCGGCGCAGGCGGTGTATCCGTCGCTGTCGGAGAATTGGCAGACGGACTGGATGTAAATCTTGACAACATTCCTAAGAAGTACGATGGGCTGGACGGCACGGAGCTCGCTATCAGCGAGTCGCAGGAGAGAATGGCTGTAGTCGTTGCTGCTGAGGATGCTGAGAAGTTCAAACAGCTGGCAGAGAGTGAGAACCTCGAGGCGACAGAGGTTGCAAGGGTGACTGAGGAGGCATACCTCACGATGTCGTTCAGAGGCCAACAGCTTGTGAATATTTCTCGTGAGTTCCTCGATACTAACGGCGCCGAGAAGGAGGCTGACGCTGTTATCGAGGGTGCTCGCAGATACGATAAGGAGATTCCGAGGGACTTTGAGAAGGGCATGAAGGATCTCGTCTCCGACCTCAATGTGTGCTCTAAAAGAGGCCTGTCCGAGAGGTTTGACTCTACAATCGGAGCCAACACAGTCCTGATGCCTTTCGGTGGGATCAACCAGAGAACCCCTATTCAGGCGATGGTACACAAGATTCCGATGCTTGAGGGTGAGTGCAGCACTGTGTCCATGATGGCATACGGCTTTAACCCATACATCTTAGAGCAAAGCCCTTATCACGGCGCATATTTGGCAATTGTTGAAAGCGTGGCCAAGCTGATTGCGACGGGTGCAAGCTATGATCACATCTATCTCAGCTTGCAGGAATACTTCGAGAAGCTCGGAGACAATGACAAAGCATGGGGCAAGGCTTTCGGCGCAGTCCTGGGGGCGTTTAGAGCTCAGATGGAGCTGGGCATCGGAGCTATCGGAGGCAAGGATTCCATGAGCGGAACCTTCGAGGATATCCACGTGCCGCCAACGCTGATTTCATTTGCCGTGACCACAGATGAGCTGGACAAGGTGGTGTCTCCGGAGTTCAAGAGGCGAGGACATGAGGTCGTATGGCTGAGACCGGAGCTTGGTGAGGACGGGCTGCCAACTGCAGAGTCGCTCATCAGAAACTTCAATATGGTCAGGAAGCTCGTAGACAACGGACTGGTTGCGGCATGCTATACGCCCGGATTCGGCGGGCCTGCAGAGGCAGTATTCAAGATGGCTATGGGCAATAATATCGGTTTTGAGTTTGACGCGGACATCTCGATGCGAGAGATGTTCGGTTATGCTTACGGCAGCTTCATTATCGAGACAGGTCAAAACATCGAGCTTACGGCTGACATGAAGCTGCTGGGTAAGACTGTTGCTCGCGAATCAATCGGCAGCAAGAAGGGGCGCGTAAGGCTTGTCTCGCTGTGCGATCTGTACGAGGGCAAGCTTGAACCTGTATACAGCTGTAACATCGAGACACCGAAGGTCAGCATTCCGGACATGATATACAGGACCAGAAGCGATGCGGCACCACGCAATGCTGTTGCTAAGCCTAAATTCCTCATCCCTGTATTCCCGGGTACCAACTGCGAATATGATACAGCCGGAGCAGTCGAGAAGGCCGGCGGAGAAGCAGAGACTTTTGTAGTAAACAATCTCACAAGTGAGCACCTCAAGAAGTCGGTTAAGGACTTCGCGAAATCGCTCTCCGAGTCACAGGTGCTATTCCTGCCGGGCGGATTCTCGGGTGCAGATGAGCCGGACGGCTCCGGCAAATTTATCACTTCGTTCCTTCGCAACGAGGAGATTTCCGAGGAACTGATGAAGCTTCTCGACGAGAGAGACGGTCTAGTTGCCGGCATCTGCAACGGGTTCCAGGCATTGATCAAGCTGGGGCTGCTCCCATATGGAGAGATCGGAGTGCAGCAGTCAGACAGTCCAACGCTGACATTCAACAATATCGGCAGACACCAGTCCAAGCTCGTTAGAACTAAGGTGTGCTCGACCAAATCTCCTTGGCTCAGAAGGGCAAGCGTCGGGCAGGTTCTGACTGTTCCTATCTCACACGGGGAGGGCAGGTTCATAGCTAACGATAACGACATAGACACCATGCTCGAGAATGGGCAGATACTGACACAGTACGTGGATTTTGAAGGAAATCCAACTATGGATATCCGGTTCAATCCTAACGGTTCGACCATGGCTATCGAAGGAATCCTTTCTCCGGATGGCAGGATTCTCGGCAAGATGGGACACTCCGAGAGAATAGGGAAGGGCCTGTACAAGAACGTACCCGGCGAGTTCGAGCTCGGTATGTTCGAGTCGGCAGTTTCTTATTTCAGCTGTGAAGAGTAGAACTGTGCTGCGACGAGAAATAATCACATCCGTCCACCTTGAAATCGGTAATATTGATGTGAAGAGCAGAGTAGTATGACGGCGAAACATAGCAGGCTGACCGATTGGTGATATGCTGCTCTAAATAAGACGCAGCTTGCTATAATATATGAGTCTTTACCAATTGCATAGCGCAATCGTTACTGACATTAAGGTATGCGAATGTGATATACTACATTACGTAACATCAGGTAATGTATTTATTATGATTTTGAAAGGGAGATGGATACATGAGTAAAGAGAGAATTCTTGTACTTAATCTAGGATCGACATCAAGCAAGATTGCCGTCTATGACGATACGCAGGAAGTTTTCAAAGAGACAATCAGGCACACTCAGGAGGAGATGGCTCAATTTGACGATATCCTCGATCAGTTCGATTTTCGCAATGAGAAGGTTAGAAACACTCTCGAGAACAACGGCATCGGGGTTAACACGCTGACTGCAGTATGCTCAAGAGGCGGCAATATCATCGCGTGCCCGCACGGAGCTATCGGTATCGATCAGGAGATGATCGACTATCTGACTAGACCGGATGACACAGCTAAGCACGCATCCCTGCTAGGTAGCATGATCGCATTCAATCTCAAGCAGGAGTTCGGAATCCCCGCTTGCATCTACGACGCAATCGGAACAGACGAGATGCAGCCAATCGCCAGAGTTTCCGGCGTTCCGGAGATTCCCAGATATACGGTTGGACATACTCTGAACACTAGAGCAATGGCTATCAAGTGCGCTAACGAGGTGCTCAAAAAGCCTTTTGACGAGTGCACATTCATTGTCGCTCACATGGGTGGCGGAAGCTCAATTAGACTGTACCACAACGGTGTTAACATCGATTGCGTTAACGATGACGAGGGCAACTTCTCGCCTGAGCGCGGCGGCGGAGTTAGCTGCAAGGATCTTGTTAACTACTGCTTTACAACAGATGAGGATGCCAAGACTGTAATGAAGAAGTTCCACGGCGCAGGCGGACTCAAGGCACACCTCGGTACTACAGATGCTATCGAGGTCGAGAATATGATCGACGCGGGTAACGAGTATGCCAAGGCGGTATACGAAGGGATGGCTTACGGCATAGCTAAGGATATAGCTAAGCTCGCAGCTCCGGTATCCGGCAAGGTTGATAGAATCATCCTCACAGGCGGAGTTGCTTACTCCAAGTTCCTCACAGGCAGGATTGATGAGATGGTAAGCTGGATTGCGCCGATTGAGATGATGCCGGGCGAGTTCGAGATGGAAGCTCTTGCAGGAGGTGCGCTCAGAGTGCTCAGAGGCGAGGAGCAGCTACAGAATTTCGGCGAGATCAAGGCTGCAGCAGTTGACAGAATCCGCATCTGCAAGGGGGTTGACCCATACACAACACCGGCGAAATAGTTATTTCGGTTCTTACTTATAAGCTCAAACAAGCTCAAACTGCCACCGTATCGTGGCAGTTTTCTATTGTAAAAATCGCACGACCATCCCGCTGAATCCCCGTGCCTTATTTTGCGTGCGTTCCGACTCTTCGCGAGTGCTCGGAGCACTGCGATTTATGAAAGCGATAAAGACGACATAAGCCTCAAACGATACTCGAACGATAAAGGTGACAGAGGTCTCGAAATATTGACAGGCTGCGCTATTTCGTGTACTATTCA
Source organism: Mogibacterium timidum ATCC 33093 (assembly GCF_000525775.1). Lineage (GTDB taxonomy): Bacteria > Bacillota > Clostridia > Peptostreptococcales > Anaerovoracaceae > Mogibacterium > Mogibacterium timidum. The sequence goes on along the minus strand of NZ_JALU01000003.1, from coordinate 18,960 downwards.
TGTATACGTGCTGTTGTAGCTCAGGTGGTAGAGCACTTCCTTGGTAAGGAAGAGGTTCGGCAGTTCGAGTCTGCTCAACAGCTCCAACAATTTTTAAAGTAAACACATTCTAAGGAGGCTATCATGGCAAAGCAGAAGTATGAGAGAACCAAGCCACATATCAACATTGGTACAATCGGCCACGTTGACCACGGCAAGACAACTCTGACAGCGGCAATCACAAAGACTCTTCACGCAAGATATGGACTCGGAGCAGACGTAGCATTCGACCAGATCGATAAGGCGCCGGAGGAGAAGGCAAGAGGAATCACGATTTCATCTGCACACGTAGAGTATGAGACACCAAACAGACACTACGCACACGTAGACTGCCCGGGACACGCCGACTACGTTAAGAACATGATCACAGGAGCAGCACAGATGGACGGAGCTATCCTGGTAGTGGCGGCAACAGATGGACCGATGCCTCAGACAAGAGAGCACATCCTTCTGTCGAGACAGGTAGGCGTACCATATATCATCGTATTCCTGAACAAGTGCGATATGGTAGACGACGAGGAACTGCTGGATCTCGTAGAGATGGAGGTAAGAGAGCTTCTTGACGAGTATGAGTTCCCCGGAGATGACACACCGATCGTAAGAGGATCGGCACTCAAGGCACTGGAGGATCCGGAAGGCGAGTGGGGAGATAAGATTCTCGAGCTTATGGAGGCAGTAGATACATACATTCCTGAGCCACAGAGAGCAAACGACCAGGCATTCCTGATGCCGATCGAGGACGTATTCTCGATCACGGGACGTGGAACGGTAGCAACAGGAAGAGTAGAGAGAGGAATGCTCAAGGTTGGCGACGAGGTAGAGCTCGTAGGACTGACAGAAGAGAAGAGAAAGGTAGTAGTAACCGGAGTAGAGATGTTCAAGAAGACTCTTGATCAGGCTGAGACGGGAGACAACATCGGAGCACTGCTGAGAGGTGTACAGAGAGACGAAATCGAAAGAGGACAGGTACTCTCGAAGCCGGGAACGATTCACCCGCACACAAAGTTCAAGGGACAGGTATACGTACTCAAGAAGGAAGAGGGTGGAAGACACACACCATTCTTCAACGGATACAGACCACAGTTCTACCTGAGAACAACAGACGTAACAGGAGATCTGCAGCTGCCTGAAGGAACAGAGATGTGCATGCCGGGAGATAACGTAGTAATGGAGATTTCTCTAATTACACCAATCGCTATCGAAGAGGGACTGCGTTTTGCTATCAGAGAAGGCGGAAGAACAGTAGGCTCCGGCGTAGTAACGGAGATCATCGAGTAATCCCGATATAGAAGGAATACCACCAGAGAAATAAGGCAGGGGCGCGGATGCGCCCCTGTTTTTATGTTCAAACATATTTGATATGTGGTATCCTATTAGGGATATGATTAACATTTTATGATAAGCCTAACAGACGTTGTATCTTACAAGTATACACGTGGATGGCAATATATCTGCTTCGAGGAGATAAAAAATGACAGATAATTTAGCAAATATTTCTAATAGTGGATTGAACAACAAAGGCACTAACGAATTCGGCAGCAGCTCTCATAACGGAAATGATGGCAGCTCTAATAATAACGGAGGGAATGGCAGATCCGTTATTAAGAAGATACTGAAGGCCATAGCAATCATCATACTTATAATAGCGATTGCCTTTGCCGGGCTGATAGCGTTTATATCACTGACCGAATATAAGCCCGAAACAGTTGAGCGCGTAGCTATCAACGGCAAGGCTGCATATGAAGTCTCACGAGGGAAAGCACTCAAGGTTATGACATGGAATATAGGGTATGGAGCACTCGGGGATAATGCAGACTTTTTTATGGACGGAGGCACACACGTCAAGACGTCCGGCAAGCAAAGAATAAAGGAAAACATCAAAGCCGTCTCGCGGGAGATAGATGAGGTATCGCCGGACATTGCGATGCTGCAGGAGGTAGACAAGGATTCAACTCGCTCTGAGCACATAGACCAAGTGTCGAGGATCGGGGCAGCTGCGGGTGACTATGAAAATTCATTTGCAAGAAATTTCAAGGCGGCGATAGTGCCTTATCCGCTACCACCGATAGGTAAGGTGGATAGCGGAGTTATGACTCTGTCCAAGTTCAAGGCCGGCGGTGCCTCGAGGGTTAGCCTGCCTGTGTCTTTCAAATGGCCGGTGCGCACAATCAACCTCAAGCGCTGCTTGCTTGTGAACCGTGCGAAAGTCAATGGTAGTGACAAGGAGCTTGTGTACATCAATTTGCATCTGGAGGCATATGACAACGGCGAGGGTAAGAAGGCCCAGACTGAGGCTCTCAACAAGCTGCTCAAGGAGGAATCGGACAAAGGAAATTACGTGATAGCGTGTGGAGATTTTAACCAGACGTTCAACAACGTATACATTGGACACTATCCCGTGCATAAGGGGCTGTGGAAGCCCGGGAAAATAGATATCAGCGAGTATGATTCGTCATTGAATTTCGTGATGGATGGCACTCATCCTACGTGTAGGTCGCTGGACAAGCCGCTCAAGGGGGCGGACAAGTCGAAGTTCCAGTTCTATGTGATAGACGGAATGATCTATTCGTCGAATATAGAGATGAAGTCGTGTAAGACTCAGGATCTGGGCTTTAAGCACAGCGACCATAATCCGGTTGTTGCAGAGATAAGGCTAAAGTAGAGAGCGATCACTGATAGAAGCCGAGAATCTACTTTGGGGAATTTGAATAGCTGCGGTTCAAATGGCAGTTTAGATGAAAAATTTATAAACGAACTTAACGGGGGGAGTAATCATGCTTTTATTAAATGAAAAGGATATCAGAGCTGTATTTACGATGGAAGATGCAATTGAGTCAAATATTGAGGCGTATAAGATCTTCTCGAGCGGTAATGCCGTAGTTCCGCTGCGCCAGGTTTTGGCAGCAGACGGAGATAGAGGCAATTTCGCATTCATGCCTGCTTACAGCTCCAAGCTGGGGGCGGCCGGGATCAAGATAGTAAATATATTTCCGGGAAATAGAGAGCTGGGAGAGGCTACAACCAAGGGTCAGGTACTGCTCATGGATGATAGAAACGGAGAAATCGTAGCACTGATGGACGGAAGTTTTATCACTAAATTCCGTACAGGAGCGGCTTCGGGTGCGGCATTTAAGCTTTTTGCGAGAAAGGATGCTAAGGTCGGCTGTCTGATCGGCACTGGTGGACAGGCGGATTGTCAACTGGAGGCTATGCTTGCGGCATGCGATCTGGATGAGGTTAGAATCGTCGCCAGAGATTTTGCCAAGACGGAGAGGTTTGTCGCTGATATGAAGGCGAGGTTCAAGGCTTGCGAGACAGAGCTGATCGCGTATAATGATACAGATGAGGCTGTAGACGGAGCAGATGTAATTGTAGTGGTGACAGTTGCAACAGAGCCTGTATTTGATGCCGGAAAAGTCAAGCAGGGGGCAGTTGTAAGCGGTGTCGGTTCATACACCGCCGAGATGAACGAGATTGATCCGGAACTGTTCGGCAGGGCTGACAAGATCTACTTCGATTCAAAGGATGCGTGCATTGCAGAGTCAGCTGATATTCAGATTCCTCTGCGGGGGGGAATCATAACCGAGTCGGAGCTTACAGGAGATATCGGTGAATATGCGCTTGGAGATATTGTCGGCAGGGAGAACGATGATGAGATCATTATCTTTAAGAATGTCGGGCTCGGTATCCTTGATCTCGTGATTGCAAAGCTGATTTACGACAAGGCGGATGGTAAGAATGTAGGGCTGCGATGGGGTTAAGCGATCGGTGCCGCTGTGCCAGTATTAGATGAAGATAGTAGAAATTTTACAATAATAAGCAAGAGGTTCACGATAAGTTTGTGAAATTGTACAAAGAATCCCATTGACAATTGAAAATTGGTCGACTATAATTTTGGTATCGATAAGTGAAAAGGGTTGAAATACAGATCGATGTCACCGGGAATAGGGGAATTCCTGGTACCTCAGTGCGTTCGTTATAGCCATTGCGAACAATAGCCGGAGGCGTGACCTTCGGCTTATTTATTTGCTTGCAATTTGCTTGCAATTCACTCATTATTTGCCGCAATTCACTTATGCCGTTGATATAGCCAATGTGCTAATATATAATTGAACTTCGGAGGCGTTATGGCAGAGTTTATAAAAATACAAGATTTGGTTTATGAATATGCTCTCGAGCAGGGCGCGGAGACGCGGTGCCCTGCTGTTGATCATGTGTCTGCTGAGATTAGGCGTGGAGAGTTCGTAGCTATCGCCGGCTCCAACGGTTCCGGTAAATCCACGTTGGCCAGATGTCTCAACGGGTTGCTTATCCCGACAGAAGGAGAGATTTTTGTCGATGGAATGGATACGAGGGACGATAATTTGATTTGGGATATAAGAAAGACTGTCGGCATGGTGTTTCAGAATCCCGATAACCAGATTGTGTCATCGATCGTTGAAGATGAGGTCGCATTTGGACCCGAGAACCTCGGGGTAGGAAATCCCGAGCTTCGTACGCGCGTCGAGTATGCCCTTAAGGCTGTAGGCATGTATGAGTATCGCAAGCGCGAGACGCACAAGCTGTCAGGTGGGCAGAAGCAGCGCATTGCCATAGCCGGTGCGGTTGCGATGCGCCCCGACTGCATAGTTTTTGATGAACCGACCGCGATGCTTGATCCGGAAGGACGCAAGCAGGTGATGAAAGCAATCAGAAGTCTCAATGAGCAAGGGATAACTATAATACTCATTACACATTTTATGGAAGAAGTCGCAGAGGCAAAGCGCGTGCTCGTCATGAAGTCGGGCAAGCTGCTGGCAGATGAAGCTCCGGAGGAGATTTTTGCAGACAAAGAGCTGGTTGTGGAGGCGGGGCTGGAGATTCCGGCGGTCGTTCTGGTGCGAGACCGGCTCAGGGAGTGCGGTGTAGCTTTGTCAAGCGATATTATCAGCAAGGGTGATTTGGTGGAAGCATTATGTCAATAATTACAAGACATCTGAAATACATATATTCCAAGGGGCTGCCCGGGGAGACGATTGCTATCGACGATATTTCGTTTGAGATTGCAGACGGTGAGTGCGTGGGAGTAATCGGACATACCGGCTCCGGCAAATCCACACTGCTGCAGCACATGAACGGCCTGCTTAGGCCACATTCCGGCGAGATATTTGTCGCTGACATGAATATCGGCGATGATTCGGTCAAGAAGGCGGATATCAGCAGAAGCGTCGGCCTGGTGTTTCAGTACCCGGAATATCAGCTGTTTGAGGAAACCGTCGAAAAAGACGTTGCGTTCGGACCTCGTAACCTGGGGGTGCCCGACCAAGAGCTCCCGACTATAGTGAGGGAATCACTCGAGCTGCTGGGGCTTGACTGCGATGAGCTCGCAGACAAGTCGCCGTTCGAGCTGTCCGGCGGTCAGAAGAGAAGGGTTGCTATCGCCGGCGTACTGGCGATGAAACCCAGGGTGTTGATTTTGGATGAGCCGACGGCCGGACTGGACCCGGCATCCAAGAGAGAGATGTTGGATGTTATCAAAAAGCTCAGGTGTGACAGGGAGCTTATAGTCGTATTTGTCTCTCACAATATGAAGGATATCGCTGAACTGTCTGACCGCGTACTAGTTATGAACGGAGGCAAGCTGGTGATGATCGGCACTCCGGAGGAGGTATTTGCAAGAGCCTCGGAGCTTAAAGGCATGGGACTTAGCGTGCCTCCGGTGACTGAGATAATATATGAGCTGTCGGAGAAGCTGCAGTTGCCATTTAAGGCGATTTTTGAAGAACGAGAGGCTGCAGAATACATAGCGGCACACATGATGGGAAGGCAGGGATAATATGATCAAAGATATTACGCTTGGCCAGTATTATCCTGTGGAGTCTCTCGTGCACAGGCTTGAGGCGCGAAGCAAGGTGTTGGGAGTACTGGCGTATTTGGTCGGGCTTTTTGTTGTAAATAACTTTTGGGGCTTCGTGATTGCTGCTGTAGCAGTCGGAACGGTGATAAAGCTGTCGGGAGTTCCTTTTTCATACATGATGAGAGGACTTAAGGCAATACTGCTGATATTGCTGTTCACTATGGTGCTCAACGTGTTTATGATGGACGGAACTATACTGTGGCAGTGGAAGTTCCTCAAGATTACATACGAAGGGCTGTATAGGGCTGCATTTATGGGAATAAGGCTGGTGCTGCTCATAATTGGCACGTCGCTGCTGACCTTCTGCACGAAGCCTACCGAGCTGACGGACGGACTCGAGAAGCTGTTAAGCCCTTTTGCAAGGGTAGGACTGCCGGCACATGAGATTGCTCTTATGATGACCATAGCGCTCAGGTTTATCCCGGTTCTTATGGATGAAGCGGACAAGATTATGAAGGCACAGCAATCGCGAGGGGCGGATTTTGAGTCGGGAAATATATTTCAGAGGGCCAAGAGCCTCATCCCTATAATTGTGCCGCTGTTTGTCAGTTCGTTCAGGATTGCCGGGGACCTCGCTCTTGCGATGGAAGCGAGATGCTACCGAGGTGGCAACGGCAGGACGAAGCTCAATGAAAGCCGCTTTGCGAAGAGGGATGCTGTCTGGGGGATCGTGCTCATGGTATTCCTATGTGCACTGTTTGCAACGAGATACATATAGAATCACAGATAAAAGGAGCATAGATGAGGCAGAGGAAGGTCAAGAATCTGGAAGAAAAATACGCTGGATTTGAGGACATATTGGTATATAAGCCGGAGGAGGTTCGCGGCAATTGGGCGGAGCGCTCGGGTCACAGCAAGGGTATATACCTTGAGGTAGGCTGCGGCAAAGGCAGATTTATCTCGCAGCTGGCAGAACGTGAGCCGGATAATTTTTTTATAGCAGTGGAAGGCAACAGAAGTGTTATGCTGCGTGCACTGGAGAAGGTACGAGAGCTGGGGCTTAGCAATGTTGTGTTCGTTCCGAACTTTATTGTTGACCTGCACGACTGGTTCGAGGATGGCGAAATTGACGGAATCTACCTTAATTTCAGCGATCCGCTTCCCAAGAACTGCTCAGCAAAAAAGAGACTGACGTATCGTGGCAAGCTAAGACAATATTTCGATGTACTCAATGAATCCGGTGTTGTCAGATTTAAGACCGACAACACGAATCTGTTCAACTATTCCATAAACGAGGTAATTGCTTCGGATTTAAGAATCACGAAGTTTACAAGAGATTTGCATGCATCTCCGTACAATGATGATAATATTATGACAGAATACGAGGGGAAATTTAGCGGCAAGGGCTTCAACATCAAGATGATGGAGATAAGCCGTATTCGTAAGAAGGGGGAGACAATGGGTTTGGCAGCACTTAACGGCAGAGTAATTCCTGCGCAGGACAAGGTGTTTGGAATCAGCGGTAGGGCTAAAGACGCGATCAAGGCAAAGGGTCATGAAAATGTCGCAAACGCGACAATCGGAGCGCTCCTGGACGACGACGGTCGGCTTATCGTTTTATCATCTGTAGATGAGGCGGTCAAGAATCTGAAGCCGGTTCAGTATGCAGAGTATGCTCCCATCGCCGGTATCCCGGGCTTCAAGGAAGCAGCAACCAAGGCCGCGCTTGGCGACTTTAAGACTGACAGGCACATCGGTGTCGTTGCTACACCGGGTGGCACGGGTGCGCTCAGAAATACGATTGCTAACTACTCTTGTCCGGGCGACAAGATTCTCACACATGACTGGTGCTGGCCTAACTACCAGAACATTGCTGCCGAACAGGGCCGTGGCTTCGAGACATTCGAGATGTTCGATGAAGCGGGAAAATTTAACTTCGCTGACCTGGAATACAAGATCAATAAGCTGCTGCGTATTCAGGACAGACTCGTGCTGATTCTCAACACTCCTGCAAATAACCCTACTGGCTATTCCTTATCCGTATATGAGTGGCAACAGGTAGTTGCGATCCTGAACAGAGTGCCCGACGATAGAATCGTGGCACTGCTGGTGGACATAGCATATATCGATTTTGCAGGAGATGAAAAGGAAGTCAGAGCATTCCTACCTGAACTCGAGGAACTCAGAAGCAATGTGCTGCCGATACTGGCATATAGCGCTTCCAAAACATTTACATTCTACGGATTTAGATGTGCAGCCATGCTATGCCTGGCAGATGATGAAGAGACTGCAGATGAATTCGTCAGGGTGTGCTCGTATTCCAGCAGGTCGAGCTGGTCAAACTCGCCGCGCGGACCTCAGGAAGTAATAGCTGAAATTTACAGTGACGCCGAACTTCTTGCCAAGGTGGATGAAGAACGCAAGGGCTTCCGTGAGATGCTCTTGTCGCGTGGAAGAGCTTTTGAAGATGCTGCCGGGAAGGCAGGGCTCAAGATTGTACCGTTTAGAGCAGGCTTCTTTGTCTCTATCCCGTGTGAGGATCCGGATGCTGTGTGCAAGAGGCTGGAGGAAAACGACGTGTATTGCGTGCCTATGGACAAGGGTGTCAGAGTCTCCATTGCATCTATTTCGGCGGCTAAGTGCGGAAAGGTGCCGGCGATTATTAAGCAGGCACTGGATAGCTTCAAGTAGCTGAGAGGCGGAATTTCGCTATACTCAAGGGGGAATACTGATAAATCCGAAGAATATATTGAAGTCGGTACACGACTGATATATAATGAACCGGAAATACAAATGAATACAACAAGCAAGGGGAGCGGTATCGCTGAGAGGTAATGTTGAGATACGTTACGACTCTGAACCTGATTTGGATAATGCCAACGGAGGGAGAGTGCTGATTTACTATGTGTAATACCCGTGCTTGGGCGTTACACATTTTTTAATGCGCAGAGTGGTGCAACTGTTGATAGGAACGGAATAGGTATGAGCGATATGCGTAGTCGGGAAAGGTTAGATAAGAACAAGCTGCTGCTATATGGTATCATCGGTAGCTGCAATCTTGGTGATGTTGAATATGGCAAGGCTGTTGCGCAGGCGATTCAAGGTGGGATAACCTGCTTGCAGGTGAGGGAAAAGGACATGACTCAGGCGGAGCTGCTCGCCATAATTCGTAAGGTCAAGCCTCTATGCGATGCTGCCGGAGTACCTCTGATAGTCAATGATGATGCACTGGTGTGCAAGCTCTCGGGAGCAGCGGGAGTCCATATCGGTCTTGGAGACGGATCGATCAGAGCTGCCGGAAAGCTGCTTGGATCAGATAAAATCATCGGAGCAACGGCTCACAACCTCGATGAAGCACTTGCTGCCCAAGCTGCAGGAGCAGACTATATCGGTGTTGGGGCAGCCTTCGGATCCAAGTCCAAAGGTAATGCAGTGAGGCTGGCTAACCTCAAGGCATACAGGGATATAACTTCAGCCGTAGACATCCCTGTAATAGCGATTGGCGGAATCAATGCCGGCAATGTCGGAGAACTTGCCGGTCTCGGGCTCTCCGGCATAGCAGTGATATCCGCGATATTCGGATCAAGAGACATCGCGGCGAGTGCGCATGAATTGAGAGCCGCAGCTCAGGCGCTTACAAGCTCACCTTGCGCAGAGGACAATTCAGAGGAGGGTACAGAGACAGATGGTTAGTTCAAAGATACCAAAGGTTCTATCCATCGCCGGCAGTGATCCTAGCGGCGGCGCAGGCATCCAGGGAGATATCAAGACAATATTTGCGGAGAGCTGTTATGGAATGGCTGCCATCACAGGAATGACAGCGCAGAACACACTGGGGGTGAAGGCAGTGATAGCTGTTCCTGACGATTTTCTGCGTATGCAGCTTGATGCAGTTATATGCGACATAATTCCTGATGCGGTCAAAATCGGCATGATATCAGAACCGTCTCACGTCAAAATAATCGTTGATATGATAGACAAGTACAAGCTGCGAAATGTCATAACGGACCCCGTTATTGCTCCGACTTCGGGTGTTAGGTTTGCGCATGATGAAGTGCTGGTAAATATGATAGATTACCTGTTTTCCGCATCGACCTTGGTGACTCCCAATATACCCGAGGCACAGACGATCGCGAGAGCGATACTTGATAAGCGCAGCCGGGCTGCCGGAGAGCCGGTTAGCGCACATAAGGGAGAACTACCGGCTTCAGAGCTAACACCTTCAGAAATGGCTGAACTGATAGGCTGTCATTGTGACTGCAGCGTTTTGGTTAAGGGTGGGCATTCTGCAGACGGAGAAGCAACAGACTGTATGTGGCATAAAGGGGAGCTTAGCATATTTAGAGGACGACGAATTGCTGCGATGAGCTCTCATGGTACAGGTTGTGCGCTGTCGAGCTCTATAGCTTCAAATTTAGCAAAAGGCGAGAGTCTTGCAGTAGCTGTTCAAATAGCCAAAGCCCACGTAACAGCCGCTATTGCCGGCAACATGAGCATCGGAAGCGGAAACGGGTCAATAGACCATGAGGCAATTTTGCAGCAGCAGAGGATACAACAGGATACAATTAATATTTAGAAAGAAAGCCTGAGGACAGGCAGAAATGAGGAAATATGGCTAGAAAACATTCAACCCAGATGGAAGCGGCGAGAATGGGAATTGTGACTCCCGAGATGGAAAAGGTCGCTGCGAAGGAACAGCGCGAGGTAGCTGAGCTGATGCCGTTGATGGCGGCCGGCAAAATGGTAATTCCCGCAAACATTCATCACGAGTCTATAGACCCGAACGGCGTCGGAGGGATGCTCAAGACCAAGGTGAACGTAAATCTTGGAATCAGCAGAGATTGCAAGGATTATGACATAGAGATGGAAAAGTTGATGAGTGCAGTCGAGCTCGGTGCGGAATCGATTATGGACCTGTCGAGTCACGGTGACACGCAGCCGTTTCGCCGGAAGCTGTGCGCAGAATGCCCTGCTATGATAGGAACAGTTCCGGTGTATGATTCTGTAATTCATTATCAGCGTGACCTGAACACTTTGACGGCTAAAGATTTTCTGGATGTCATAAGGCTGCATGCTGAGGATGGGGTGGATTTCGTCACGCTCCATTGCGGAATTACCCGTAAGACCATCGAACAGATTAGAAACGGCAGCCGCGAGATGAACATAGTTAGCAGAGGCGGCAGTCTCGTATTTGCGTGGATGTCTATGACGGGAGAGGAAAATCCGTTTTATGAATATTTCGATGAGATAGTTGAAATATGCCGTGAGCACGATGTGACAATCAGCCTTGGCGATGCGTGCAGGCCCGGATGTCTTGCAGATGCTACGGATAACTGTCAGATTGAGGAGCTGATCAGGTTGGGCGAGCTTACGGATAGAGCGTGGGCGCGTGATGTGCAGGTCATGATTGAGGGCCCGGGACACGTACCGATGGATCAGATTGAAGCCAACATGAAGGTACAGCAGACTCTGTGCAAGGGCGCGCCTTTCTATGTGCTGGGGCCGCTTGTCACGGATATCGCGCCGGGGTATGATCATATAACAGCTGCAATCGGTGGAGCTATTGCAGCATGGACGGGGGCAGCCTTCCTATGCTATGTGACGCCGGCTGAACATCTCGCTCTTCCAAATGTAGATGACGTCCACGCCGGTATCATCGCCAGCAAAATTGCTGCGCATGCTGCCGACATCGCGAAGGGAGTTCCGGGTGCTCGTGATAGAGACGACAGGATGGCAAAAGCTCGAAAGGAGCTGGATTGGGATGCACAATGGCTGGAGGCGCTGGATCCGGCTGCAGCCAAGGCGATAAGAGAATCGAGAATGCCTGAAGAGGATCACTCGGACACATGCAGTATGTGTGGAAAGTTCTGCGCGGTAAGAAGCATGAACAAGGCACTTTCGGGAGAAGTAATAGATATCCTATAGATGGGATATCTATCATAGGATGATATGTTTTGATAAAAGCAGCAGAGAGGGTGCATCAATATCTGATTTCCTCTCTGTTGTGATTATCTAAATTCGATTTCTGCCTGCAATTTATAATTAGGGGATTTAAACGAAACTTGTTGAAACAGCTGAGGAAAGCGAACCCATAATCGATGCAATTTATAATTAGAGCTTGATTTAATTGAAACCGTATAGCTGCAGCAAAAGCAGAGGACGATAATCACGCCCTATCCCGCTCTGCAGTCTGCGTTTTAAATTGTATTTAATCATATATATTATCTGCTGAATTTCGAGTAGCATTATTGACATTGTGCTTCAGATTAACAGGGAGCAGCTTTATCCTCAAATCACCGGTCATGATACCGTCGCCAATAAACACGCAGCCAATTTTGGAATCGGCATCTGCCTGTTCAATTATGTAATTGTTATTCGAGACATCGAATCTGATAGGTGTATTCCCTATCAGAATCGTGCCTTTTGAGCGAATGATATTACCGTATTTCTTCCTGATTAATGCTTCCAGAAAGATGATAAGCTCGCCGACGGAGGACAGCACAGCATTTGAAATACTAATGCTGTCAAAGACAGTTTCTGCTTCAAACGGTTTAGCCTCAACAGTACCGTCTCGCTTTCTCAGCAATAATTCTTCCAATGCTGTATCCGAAAGACCGCTGTAGTGCCTGCTGATTATATTTGCATTAGCATTTATGGCTTGGATTTTATCAATTACTGTATCCACATCAACATCAACAGCCCTATCGCTTTTGGATAATATGACGGTGCCGGCGCAGCTTATTTGGTCGGTAAGCAGCTCGTTGTACTGCTCAATGTACTGAAAAAAGCTGTTTGGATCTATAATCGTGACGGGGGCGAGTAATTCAATCTGTTCATATTCAATCCTTGAAATATTATTAATGACATTTGACAGGAAGCCGACACCCGTAGGTTCCACTATCAGATATTCAGGGGAAATAGTGTTTGCAATAGTGAGGATATTCATTGCAAAGTCAGCTTTGCCGCTGCAGCAGATGCATTTTTCCGTAAATTCCCATACGTTCAGACCTGTATCGTCCTTAATGATATCCTTGTCAATATTTATTGAGGCATATTCATTTTCAAGAATTACAAAGTCCTTATTCAATCTGTTTGATAATGTCCTGATAAATGTGGTCTTTCCGGCTCCGAGGAATCCGGAAACAATTAATACTTTCATGAATATGCCCCTTTTTACAAGTAAGTTAAAATCCCCGGCTTGGAGAGCAGTGATATCAACGCTCGAAAAGCCGGGGATTTTATTATCTATTTGCCTATGCTCACAACCGGTTTAATGAGATCTGCCGGCTTATCCTTCATCAGCATGAGAGCATCTTCAACCTTCTCAAAGCCCTCAAATCTGTGCGTTATAAGGTGCTTGACGTTTAGCTTTCCTACCTCTATCAGGCTTGCGAGCTTTTCAAGTCTGAGCCTGCCGCCCGGCATCAATCCGCCGACAATCTGTTTGTGACCCATTCCGCAGCCCCACTCAACACGCGGTATCGTTACGTATGTTCCGGAGCCGAGATAATTGACATTGCCGATTTTACCGCCCGGCTTGAGAACCTTGATGATTGGATCAAAGGACTCAACTCCGCCACCGGCTACAATAGCTCTGTCAACACCCTTTCCATCAGTTAATTCCAAAACCTGTTCGTCGATGGGACCTTCCTTGTAGCTGATAAAATCTGTTGCACCGTATTTCTTAGCTGCTTCTCTGCATGCAGGTCTTGTTCCTACACAGATTATCCTGGAAGCCCCTTTGAGACTTGCACCTGCTACGCCCATCAGGCCGACAGGGCCGATCCCGTTTACAAGAACAGTATCACCAAAGCTTATATCTGCGAGTTCTACACCGTGGAATCCGGTCGGAACCATATCGGAAAGCATGCATGCTTCCTCAGGTGTAATAGAATCAGGCAGATGTGCCAGATTGGCGTCCGCGTCATTAACATGGAAATACTCGCCAAATACACCGTCCTTGAAATTCGAAAACTTCCATCCGGCAAGCATCCCGTTTGAATGCATCGGGTATCCGCCTTGAGCTTCAAGGGAAGACCAGTCGGGAGTAATTGCTGCAACCATTATGCGATCCCCTACCTTAAAGTCCTTGACAAGCTCACCGACTTCTTCGACGATTCCGCACCCTTCATGTCCGAGAATCATGTTGTGTCTGTTCCCCAGTGCCCCTTCCCATACAGTGTGGATGTCAGAAGTACAAGGGGATAAAGCGAGAGGCTTTATAATAGCATCAAGAGGTCCGCATTTAGGACGATCCTTTTCAATCCAGCCGGTCTTGCCGATCTCTAACATTGCAAATCCTTTCATTCTGTTACCTCCTATCTTACCTTCTATATATTTCCCTGAATCCCGATGGTGGCACGCCTTGCTGATCGCTGACAGCACGACAGTTTGTCAGATAGCAGGATTCATACTGTTACCAATATACTGACATATAAAGATTGGTAACGCAATAGAAAAATATTATGGGAATGTGGAGGTTATTCGAAAATGCTTTCACATTCATAGCGAGTGGTTAAAATTTTGGAAGGCAGATATATGTGTTTTTCGAGGATGAGGTTGATGGTCGATCAAGCTCTCTTATTGTATTAGAGGCCAAGCAATATCAATTCGACTGCTTATCTATACAATGATTTTTTGATGTTATTCATAATTGTGGGCACACTGTATGTGAGCGAGCTTTTACACAGCTTGTGATATATCCTATAGTCTTACACACGGATCGGTCAATTTCGGCGAGACTCTTAGCTGCATTAGAAGATCAATTTACAGCAAACCTCACATCTTTTCTATTGCGACAAGCAACATCATCTGATAATCAATGAATTTCTGTGCTTTAAATCATAAAAAGTGTCTTTATCCGCAATATCCAGTTCTCTGTACAATTCATCTGTCGGTTCAAGCAAGGTCGTTGAAATTATTACTTTGGTAACACTTGGGTTGCGTAAACTCTCTGAGAGACCCGTATACAGCCCAGTAGTGGTATATGTGTGCTTAAATGGAACTTTAGCACAAATGTAATCCCAGCAACCTGCATGATACACATTTTCAAGTAAAAAATATACAACGAAATCATAGTAGAATACATTCCCGTGATACACATACTTGCTTTTTCGGTAATTTGATTCAGGCATTTCACAATCACTGTATAAATATATTTCATCAGGAGCATCTTTGTTGCGTTTTATTTCAATTACGTTTACAGTTATTCCCTTGTTAGGAGCTTTGCGGTTGGATGAAAAGGAGTAATACATGTAAAATATATCTTTTTGAGCAAAAAAATGTCGATTATCTAATGAAAATAGGGAGTCGTCCGCTTGATCGGAAGTGTCAATATAATCGGTTGGAAGCAGCTGTTCTATTGTAACTTCAAGGGTTCTAGCAATTTCGCTTAAGGTGAAAATATCGATCGAAATATCACCGCTTTCATATTTTGATAACGTCGAAACGCTCTTGTTTAATTGTGCTGCAAATTCTTTAAGTGTGAATCCTCTTAATTTGCGAAAGAACCTTATTTGGCTGCCAACATGGCGACATATATTCTTCATATCACTTTATTTCTTATTTTCAGTATAAAAAGCAATATCTCTTTTAATCAATTCTAACTTTAATACTATCTTTTAGTAAAGAGTTTTCTTTAAAATACAAACTTCAGATGATAATCGTTTCTTTTTCTTAGCATTTGATAATTTTTATTCAAGAGTGTATTTTAATTACGTCAAACATGTGAATAATTTAATACATGGTAGTATAAGGATAATTTCATGCTTTTGACAGCCTGAATACACGGATATATATTGTTAATAATAGAACAGATATTGATTTTTTACATATGAGAGATGTTCTTGTTTGAAGTTTGTGTGGAATATTTCGCATAAGCTGCTTGTGAAAGGAGGCGCTCTTCGTTGAAAACGACTCAGAGCTAACACTATATGTACAATGCATTTCATATGGCGTTAATGTAGCAGATCCCCACCACCGGCCTGACGGAACAGAACTAAAAGAGTAAGAAGCAGAATGACATATCGAATGAATGGAGGGAGGACATGAGAAATCCGATTGCAAAACTAATACTTAATAATGGAAGAAAGATTGTTCTTGAACTTAGACCGGACTATGCATACAATGAGGTGTGCAGTTTTATCAGCGCTATAAGACACGGATACTACGATAATTTTGCCATACAGAGAATAGTTCCGGGTTCATGGATTGATGCAAGCTACAATGCTTTTTTTCGCAGCGAGTGCCAGTATTTTCTTCCAAACAAAATAAGAGAAGAGAGTAAAGGGGAGATCAAAGTCCCTGAGCTCGGAGATGTTTGTCTGGGCTTCTTCTCCGATACTGAAATATCCGGAGCTGAATTTTTCTTCCCCCTGAGAAGACTGGAAGAACTGGCAGGAAAAGCTCCGGTAATTGCCCAAGTGATAGAGGGAGTTGAAGAGCTGCGTCGTATAGAGAGAGTCGAAACATACCCCAATCCGTGCGAAGCTGTTGAAATTAATGTTCCTAAAACACCTGAAATAATTGTTAGCACTGAGGTTGAAACATTTGGTGAGGAATATCCGGAACCAGACAAGATTATTCCGGATCCGATACCTAGCAACTGGCCTGTATTTGCTTAATTGTTTTAACGAAAGCTATTTTTTATATATTATGGAGGTGCGTTATGCCTGATATATTAGCGTTCACTATATTTGTACTGATATTCACCATAGGTGAATATGTTGCCGCAAAGACAAAGGCAAATGTTGATGTTGTCCTATTCGTATCAGCAGCATTACTGGTAGCGTTTTGGATCGGTTTACCCGGATCAATTTATGAGCGCTCGGGAATTATGCCTATAGCAGGAATAATTATTACACTGCTTATCGTGGGTATGGGCAATATGATTGATTTTGCCGAACTGAAGAGACAATGGAAAACAGTATGCGTTTCGATAATTGCCTTGACAACCGCCTGTTGCGCATTAGTGTTCATTGGTCGATTTGTGATCGGTCGTGATTATACTCTAGCCGGGACACCTATATTTAGTGGCGGAACAGCTGCAACAATTGCGATGAAAACTATTCTGGCAGACAAAGGCAAGAGTTATCTGTCTGTCTATATTACGCTTTTGCTCGGAATGCAGGGGCTGGTTGGAATTCCCGTGTCCTCTCAGTTCCTAAAAAGGGCAGGGGTTGCATTCAAGAAGAATAAAGATGCGTTTGCTCTATACGAGAAAACTGTTTCTCTAGATGCAAATCTTGAAAGGAAGAGGTTAATCAGCTTCCCTGAATCTTTAAACAGGCCTTCTTTTCATCTTATGAAATTGGGCGTTGTCGGTGTTGTAAGTTATTATTTTTCAGTAGTATTATTGAAACTGACAGGGTTAAATATAAGTTACATAATCGTAGCCTTAATTATGGGAACTATTTTCACTGAAATAGGATTTCTGGATAAGGACACTTTAAGTAAGACTGATGCATCAGGGTTTATTCTCTTCGCCTGTGTCATAATTCTATTTTCAGACTTTTCGACGTGCTCGCCGTCGGATGTTCTGGCTTTGCTGAAGCCTATGGCGTTCATACTGATAGTGGGTACATTCTTCGGATGTATAACAGGATATATTTGCGGAAAAATATTCAAAGTTGAACCAAATCTGGCAATCGTAATGTGCCTTACATGTATGTATGGATTTCCTGCAACCATGTATCTGTCAAAGGAAGTTGCGGAAGTTACGGGAGATACACCTGAGGAAAAGAAGATTGTCGAAAACTATTTGCTGCCAAAGATGAATATTGCAGGATTTGTAACCGGAAGCTTTGCGACTGTTCTTGCCGGAGCCTTTGGAGGAATGCTGTAGGAAACTTCTGTACCCAATAAGAATAGACGGAGCTCATCAGGTCGGTTTACAGTGTGACCAAAGGTTCTCGTCTCCGCTTGTTGCAACAAAGTCAAATGAAAGGATTATGAATAAAATATAGTTGCTTGAAATCAGGAGATTATAATTAACCAATTTCATGAGCACATATCCGGATTAATACCTTCTATGATCTATCTTGATAGATCATAGAGGATGAGTAAGCTCAGCATCAAAATGAGGATGTTTTATGAAATAGGCAATAGTACAATTCAATATTGATAGCATGATATATAATTGCGTCATCGAAAAAATGATTGACAACCTCATTATCTCGGGTTATATTACACGTAAGAGAGTTGTGAGCTCTCGTCGAAGATGTTTTTCTGTATTGAAGGAGGCAGGTCGTATATGTATGTTTCGTACCTGCCTTTTAAAGGCTGCAGTGGTTAGACGAATCTAACACAAAGAGGAGGTTGACATGTCATTGATTAATAAGGAAGTTGCGGATTTTTCTGTCCAAGCATACGTAGATGATGATTTTCAAACCGTTACAAAAGAAGATATCATGGGCAAGTGGAGCGTGTTTTTTTTCTATCCGGCCGACTTCACATTTGTGTGCCCGACAGAGCTTGAGGATTTACAAAACAAATATGCGGATTTTAAAGCTGCCGGCTGCGAGATTTATTCGGTTTCGTGCGATACGCACTTTGTGCACAAGGCGTGGCATGATAATTCCGAGATCATAGGGAAGATTACGTTTCCTATGATTGCTGACCCGACTCAGGCTCTTGCACGAGACTTTGATGTTCTCATTGAAGCTGAGGGGATTGCGGAAAGAGGTAGCTTCATAGTAAACCCTGAGGGGAAAATCGTGGTATACGAGGTAAATGCAGGAAATGTCGGTAGGAATGCTGATGAGCTTTTCCGTCGTTTGCAGGCAAGTCAGTTTGTAGCTGAACACGGCGATCAGGTGTGCCCGGCAAGATGGGCCCCGGGCGCAGCTACGCTGAAACCGGGAGTAGAACTGGTAGGCGCTTTATAACTTTATAGTGAAAGCAGAATTCAGTGAATGCTTTAATTACTGATTGCAACTCATTTTGAGAAAGGTGAATTGAGAAAGAGTTAACCTGTATAAACAATTCATCCTACGGATAGATGTAAAACGGGCTTATAGGACAAAAAACGTGTTACAAAACCGCTATAGCCATTGAAATTTCAATGGCTATAGCGGTTTTATCTTTTT
>NZ_JALU01000002.1 GCF_000525775.1 Mogibacterium timidum ATCC 33093 | reverse complement strand
TTTGATATCATAGCCTTCTATCTCGGTATTGTAGTCATCTACGGTGTTTTCCGTTACGGTGTACTTGATCACCCTTCCGTTTTCGTACTTCGGAAGATCGGTAAAGCTGTATTTCCAGTCGGTAGCTGCTGTAGCCTTAACATTCTTAACTTCTCTTACATTCGCCAGAAGATTTACAGTGATTTCCTTAGGCCGCTTTCCGTCCTGGTCATCCTTGTCATTCCATACCTTCTTACCGTTGACTTCCGTAACTTCAGGCTTGTGGATGTTCATGATCCTGATATTTCCCGTATTGCTGTTATCTACTTCCGCAGTATAACCTTCTACCTTCGTAGTCTCTTTTACAGTATACTCTATATCTTTCCCACCAGCTTTCTTCGGAAGCTTTGTCCATGTATGAGTCCAGATATTTCCATCACCAAGCTCTACCTCTGCTCCCTTCTTTTCACCATTTGCATACAGCTGAACCTTGACGCTCTTAGGGCGCTTTCCGTCCTGATTGTTCGCATCGTCCCAACCCTTTGTAACCGTTACGCTTGTCTCTTCGGGGGTATAACTGTTCCTGATGTTATAACCGTCAATATCCGGAGTATATCCATTCACAGCATCCTCCGTTACGGTGTACTTAATCACCCTTCCGTTTTCATACTTCGGAAGGTCGGTAAAGCTGTATTTCCAACCATTAGCTGCTGTAGCTTTCACCTTCTTAACTTCTTTTCCGTTTGCCAGAAGGTTTACAGTGATCTCCTTAGGGCGCTTTCCGTCCTGGTCATTCCTGTCGTTCCAGGTCTTCTCCCCTTCTACCTTTGTTTTCTCCGGAACATGTTTGTTGCTGATGATTATATTTCCCTGATTCTCATTATTATAGGATGCAGTGTAGCCGTTTATCGATTCTGCTTCCTTTACCGTATACTTTATAGTCTTTCCTGCCTTCTTCTCAGGAAGGTTATTCCATGTATAGCTCCATCCGCTTCCATCGGTAATTTCTACTTCATTTCCGACTTTATCATCATTTCCGTACAGCTGTACCTTGATGCTGTTCGGACGTTTCCCGTCCTGATTGTCGCTATCATCCCATCTCTTGGTTACAGTAACCGAAGTCTTCTTCGGAGTGTAACTGTTCTTGATGTTATAACCGCTGATTGCAGGTGTGTATTCAGCTACTGCATTTTCCGTTACGGTATATACTATTTCTCTGCCGGCATTATCATACTTGGCTACATCCTTGAAGGTATATTTCCACTTTCCGCTTGCGTCAGACTTTACCTCCATCGATTTAACAGGATTTCCGTTTGCCAAGAGGTTTACCGTGATCTTGTCCGGACGCTTCCCATCCTGATCATCGGCATCGTTCCAAGTCTTCTCTCCTGAAACCTCAGTCGTATTCTTGATCCAGTAGCCAACAAGTTCGACATCACCGTTCGGCATCTCAAACGAGCTGTCATTATCCTTGACAGTGACCTTCTGTCCGCTTTCGGTATGCCAGCCTGTAAAGATATATCCTGACATGGACAGGTCAGGCTTCACGTCAACGGTCGCATGCTGATTGTAAGTCTTGGAATCAACAGGCGCCGTAGGACTTCCTGCAGGGATTTCCTCTCCCGCCGGATTCTTGACGATTTTGTACGTTACCTTGTATTCCGACTTCTTGTTGGTAAGTGTGAAATCCTTATTATCACTTGGTGCATCCTTATCGGTAAAGCTTATTACAAACTCCTTCGATACGGCAGATAGTGATAGGTAATCCTTTGATGTTATCTCCGGATTTTCCCCCACTTCACACCGTGCATGCGACTTTCACCGCACACGGCGTTCCATCACAAGAAAGATTTTCACGTTTTAACTAAGACTTACACACTTCGTAACAAATTATTTTTTCTCTAAATTAGTGGCAATCCTGCCATTTTTCTAAGCTTATTACATTTCTCAATCTGTTTGAACGTTAAACCAAGCTCTTTTATATATTTTTGGATTGTATCTTCTTTTGTTGCATGGATGAGTATATGAACTGCCTCTGTAACAAGAATTAAGTTGCTGTAACTGTCTGTACCGCCTTGTTCAAGCGGTATCTTATGATGGCAATGTATATCGTTTGGTGTAAGTTTTATACCTGTTACTCCACATCTGCCATATTGAGCTGCAAAGAGCGAGATTCTGTTGTCTGCAAACTCTATACTTTTATCAAGCACAGGGTGTTTCATCAGCCAGACAAGTGTATCTACATCAATTTGTAGATTTTTATGAATGAAAGCTCTGCCCTCTAAAGTATATTTATTTACAACCTTTTTCTTGTGTTTTGCGTCCTTTGTCCTGATATATCCCACCGGAATTAACGGATGTCCATTAAGGAAGCGAAGCTGTTTACTTTTTCCATATTTTTCTTTGATAAATCCTTTGTTTAGTGTTCCACTGGTTTTAATATCAAGTCTATTGTTCATCTGCTTTTTAATGTGAAAGGCTATTTTAGTAAAGTCCAAACTCACGTTTGTTGCTATTTGGTAATAATTATGCAAGCCTGAAACAGTGGCATTATACTTAGCTATTGCTTTGTACTGCTCCTTTTCATTTGCAGGTCTTTTTATATCCGCAACACATTTAGAAATATTTTCTTTTGCCTTTTTCAGTGCCTTATCACTTATATGCGACTGTACAACAAACTTTTTGCCTTTTGGTTTCACCTTAAGCTTGAAGCCTAAGAACTCCGAATACCTTTGTTTTAGATTTGTTATTTTAGATTTTTCTTCACTCACATTTAGTTTTAATCTGTCTTGCAACCATTTTGTAACTGCCTGATAAGTTCTTTTTGCATCGTAGTAATTACGGCAAAATATCTTAAAATCATCAGCATATCTTACAATGTATATTTCTTTTAGGTTGCTTGTCCTTAAAGCTCTGTAGGTATGACTTTTTATCTCTGTTCCTTGACTGTTCGTTCTCTGTTTATATGGATAATGCGTGGGCATTGTCAGCCATTGAGAAGAAACCCACCAATCTAATTCGTTCAAGACTACATTAGATAGTAGCGGTGATAATATACCGCCTTGTGGTGTTCCCTTTGTTGGTGTAAATACCTTTTTATCGGGCATAACAATATCTGCTTTCAGCATTTCCTTAATGATACAAAGTAACTTTTTGTCTTGGATTCCCAAATTCCAAAGCTGCCTTATGAGCTTTGCATGATATACATTGTCGAAAAATCCTTGTATATCAATATCGACTACATAATGTAAGTGCTGTATCTGCATTAGTCTTGCACATTCTGCGATTGCATGTTCCGTATTCCTGTTAGGTCGAAACCCATAGGAGCTGTCATGAAACTTGGCTTCACATATCGGCTCCAATATTTGCAAGATACATTGTTGTACAATTCTGTCTACAATAGTCGGTATTCCTAAAGGTCTTATTTTCCCATTAGGCTTTAGTATCTCCACTCTCTTTACAGGACGTGGTTTATACCAATGAAACTGTTTTTGTATGAGAGAAATGTATTCTTCTTCATTTAGCCTTGATAGATGTTTTATTGTTCTGCCATCTACTCCGGCTGTATGACTGCCTTTGTTCCCTTTGATACTACGATAAGCGAGTTTAATATTTTCTCTTGAAGTTATCAGCTCCATTAAATTTGAAAATACTTTATTATTACCGCTATCTTCATATAAATCATCAAGGACTTTTTGCAAGTCATAGTATTCCGTATAACGGATTTTGCTTTGTTTCAGTGTTTGTTTCGAAGTGGACACAGTCACCATCTCCTTTCGGATTTGATTTTCTTTGTCATACTCGAAGCTGTGTTTGTCTTAATTTCAGTTCTTGTACTTTCCTGTGACTGGTGGCTATCCCTCCACGAACTTATTATTTTCGCTTCATAGGTACTGTGCCACCGCTTTCACCAAGATAAAGAACGGTTATATGCTGTTTTTTACAGTCATTTTCCCATTCAACACTTCATTAGCATTAGACTGCTTCCATGTTCCCGGCTTACCACGTTCCGACAATCTTATCTTTGAATACGTTTAGGTTCTTCCTCTAAGCCTGTGTTTAGTTTTCACCATATCGCCTGTAACGATATATGGATTTTCATAACAACCATTCTTACTCATCCACAAACACCCCATCTTTGATGGGAATTGCCGTTAGGCAAATTCAAACGTTTAGACTTGTACATTCGGAAGTGCGTCAGTGCTTTGGTATACACATTCTCACCATGCGTATTCGACACCCGGCATATAGGTAGCACCGTCCACCTCTGAACAGCTTTCGTGTCTGATATGAAATACCAGTCTTACGGCTACTCTCTGCCGACTTCACCGAGCTTTTGACAATGAAATAGTCTAATATTCATTGCCAATCGGAGTATCAGTGCAGGCATTTCAGGGCGTTACCCCGTCATTCTACCTATCAGATTGTCAGTTCTCCTAAGTTTTGAACTTTATGTCCTTAGACTTAGTGCATAAGCTTTTCACTTATGAACGTGTCGCACGATTGCTGTTGTCATATCCCTCCGGAGCTTTAGTCTCCACCAGGCGATATGTCTTACCGTTCAAGAGTCCTCTGATATTCAAGATACCGTTTGCATTGGTATAGAGACGGTCACCGACTTTGCTGCCGCCGTTGCTGCCGACAATCGTTATATGGTCCTTCACATATTGTGAATCCGTATCAATCCAATTTCCGGCGGGAGCCTTCTCCTGAAGCTTGAACTCCGCCTTCTCAACACCCTGTCCCGTCTTGGCGTCCGTCTTCAGGATGGCTGCGCCGTCCTTATATGTATATAGACTGATGTCACCTACGACAAAGAAGTTCCTTGCCGTCACCGACTGGTCTGAAATGGTCGCCGTGTTCTCGACGTAAGCTCCTGTCCGCATGACCGGCTTAACCAGATCAGCGTTAAAGACAAAGTTAAGATCAGTAATAGGCCAGTCCTTGATCTGATCGTATATGGTATCAACCGGTATCTGAACTCTCTGCAAGTCATTGTCCGGGGTGATGTCATATGTAGGGAAAAAACCATTGATCACCTTCTCCTTACCGACCTTGTCACAGAGATCTCCCCATGTGTACATACTCTTGGGATCCTTCGAGCCCACCTTTCCGAGATTCATCACCAGTCTGATATCCCCGTTGGGGTTCTTGTAGATGCCGTATTCCCCTTTCTTGAGCGATGCCTTGAAATCCTCATAGGACTGTCCTACGGCCGCTTCTCTCTTTGTGAAAAAATCATCAAAATTTACGTACCCTGCCTGCGTAGGATTGTAACAGTTGGTGGGCTTGCCGTCGACGTAATTCTGCCGTAAAACCGGTGTCTTCCCGTCCTTATACAGGTGTGTGCCTCTTATTGTAACGTTTTTCTCAAACTCAATATTTTTGTATGTATCGCCCGGAAGTAGGTCCTCCACATAGGTGGTCTCTGTGGCAGAATAGGAACCGAACGCCGCATCGTATCCGAACAGAAAGGCGATCGTTGTAGATGCGTCCGAGATTGTGTCGTTTTCCTTGCCACTGAGAGGAGAGGTCAACTTATACTTATAATTAGGTCTGTTCGCGTCAATGCCCCAGTGGGTGCTGGTATTGGTCGACGACGTTCCTCCGGACTTGCTGTTGCCCTTACTGAAAAAGGTTGCCGGATCGCCGGGCCCCGGCGAGGGATAGGTTCCGAAGAATTTTGCAGTCTGAGTCAGATAGTAATTCGCCTTGACATTGACAATGGGAGTTTTTTGTACCTTTTCGGACTGTAAATTAAAGTCTACTTTTTTTGTCATTCATTGTTTTCACGAAGCCGGTTTAAGCACTTACAGGCATTCACAAACACGCTACACTCTCGTATTCTTCAATGCAATTCCACAATATGTATATTCGCTGTGTTATAATTGTGTAAAATTTGAATAGAATTTAGAGCAGAAAATTAATTACATGCTGCAGGATATGAAAGGAAAGCATATTATGAAGAAATTACTGGTTGTAGATGACGAAGCTAAGATAAGAGAGGTCATCAAAGAATATTCGGAATTCAGCGGCTACGAGGTTACCGAGGCTGCCGACGGAATGAGTGCTATCGGGCTCTGCAAGCTCAACGATTACGATCTTATCATCATGGATGTTATGATGCCTAAGCTTGACGGCTTCAGCTCTGTGAAGGAAATAAAGAAAATCAAGGATATCCCTGTAATCATGCTGTCCGCAAGAGGCGAAGAGTACGACAAGCTGTTCGGCTTTGAGCTCGGAGTAGATGACTACGTCGTAAAGCCTTTTAGCCCTAAGGAGCTTATGGCTCGTGTAAATGCAGTTATCTCAAGGCGGGAGGGTGCCGATCACTCGACAAGCACTGTTATGAAATTTGACGGACTCGAGGTTAACTTCGCGGCGCGTACTATTTACATCGACGGAGAGAGGGTTAATCTCACACCTAAGGAATATGACCTGCTCTTCTATCTGATCCAGAATAGGAACATCGCATTATCAAGAGACAAGCTTCTCTCGGATATATGGGGCTATGACTTCTTCGGTGATGATCGAACAATTGATACTCACATCAAGAATCTGAGAAACAATTTGGGTCCATATAGAGACTTTATCGTTACACTAAGAGGAGTTGGATACAAATTTGAGTACGAAGACAAAGAGAAATAGATGGGATCCAAACAGCATACGTGCCATCTCGCTGATGTACTTCATGATCTTCGCCGGCATCATCCTTCTGATGATATGGTTCATGCAGAGCTTCTTTATGAACAATTACTACGAGCGCATGATGGCTCGCGAGGCGCAGAACACAGCGAACAAGCTCGGCAATTACTATTCCACCAACAAAGGGAATTTTGACGAATATGCACGCAAGGCTGCTGAACGCAACGGTCTCTACATCAGACTCGACACCAAGACTTCAACATCTGAGTACGGCAACGGAGGCTTCGCACCGGACGATTCATCCAAATATCTATTTGAGATATCCAATGCCAAGGAAAAGCTCGAGGAAAGCTCGCTGGGCACAGTCTCTCTGACGATTGCCGACAAAGGCAAGGACGCCTCCAGACTCGTATATGCGACATATCTCGGCAGTCGCTCGGACAGCACCATCCTGTACATGATCGCTCCGCTGTACCCTGTACAGTCGACAATTTCAATACTGCGTTCACAGCTGCTGTACATCACATTTATCACGCTGATGATTGCCAGCATGCTGGCAATCATCATGTCGACATGGCTGTCGCTGCCTATCGCCGGCATCACCAGGTCGGCTGTCGAGCTCAGTAACGGCAATTATAATGTTAAATTCAACGGCGGTATGTTCACCGAGACGAACGAGCTCGCCAAGACGCTCAACAAGGCGTCATACGAGATGCAGAAGACCGACTCATACCAGCGCGACCTGATTGCCAACGTATCACACGATCTCAAGACTCCGCTGACAATGATCAAGTCATACGCAGAGATGATCAACGATATTTCAGGCGATAACCCTGAGAAGCGAGCCGAACACCTCGCAGTTATCATCTCGGAGACTGACAGGCTCAACAAGCTCGTTACGGACATGTTATCCGTATCCAGGCTGCAGTCTAACTCCGCAGAGATCAACATGACGAAGTTCGACATAGTAAAGGCCGCGTCCGAGGTTGAGGAGACGTTTGAGGTACTCAACCAGCAGGAAGGCTATAACATCACATTTAGCAAGTGTCGCTCCGCCTATGTCTACGGTGACTACGATAAGCTCAAGCAGGTTATGGCTAACCTTATCTCCAACGCAGTAAAATACTGCGGCGAAGACAGATACATCCATATTGAGCTCAAGAAGGTCGGCCGCAGCGTCAGATTTGACGTAATCGACCACGGTGACGGGATTGCCGCCGAGGAAATTTCGCACGTATGGGAGCGCTACTATCGAACCAGTGCCAACCGTAACAGGAACATCGAGGGCACAGGGCTCGGCCTCTCCATCGTCAAAGGCATATTGAGTCTCCACAACGCCAACTACGGAGTCGAGAGCGAGGAAGGCAAGGGAAGCGATTTCTGGTTCGAGCTCAATACAGTTCGGAAATAGGACGAATTAGAGGTCGGATATATCCGGTTTCTGAATCTGACAATCTAGCTTCATTAGCGGTCGGAAATAGGACTAGCAGAAATTATATTCCTGCTAGTCCTTATTTACGTAAGCCTTGATGGCATCGCCGAGGCTGTCTGCTCCTATGACGCGGATACCGGTACCCGGCTTGGCTCCCTTGATGTTGCCCTTTGGCAGGATTATGGCTTCGTAGCCGAGGCGTGCCGCTTCGCTTGCTATACGGTCCGCATTCCTCACTGCCCGCAGATTGCCGGTGAGCCCGACCTCGCCGAGCGCGACGATGCGGCGAGGCGAGGTGCGCTCGCGGAACGAGCTGTAGATCGCGAGCGCGACGGCCAGGTCTGCGCCCGGGCCGTCGCGCTTGAGCCCGCCGACAACATTGACATAGACATCATAATTTAACAGAGAGATCCCTACTTTTTTCTCCAGCACAGCCAGTATCATATTGAGTCTGTTATTATCTATTCCGATTGCGCTTCGGCGCGCGAAGCCTACATTGGCAGGTGTCACCAGCGCCTGAATCTCGAAGAATACCGGACGGCTGCCCTCGTAGAGCGCCGAAGCTACCGATCCTTCCTCACGGGCATCTGAGCTCTCCAGCAGCGTGCCGGACAAGTCCCTGACCTCGGTCATACCGGAAGCACCCATGCTGAAAGCCCCGATTTCCTCGGTGGTACCGAATCTGTTCTTGACAGAACGCAGTATCCTGAGATCCCTGTCGCGCTCCCCGACGAAATTGAGCACACAGTCCACCATGTGCTCGATAGTTTTAGGGCCGGCGAGGTCGCCCGATTTGTTGACATGCGCCACAATGAAGATAGGAACATTGTTACTCTTAGCGTATTTCATGAGCAGGTTCGAGCAAGCGCGAATCTGCGTGATGCTGCCCGCAGTGTTGTCCAGCTCATCGGAATACATCGTCTGAATCGAGTCGATAACCAGGAATTTGGGCTTGACCTGTTCACAGGCCATCAGCACACTCTCAAGGTTGGTCTCGGGAAATATCAGAAGGTCATCGGAAAGATTGTCGCACACCCTGTCGGCGCGCAACTTAACCTGCTCCTCGGATTCCTCACCGCTCACGTACAACACAGTCCCATTGTTAACAGCTATGGAATTTGCCGACTGGATGATCAGCGTTGATTTGCCGATTCCCGGCTCACCGGATATCAGTATCATCGATCCAAGTACGATTCCGCCGCCGAGCACCCTGTCGAGCTCTGCGATCCCCGACGTGATCCTCGTGTAGCTGCCGGTGCCCACATTTATCAATTTGGAAGGCGCTGCCTTGTCGGTCGTCCGCCTTCTCGCATCATTGTCCTGAACCGGCTTCACCTTCTGCTCAACAATAGAGTTCCACGCGCCGCAATAAGAGCACTGCCCCTGCCAGCTCGGGAACTCATTGCCGCATTCCGCGCACATATATACAGTCTTCGCTTTCTTAGCCATTATCTCATTACTCCTTAATACCGGAATTTCTCACCTATTCTGACTCCATATGCTCCAGTGCCAATGACGCCACGAACATTCCGGAGAGTGACATCAGTACAGTTATCACGCAGACTGCACTAAAGCCTATCTCCACTCCTATCCCCGTCACGATGCATACTGCCAGCACTGCAGCCGAGATGCCTATTACCAACGTCTTAACCGCAAACTGTATGAGGTTGAGCAGGAATCGGAATGCATCCAGCACCTTGCTGAGATATACCTCTACAACCATGTGATAGTACACGTTTGTAGCATTTATCCCGATAAATGTCATAATGATCAGCAGCATTTGTATAACGGTCAGTCCCAGCACAAAGCCTCCGGGAACAGTTATGAAGGCTGCATCCAGAGCAGCTTTGATGTGCTCAAGCTTGGTCGCATTCCATGTTTTCCTAAGATTCGTATCCGGAATCATAAATATATATGGGTTTTCAATTTCCTTTTCCCACTTTGTCCGACCGATGGACGTAAACAGCTCTACGTACACGAGAATTACAGGTATCGCCAATAGATTTCCAAGACCGAGATCGATATCTATGGTGATGCCGGCGATACTTATGCACCCGAGGAAAATACAGATGTAGCTGCGCAAATTAAAGAAAAACGTAGTCTCCTTTTTATACTCCAGCAGCTGTCTATAATATATAGCTCTGGCATAATCTCCTTTATATCTGACCGTTGCCTCCTTGTACTCCTTCTTGCCCCCAAGACGCCAGCTTGACGTATCGCCCTTATTGGATTTCTTCTTGAGTTCAGCATAATCCTTCGCAAAGGTTTCCGCATCTTCGTAATAATCCCCCTCGCACTTGCTCTTGTAAGCTACCGCGGCAAGCACAGCGGTCGAGATTACATAGAGTCCGCCTGTTATGACGTTACCGACAGTCGGCCCCATGAAGAAGAGTTGAATAAATCCAAGACTCCATCCGACAATCGGAACAGCCTTGATTAGAGGATGCCCGAGAAATTGCACTAGGACTTGCGCTGACAAGCCTGAGCTGATAAACATAGCAACAAATGCCAGGCTGACGGCAATGATGAGGCCGTAGTAAATCCGGCACAGGGCTTTGATGTGCTCCTTGCTTATTACCTCATTGCCGTAACACAGTATTGCCAGACTATGCTCGCAAATAGTACCAAGAATCAGATAGGCTATTCCGAACACCAGAAACTTAGGAGTGCTTTCGGGAAATTTCACGCATCCTGTTATTAGAATTACCAATGTAACTGCCATACTGATCAGTGTTCCCCTTGCTGAGGCGTACATCAGAATTCTCTTAGGAGAGAATGGTGCCGGGAACAGGAAATGCACGTCTGCCGGAGTAAATATTATCCCCTTGCGTCTCAAATAAGTTACGATAGATAAAGTGCCCGCGTATAATTGTATCATGAGCAGCACAGTTATGAATTGATTGACATTCTTGAACTTCAATGAAGCAACCATAGTCTTGATGAGCCACAATACGTATATCACAAGCAATATCAATGTAATCCATGCCAGCGGTTTCTTGAAGTTCGACCGGAGCTTGTTTCTAAACTGGCGCACATATAAATACATCAAGGCATTCATAGCTTTGCCTCCTCGTCGGTACGATGCATGTCATCCTCACCTGATTTTTCATCGTTACATATCTCACCATCAGACTCAGAATCTGCACATTGCTGCAACTCCGTATCGTTCTCGTCATGTGACTGAGTATCTCCGGTTATTTCAAAGAAAATGCGTTCGATATCCCCATTATATTCGGGAGTATTGGAGTATGTCCCGATAAGCTTTCCATCCTTCATTATGAAGACATAATCCCACAGCTCTTTGACCATTTCGAGCATGTGCGTGCTAATCAGCACTGTAACTCCCTGCGATTTTAATTCCATTATAAGCTTCTTGAGCTCCTTGATTGCCACCGGATCCAGTCCAACCATCGGCTCATCAAGCAAAATCACACTCGGCTTGATAGCCAGTGCACAGCAGATGCTCAGCTTCTGCATCATACCCTTGGACAATTCATTACCGAGCTTGCCTTTCTTGTCGCTCATCTCAAATCGCTCCAGCAGTGAATCAAGCTCCGCGTCTATTATCTCCGAGCGGTACGCTCGCTTGATATATTCAAGATGCTCTACTACGGTGAGTGCCGGAAACAGCGCCGGCAGCTCCGGCACGTATGCAAACCTCTTCTTGGCCTCCAGACTTCTGGATGGGATTCCGTCAACCGCAATAGTTCCCTCATATCTGAGAAGCCCCGCGATACTCTTGATGATAGTAGATTTACCCGCCCCGTTGGGCCCAAGCAAAATACCAATCTGCCCCGTCGGTACGGTAAAACTCACGTCATCAACAGCTTTGAACTTACCGTAGTATTTTGAAAGTTTCTTAATCTCCAGCATTATTCCCTTACCCTTTCCTTATCCGGCTGTATTAACGCATTACGTCTGCCTGACCTTCTCTCAACCAGTCTTTCAAACCATATTTTGCATAGAGCAGACACCGGAACGGCCGCGAGCATTCCTACAAATCCGCCTACCTTATTGCCGGCAATAATCGCAATTATCACAAGCATAGGATGTACATCTATACTCTTTGACAGCAGCTTGGGATTTATAACAGCGCCGTCAATAACCTGTACCGCCGAAATGATTATAATTGAGATAAGCATCGTCTTGAGCTCACCTGTTATTACACCTGAAATTATTGTTAACCCGTACCCGACAATCGGTCCCATATATGGAATGAGGTTGGCAATTCCTGCGGTTACTCCTATCATCACACCGTACGGCATTCCAACGATTGTAAACGCTATGCTGATTAGAAGCGCTACCATAAGCCCATCGAGAGCAGCCCCTCGGAAATATCCGCTAAACACCTTGTTGACATCATTGTATATGTAATTCAGTCTGTCGTTGGCACGTTGTGACCAGAACGTTCTTATCACGTAACCCCAATATTTACGTAAATTCGCCGAATCAAACAGGAGGTAGACTGTAAACATCATAGAGAAAAGCAGTGTGCTTGCACCCGAGGCTATATTTGAGAAGAGTGTTTGGAGTCCGCTTCCGTTATTTAGCAGCCTTGTAACCCAGCCTATCAGATTCTGTTCAAATTTGACTACAAAGCCATCCCCTATATTGTATTTTGAAAGCCACAGCCTCAGTCCTCGTTCGAATGCTTCAGCCTGGCTTACGATGCTGTTTATCAGAGTGTTAATACTGCCTGAGTTCAAGGTTTGCACCTGTCTGGTTATTGCAAATACAATCGCAGAAATCGCTGCTGTTGCCACTATTGCAATCAGTATTATCGATAATACTACCGAAAGTGCGTGAAGCCGCACGCTGTTCTTATTGCCAAGCTTGGATCCTGACGCAAGCTTTACTATCAGGCGTTCCACAAGTCTCACAAGCGGATGCAATATATAGGCAATTATTCCTCCTATAATGACCGGCTTAACAATCGCGCCTACCCAGCTCAGGCCATGCAATATCATCCTGCTTATAGATTGATATTGACCCATCACAAGTATCAGCGCATATGACATGCCGACAGTAAGTATCACATATGCCATAAGCTTAAGATATTTTTTATCAAATCTGTCTCTGAATTTCATCCTCGTTGTTATCCTCTCGCCAACAAAATTCCGTTATTTATTGATGATAACAAAATAATACCGGGTACGCCAGTTGGTTCACCCGGTATTGAGCTCTATAATTATTAAGATTTTATAAAAATTCAAGCATGCGGCAGTTTACTTTCGTTCAACATCCTGCTTATGGGCCGAGATTTGAAATGTGCTTCGGGTGTCCCAAATTATCACTTGCTTTAAGCCTCCTGCTTGTGGGCCTCGACGATCTTCTGTGCCAGGTTAGCCGGAACCTCTTCATACTTGGAGAATTCCATCTCGAAGCTGCCTCTTGCCTGAGTCATAGCTCTGAGCACAATTGCATAATCGAAGAGTTCTGCCTCCGGCGCCTCTGCGTGCAGGCAGGTCTTGCCGTCATCCGCCGGATCCATGCCGAGGATGCGTCCTCTGCGCTTGTTCATATCCCCCATCACGTCTCCTGTGTACTTCTCAGGAACTGTAATATCGAGCTTCATAATAGGCTCCAGCAGACAAGGCTTAGCTTCTACGATCCCCTTCTTGAATGCGAGAGAAGCGGCAATCTTGAACGCCATCTCGTTGGAGTCTACATCATGATACGAGCCGTCGTACAGAACCGCCTTGATATTGACAACCTTGCAGCCTGCAAGAGGCCCCTTCTCCATGGACTCCAGCAGACCCTTCTCAACAGCCGGAACATAGCTCTTAGGGATTGCTCCTCCAAACAGCTCTTCGGAGAACTCAAAATTTTCCGTGGATGGAGAGAATCTGATATGCACATCTCCATATTGCCCGGCTCCACCTGACTGCTTCTTGTGCTTACCTTGCACATCCGAGGTGCCCTTGATAGTCTCTCTGTATGCGATCTTCTGAGGAACTGTCACAACATCTATGCCGTAATTCTTCTTGAGCTTCTCTTTGATGATACCTATCTGGAGATCTCCCTGCCCACCGAGCAGTGACTGATGAGTCTCCGGATTTCTCACCAGCTCAAATGACGGATCCTCCTCCATGAGCTTGAACAGTCCTTGCGCCATCTTTTCCTCATCGTTCTTATCCTTAGCCTGCACTGCTATGAAGTAGTTAGGCTTAGGGAAGTCGATTGGCTCGAAGCTGATGCCTTCGCTCTTGGGGGATAGGGTATCGCCTGTCCTGGTACCTGCCAGCTTAGCTAGTGCAAATATATCCCCGGCCACAGCCTCGGTTGCCGGAACCTGTGACTTACCTCTAACGTAGAACATAGAGCCGAGCTTTTCCATTTTCTGAGAACGCGCATTGTACAGCTCCTGCCCTGCCTTGACAGTTCCGGTTATAACCTTTGCGTAGGAAATCCTGCCAAGGAACGGATCCGCCTTGGTCTTGAATATCCAGAGAACCGGCTTATCTGCCGGATCTGTAGTAACCTCAACGTCTTCGCCCTTGATATTCTTAGCTGAATATGGCGGGTGGTCGGTAGGCATCGGCACATACCTGTTGATAGAGCGGAGCACCTCGTCAACACCCTCGCCTGTCTTGGCCGACATCTTGATGATTGGAACTACATCTCCTGTTGCAATTCCCGTCATCAGTCCGTTATAGAATTCTTCTTCTGTAAACGGCTCATCGTTGAAGAACTTCTCCATCAGAGCCTCATCCGTACCTGCAACCGCTTCGTTGAGAGCATCCTTATCATCATCGGTAACTACCGAGTTGCCGAACTTCTCTCTCAGCTGCGCCACTACCTTGTCAACGTCTACGTTATCTTTATCAATCTTGGTGAGGACTATGAATTTAGGATTCTTATGCTTGCTGCATTCCTCCCACGCCTTCTCGGTTCCTACCTGTACTCCCGCGGATGCATCCACCATGATAATCGATGATGCAGCTGTGCTGAGCGCTGAACGAATCTCACCCGTGAAGTCAAATAGGCCCGGAGTATCGAGGAAATTGTACTTATATCCCTGGTACTCAACCGGAACGAGTGTAGTGCTGATGGAATGCTTCTTCTCAATTTCCATCTTGTCGTAATCCGATGTGGTGTTACCATCCTCTACTTTGCCCATCCTGGTGATTGCGCCGGTGGCAAGCAGAGCCGCTTCAAGAAAAGTTGTTTTACCGCAGCCGCCATGTCCCAGAAGTATGACGTTTCTAATCTTATCTGTAGAATAACCTTTCATCCTTAGATCCTCCCATTGATTTTAATATTTTGTTGAGCTCGTAAAATAATTTAAACTCTCGTTACAAGTATAACATAGGTTGTTCCTGTTCAATACAATAATTTAATGTCACTAAAAAGCGCTTAAAAAGCGGCGAATCACCGTTCCCTTGCACGGAAACGAGTCATCACCGCTTATGCTTATCAATGCATTTGGCTGCAAATATATTCTAAAACTCTGCGTTCTTAGGAGTTCTAGGGAACGGCACTACGTCACGGATGTTGCTCATACCTGTCAGATACATAATCATTCTCTCGAAACCGAGTCCGTATCCGGCGTGCTTAACGCCTCCGTATCTGCGTAGATCTACATACCAATCGTAGCTCTCTCTGTTCATGCCTATCTCGTCCATCCTAGCCTCGAGCACGTCGAGTCTCTCCTCTCTCTGACTGCCGCCGATGATTTCTCCAACGCCCGGAACGAGCAGGTCACAAGCCGCAACAGTCTTGCCGTCGTCATTGAGCCTCATATAGAACGCCTTAATTTCCTTCGGATAATCGATTACGAAGATAGGCTTCTTGAACACTTCCTCTGTGAGATATCTCTCGTGCTCGGTCTGTAAATCGATTCCCCACTCAACCGGGAACCGGAAGTCTTTGTCAGCCTTCTTGAGCATCTCAACCGCTTCGGTATAAGTAACTCTCTCGAAATCCGAGTTTATTATGTTATGAAGTCTCTCGAGCAACCCCTTGTCCACGAACTTGTTGAAAAATTCCATCTCCTCAGGCGCATGCTCAAGCGTGTAGTTGATGATGTATTTTACCATATCCTCTGCGACATCCATGTCATCAGCGAGGTCTGCAAATGCTATCTCCGGTTCGATCATCCAGAACTCGGACGCATGCCTGGCGGTATTGGAGTTCTCTGCGCGGAACGTCGGCCCAAATGTATATACATTTCTAAATGCCAGCGCCATCGCCTCTGCCTCGAGCTGTCCCGACACAGTGAGGTTGGTCTCCTTGCCGAAAAAGTCCTGCGAATAATCGATAGAACCATCCTCGTTAGTTGGCGCGTTGTTAAGGTCTAGCGTAGTAACCTTGAACATCTCGCCTGCACCCTCTGCGTCACTACCTGTGATGATTGGAGCGTGTACATATACGTAGTCTCTCTCTTGGAAGAACTTATGAATCGCATAAGCAACGATGCTGCGAACCCTGAATACAGCTGAAAAGGTGTTGCTCCTAGGGCGAAGATGTGCAATCTCTCTCAGGTATTCCATAGTGTGACGCTTCTTCTGGAGCGGATAATCTGCCATCGAATCAGCCTCGACAACAATCTCTGCTGCCTTGAGTTCAAAGGGCTGCTGCGCTCCGGGGGTCAGCTCAAGCACCCCCTTAACCATGAGTCCGGCTGCGAGACGAGCCTTGGATATCTCGTCATAATTTGCAATCTTAGATGCCTCGTACACAACCTGCAGAGGAGTGAAGAAGGTACCGTCATTGAGCGAGATGAAACCGAACTGATTGGATGCACGATTACCTCTCACCCAGCCTCTGACAACAATCTCTTTACCTGCATACTCTTCTCTGTTTCGGAAGAGTTCTCTGATCTCAATATCTTTCATTAGTATATCCTTCCTATTACCGTCTTGTTCTCGCAAATGCACGAATTTATTAATTGTATCACGTTTACATGTGATTTATCGAGTGTTTGAGCCATTTTATAGCTATTTACATGTTATTTTTCGTTGTTTTCATAAACTTCCGAGCAGCTCACCCGATTCTGCTGCTTTTCTACGCTATCTTCTCGATACCGCACTTGTAGGGAGCAACCACTTCAGCAAGTCTACTCAGCACTTCACCTGAAGTAAATACTTCTGGATATCCCACCTTGAGGCTGATGCTCATACAGCGCTCACCTCTATCTATGCTTACGGTTTCAACGCTAGTTCTCTCGTCCCCGGCGATAAGGTTAATCTCCGAGTTGATTCCGTAAGGCTCTTTGTCGAAGAGCTTTAGGAACATGTCGTCGAACCTATTTGCTGTAACTGTGTATCCCCCTAATCTCTCGGGGAGTACCGGCATATTAACTTTAACTTTCATTTCTCTATTTCCCATTGTGTCCACCCTTTTCCTTCGATTTATTTTGATTTACCATGGTTAAATCCATTAATCTGCACCCAGTATAATACCCCTTTTCATCTTCCAGATTCAAGGGGTTTAACTAGGTATTGATTTTAATTCGTCGTATTAACAGTAATCGTGGATTTTGTCTCCGCACATTATCTTTACATATGTGTTATATACTTCCGGAATCGGTCTTCCAAGGTAAATCTCGAGCTCCGGATTTACGTTTTCCCCCAGAAGGCTACACAGGTATAGCCGCTCATTCAAGCCCGGGTACATCTCGACTGACATAGTTTCTATATTTTCAACCATCGGCCAATCTGCTTCTTTTAAACCAGACTTAACCACCGTATGATAGAGTCCGCACGGTGCATTGTTCTTGCTATTATCTATCATATCTCTTTCAACCAATGCTAGTCGAGTGCCGAGTATTACCACACTTCGCTTTACTCCGTCGACGATAATTTCTCGACTTCTGTGACCTAGGCCTTCTGTATGAACCCATCTGGTTGGAAGCTCGTAGTCAGAAATCGGCTCTACACCTTTAATGCTCTCGATAGGACTGTGCGCCTTCCACTGGCGCGTAACCGCATGACAGAACAACACCTTATCATTTGATAGAATCACACCTTCCCATGAGTTATCCTCGCTAAAGAGCTTGAAGAAAACCATGTATGGCGATTTTACCATCTGCGCCAAGATGTATCTCCCATCTCTAAGGCGTACCGATATGACCTTCCCTTCTCTCCAAGGAACCGCTTTTTTCTTGTTTTCCAATATACTAACCTATTTCCCTTCACTTACTTTATCTCACGAACCTTGACTTTGTTCTTCTTCAGCTGCTTCTTAATCTGCGTAAGTCTCGCTTCAGTGGCCTTATCATTTCCAATAATGATACCCTTGTTTCTCCCTTTTTTTCTCACAAACTCTATAAAATATCTGCGACCATTTAGACGCCTTCCGCGCACAAAGTGTATCTCAACCGCTTCGAGCTCCTTCAAAGGAATCACTCGGTTCCCCGGAACAATACCGCTATGAATGTATACATTCCCATTTGAGATATGTATAGGTTCTGAAAATTTTCCGCCGCTCCTGCTGACCATCATCAGCTTGCGTATCGTCGAGACAAGAATGACGGTTCCAACGGTAAATACCACTATTTTAAAGAAGTTGTTATCCCATGTCTCTTTTAGCCCAATCAAAAAATATTGATATATCTTCATTAAACAGCTTTCCTCCAAATTATCTTTTGCTTTTTATACGCAAGCACCGACTCTCGATACCTTGCTTCGCTTCGTAATCTCTTATCAATTCAGCGTATTCTTTTACATATGAATTCATAATCTTTCACCCCATAATTTCACTTTGAAACTTTGCGTTCATGCCCTTGAATTATATCAGATTTTGCCGCTAAATTATAACAGATTGCATCTCTAAATTCATTGACATTTAATACCCTCGGTGGTAGTATAACTTATTATTAAAACGATGACGAGGACAGTAGGTTCGCTTTAAGGCTATGAGAGAGGGATGGACGGTGAGATCATTCCGGCACAGGGCGCTCTGAACACCACCTCCGAGTGGCACTAATCCTGCCCGCCTAGCCGCGTTAAAAGCTTCAAAGAGTGCCGGAGCAGGAGCTTCGGAAGATGGGTGGAACCACGAATACGAATGTATGCGTCCCTTCTGACAATTTGACTGTCGGAAGGGGCTTTTTATATTCCTTCCGCGAATGAAAGGAGTTCTTATTATGATTATTACACTAAAAGACGGTAGCAAAAAAGAATACGCTTCACCGATGTCCATCATTGACATCGCCAAAGACCTAAGCGATGGTCTCGCGAGAGTTGCTTGCGTTGGTGAAGTTGATGGAGAGGTCTGTGACCTCAGAACTGTTGTGGATAAGGATGCTGAGGTTAACATTCTCACATTTGATTCCGATGCGGGAAAGCATGCGTACAGACACACATGTTCTCACGTGCTCGCAGAGGCTGTTAAGAATCTATATCCTGATTCTAAGATGACAATTGGTCCTTCAATCGAAAACGGTTTCTACTACGACTTTGACATGCCGGCTCTCACTAGAGAGGATCTCGATAAGATAGAGGCAGAGATGAAGAAAATCATCAAGAAGGGTGACGAGATTACTCGCTTTACACTTCCTAGAGATGAAGCTATAAAGCTATTTGAAGAGAGAAATGAGCCATACAAGGTTGAGCTCATCGAAGACCTTCCGGAGGACGAGATTATTTCTTTCTATCAGCAAGGAGATTTCATCGAACTCTGTGCAGGACCGCACCTGATGAGCACTAAGCAGATTAAGGCGTTCAAGCTAACTTCAAGCTCCGGTGCTTACTGGAGAGGTGATGAGCACAACAAGATGCTCACTCGAATCTACGGTACTGCCTTCAACAAGAAATCTGACTTAGAGGAGTATCTCGAGTACCTAGCTGACATCAAGAACAGAGACCACAACAGACTCGGACGCGAGATGGAGTTATTTACAACAGTAGACATCATAGGTCAGGGACTTCCTCTATTCCTCCCTAAGGGAACTAAGATGATCCAGAAGCTTCAGCGCTGGATTGAAGACCTTGAGGATTACGAATGGGGTTACGTGAGAACGAGAACACCGCTGATGGCGAAATCGACTCTTTACAAGATTTCAGACCACTGGTACCACTACAAGGACGGTATGTTTGTATTTGGTTACGAAAACCTCGACGATCTCAACAACGCAGAAGATGCAACTCGTGAGATCAGAGGTCTAGAAGACCTGAGCCTCGTTGAGAACGATGCTGACGCAAATGCATTTGCACTTCGTCCTATGACATGCCCGTTCCAGTACTATGTATACAAGGCTAAGCAGCACAGCTATAGAGACCTCCCTTACAGAATGGGCGAAACTTCAACTCTATTCCGTAACGAGGATTCCGGTGAAATGCACGGACTTACTAGAGTTCGTCAGTTCACGATTTCAGAGGGTCATCTCGTATGCACACCTGAGCAGGTCGACGAAGAGTTCAAGAACTGCGTAAAGCTTGCTAAGCACTGCCTCACAACTCTCGGACTCGAGGGAGAGGTTACATATAGAATGTCAAAGTGGGATCCTGAAAACCCTGGCAAGTACCTCGGCACTGCCGAAGAATGGGATAAGGTTGAAGCTGCAATGCGCGATATCCTTGACGAGATTGGGCTCGATTACACGGAGGCTTCCGGTGAAGCTGCATTCTACGGGCCTAAGCTAGACATTCAGGCAAAGAATGTGTACGGTAAGGAAGATACAATGATCACTATCCAGCTCGACATGTTCCTAGCCGAGAGATACGATATGTACTACATCGATAAGAATGGCGAGAAAAAGCGTCCATACATCATTCACCGTACATCGCTCGGATGCTACGAGAGAACTCTCGCTTGGCTTATTGAAAAATATTCAGGTAACTTCCCTACTTGGCTATGCGCAGAGCAGGTTAGAATCCTTCCTATCTCCGATAAGTATCAGGATTATTCAGAGGAAATCTTTGCTGAACTAAGAAGAAACGGTGTTGATGTTACAATCGACAGCAGCTCTGAGCGAATCGGATACAAGATCAGAAAGGCTCAGATGGAGAAGCTCCCTTACATGCTAGTCGTTGGACAGCAGGAAGCTGAGAATAAAACTGTTTCCGTTCGTTCGAGATTCGAAGGAGACGAAGGCAGCAAACCTCTGGGCGAGTTTGTAAACGCAATCTGCGAGGAGATTCGTACAAAGGCAATCAGAGCGAAGAAGGTCAGCGAAGAAGAGAAGAAAGATAAATAGTAGTACATACTATAATATACAGGTGATTTATTAGTGTATATTGTCAGGCTATAAGTCGTGTATTAGTATGATAATAATACGGAGAATTCGACATGCAGAGGGATAAGCGTAAAGATAAGATAATACAGAAATTGCAGTCTGCAGGTTCACCTGTAAGCGCTTCGGCTTTGGCAAGAGAGTTCGGTGTAAGCAGGCAGATTGTAGTCGGCGACATTGCAATACTGAGAGCAGAGGGATATGACATAACAGCCACACCTCGTGGATACGTGTTGCCTCTGAATCAGGAAGCAGCATCAATCTACCAGATTGCGTGTAAGCACGATAGAGCTGAGATTCTAGAGGAGTTGAATGCCATCGTCGACTGCGGCGGCACAGTACTAGATGTCACAGTGGATCATCCGATATATGGAGAGCTCGTCGGCAATCTACACATATCTAACAGGATTGAAGCAAGGGAGTTTGTAGATAGAGTTAACGAAAGCAAGGCGCCACCGCTATCTCTGCTAACGGATGGCATTCATCTGCACGCGATTATTTGCCGAGATGAAGCTACACTTGAGCTGATCAAGGAAAAGCTCCGTTCTATTGGGATACTCTTCGAGTAAATGACAAAATATTTTTTGGCAAACGACAGCATACTTTTGGAGTAGCCGATAACATTTTCTTTAATTTAATATTGACTTTTTATACAGCCTCTTTTAATGTATATACAGGTGTCATGACACCTGTATATAGTTAGGAGGCTTTTTAATGGCTAGTTTCACATCATTTCTAAAACGCAAAGACATAATCATCTCCGGAAAGAGATATGGAATTGACGCCCTCGGTGCCATGGCCCAAGGGCTTTTCTGTTCGCTTCTTATCGGAACAATCATCAACACCATAGGGGTGCAACTTCATATCACTGCCTTGTCGCAGACAGTAGCTACTATCGGTGGCATCAAATACACTGTGGGTGGACTCGCGATGGCTATGGGAGGGCCTGCAATGGCATGCGCGATTGGATATGCGCTCGCTGCTCCTCCGCTAGTTCTGTTTTCACTTATCACTGTCGGATTTGCTTCAAATGCACTTGGAGGCGCCGGTGGTCCTCTAGCAGTGCTATTTGTAGCTATTATCGCTGCTGAATGCGGAAAGGCTATATCCAAGGAGACAAAGATTGATATATTAGTTACACCCAGTGTAACTATAGGTATAGGAATTGCTTTATCCTGGTTCATCGCTCCAGCATTAGGCAACGCAGCAATGAAGATGGGAGATATCATCATGTGGGCTACAGAACTCCAGCCACTACTGATGGGTATCATAGTAGCAGTCGTTGTTGGAATAGCACTAACTCTTCCTATTTCATCCGCAGCTATATGCGCAGCTCTCGGTCTAACAGGCCTTGCTGGTGGCGCGGCTCTTGCTGGTTGCTGCGCACAGATGGTTGGTTTCGCAGTTGCATCATACGAAGATAACGGTGTTGGCGGACTAGTATCACAAGGAATAGGCACATCGATGCTTCAGATGGGCAATATTGTAAGAAACCCTAAAATTTGGATAGCTCCTACTCTCACCTCTGCAATCACAGGTCCTATCGCAACCTGCATATTCCACCTCAAGATGAATGGTCCTGCTATCGCAAGTGGTATGGGTACATGTGGACTTGTTGGTCCTTTGGGCGTTTATTCCGGTTGGGTTGCTGATATCGCAAAGGGAGCAAAGGCAGGTATCACTTCTATGGATTGGCTTGGACTAATACTTATATCCGTTGTCCTACCAGCAGTTCTAACTATACTATTCCACAAGGCTGTTAAACGCGCTGGCTGGGTTAAAACAGGAGACCAAAGACTGTAACCACTCTTTAAGCCATAGAAGATATCACACAATAGGTTTATTTTTCACCCTTTTAGTATCGGTTAATCATATCTAGCTTAGGCTAATATACCCGCTATCAATCCACTATTCAATCTTAAATCATATAACACTATTCAAAATTATCTCTTAACAACCCAACATAATTGAATAGTCTAAATCTTTGCAAAATAAAGGGAAGACTGATTTATAAAACCATGTCTTCCCTTTATTCTTATTCAGGTGTCCTGCCGCAATTATGGAATTTTATATGATTTGTATCCAAAACACCAAATCGCATCAGACAACCTTATACTATAGGGTCTCCACATTCGAATTATGTGCTTGAGCATTCTTTTTCTTTAATTTAAGAATACCAATTGAAGCAAATATGCCGGCAATTAAAACTATAATCTGATATACAAACATATATGTAAATGCTGTTTTCCCACAGTTATCCATCCAGTACCCGAATAACGTAAACTGGAACAGGTCGGGCGAGAAACCTACAGCAGCAGCAACGCCTATTGTAGAC
Organism: Mogibacterium timidum ATCC 33093; assembly: GCF_000525775.1. Classification (GTDB taxonomy): domain Bacteria; phylum Bacillota; class Clostridia; order Peptostreptococcales; family Anaerovoracaceae; genus Mogibacterium; species Mogibacterium timidum. The sequence continues at coordinate 84,369 of NZ_JALU01000002.1, read as the reverse complement.
GCACTCAATGCTCTTGGTACTCCTGATTCTGTAAGTGTTGCATAGTATGCACCTCTTCCGATATATACGAAGAATGACAGTACCAATGTAACCACTAACACTGTTGCTACAGTTACGCTGGTTTTAGGAACTAGCATATATACCAATCCTATGATTCCAACAATATATACTAGTATCAAAACCTTTGCCGGCGACTTTACCTTATCAGTCGCAATTCCTCCTATAGGTGCTCCTACAAGCTGCATTCCATACTGTCTGGCAATGGCAGCCCATCCGGTTAACGTCACTGTAACACCCATCACCTGAGTAAAATATGGAGTGAAATATGTCAATGTAGACATAAACGAATATACTGCAAAAATACTAATAGCAACTAGCCATGTCGCAGGTTGCTTAGCTATAGAACCAAAGTCCTTAAAGAAGTTTGACTTTTCCTTGGATTCAGCAGCCAGTTTCTCTCTAACAGCTTTCCTTGAGGGACTCTCTAAAACAAAGAAAGCAAGTATAGTGAGCACAAACGATATAACTGCATTGCATATAACGGCAGCTCTTATTCCTCCGACACTAACTGCAAACTTTGTAAACGCCAGCATCATTGCGGAGCTGATGATTATGTTGAACAGGCCAATCGAAGTCTCATTAAAACCAAAGATTTTCCCTTGATTTTCATCACTAGCTAAATTTCTTATAATCTTGATATGTGCCGGATAGTTCAAGAACAAGCTTGCAAACGCAAAACCTATCCACATCAAAATTGCAAATCCGTATGTAGGATGTAGAAGGAATAAAATAGCGAATACGCCGTTCAAAAATACCGACAAAACATAAATTGTCTTGTAGTTGAATCTATCCGATAGCCATCCTCCGACAGGTGCTCCAAAAACGTTTCCAAATCCGTAAATTGTAATCAATAGCCCCAACTTTGTATTGGTTCCACCTATGAATTCTTTAAATGGATCATACCAAGTATATTGTAGGTAAGGTACTAGATATACAACGGACCAACATCCTCCCATTACAAGTATTGTAAGGACAAGCTTGAATTTACTTTTCATAAATCCCTCCAAATTCAATAAATAGAATTTTTTCTCTAACCACTTTATATATATTTTTTAAATACTTCTCCAAGAATTTTAATACCCTCACGAATTTGATCATCATTTACCATAGTAAAGTTCATTCTAACAGTGTTTTTAACTCCTTCATGAGCAAAAAAAGATTCCCCTGGGATATAAGCGACTCCAGCATTTACTGCATCATCCAAAATTTTGTCACTGTCAAGCCCTTCAGGAAGCTCTAGCCACAAGAACATTCCTCCATCCGGTTTTGTGTATTTTATTTCTTTTGGAAAATACCGTTCAATCATCTTGATCATCAGATCAGCTCTGTGCTTATATGTCTCCTGTATTTCCCTGATGTGTTCCTCTAAATCAAACATCTTCATGTAATATGCAACTATCATCTGTGTAATCTCAGGGCTCTGTAAATCATTAGTTTCTTTTAGTTCTTCTGCCATAGATGCAACCTTTGGTTCAGCACACATCCAAGCTACACGCATTCCCGGGCTTAGAATCTTTGAAAATGATCCCAGATACACTACCTGACCCTTTTTATCTAATGACTTAAGATCAGGTAATTGTTCATTTCTAAACCTTATTTCTCCGTAAGGATTATCCTCGATTACTACCACGTCATGTTTAGAAACAACTTCCATAAATTTCTGTCTACGTTCCAGAGTCCATGCCTTACCAGTTGGGTTCTGAAAATTTGGGATTACATACATCAATTTCGCCTCAGGTGTGTTATTAAGCACTTCTTCCAGGTGCTCAATAACTATGCCGTCATCATCAGTATCAACCCCTGCAAATTCAGCACCATAAGGTCTAAATGCGTTAATCGCTCCCAGATAACTTGGATTCTCTGTAATTACAACATCACCTTCATCGATAAACATCAACCCTGCAAGACCAATACCTTGCTGCGATCCACTAAGCACACATATATTATCTTTTGTGCACTTTACGTTTTCTTTCCTATTCATTCTATCAACGATAAACTCAAGAAGTTCCCCATTACCTTTTGTAAGTCCATATGAAAAGGCTCTAATTCCCTCCATTTCAATCATTTCATCCGTGGCAGCTTTTAAATCCTCTAAAGGATATAGTGCCGGATCAGGCAATCCTGCAGCAAAAGATATGATATTATCATTACCTGCAATCCTTTTCTGAACAGCACGAATACCGGATGCTTTTATACGATCCATACGAATAGAAAATTTCATTTTTAACCTCCCCTTATTCATTAATCAGTTCAATATACGTTAGTATATCTTTACATCCTCTTCGCCGTTAAGCACCCTGAGTGCACCTAACGCCAAAGCTATCATCTCGAACTCGCCTGCTACTACTTCTGTAGGAGCGATTGCTTTCGTCATCTTGGACACTTCGCCTGTAATGTAATCGGAATGTGCGATTCCGCCAGTGATGATAATTCTATCAATTGGCTCTGAGAAAGCCGGAACGTAAGAACTTATCTCTCTCGCAACAAAATATGCAAATGCATCGTATATCAGCTTCGCTTCTGTATCACCGTTCTCAATGCGCTTTTCGATTTCTAGAAGATCCTTAGTACCTAGATAATCATAAATACCTCCAGATGTACTAACTTTTTTAACCATCTCCTCGTAGGTGTAGTCACCAGAGTAGCATAGCTTGATAAGCGGATAAGATGGAAGTCCGCCACTTCTCTCAGGGGAGAACGGGCCGTTCGTTCTTCCGCCACTACCATCTACCATCTTCCCGTGGTTATGTGCAACTATCGAAATACCGGAGCCTAAGTGTGCAACGATAAAATTACATTCTTCGTATTTCTTTCCCAGTTTATTTGCAACGAATCTAGAGACTGCCTTGTGATTCAATGCATGAAACCAACTCGGTCTCTCTAACTCTTTAATTCCCGCAATCCTCGCCTTATCCATCATTTCATCCACGGAAACGGGGTCAACAACAAACGAAGGAATTCCAAGTTCATCACCGATAGATTTTGCAAGAACTGCTCCTAGGTTAGATGCATGCTCACCATACTTAGCCTGTCTAAGATCATCAATCATCTTGTCGTTTACCGCATATGTACCACCTTCGATAGGGCGCATTAATCCGCCTCTACCTGCTACACAACCAAGGTCTTTTAGTGAGAAGCCAGCCTCTTCAACAGATTCGATGATTAGATTTTTTCTGTATTCATATTCATCAAATACATGAGGGAAAATACCCAAATCATCCGCAGAATGAATAACTGTTTTTTTAAAAATTTCTTTATCATCTTCATAAACTGCAATCTTAGTGCTTGTCCCACCAGGATTTATAATTAGCAACTTCATATACGTTCTCCTAGTTGTTCAGTCCTTGTTCTATTAATCAGAACTATGTTCTATTTTATAAGTATTTTATTAGTTTTTCTAATCTATGTCAATCAATTTTATAATTAAGAAATTACAGCATACATGTTGAAATTTCAAAACTTCAAAGTTGAATTACATTTATAAAAAGGTTTTTCCATTTCAATTTGCTCTTGATATCAATTCAGAAAATCATTATCCTTAACATCAGAAGCCCAAGTTATTTAAATTACATCAATTTTCCAATGTGCATAGAAGAGGATGAACAGAATGAGTACTTTAAACGTAAGTGTGGAAGTAAGCGCACGTCACATACACCTCTCTCAAGAAGATATAGAGAGGCTTTTCGGAAAAGGATATGAGCTTAAAGTAAAAAAGGAAATTGCCGGTGGTTTTGTTGCAGAGGAAAGGGTAACCCTTGTTGGTCCTAAAAGAGCAATAGATAGAGTAGCGATTCTTGGACCTGCTAGAAAAGAAACACAGATTGAACTTGCTGCTACAGATGCTCGTTTAATAGGAGTAAATGCACCAATAAGAATGTCGGGAGATCTCGCCGGAACACCCGGAATCAAGATTGTCTCTGCTGACGGCACAGAAATCGAAGTAGATCATGGTTGTATTATCGCTCAACGTCATGTCCATCTTTCAGAAGATGATGCTGCCAAGTTTGGTGTAGAACAAAACCAAATAGTAGAATTATCGATTGATACAGGATGTAAAAGAGCACTGGTTTTTGGTGATGTCATTGTTAGAATCGGAGGGGAGGACAGTGTAGTCCACCTAGACACTGACGAAGGAAATTCTGCTTGTGTTGGCTCCGACTGTGTAGGGACATGCATTGCACGCAGTCTGTAAACACCGATCTATGCACATCGGATCCTTCGTCAGTTTTTTCACATACTGTGTTTATATATAGATTGATTGTATAGAATCATTATTTATCATAATATTTGTTAAATGACCTATAGATAAACGGCATAATCATAATCGCAATAATAGAATACATCGTCATCAACATAGGTATTTGCATTACCACTGTTTCTCCAAACTGATATAAAAGTGGCAACTTGATACAGTTATACACATTTATCAGTTGATCCGGTGTAATATTGAAAAATTTTTTAAATGGAAGCACTCTGCCAATAAATGGTGACAATATAAACAGTGATAATGGAAAGCACATAGCCAAAACCAGAGAATGGGTTTTGGCCGACACTAGCATTGTTATCACTACTGCAAGCATAACTCCTACATAACCTGATAACAGCATTATCATATATTTTTGTGCAAATGTGTATGCGTACATACAATAGCTATCCTCTATTTGGATTGGTGAAGATGCTCCGCTTATCCCCATAACCCCAAAGGATATGATTGACATTATGAGCATAGCTCCCCAATAAATTATAGTTGCCATAATTAGACCTGTTGCTATCTTTATTTTCGTTCCTCTGCTTCGACCCATCTTGGTGCTGAAGAAAATCGAATCTGCTCCAAGCCTGAATTCTTCTGAGAATAATCCTGCTGCGAAAAAGGATATTACAATTAACAATATCATCGAATATGTTGTCGCATATAAACCCATGGTTTTCCATGATTCTGCCGGAGCGTATTCAAAAGGCTTACGCACTTTTTGATACTGCTTCTTCAGATATTTTCTCTTCGCTTCTCGAACACCATATTCTTTTATCATGTGATCAATATTCTTTTCTCTTATAGAATATATATTCCTTGATTTGTTAATATCCAATCCATTAATTACCGACTCATCAAAATCTTTATCGTAGCAAAGAATACTAACAATCATATCTTTTATGTCACCGTATTCCTGCTCATTTACTGCATATACAGAATCCGAAATTGTACTCCCATACTTTTTATTAAGATTTTTATCTTTCTGTATTATTTCTGCAAGAATATCAGAGGTTAACGCTCCTTTATATTTTAACTTGACTTCAGTAAGTTTCCTCGGTGCCGATAAACCATTATGGACATTTCCATACTTATCTACAAACTTAACGCTCCATATTGAAAAGAAACTAAATGCAACTGCGATAATAAGCAATGCCAACAACAGAATCCTGTTAATACCCCTACTGAATAATTTGCTGAATTCACATCTAATCATTACTACCACCACCAATCTCGCCAAAATGATATAAAAAGACATCTTCAAGCGTGGTATCAACACATATTGCATTTTCTCCCGGTCTTTCTTCTGCCAAAATACGTGCTTGTGTATACTCTCCATCCGTCTTGATCGCCCCAATAGGATTTACGAAACGGGAAACAAAGCTCTCCGCTTCTTCTGTTTTTTCACGATATATCCATACCTTACAAGGAAGTTTTCTACACAATTCGCCAATTGTTCCTTGATCAATTATTCGCCCTTCCTTCATCACAAATACTTCTTTTGCTATGGCTTCAATATCAGAAACAATATGTGTAGACAACAATACAATTCTGTCATTTGACAGTTGACCTATGAGATTCCTAAACCGTATCCTTTCCATGGGATCAAGTCCTGCTGTAGGCTCATCCAATACAAGTATCTTAGGGTCATTCAAAAGTGACTGTGCAATGCCTACTCGTCTTTTCATTCCTCCCGATAATTCTTTCATTTTTTTTGATGAATCTTTTTGCATGCCCGTAAGTTCCAACAACTCATCAATACGTTTCTTTGAGATAGCTTGCCTGAGGCCTTTTAACGCAGAAATATATTTAAGATAATCTTTTACAGTAAGTTCCGGATAAAAGCCAAATTCCTGTGGTAAATATCCTAAAATATCTCTATATTTCTCATTCATTTCAAATACATCTGCACCTTCATAGTAAATAGCCCCTTCTGTAGGTTTCAGAATTGTACAAATCATTCTCATCAAAGTCGTTTTACCGGCACCATTTGAGCCTAAAAGGCCATATAGTCCGGATTGCATTCTAATCGAAACATCATCCACAACAACCGCATCTCTGAAGCTTTTTCTTACTCTATCCAAAATTAAATCCATTTATTTGTTCCTCCCGATATTTACTGTTTTTATTTAGAACCTTGCGCACATTATAGATAATCAAAGAAATACAAACGGCAAATAGCCCCATCCATATCAATGGTGTTATTTTAGAATAAATCGCTTCATTAAGTGCTACAGACATCCATATTGAATTAGCAACAATACATATAATCATAGTTGCTAATTCATTAAAAGGTTTGCTACACGAAAATGCTATTATGCATATAGTAGCCGCAATCATAACAGGGAAAACAAATTGTTTTAATATATCTACAAACAAAATATTTTGAAGTTGCGTTGCAGCAGTACAAAAGAATGTTAGAAAAATCGTATCCACAAGTCCAAAAGCTATAAGTTTTGCCGCATATACCTTTCTTAAATCAAATAATGAGGATTCCTCGATTTCCATTGATTTGCATTCCATATTTTCCCATAATTCAGGGATGATCAATATGACAAACAACGCAGCCAAAATACTCCATCCTCGATATATATAATCAACATCACCTGAAACAGACAGCCATTCACATGCCAAGAACAATAGTATCCCTTGAAGAATCCACCATCTCTTACGCATTATCTTCATCTGAATAATCAAGAACTCAGCAAAATCAATACGACTTGTCTTCTCTTTAGTAATCATAATTTCTTTTGCTTTAAGAACCGTGCTGTCTATAGCATCCTTTGACGGAGCTGATGTAATCTGCTGCGGAATATTTCTAAGCAGATGTTCTATTTTTTTATCAGAAAAATTCTTATTTTTCATACTTCACCTTCCAAAAACTCTTTTATCATTGCTTTCCCTTTTCTTAATCTATATTTTACAAGAGGCAACCCGATTCCGCATATTTCTGCAATTTCTTTCTGCTTTCTGTCAAGAAAGAAATACAGTACTATAATCTCCCGTATATCATCAGGTAATCTATCAACTGCTGCCTTTGCATCCAAATACTCTATTTCCTCACCGCAATCATCGTTGTTTGAATCGATCGTACTCATCACACGATCGATTGAAATTTCCATATTTCTCATCCTCTTTTTTTCATCAATACATTTATTTCTGGCAATTGTATAAAGATAATTTAGAAGTTTGCCATTATGCCTATATTGGTTAATTTCTTTTAATAAAGTTAAAAACACCTCTTGAGTTAAATCCTCAGCTGTATGTATATCAGCCGAGTGATATCTGCAATAATCAAATATATTCGCATAGTATTTACGGATTATTGACTCCGCAGCCTTAGTGTTTCCATCTTTTGCACTACGGATTAATATATAATCCGTATTCATGTTTATCACCAATAATCCTCCTCTTATAATCAAGTGCTAATTGTTAAAAATTCAGGTTTTCACCCTGTTTATCTCAGTGAATAAGCTTCAGCTCCTAATTCTGAAAAACTCTCTTTTATTAAATATAACGATTCATATATCCAAAAGGATAGCGTATTTATTTTATTTTTTATAATATTAGTTTTTGACATTCGCCTTCCGAGGAGAGAAAAGGGGTTCTTTTCAGGGATGCGTGTTGACATAACTCCACATTAACCGCAAAAAAAGTTATAGCCTCAATATGAAAAAGTGGTGTCCCTATGCTTCCTTTTAAAAAACTAAAGAACACCGCTTTTTATGCCCATGTTACGAAGTAGAAACAAATACGGGCTTGAAATATAAGGCTTTCAGAGGACGGTTTTGACAAGTTAAAGGGAATATACCTTTTTCCTTAAAATCGTCTTTGTACTCACTTGAATTATCAAGCTAAGTGCAACACAGTTGAATAATAGACTTCATATGGTGTTTTGAACCCCAGGCATTTTCGCGGGCGCTTGTTCATTTCATCCACTTTGCTTTGTATATATTCTTCTGACACATCATTAAGGTCGTAACTCTTAGGAAAATACTCTCTAAGAAGTCCATTTGTATTTTCATTTGTTCCTCGTTGCCAAGGATGATGTGGCAGTAGAAAATAAAATTTAACTTTTTCGAGTGCCACAGAAATTTCAGCATGTTTTGCAAATTCCATACCTCTATCAGGTGTAATTGAATGACAAGGTTGCCCCGTAAGACAGGAAATCATAGTATCTTTTACAGATACAGAATCTTTCTTCTTTGCTTTAGAACTTATGAGAAAACGACTCTTTCTGTCAACCAGAGTAACAAGGCAACCCCCGCCACTCTTACCAATAACTGTATCGGCTTCCCGGTCTCCTATGCGGATTCGGTTATTAGCTTCTTGAGGTCTGTCTGAAATATTATTACTGATTGGAATTTTGCCACGTTTTTCAATGTACCCTTTTGTATGTCGTGATTTCCCACGATGACGAAGTTTACGGATGGCACCACGATTACCATTCGAAGCACGCTCCTTGTCAGTGTCAAATTTTCCAGAATATATAGCACGATATATTGTTGTATAACTGACATACAGATCTGATTTCTCCAGTTTTAGCCGACCGCATATTTGTTCAGGTGACCATTTTAATTCCAGAAACTTATCTCTAACATATTTGAATATTTCAGGATTAGAGAACTTGAGTTTAGGTTTGCAGTTGGTACGACGTTCTAAATATTTAGTATGAGCTGCACTTGGTGAATAAGCCCCATTATAGCCATTGCGAGCTATTTCTCTGGAGACTGTAGATTTATCACGATGAATAATCTTAGCTATATAGCTTAATGCTTTATTTTGAGAGTGAAGAAGAAATAGCTTTTCTCTCTCAATTGGTGTAAGATGCTTGTAATGACTCATAGTTCCTCCTTGGATATGGGATGTCTTCACAAACACCATTATACCAAGGGTATGGGTCATTATTTAATTGTTGCACTTAGAGTGTAAATTAAAGGGTTCGAATGTTGGACTCAGTTTAGAGCCAACTTTCTAACAACGAATTGTTGAGCATACACTAATTAAGGTAGTATTATATTGCTGTTTATGATATGGTTACAGCGATAGAATTTTATTGTACGCTTTGCTTTCAAGTTTATATAAAGCTATCCATCTATAGTTTGCATTTTTTCAAGCAATTATAAGGCTGTAAACTATAATGACGAGCGGAATACAAATAGAAAGGAGAACAATTATGAAAGCGAAACTGAAAGCGACAATCCGAAAGTTGTTTACAGTGGGATTATCGTGTTTGATGATGTTTAATACGATGGTCCCGACTATGCAAGCTTTTGGTGCAGATGCCACAAAGGGTATTGAAACCAAAGTGGATCGAACAGAATTGGATAAGGCTGTACAGTCCGCAAAAGACGCCGGAGTACCTGTAAATAAAACTCAGGATATTGACAAAGGCATAGCTAAATCCAAAGCTGAAGTTGATGCCAAGATAAGTGAAATCAAGACGGATTATCAACAACAGATAAAGGAATTGGAGGAAGCTAAGAAAGCAGTAGCCAAATGCAAAGAAGAGAAGAAGGCTTATGAGATTGCTAAGAAAAAATATGACGAAGAATTAGCAAAATACAACATTGCCAAGAAAAAGTATGATGAGGAAATGGTCAAGTACAACAAGGCAATGGAAGAGCTTGAAAAAAAGAAAAAAACAGATGGCTATATGGAAGAACCAAATTCACAGACGCTTCTTTTCAAAGCGGAACCAAACGCTAAACCATCGGTTAATACAAAAATTTATCGTAGTACTGATTGGTTAAATGAAGTTGTACGAATGGGTTATCCAGTAGGGAGTGAGATTTATAATATTGCATTAAAGTATGATAGGTACTCAAATGACGAGGGAGCTTTTCGAATTTTCTTAGAAAAAAATAAGACGGTGACGGCTTATTATTCAAATTTGCAAAACTCCTATTTTGAAGGGAAAAAAATTACTAGAGTAGAATATAAGTATACTTTAAGAACACTTACAGCAAGTGGAAAGACTAAAATCCCTGCAATTCTTTATTATGATCCAACCGTTACAATCAACTATTCCGATTTGGGAGCAAATGCCGAAATTGAAATGGAAGTTACTTATTATGGAGAAGATGGTCAGCCGATTGATGTGACTGGAGCGCTGATAAGTTTTGCTTCTTTAAATCGTGACTATGATAATGGTGTGGATAGAAGCGAGTATGTTCGTGATTTTAATGGACAGTACATTCAAATTCACGGATCTTCAATAAGAGATAATGGTAATGGAGTCGCAATATCAAGCACACGATCAAATGAGCATGTTAAAAATGGTTCAAGATTTGAGGTTGTTGCTTGGGATACAAGTAATTCTCCAAATAAATGGTATGGGGCTATTGTAGGAAAAACAGTAGGGAAGACGATTAAAGTCACTTTTGGATCAAGAAACAGAAAAGCAATATGGTTTGCATTTAACTCGGACATCAAAGCAATCGGTGTACCAGTTAAGCCGGTAGAACCTGTAAAACCGACACCGCCTGAGGAACCACAGTGCCCTAATATACAGGCAAGCTATCATTATGATGTGTTGTTCTATCAACCATCTGTTGAAAAGAAAGTAAACGATCAGAATGATGCTGATATAGATAATCATGCGGTCTTGAAAGACTCTATTGTAAAATTCGTTTTGAATGTAGCGTCTTTACCTGCCGGTCATGAGAAAATTGATTCACTTGTGTTTACCGATAAGCTACCGGAAGGATATAAGCTGGATCTAGCGGGAACAAAGCAAGCGAGTCCTAATTATGATGTTGCTTATGATAAAGATGCTAATGAGATCAAATTTAGTGCAAAATCAGATTATCTAAACACGATAAATGCAGATTTGAATGCAGAAGTGAATATCTCTGCACCTGTAATAACTGGAACGGTTACAAAGGAAGGAACAACTTATAAAAACGATTTCAAATTAACTATCAATAATGAGTATTCGGTTAAGTCAAAACCGGTAAAGGTACATACCCCAACCGAGCCAAAGAAAGAAGTATTCAAGGGCGGTACAACAACTAAGATAGATGGTAAGGTAGTACAGCCAGAAGAAGAACTCACATACGAGATCACTTACAAGAACACAACAGGTAAGGACGTAAACGCTACAATCAAGGATAAGATACCTGCTCACACCAAGTTTGTATCGGCAGACAATGGTGGAACAGAATCCGGCGGAATTGTTACATGGAATGTTGCTGTACTAAAGGGTGAAAGCAAAACAGTAAAATTCACTGTAAAGGTGGATAAGAATGTTAACGGAGCACCTATCGATAACGTAGCTAAGGTTAATGACGGAACAAATGAGTACAAAACAAATGAGACTCATAACCCAACACCAACCGAGCCAAAGAAGGAAGTGTTCAAAGGTGGTACAACAACCAATATTGATGGTAAGCGTGTAGAACCTGAACAGGAACTAACATATGCAATCACCTACAAGAACACAACCGGCAAGGATGTAAACGCTACAATTACAGATAAGATTCCTGCACACACCAAGTTTGTATCAGCAGACAATGGCGGAACAGAGTCTGGCGGAATAGTTAAGTGGAATGTTGCCGTAGCAAAGGATCAGAGTGTAAAAGTTAAATTCACTGTAAAGGTGGATAATGATGTTAACGGAGCACCTATCGATAACGTAGCTAAGGTTAACGATGGAACTAATGAGTACAAAACAAATGAAACTCATAATCCAACACCAACTAAACCAAAGAAGGAAGTATTCAAGTATGGTACAACAACCAATATTGATGGTAAGAAAGTTGAACCAGGGCAAAAATTGACATATGCAATTACTTATAAGAATACAACCGGATCGGAACGTGATATAACCATTACAGATAATATACCGACATACACAACATTCGTATCTGCGGATAATGATGGTGTATTTGCTGATGGAAAGGTAACATGGACGAAAAAGGTAGCGGCTGGAAAAACCTATAAGGTAACATTTACCGTACAAGTTAACAAAGATGCTTATGAAGTGATGGTAATTAACAAAGCAACTGTTAGAGACGGATTCAACGATTCAGACACTAACGTTGTTAAGAATCCAACACCTAAGAAAACAGTTCCAGGCATACGTAAGCCTAAAACTGGTGATGATAATAACATCATACCATTCGCAATTCTTCTACTTGCATCTCTTGGAGGTCTTGGAGGTACTGTTACTATCAGGAGAAAAAGACATTAGTGTCTAATGAAGATGATTAATTTTAGATTGATTATCCTTTAGCAAAAGAGGGAATTCGTTAATCGGATTCCCTCTTTTGCGGTTATATTGGTGCTATAACTTTTTCGGTGGTCAAGCGGAAATGACGCTTTGGGATATAATGGACAGTAGAAAAAGAAGAGTGGGAGTAATCGAATTTAGATAGCCTATTAAGCTCCTAGCCGAATGTAAATCCCATATAAGGCAGATACTCACCTTGTTCTCCCCCGTATATCTCCGTCAGATCATCGTCGTCGGCAGCAAGCAGACCCAACGCAGCAGTCGATTTGCTGCCGGCTATGCCGGGCATCATGTATTCACAGCTATGCTTGCCGGATCTGGCAGCGAGCGCCTTCGCAATTGCAGTGCCAAGCTCCTTGTCGCCTCCGACTTCACTAAAGGTAAGGAGCTCGGACGCAAAGAGAGAGCCCGGCACCTCGCCGGTCTCACATGCTGCGATCGCAAGGGGCAGCGCATCCCCTGTATCGAGTCCGACATCAGCCGATGAAGCTCGGTTCACACTCGTAGCAGCTTCATCCCGCGCAGCTCGGTTCACAGCAAATCCGACCTCATTCCGCGCAGCCCCTTGCGCCCCATCCGCAGCAGCCTCGGCTGCTGTAGCCACATGCGCAGTGTGCGCAGCCTCGGCGCGCGCAGTCCGCTGCGCCCCATCTGCTGATCCTGCGCATCTGACAGCGCTGACAAGCAGTAGGCCGGCACAGCCCGCACCGGCGGCAGAGCCGGCCACGAATCGAAGCGCGCCCTCTGACAATTTGATGTGGGCGCGCTCCGCTAGAATCGCTTCCCGGTAGCAGTTGTATTTTTCGGGGGTAATATTCTCGAATTTTATTATCCAGTCGTCAGAAACCGGGAGAATATTACCATCTGTATCATCACTATTCGCCTCAGCACAGCTCACAGTCAGGGTATCGGACTCAGCGCAGCCCGCAGCCGCACAGCTCACAGTCAGGGTATCGGACTCAGCGCAGCTCGCAGCCGCACAACCCGCAGCCGCACAGCTCGCAGTCAGGGTATCGGACTCAGCGCAGCTCGCAGCCGCACAACCCGCAGCCGCACAGCTCGCAGTCAGGGTATCGGACTCAGCGCAGCTCGCAACCGCACTGCTTGCAGCCAGTATATCCCTAATTTCGCATTGCGCAGCGGCAAGATCTGCGGCTACGACGCCTTGCTCTGCGTACATGAATTCTCTGTAGCCGAGCGGAGCATAAAAATCTATCAGACTCGGCTCAGCAGGTGAGAGCATCGACAGCTTGCGGCTGCTCTCGGCCAATTCTCTGGCATATACTGTAATATGAGAGCCGTAGCCCTTACCGCGTGCGATTTTATCAGTGCAGATGGCATAGCTGATCTCGATCTGTTTGCCGTCTAGGGAAGACTGCTTCCAGGCGGGAACTACGAGCTGTCCCATATTGAACTGGGTGAGCGCTGCCTGCAGGACTTCCTTGTCATCAAGTGATTCGATGATTACAAGATCCAGATAGTCATCTTGGAAGCAGCTGTCAAAAAAGTCTATAAATTCCTTGTCGTCCCCAAATACTTTTCTGCGCAGATCGATGAACTCGCTGTCGTCGTGGGCTTCTCTGGGTCTGATGATATATTTATTTTTCATAAGCTGTATACTTCATGAGCAATATGTCAGGATGATAGCTCTCCTTGGCCTTGCGGAGACCTTCAATGCCCATGTCCTCCTCGCGGTTGATGTATTCCACGTCAGGGAACCTCTCGGAGATTGCCCTGGCAAATTCACGGTTGACCATAGTATAGCCGCCCTCGACTCCGGGGAGAGCCTTCTCAAAATGGACGTCCATCGTGAGAGGATCGAGCTGCGTTGCTGCTGTAAAAGCAACGGGCGCGCCCTTCTGGTATAGTAGTCCCCCAAAAAATCCGAGTGCCTCGTAGTGCTCGAACATCTGATCTATAGCGTCGGCCTCCCTGACCAGATCCGAGTCGCCTTTCTCCTTGTAGAACTCTGTCACAAAAGCCTTGGCAATTTGTATATCCTTGCCTCCTTCGATAAGCTTGAACTCCCATTCGCCGTTTCTCTCGAAATGCCTGATATGATTGCGCTTGGACGAAAGCTTGCGGCCACGCAGATCGCGGAGCTTCTCGACTGTGTAGATATAATCGGCATCTTCGCGGTTCTCTTCTATGTTGAACTGATCCCCGTAGATTGGTTCAAATTCCTCCATTGTCTTAGGTGTGAGTCCGCGCATCACCAGCCTCTGTCCGCGAGAGTGTGCGTCGGTGCGCAGCTCTTCGATTATCGGCTTCACGTCACCGCTGCCTTTAGGATATGCAAATATATATCCGTACTTCGGCATTCTTATGACTATACGCTCCCTCACGAACGCAATTTCAGGCTCATATGCGTGCCTCCAAATGTATAGATTTGCAAAGCTGTAGTCAGCGCCGTGACATCCGCTTGAGCAAATGACGGTCTTGACAAAGTCTTGATCTTCCAGTTTTACAGGTCTGAATTCTAACATTAGCATCTCCCTTGTGCATCCTTTTTATTGCATTGTGCGATTAGATTTTGCAAAATTGACAATTCATTATAGCACTAAATTTCAATATGTAAAGTGAATTCACAGTGAATTAGTAGGAATTTAAAAATGTACGTAAGAGCTATTGCTTTTATAAAGCCAAAAATGTTAATGTTGCAGTAGACGTTTAGAAATGACATTCGGAAGGGGGATGAAATATATATGGCTACTATCAACAAGGATATGATTATCGGAGACGTTATCAACGAGAACCCTGATCTGATTCAGACATTCTTCCAGCACGGAATGATGTGCATCGGATGCCCGGCTTCTCAGGGCGAGTCAATAGGCCAGGCAGCTGCAGTTCACGGAATCGACGCCGATCAGCTGGTGAATGCGCTCAATGCAGCATTAGAGGCATAGGACATATTCCGATTGGAATTTAGGACTTCGATACGACGCAGGGCATGATTGCCCTGCTTTTACTTTTATAGATTGCTGACAGATAATTGCAGATGGGGATTATAGGGTATGAAGAGTGAATTAAATCATCATTACATAGGGAATTCATATGGCGGCAACCAGGATTGGTTCCGAACCTACTGGATGCGGCTCGGTGGCTGCGGTGCGGAGACAGCGTGCGAGAGCAGCATTTATTTTGCGCGTGAATTTGGCATGACCGAGCTATATCCCTTCGATTGCAAGGAGATAAACAGGAAGGAGTACGTGGATTTTGCTCACATCATGGAGCCATATCTAAGTCCGAGACTGACGGGCATCAACAAGCTATCCATATATGTAGACGGTTACAGCAGATACCTGCGTGATGCCGGGGAAGAGCGGATAGCGGTGGATGCTTTTGGAGGCGATAACCCCTACAAGGTGGCTGCGGAAAAGGTCAAGCTGCAGATAGACGCGGGACTTCCCATACCGTTCCTGACTCTCAGGCATAAGGACAAGCGATATGAGGAGTACGTGTGGCACTGGTATCTCGTCAACGGATACGAGGAGACACTTGAGGGGCTTAAGGTAAAAGCTGTCACTTACAGCGAGTACAAGTGGCTCGACCTGCGCGGTCTGTGGAATACGGGCAGCAAGCCGACTGGCGGCATGATTATATATAAGGTATTAGGACAACAGAGTATAGGACATAACCACGGAAATACAATAGCGAATGCTATTATATAAGCTTCACACGTCTTATCACCATCTCCGACGCAATACCTATAGCAATTCCCGCGACGGTCCCCGATATCATCAGCACCGGCAGATAGTAGAAGATCCTTATATCTTGAATCAGGATAGCTGCTATCATCAGCTGCCCCATGTTGTGCAGGAAGCCTCCGGCCATGCTGACACCGGTGACGCTGAAGATGTCGGTTTTCTTGAGCAGGATCATTCCGATAAGGCTGATTGTCGCACCTGCGAGTGAGTACAGCATGCCAAAAACTCCCGTGAAGAGCAGACCTGCAACTACAACACGAATGGAACTTAACAGAAGCGCATGCTTGGCAGACAGCTTGTAGAGCGCAACCACTGCAACCAAGTTAGCTATCCCTAATTTGATGCCCGGAATCCCCGGTGTATATGGTATAATAGCTTCGACATACGATAGAATTAGCGCTAGAGATGCAAGCAGCGCAACGGTTGCGACACTTTTGCTGCGGCCGCGCGGTGTGCCGAGCTGTGAACCCTTTGAGCGTTTAGCTCGAGACCGAGTCATACCTGTTCGCCCCCTTTCCGCTGATTGCAACGACCACCTTGTTAGGCAGGCAGATGATGCTCTCGCCGGTTTTGCTGATCGATTTATGCTTGACGCATACCTGATTGTTGCACGACGCTTCGGACATCGTCACGGAACCGTGTTTTATTTTGACTATGTTGAGCTTATTGCCTCGCTTGATAGCGATTGTTCTATCCTCGGACAGCTTGTACACACCGTACTCTCTGCCGTCTACTGTCACATTCACCTTGTCACCCGAATGGCTTGTCATGCTGAGCCATACTGATGAGGCGATACCACACGATATGAGGATGATGAAGAGGACAATATCAGCTTTTCTTACAAATCCTTTGATCATTATATGTTATTCCCCGTCACCCCACGATATGAGGTACTACATTGATAAGAATTAAAAGACAAACCATAAAACTTTCATTATTATTCATAATAATCGCAACGGTAATTATAACACAGACCGCATGCCATAACACCAAGGATGTTGAGCCGATTTCAAAGGAGGGCTTCTATCTGGATACTGTCTGCAAGCTATCTGTATACGATATGAAGGGCGGACTGGATGCGGATCGCGCCAACAAGGCTATTGACAAGGCTTACAACCGCTGCCGCGAGCTTGAGAACACGCTCAGCAACACCATCGATTCCAGTGAGGTCAGCCGGATCAACAATGCCGGCGGAAACTGGGTTACTGTAGGGAAGGATACCCTGAAGGTCGTAAAGGCAGGTGTCAAATACGGCGAGCTGTCCGACGGCGACTTCGATATTACCATCGGCTCCGTATCGGGTCTGTGGAATTTTCAGGCGGAAAATCCGCAGGTTCCCGATTCTTCCAAAATTTCCGAGGCACTGAAGCATGTCAACTACAAGAACGTGCAGTTTGACGGCAACAAGATCAGATTGGCTGACCCGCAGGCCAAGCTTGATCTGGGAGGAATCGCCAAGGGTTATGTTGCAGACGAGATAACCAAGGTGCTGGAGCAGGAGGGTGTAACCTCGGCGGTTATCAACCTCGGCGGCAATATTGTGACTATTGGAGGTAAGCCGGACGGCAGCGATTTCGTTATAGGTATCGAGAAACCTTTTACAGACAGGACAGAGATAATCGGTACAACAAAGGCCGAAGATCAGACGGTCGTAACCTCGGGAATCTACGAGAGGCAGTTCAAGCAGGGCGGCAAGATCTATCATCACGTGCTGAGCAGCAGGACTGGCTATCCGGCAGAGACTAAACTTGAAGCAGTCAGCCTGGTAGCAAAGAAAGGTCGTTCGATGGATGTCGATGCTATGAGCACAATTTGTCTTATGAAGGGTGTCGACGGCGGCAAGGCCTTCATCAAGAAGCAGAAGGGTGTCGAAGCTGTATTTAGCGCCGAGGGCAAGGAAGTGGCCAAGACTAAAGGCATGAAGTTTGAACCGGAGAAGTAGCTGTCCTGCAGTTTAAGCAAAGTTTGAATTGAAAGGTTGGTGTAGGCATTGAAGGAGGATCAACTGTTGGTCGACATGCATCTGCACACCAACGCATCCGACGGATCTTACAGTCCGGAGGAGGTCGTGCGCAGAGTGCAGGCGTCTGGGGTGAGAGTATTCTCGCTTACCGATCACGACACGGTAGCCGGGGCGACTCGAGTGGCAGACATGGTTCCGAAGGGGATGGAATTTTACAGAGGGATAGAATTCTCTTGCAAATCCGGCACTATCAAATGCCATATCCTCGGATACTCGTACGATGAGACACATCCGGCCTTCGTAGAGGCTCTCACGGAAGCCGAAGCCAAGCGTGAGGCTAAGCTGGCTATCAGGATAGAGCACCTCAAGGAGGTGAATGGTATAGAGTTGACCGCCAATGAGATAGGTGAGCTGGAAGCGATTCCGGCTGCCGGCAAGCCGCATATCGCCAACATTCTGATGAGGCGAGGTATCCCGGGAACCAGAACTGAGGTTATAAACAGGTATCTGGAATTTGGAGTTGACAACAGGATCCCCGCAGCGCAGGCGATACGGGCTATCCGAAGGTCCGGGGGAATTGCCGTCTGGGCACATCCGCTGGGTGGTGAGAACGAGAAGCACATGGGCAGAGCCGAACTCGAGAGTAGACTGGATATCCTGCAGACCCTCGGAATTCAGGGTCTCGAATGCTACTATTCCAGATATGACGAAGCGGAGATATCCATGCTGATCGAGATGGCTCGAGAGAGAGGCTTGCTCGTCAGCGGAGGCAGCGACTTTCACGGAAAGAATAAGAATGTGTCGATCGGTGAGCTCAATACCGCCGGAAAGCCGGTTTACGATTCGGATTTGAGTCTGATAGAGGTGCTCAGGAAGCTTGGTAAATAGCAAGTTAAATAAAGCCTGCTCTTAATGACTGCTATGCGGAAGATTGATATTGCTGCGGCAAGTCGGAGCAGGGGCAGCATCGTTTAGATGCAGTCGTTAAATTCACAAAAAGAGGATATAGACTCACCTTTGGTGAATATTTATATGTCTGCCTAGCTGTATACGAACCAGATAAATACATATCCGACTGTAGCAGCCGTCAGCGTAAACGGAACACCGATCTTCATGAAGTCGGCAAAGGTTACTATCTCGCCGTTCTTGCGGAGAATCCCCACCGCAGTGATATTTGCAGATGCTCCGACCGGAGTGAGGTTGCCGCCCAGCGTTGCTCCGCAGAGCAACCCGAAATACAGCATTGTCGGGTCGATACCCAACGAAGCGGTTACACCCTGCAAGACAGGGAGCATGGTTGCAACGTATGGGATATTGTCGACAAATGCCGAGATGAGTATTGAACCCCAGACGATAATAGTGTATAGGAGAAACATATTGTTCCCACCTGTGCGCACGATAAGATTTGAAATGTCTCTTATCACACCTGCTTCGGTAAGCCCGGCAATTATGATAAACAGTCCGAACAACAGGAGCAGTGTCTCTATATCCGCGCCGTTCAAAGCTGCGATTGTACGGTCTCCATCTCTTGTTCTCGCATAGTCGATAATGATGGAAACGACTGCAAACGTCATGCAGATGGCGCCGTTCGTCATATCCGGCTTGTTAGGAAAGAATGACACGAATATCAGTGTTGCTATCAATCCGATCAACATGTAGGTTGGAACTATATTCTTGATCTCAGTAAATTCTTTAGCCTCAACAGGTTGTTTGCTTTTTCTAAATAACACCATCATAACAGGTACTGTCGCAAGAGCTCCCAATTCAACGGCAAAGAACATCCCCGGTTTTCCGTGGAATATGAAGAAGGATGAGAAATCCATCTTTGCATAAGAAGCGAGCATCATTGAAGTCGTATCTCCAACGAGTGTTGCCGCCCCCTGCAGATTTGAAGAAACTGCGATCGATAGAGTCATCGGAACCGGAGATACATTGAGCTTGCGGCAGATGGCGAGTCCTACAGGCGCAACCATTAGAACCGTTGCAACATTGTCAACAAATGCGGAAATAAATCCGGAGAAAAGGGACATGAAGATGATGACCATCATCATGTTTTTTGACCTGTCCAGAAGTATGTCGGCAAGCTTGTTCGGCATCTTTGAATCGATGAAATAATGCACGAGAATCATCGTGCCGGATATCATCAGCAGGATATTCCAGTTCACAGATTGAATCGCAGTGCTCAGTGACATTACACCGGCTATTAAAAAAACCGCTGCTGAAATCAACGCGGCATGCACGCGGAATTTCTGGAAGAAGATCATCACAACGTACATGAGTATAAACATCACAATTACTAAAATTTTCATAGGTTGGATTTTATCATAAAAGAATCTGAAAAGGGGCAGTGTGAATGAAAATTTACAATATTCCGAGCACAACAATGAAGAATGATTGCGCTATTCACCTACCGAAGAAACAGCCTTCCCCGCCGGGAATCTGTTTTGAAGAACGCCCGGCAGGAAAAACCTATAATATAAATAAGCTTGTTTTAGGCAGACCTTATGAATCTGACTAAACTGCTGTATTATTGAAGAGTGGGCAGAAACCGAAAAAGCGGTTCTTGCCCATCCGTAATTTTTAACAAATCCTATATCAGCGCTTGTAGTTTGCACAAAACATGTACAGTCTCTTATTTTAACAAAAACTCCTGCTGCTGTAAGCGGCACACAAGCCGGTGGTAAGCACGTACAGCTTCTTATTTTAACAAAAACCCGCATCAGCTATATAAATCTATAGTATAGAGGTTTATCGTTTGACATCCATTCGGCGCTAGGATCATGGGAGCCTTTGCTTGTGCAAATGCCAACATTAAAGCCCTAAAAGCTTACCAATTTGTCGCGATGTCTATCTGAGTTGGATGACTCGCTGCAAAACCTCCTGTATCACAGACGATTCCGGTTCCAAGTGATGTAGCAACCAGAGAACCCTTAGGGTGTTTATTATAGTTAGCAGCAACCATTACATATTTGCCGAGCATCTTAGCTCCATCTGCTCTGACCCAGTAGTCTGAGGACGAATACCCGTATCTGCTCATAGCAGCAACCACTCTCGACATGTTGAGGTTGTAGTAAGTCTCCTTGCCCGAAGGTCCATTGTTGGTGCCTCTGGACTTGCTGAGAATGCTTCCGTTGTAAGTGTAAGTAACAGAGCCGTCACGGCTTGAACCACCTGCTTTAGCCTCTTCTGCAGCCTTTTTCCTGGATTCTTCCTTCTTCTGTTCTTCGGCTTCCTTGATCTTGCTGTTTCCGGTTGCAACCAAAGGAGCTGAATACGTGCTGGCGGTCGCATGATCAGCGACCCTATCTGCTGCTGCATCTGCTATGTTAGGAAGAGATACGGAAGCAGCATCGACAGCAACTTCGATCTCAGTGCAATCTGGAATGTCGGATTCCTGCTTGTGCTGAGCAGTTATCTTAGCGGGGATGCCGGTACGAGTAGAATCAGATTGAGTAGCAGCTGCAACATACTTGCTCGTAGATACTACGAAAATGAGTAGTAAGCATATGAGTGACACGATGTGTGCAGTCGTTCTAATCTTAGTATAATTCATACAGTCTCCTTACGTTCAGAATAACTTACAGAGCTGATTGTACCAAACACGTCTAAATTGAATCTAAAGTCTGTGTGAAAATTCCGCACACAAAGCGATGCGAAAGTTTCGTACAAAGAACGTGCGCCTTATTTTTATATAAAATTTGTGATATCATATAGGACGAAACTCTGAAAATAGGGAAAACGAGCAGGGGGAGCTTGCCATGAATGAGAACAACAGTGTGATTGAAGCCGGAGCTGCAGCAGAATCCGTGTCAAAGCCGTTTGGGGCAAATGACTTCATTGAACGAAGGGGCTCGGAATGCGGTCGTTATTGGTACAAGGATATCAGAGAGATGACTACGCTCAAGGATCTGCTGAATGGTAGCGTAGAGCGATACAGTGAGAGAGCGGCCTTTTGGGTCAAAGCCGAGAGAGGTGGAGAATATCTGCCCATCTCGTATGAACTGCTGGCTCACGACGTTGAAGCACTTGGAACTATGTTGCTGCAGTTAGTCGATGACGAACGCCGCGTTGCGGTTATCGGCGAGGGCAGCTATGAGTGGATTGCTTCATATCTGGCAACCATGAATTCGGGAATGGTTGTCGTACCGATCGATAAGGATCTCAGCGGAGATGAGATCAAGAATCTGCTGGATGCTGCAAACTGCCATACGGTTGTGTGCTCGGCAGAATGCGCTTTCAAGCTGTCAAATATCATCACAATCGAGAACCTGATAGTCACCGAGTTCTACGGGGATAGAACGTCTCTCGACGCGAAGCCGGAATCGCTGCTCAAGGATACAAGTGCATTTGAAAGAATCGGTAGAAGGTTATACCGCTGGAGAGATTTGTTAATGCAGGGCGAAGCTGAGCTGAAGAAGGGTAACACTGCATTCACGGATGCAGAGCTTAATCCTGACGACATGGCGGTAATCCTGTTTACATCGGGAACGACCGGCACCCCTAAGGGTGTGGTGCTCAGCCACCGAAATATCACGGTCAACATCATGGACGTGTGCCGTATCGCCAACATCCATCCGTGGGACAAGACGCTGTCAATCCTGCCTATCCATCATACGTACGAATGTACACTGGGAATGCTGCTGGTACTCTACCGCGGAGCCAGCACAGCGTTCTGCGAGGGCATGAAATATATAGTTAAGAACATGCACGAGGCGCAGAATACCGTAGTCATCGTAGTACCGAGGGTGCTGGAGATGATTCACGGTCGCATCATGAAGACTATCAAAAAGTCCGGTAAGGAGAAGACGTTCAGGAGAGCCGTTAAGGCTAGCCGCAATGCACGCAGGTTCGGTATCAACGTCAGCAGGACAGTATTCAAGCAGATTATCAACGAGCTCGGCGGCAAGCTGCGCATAGTTATCACGGGAGCTGCAGCACTGGCACCTGATATTTGCAGGGATTTTGAAGACTTCGGTATCATCGTGCTTCAGGGCTACGGTATGACGGAATGCACGCCGCTGATCACAGGCACTCCGCAGAGCTCTGCTAAGACCAGGTACGATAAGTCAGGCTCGGTTGGAGTTCCGGTCGAGACAGGTATCGTGCGCATCATCAACCCGGACGCCAAAGGTGTCGGAGAGATCATCTACAAGGGGCCAAATGTCATGCTTGGTTACTACAACCTTCCCGAGGAGACTTCGGCAGTGCTTGAGGACGGCTGGCTGAGAACCGGGGACGTCGGATATTTTGATAAGGATGGTTGGCTGTTCCTGACAGGACGCGCCAAGAACGTAATCGTCACAAAGGCCGGGGAGAACATTTATCCGGAGGAAATCGAGGATTATATCAACAGACATCCTTATATCTCCGATTCGATGGTTTTTGCGTCCGGCAAAGCCGAGGACGTGGTTGCAGTGCAGCTGCTGCCTGACAAGGATGAGATAAAGTACGAGCTCGGTAGCGTTCCGGCGGACGGTGAGCTGGAGACATTGCTCAAGGGCGTGATCACTGAGCTGAATATGGGACTCGCCCCATTCAAGCGTATACGCGAGGTCTACGTGCGCAAGGAGGACTTCGTCAGGACGACTACGCGCAAGATAAAGCGACAGGACAACAAGCTGGAGAATTTGAAATTGTAGTAGAAGGATGATATTAGTGGATAAAACAAAATGAAGAGGTTTGAATTTGTAGCCGGGACATCAAAGGATGATATTGTTATGGGGTTATGCTTGCCGGTAAGTATTTTGCTTCCCGCGCTGACAACTTATTTGATAATATTTTATTCAGAAATGTATGCTTCTTTCAGAAGCGCACCGCTACTCTTTAGAGCTTTTGTATTTGTGCCGGCACTGTATCTGACATATTTTTTGATTAAGAAAGCTCGGAAAAATGCAGCAAATAAATTTGTTGTGAATTTAGACGAGCTCAGTATAAGAATTTGGAAAAATGAAAAGGAAGTTGTGTCGGGTAAAATCCTGTCCTGTAAAATAAAAGCTTCAAACGATAAGCTGGTCCATGTAGATATAGGAACTGAAGAAGATAATATATCATTTAGAGCCAGGCCAAAAGAATACAGAACTATTACAGGGAATACGTCGTTCAACCCTTTCGGAACAGGTACGGTATCCGATATGGAAACGGTATTGGCTTTGGGTGTAAAAATAAAAAATACTATTGAGAAACAAGTGTTAGATGATAATGCATATGTGGCAAAAAATTAAAAAATAGAAGGCCATTCGGCAAAAGGAGCTTAGCTGCAAGAGCATGATTAATCATTCGTATGACATGAAAACTGTCAACGCAAATCACTGCTTTAGGAAAATACTCAGAGACAATATCTCTATAAAGTATTCCACATATCAATACTAACATACTTAACTGACAATCTTGTGCATTTATGAACTAATGAGAAAAATCGTAGATTATGCTGGAGTAGTTACTACATCGAGGGCAAACAGCAGGTTTAACTTGTAATGTAATAGTTACAAAACTCTCATTACCGCACGATATAATATCCAGTTGTTCAATATATGCTGTTCCAGGTTAAACATATTTATGATAAGTTTTTTCGTATATTTATTAAGTTCCTTTCATGCTTTCTCGATTCCCCAAAAATGATAGCATGGCAAAGGGAAAAAGCACCGCACTTACACCACAAAAGCTGACATAGGCACGGTGTATTTTAGACCCCAATCTGCGGAATAGCTACCCCTTAAACCACAAAGAAAGGTATAGACCCAGAAAAACACCGCAACTCATTGGAATTGCGGTGTTTTGCGTGGTGCGTGATCAGGGGTTCGAACCCTGGACACCCTGATTAAGAGTCAGGTGCTCTGCCAGCTGAGCTAATCACACATATTAATTTGTCTGCCTGACAGCTTATGTATTCTAGCATCGATTTAATATCTCGTCAAGCATAATAATGGGATTTTTTGAAAAAAGTATCCGCCTGTATCCGCCGGCAACAATAAAGATTGCTAAGAACTACCGGCGTTGATCCAAGATCATGATCGAGCCGGTGCGCTATTATACAGCTATATAAATGAATTGGCGGAGACAGTCAATAAAGCGTGGGAGCAGCACCATCGCCGCGGTGCAATTAAATAGCCTCGGAATCGAAACACAAAAGGATAGTGCAAAATCAGGATAATTTACCGATAATTAACTCATATAGTGCGCAAATTCCACTAATTGCAAGCGAAATCTTGATATTAATATTTCCTTGATGTATAATTTCCAATGAATCTTTATAGAAGATTAACAACCGGGCATGCTGGATGGTATATCAAGTGTGTGCTTAAGCAATTTGGGAGGTAATAATGTTCTGTAGCAATTGTGGCAACGAAGTAGCAGAGGGCGCTAGATTTTGCAGCGTATGTGGTGCAAGAATCAATCCCGATGCAGAACAGTCAGTACACGAACATACAGCATTTAGTTCGTCGAATACAGAAGGAAATATGATGGACAAGAGCGAATCTTCTACGAAGTTCGACTTTGGTTTCGGAGCTGTAGACTCCGAAGTTACAGCGCCTAAGAAGAAAACCGGCTCAGTCTCTTCAGTCTCTTTTGATTGGAGCTCGGTGATCGAGGAGAGTCATAAGAAACCTGTGAGAAACGTCAGATCGCCTTGGGAGACAACCGGCATAGACGATGGAGACACGGAGACGGCAACTCATTCGTTCAATGCATTCAATACCGGGTGGGAAGCGCCTAAGACAGCCGAGCCCGAGGTTAAGACCGAGACAGTTGATCCGCTCGAGGAAATGATTAAGCGCGATTCTGCCGCTGCTCCGGCAGCCGGGCGTGGACGCACGATGAATTTTATCGAGGTTATGAAGCAGGAGAAGAAAGAACGGGAGAAGGCGGCTAAGGCAGCTGAAGATGCGTCGACTGCTGACGATTTTGACTACAGCGAACCGATTCTTCCTGACGCAGACAGAGAACATACACATGGTTATACAGAACTCAAGGATGATATAGTTGCTGAGCTCGAGCAGAACGAGAAAGCAGCAGAATCAGGTGAGAAGGAAGCTTCGGATAGACTCGATGCAGCTTCGGCTGATTTCGATGAGTATATCAACGCTCGTCGCAAGTCGCACGAGGAGGTGTTCCGGGCAGAGCCGCCACATAACTTTGTTGACGACATGGTTCACGTTTCAGCGGCTGAGACCAGAGATGAGTTTAAGCTTCCGGAGGATGAATTTGAGTCCGAGCTGTCCAAGTTTATGCACGGAAGCGATGACAAGGACGAAGAGCCGGCAGACAAGACCGACGATGACCTGTTTAACTTCGATGTAGATATCAAAGACACAGATGAGGACGAAGAAACTTTAAGTCAGTATCTCGACTACGTGACGCCAAGTAGAGTCTCACGTGCCGAGGAGCGTGCAGCTGAAGACGTAGAGCTTGACGATGAGGATGACGACGATGAACCGGAGACATTCTCGTACGATGAGGTTACAGACGACAGCAAGGAACCGGAAACAGAGTATGATCTCGCACCTAAGACAGAGCTTAAGGATGTCGAGGTTGATGATTTCACGTTTGGTGACGAGGATATAGATGTTCCTTATGATGAGCCGGTGAACTATTCCGAGCTCTATATGGGGGACGCTTCCGGTGATGAAGTGAAGTCGGCAGAGACTAAGGTTGAAGCACCTGTGGTTTCAGCAGTAGAAGCTGAGACGGATGTCAAGGCGCCGATTACACAGGCTTCTGAAGCGGCAGTTGAGGTTAAGGCCGGGGCAGCAAATGGTGCAGTAGTTGCAACGGCAGATGCTGAGTCTGCAGTAGCTAAGGAAATCGAGAGCGAGATTGCAAATCTTCAGAGGAGATTAGCTGAGCTACTCGGCAAAGATCCATCTGAAACTGTTGAGCTGCCGTCTAGAGACATCGTATCAGTTGAAGAGCTGACAAACGAGCCGGTTGCAGCACCGACTGCTGCGCCTGCAGCCGAGACAAAATCTGCAGCAGCGCTTGGCAAGGACGCTTCGACCGCAAAGGGCGGACTTACAAGTGCAGAAACAGAGCTTGCCGGACTTGGCTTTGACACTATAGATGGTGAACCGGATGAAGAGGCAAATATACTGTTCTCGGCAGATGATGTTGCAGATGCTAATAATTATGCAGTTGCTGATGATACAGATACTCCGACGCAGGAAGAGGTTATGTCGATTGATGACCTTCAGAAAGACCTCTTTGGAGAAGACGTAGATGACAAGAGTATGGAGGCAACTCGTAAGATCGACAAATTCTATACTCTATATCGCAAGAACGAAGAATTCCAGCAGCTGCTCGATGAAGAGTACAAGAAGCTGCAGGACGGAAGCGCAGATTACACTTTGATGGAAGACGTGCTTGCGGACTATCAGGATGAGAACGAGACTGAGGAGACTCCTGCAGTTGAGGGTCATCATGAGACTGTTGAGGCTGCAGTTAAGGCAGAGTCGGCTAAGCTTGAGGCTGCTAAGAATGAGGAAGGATCAGAGCTGAGCATGAGTGCAAACGTGACTGAGCCTGTTACGCCTGCCACCACCTTGGTTAGCTCACCCGTTCAGAAGGCTGTTATCGCAGCAAGTGCAGCAGATCCTACAGTTGTCGATGACGACGATGATGAAGAAGTAGGCAAAGGCGGTGTGCTCACTGTAATAGCGGTAATTGTAGCGATATTACTGGTTCTGCTGCTGGTGGTAATACTGATACTCAACTTTGCACCGGATAGCGGTATCGCCCAACAGATTAGCGGAATCATTGGAAAATTTACAAATTTCGCATCGCTGGGTGATAAATCTGAATTGCTATTGTAAGGGTAATTTAAACGTAAATGCAGCGGCAGGCTTAACAGCTACCGCTGCATTATGTGGTTTTTGGAGAAAATCATGCGTATACTGGATAATTTTGGAAAATTTAAAAGGTCGGAGGACCACTCAGGTAAAAAGAAGCGCGGCAAGAGATTACGTAGCGTTCTGCTGTTTGTGCTTCTGATTCTGATTGTGCTCGGCACCTGCGTAGGCTTCCTGACTGATTGGATGTGGTTCAGCGAGCTGGGCTTCACGAGGGTATTCTGGACACAGATTCTGACAGAGGTTAAGCTCGGTATTCCGATATTCATAATCGCCGGACTACTGGTTAGACTGTACCTCAACAGTCTTCGTAAGGGCTATTTCAGCAAGATAGAGTCACATGAGATTCCCAACATGCACAGACTCAACGTGCTGTCTTGGGTGGTTTCAGTGGTGTTTGGTCTCATTGCTGCAGTTGTTTCCGCCACAAACACATGGCAGTCATTCCTGATGTTCGCAAATTCTACGAAGTTTGGCCTCAAGGATCCGATATTCGGATTGGATATATCTTTTTATGTGTTCAAGCTCGAGTTCCTTACCAAGCTCAACTCGATTGCGATTTTCGTTATCGTCGGAGTCGTAATCGTAACTCTCATCTACTATGCAATCCTGCTGTCCGTCAGGACACCGGATATCTTCGACAGATTCGATAGAGATGATAATTTTGAGGAGTTTGGAAATACAGCTGACGAGGAGCGTGAGAACTACGACAGATCGGATAACAGCATACCGTTTGAGCGCAGAGATCCCTTCGAAGATATGGCTCGCAAGTTTGTCAAGGGCGTCACCAAGGAGAACAGGAAGGGAAGAGCGAAGAGGCGAGAGGTCAACCGCCTCAACATCGATCATCTGTTCAGCCTGGCGTCCGGAAAGGCGATGATTCTGGGTGTTATCTTCTATATCATGCTCGGAATACATTTTGTGCTCAAGCAGTTTACCCTGCTGCATGCACACACAGGCACGGTCTATGGCGCAGGATTTACAGATATCGCTATTACCCAGAAGGCTTATATCTTGATAACAGTTCTCTCCGTTATCGGAGCTGTCACGCTTGTCAGACACGTGCACAAGAAGGAGTATCGGAAGCTGATAAGGATCCCCGCTATCATGATTGGCGTACTGGTTATCGGCACTGCACTCAAGCTCGGTGTACAGAGCCTGATAGTAACTCCTGACGAGATCAACAAGGAAAGCAAGTATATCAAGAACAACATCGAGTATACGAACCACGCGTACGGACTTGACAAGATTAAGGTGGATTCCTTTGCAGCGGATAACAATCTGACTGCAGCGGATATTGCTAACAACAAGCCGACAATGAGCAATATCAGGATTAACGATTATGAGCCTGTAAAGGATTATTACAATCAGACGCAGAGTATACGTCAGTACTACGACTTCAATGACGTCGACGTAGATAGATACGAGATCAACGGCTCAGAGACACAGGCCTACCTTTCGACTAGAGAAATTAACGAGAACAAAATCAGCGACACATGGATCAACAAGCATCTCAAATACACTCACGGGTATGGAGTAGCGCTGTCCAAGGTCAACTCGGTTACGGCGAACGGACAGCCGGATGTAATGATCAAGAACATTCCGCCGGAGTCAAGCATACCGGAGATCAAGATCAGGAGACCGGAGATATACTTCGGTGAGCTCACCAACAATTACATCATAGTTAACGGCGACGAGCAGGAGTTCGATTATCCGGACGGAAATGCTAACAAGTATACCAGGTACAAGGGTAAGGCGGGCATTAAGCTCGGATTTATCAACAGGTTGCTCTTCTCCATAAGAGAGGGCAGCATGCAGATGCTTGTGTCGTCGAACATCAACAAGGATTCGAGGATCATCATCAACCGTAACATACTCGAGAGGGTTAACAAGATTTTGCCTTATCTCGACTACGAGAAGGATCCATATATGACAGTTGTCGATGGCAAATTATATTGGATTATTGACGCTTACACGACCAGCAGCAACTATCCTTACTCTGAACCATATTCCGGTCAGATTGGAACGACGAACTATATCAGGAACTCAATTAAGGTTGTTGTAGACGCTTACAACGGCGATGTGAACTACTACGTGGTGGATAACAACGATCCTATTGCCAAGACGTACGCCAAGATATACCCAACGCTGTTTAAGAGCAGTGATGAGGTTCCTGCGGGAATCAGGAAGCATTTCAAATATCCTTCGACGCTTCTCAATATTCAGTCCAATGCTTATACCAAGTATCACATGAACGAGGTCAAGGTATTCTACCAGAAGGAAGACATGTGGGACGTTGCCCATCAGATATACGGCACGAAGGAGAAGCAGATGAGCTCCAGCTTCTTCATCTTCAACCTGCCGGGCGAGAAGAAAGCGGAATTTATCAATATGATTCCGTTTACACCTAAGTCCAAGCAGAACATGACAGCCATCATGATGGCGCGAAATGACGGAGATGAATACGGCAAGCTCGTCGTGTACAAGCTGCCTAAGAACAAGACAGTGTACGGTCCTATGCAGGTCGAGGCGCAGATAGACCAGAACTCCGAGATCGCCAAGGAATTCTCGCTCTGGAATTCGTCGGGTACAACATATAGGCGCGGCGACATGTTTGTAATTCCTGTAAATAATTCCATCATGTACGTCGAACCGGTATACCTTGAGGCTTCTAACCAGGCAATTCCGGAGGTCAGAAGAGTTATCGTTGCGTATGGCGACAAGATTGCATACGCATCAACACTCGATGAGGCGCTGGAGAACCTGTTCGGTGATGGTGCCGGGAATACAGGCAGCACAAGCAGTCAAGCAGCGTCGAGCGGTAACTCCGGCGCAAGCAAGGACGAGCTGATTGTCAAGGCCAAGGAAGCTTACGATAACGCCATCAAGTCGCAGAAGGAAGGTGACTGGAAGGCTTATGGAGAATATTTAGATCAGCTGTCAGGATATCTGGATCAGCTTACCAAGTAATTTGAACTTTATTAGATAAGGAGAGAGACATGATAAACTTCGATCTGGAGAAGATGCTCTTTACAATTCCGGCTGATGAGCATGGGATTGCGTCGGTACAGGAGGTGCTGAAAGCGCACCCCGAGGTTAAGTTCGTATCATTTGCGGGAGTAGACCTTGGAGGTCATTTCACAGATGAGAAGATTCCAATCAAGACGTTCATAGACGATATGGGGAGAATGCTGGAAAACGGAGTTCAGACGGACGGATCCAGTGTTGCGCTTCCTGAGATTGCCAACCTTGCAAATGCCAGAGTAGACATTCTTCCGGATAAGGAAGTCAACTGGTACGTTGAGTATAATTTCAGCAACATGGATTATGCGACAGGTCTGCCAATCGGAACTTTGAGAATCCCATCATTCCTCAGACACAACAACGACAGAATGGTCGGTTCGCGTATATTCTGCAAGGAAGCGATAGATAAGTTCGCAAGCAGGCTTGTGGGACTGCTTCATAAATACCCGTACGTTGTAGATTATCTGGACGGCATCAGTTCAGTGGATGACATCGACGAGATAACGCTGACCAGTGCGACAGAGCTGGAGTTCTGGGTTAAGACACCGGACGACAAAGCGGACAGAGATCAGCTGTCCACCTCACAGGAGCTCAAGGAACAATATTGGAAGAGGACTATCGGACCGGTAAATACAGCCCTCGAGCAGACCCTTGAGATTCTCGACCGCTACGGCTTTGGCGTAGAGATGGGACACAAAGAGGTCGGCGGGGTCAGAGCCAAGATGGGCAACTCCGGAAATTACGACCACATCATGGAGCAGCTGGAGATAGACTGGAAATTCTCGAGCCCGGTTCAGGCTGGAGATAACGAAGGTCAGATCAAGCACATCGTCAGAGATGTGTTCCGCGCAAACAACCTCGAGGTAACCTTCCTCGCCAAGCCGATGCCGGGCGTGGCAGGCAGCGGAGAGCACACTCACCTAGGCGTATCGGCTAAGCTTAAGTCAGGCGAGATGGTCAACCTGTTCGAGTCAAAGGATAGACGGAACGAGTACATGAGCCCTGTAGGCTTTGGAGCTCTGATGGGAATCCTCAAGAATTACGAGCTGCTCAATCCGTTTGTGGCACAGACTCACGATGCGTTTAGAAGGCTCAAGCCGGGATATGAAGCTCCGGTCTGCATTGTAACTTCGCTCGGTAAGGATTGCGTGACACCGTCCAGAAACAGAACGGTTCTGATCGGCCTGGTGAGAGACCAGAAGAACCCGATGGCTACCAGATTCGAACTCCGATCGCCTAATCCGCATAGCAACACATATCTGGTTGTCGGAGCTGCATTCATGCTTATGCTCGACGGAATCGAGGCTGTCCTGGCGGCCGGCAAGACACCAAGAGGGCTCGCAGAGTCTATCTCCAAGAAGGCCGGACAGGCGGACTTCTATCTGGAGAGGGACAGAGAATACAGGACCGAGCTCAATGTGTTTGAATGCTTCACGAAGGAAGA
Organism: Mogibacterium timidum ATCC 33093; assembly: GCF_000525775.1. Taxonomy (GTDB): domain Bacteria; phylum Bacillota; class Clostridia; order Peptostreptococcales; family Anaerovoracaceae; genus Mogibacterium; species Mogibacterium timidum. The sequence continues at coordinate 51,847 of NZ_JALU01000002.1, read as the reverse complement.
GAGAACACGTTTGTTCGGAAAGGCTCCGGCTACAGTGTGGGAGAATTTGAGAGCATTTGACACGACCGAGGAGGAGATTGCCAAAATCACCGGCGGAGATGATACCGCCAGAGACGTGGTGATGTCGTACCGTGCTCAGATGTCGATGAAGTGGGTGATGGAGTACCGCGATAGGATTCTGCCAAATTCGATGGATTTTGTCAGAAACTGCAAGAAGAGACACAATGAGCTTGAGGCAACCGATTATGATATAATGAACTGGAGAAGAGTCAATGCGCTCCGAATCGAGCTCGGCAAGGACTCCATCGACAGCAAGTCGCTTCTGACACTGGCACGCGAGGCTCTCGACAACCGTGACTACGATGCGGCTGCTGATTATGAGCTAAAGATTCAGGAGATGGTCGAAGAGCTGAGGAGTGCATACAGCACTTATATAAAGAATCTGTTTTAAATATTTAAGTAATTCAGGAATGTACCGGGAAGATGCAGGAAGAGGGAGGTTACGAAATGCTTGACGTCAAGAGAGTCAGAGAGAATTTTGACAGCGTTAAGGCTGCAGTCGAAAGACGCGGCAAGGGTGATTTCGGCATAGACAATGTGCTAAAGCTTGATACGAGGAGAAGAGAACTTCTCGCAGAGGTGGAGCAGCTCAAAAATAAGCAGAATACGGCCTCTCGCGAGGTGCCTAAGCTCAAAAGGGCAGGCGAGGATACTTCGGCGCTGTTTGCGGAGATGAAGGAACTGAGTTCCAAGATCAAGACTCTGGACGCAGAGGTTAGCAAAGTGGAGGATGAACTGCACAATGCACTGCTCAATGTCCCTAACACCCCTAATCCTGATGTGCCGGAGGGGGTGGACGATACAGAGAACCTCGAGATGCGCAAGTTCGGCGAGCCGACCGAGTTCAGCTTTGAGCCAAAGGCACATTGGGATATCGGTACGAATCTCGATATCCTTGATTTCGAGCGCGCTTCCAAGATTTCCGGCGCGAGATTTACAGTATATAAGGGCATTGGCGCTAAGCTCGAGAGAGCGGTTATCAATTTTATGCTCGACCTCCATACCGAGGAGCAGGGCTACACCGAGATACTGCCGCCTTTTATGGCTAACCGCGATGCTATGACCGGAACAGGTCAGCTGCCCAAGTTTGAGGACGACATGTTCTACGTGCCGGCCAAGGATTTATTCTTGATCCCGACGGCCGAGGTACCTGTTACAAATCTTCATTCAAATGAAATCATCGAGCCGGAAGATATGCCTGTGTACTACACGGCTTACACGCCATGCTTCCGCAAGGAGGCAGGCTCCGCAGGCAGAGATACCAGAGGACTGATCAGACAGCACCAGTTCAACAAGGTCGAGATGGTCAAGTTTGTAAACCCCGACAACTCGTATGAAGAGCTGGACAAGCTGACGCATGATGCAGAGGAGATACTGCAGAGACTGGGTATCCCTTACAGAGTGGTTAGGCTATGCACAGGCGACCTCGGATTCTCTTCAGCTATGACGTATGATATCGAGGTATGGATGCCGAGCTACAGCCGCTACGTAGAGATTTCCAGCTGCTCAAACTTCGAGGATTATCAGGCGAGACGTGCCAATATCCGCTTCAGAAGAGAGAAAAAGGCTAAGCCTGAGTTTGTTCACACTCTCAACGGCTCCGGCCTCGCAGTCGGCAGAACAGTTGCAGCAATTCTCGAAAACTTCCAGCAGGAAGACGGCAGCGTAGTAGTGCCGAAGGTGCTTAGACCATACATGGGAAGATCTGTTATCGATTAACTTGCGAATCCTGTACTCCGAAGCATCCTTACATGTTTAGACCGTACATGGGAATAGCTGTTGTCAGGTGGCAGATTGTCTGTCGATCCTGAGCGGATTATCTGTAAGTTCGGTGCCGGATTGTGTGTGACGCCAATGCGTGACAGTTATGTCTGTACAGCAGAGGTTTATCTGCGGTTCAGCAACAGACTGTTTATCAGTTCAACGGCGAATTGTCAACAGCGAATTGCCCGGAAGTCCGGGGATGTGTGCCGAGCCGGTAATCGGCATTGACCGATACAGTTTAAATTGAATGCGAATGAGGTTCAAAGGACGATGGATAAGCTGGTCACTGACCGATACAGTTTAAATTGAATAATCACAGCTCGTACACGAGTTATATATGCACATATACGCACCTACCTTTGGAAATGCGACGTAAGCACAAGGATTGGATGACCCATAAGGTCGCATCTGTTCTTTGTGCTTTTTACTTACAAGAGCAAGAACAAATTGCGATGCATACTTTAGTATCAATGCGCACAATTTGTAAAAATACACATTGATTTCAGGAACTGCATTTACGGCATCGTGCTGAGGGGGATGTGCAGTCCATGTATCGGCTGCAGAAACACACCTCAACGTGATGTATACCAACCAAAGCTGCGTGGCAGCTGAATTGCTGAAACGGAGAGCGGGAGGCGGAGGAATAGAAAATATGAAAAATAAAATAAGTCTTACGGATTTTCTGATATATCACAAGGAGTCACGCCCGATTTCGTTCCATATGCCGGGGCACAAGGGCAGGAGTACGCTGTACGGGATATATGGCTTTGGCGACTTCGTCAAGACTGTTATGGGCAATGATATAACCGAGATCCCGGGTGCGGACGCGCTGCAGCAGCCGCGGGAGCGCATCAAGGATATTATGAACGGCTACGCCGGTCTGTACGGGGTCAAACACACCGAGCTTCTCGTAAATGGAAGCAGCACAGGTCTGATGGCGGCTATTCTGGCCACTGTTCCAAGGGGGGATACTCTGCTGATGGGCAGGAACTCGCACAAGTCAGTTTATGGGGCTCTCAGGCTCGGGGGTATAAATCCGTCCTATATAATGCCTGAGCTTGATGAGGAGACCGGCCTGCAGCTGGGATTGGATCCTGACAGGATAGAAGCAGCGCTGATGGCGGATCCTATGATTAAGGCCGTGCTGGTGACCAGTCCGAATTACTACGGTGTGCTGTCTGATATTGAACGGATTGCTGATATTGTTCACCTGCACGGCCGCATCCTTATTGTGGATCAGGCGCACGGTGCACACCTCAATTTTTTTGATTACCTGAGGCGGGACGGTGCGCCGCAGCCCGCTGGCAGCAGTCAGGGATTGAGGGGATTGGATAGTAGCAAATACGGCAGGGCTGCTGCCGGTGGCAATAGCGGCAATCCGAGTTCTGATCCCGAGAGATTGATACTATCTGCGGGCTGCAGAGCGGCAGAGAATTGCGGAGCCGACATCGTTGTCGACAGCACGCACAAGACTCTGCTGTCCTTTACCGGCTCCGCAATTCTCAACATCTGCACCGAGAGGCCGGATGTTCCGCGAATAGCTGAGCTCATCCGCATGCTGCAGACAACCAGCCCGAGTTATTTGCTGATGGGCAGCCTCGACATCAATCAGCAGATACTCAGAATGGACGGCTACAATCTGGTCAAGAGCTGGGCAGCAGACGTCGAATATTTCTACCGCGAGGCTGCCCGGATCCGAGGGCTCAATCTCATCCGGCGTCCGGAACTGGACAATACCAAGATAAATCTCACAATGTCAGCCCTCGGCCTATCCGGAGATCAGCTGGCGGAGGAGCTCCGGAAGCGGAACATCTGGGTTGAACTCACGCACGGCGGCTACGCAATGATGATGACCGGAATCGGCAACGAGAGAGGCGACTACGAGGATATGCTGGCCGCCCTGCGTGAGATCTCGGTGCAGTATAGCGGCGGAATCCGCCGCACCGAATTGCAGGATTCCGATTCGGCGGGGGCTTCAGGTGGCAAAATTGCAGATTCCACCTCTAAATACACGAAGGCGGATAGCAAAATTGCGGAAGTCGCTTTGCAGATCGAGAAGGCGGGTAGCAAAGCCGCGGACTCCGCCTCGCAAGCTGTGAATTCAAGCAGCAAAGCCGCGGACTCTCCATCTCCTGCCCGGAATCCCGCGCTTTCGGCAATGCTGGAGCAGCGCGGAATTCCGGACAGATATGAAACCGTGCCGCTTTACAGCGCAGAGGGGAGAGTCTTATATGAATCTCTGGTCCCATATCCGCCGGGCAGCCCTATCGCCTGCCCGGGTGAAGTGCTCAGCAGAGATGTTATCTTGTACGTCAGAGATCAGTTAGTAGCAGAACATGTGGTTCTCGGAGTAGATGAAGAGGGAAGAATAAAAGTTGCGCCTGAATGTGAAGATTTCAAGGAAGTTTAAGATGACTTATACGTATTTTTGATGTATAATTTCTCTTATGCAATGGATATTATTTGTACGAATCTAAGAAAGGAAGGGTTCTTAAGGATGAGCCAAGGTAAACATCTACCAAGCATTTTGGTTAAGCATCACAAGAATACTGCAGGTCGTGAGACCGAAGTGATGCCGATTCCGGATGTGGTTGAAATCTGCATGTCGCAGAGCATTGGTGCTCCTTGTCAGCCTCTCGTTGCTAAGGGTGACTATGTCAAGGTCGGTCAGAAGATCGGTGACACAGAAGCTTTCGTTAGCGCACCGGTTCATTCCAGCGTTTCCGGAACGGTTACCGATATTACGTCAGTACGTTCTTCTATGGGCGGAATGGAGACACATATTGTAATTGAGACTGATAAGAAGCAGGATGTCAGCGAAGAGGTGCAGATTCCTCGCGTTGAAAATCATGCGGATTTTGTCAAGGCAGTACGAGCTAGTGGTATGGTTGGATTAGGAGGTGCTTCGTTCCCTACGAGCATCAAGATGGATCCAAAGAATCTAGACGAGTGTAAGTATTTAGTTATTAACGGTGCTGAATGCGAGCCATTCATCACAGGCGATAACAGAGTGATGGTAGAGGATGGACAGGATGTCCTCGACGGTATGCTTCTAACGATGAAGTATCTCAACCTCGAGAATGGAATTCTCGGCATCGAGGAGAATAAGCCTGATGCCATCGACAATATGAACAGACTGATTCAGCAGAACGGTATCAATAACATTGAGGTATGCAAGCTGCAGTCGAGATATCCTAAGGGTGCCGAGCGTGTGCTTGTATATGAGACAACCGGTCAGGTTATGAATGCCGGTGTGCTCCCGGCACAGCTGGGAGTAATCCTTTGTAATGTATCTACAATCGCTATCCTAGGACAGTACTTCAGAACGGGCATGCCGCTTGTGCAGAGGAGAATTACTGTAGATGGAGATGCTGTTGCGGAGCCTAAGAACGTATTCGTTCCAATCGGAACTCGCATCGCTGATGTTGTCGAGTTCTGCGGCGGATATAAGCAGGAGCCTAAGAAAATCGTAATGGGCGGACCTATGATGGGGCGTGCAACTCATTCGGATGAGACTCCAACTGTTAAGAATACAGGTTCTCTTCTATGCTTCGGCAAGGAATCGGCTACAGTTAAGACCGAGACAGGATGTATCAACTGTGGACGTTGCCACCACGCATGTCCATTCAAGCTCGTTCCTATGCTATACGCAGATTTCTACGAGAGAGATGACGCAGAGTCACTTGATAAGTTCAGGGTTATGCAGTGCATGGAGTGCGGAAGCTGCTCATATGTATGTCCTGCGAGAAGACCCTTGAGCTTTACCAATAAGCTCGCGAAAGGCTTGGTAAAGGAGGCAGCGAAGAAGAATGGATAATAAGAAATTTCATAACAATCTGATAGTATCGACATCTCCGCATATCGTTACGGACGAAGATACTACCAAATTAATGGGAACTGTTCTGCTTGCACTGCTTCCGGCGCTAGTTGCCAGCGTATACATCTTCGGGGCCAGAGTTCTGCTACTCTCCGTATCATGTGTGGTTGCCAGCGTGGCATTCGAGTGGATTTACAATTTGCTAGCCAAGAAGCCACAGACAATTAGCGACCTCAGTGCCGCAGTAACAGGTCTGTTAATCGCGTTTAACGTTCCATCCAGCTTCCCTGTATGGATGGCAATCATCGGATGCTTTGTAGCTATCGTTGTTATTAAGCAGCTGTACGGAGGTATCGGCAGGAATTTTGTAAACCCGGCTATCACAGCCAGAATCTTCCTGTTTATCTCGTTCGCAGCGCAGATGACATCTTGGCCGTTACCGAGGATGGCAGCACAGACTGATGCCGTAACAGGGCCTACACCTCTAGCTCTCGTTGCCGGTGGGACCGGCAAGGCTGATCTTCCGTCCAACATGGACATGTTCCTCGGCTTCACGGGCGGATCCCTCGGAGAAGTAAGTGCTCTGGCACTTCTGGTCGGAGGACTGTTCCTTATCTGGAGAAAGGTTATTTCACCGGCTATTCCATGTGCATTCATCGGAACTGTATTTGTAATCGCTCTTGCATACTACAAGGGGGATTTCAACATGGCTATATTCCATGTGTGTGCAGGTGGTGTGATGCTGGGTGCATTCTTCATGGCTACAGACTATGTGACATCGCCTAAGCTAACTAAAGGTCAGATCCTATTCGGTATCGGATGCGGAGTTATCACCATGGCTATTCGTCTATGGGGCAACTACCCGGAAGGTGTTTCCTTCTCCATCCTGCTGATGAACATCTGCACGCCACTTATCAACAGATGGACGTATAAGGGCTATGTAAAAGGAGGTGCGAAATAATGAAGAAGAACAATAGTGCATTTTCAAATTTCGTTTCGCCTATCCTCGTGCTCGTACTGATTTGTTTCGTAGTTACATTTGCACTTGCTATGGCGTACGGTGTTACGAAGCCAATCATCGATAAGAACAACCTCAAGGAGTCGAACAAGGCGAAGTCCGAGCTTATTCCTGAGGCTCACGGCGAATTCGAGAATTACGACGGAAAGCTCGTTGTAGTCCAGAAGAACAAAATATATGCAACAGAGGCTTCAAAGGCTGTAAACGGCTCAGGCGTAGTTGTTACAGTAAGCTCGAACAGCTATGGAGGAGCTCTCACAGCTATGGTCGGCATCGACAATAAGGGTAAGATTACCAAGGTGCTTGTTATGAGTGCTCAGGATACACCGGGAATCGGTACAAAGGCTCAGGACCCTAAGCACCTCGAACAGTATAAAGGGCTTAACGATCTCGGAAGTGAGACGATCAAGGATGCGAAGTCAAAGGTTAAGCACATCACGGGTGCTTCGATTTCCTCGCAGGCTATTCATGAGGCCGTATTCTGCGGACTCAAGCAGTACAAAGCTATGGGAGGGGCTAAATAAATGAGCAAAAAGAGTAAGCTATCCATTATCACAAATGGTATCATCAAGGAAAATCCGGTATTGGTTCTGCTGATTGGTACCTGCCCTACACTAGCTACATCTTCGTCCGCTTCAAACGGTCTCGGAATGGGACTCTCAACTACAGCGGTACTTATTGCAGCTAACATAGTAATTTCATTACTACGTAAGGTTATTCCGGATAAGGTTAGGATCCCATGCTACATCGTAGTAATCGCCGGATTCGTAACAGTAGTACAGTTCCTGCTGGAGGCGTATGTCCCTGCGCTATACAAGTCGCTCGGACTCTTTATCCCTCTAATCGTAGTAAACTGCATCATCCTGGGAAGAGCGGAGGCATTTGCAAACAAGAATACGGTTGTTGATTCTGCTCTCGACGGCATCGGTATGGGTCTCGGATTTACACTCACACTTACAGTAATGGGTACAATCAGAGAGCTTCTCGGAGCCGGAACATGGTTCGGAATGACAGTATTCGGTTCATGGTTCACCCCAATCGGATTCTTCAACCTCGCACCTGGCGGATTCTTCGTATTTGGACTGCTCATCGCGGTGCTCAACGTAATCACCAAGGGTAAGGCACTTAAGAAAAAGACATTCAGCTGCGGCACATGCCCAATGTACAACTCCTGCAACCTGGCAGAGGCTAAGGAGATTGCAGCAGAGGAGAAAGGAGCTGAGGCATAATGGTAAATCTAGTCATCATATTTATGTCGATCGTTCTTGTAAATAACTTCCTTCTCTCGCAGTTCCTCGGAGTCTGCTCATTTCTCGGAGTTTCAAACAAGATGGAATCGGCAGTTGGTATGAGCGGTGCGGTAGTATTCGTAATGGTAATTGCGGAAATTGCTACATGGCCAATCCAGCAGCTACTCAACAAACTCGATATTGCGTATCTGCAGACCGTGGTATTCATTCTTGTAATCGCGGCTCTAGTACAGTTCGTAGAGATGTTCATGAAGAAGTTTATGCCGGCACTTCAGAAGTCTCTCGGTATATATCTCCCTCTGATCACAACGAACTGCGCTATTCTCGGTGCGACAATCAACGCTATCAATTATAACTACACATACATTCAGGCTATCGTATACACCTTCGGAGCAGGAGTCGGCTTCGGACTTGCGATGGTGCTGTTTGCAGGTGTTCGTGAAGAGAAGCTCTGGAACGACGAAGGAGTTCCCGTTGCATTTAAGGGAGTGCCTATGGTGCTCGTAAGTGCAACAATACTCTCGTTATCCTTCATGGGATTCTCAGGATTATTCCAGTAAGGAGGGGTACAGATGAATGCAGTTATGACAGCAGTAGTACTTGTAGTTTGCGCAGGCTTCATTGCTTCTCTCTTGCTCGTAATCGCTTCTCACGTTTTCTACGTTCCCGTAGACGAGAGAGTCGCCGAGGTGAGAGAAATCCTTCCCGGAGCTAACTGCGGCGGCTGCGGATTCGCCGGATGCGATGACTATGCAAATGCAGTAGTCAACGACGAGTCGACAAGCTGCAGTGCTTGTACGGTTGGCGGAGCAGCTTGTGCGGAGCAGATTGCTGCAATCCTGGGACGCTCGGCAGGCGGTGCTGACAAGCAGATTGCTCAGGTAATGTGTAACGGGACATGCGATGCTTCCAAGAAAATCCTCGAGTGGCAGGGAATGCGGTCTTGCGCCGGTGCCAAGACCTTCTTTAACGGCAACTCGGCCTGCTCGCATGGATGTATAGGCCTTGGCGACTGCGTTAACGTATGCGATTTCGATTCTATCGGAATTATCGACGGCGTAGCTAAGGTTAACAGGGACACCTGTGTGGCTTGCGGAAAATGTGCTCACACTTGCCCTCAGTCCATTATCAAGATGGTTCCTTTCAAAAAGGAAGTTCACGTTCTATGTCAGAATACCGAGAAGGGTGGGGTTACTCGCAAGCAGTGTTCAAACGGTTGTATCGGATGTATGAAGTGTGTTAAGACCTGTAAATTCGATGCTATCCACGTGGAGAATAATCTGGCATCTATCGATTATGATAAGTGCAAGAACTGTGGCATGTGCATGTCTGTTTGTCCAACAGGCGCAATCAACAGCTACAATGAGAGACATGCCAAAATGGCAATCAACGCTAAGAAAAAAGCCGCAGCTGAGAAGGCTGCTAAGGCAGCAGAGGCAAAGGCTGCAGCTACCAATGCTTAGCCGCATAGATTAACGAAGCGCAGTTTATGATGATGCTGACGGGTTAATTACAACCGACTTGAGATTTATAGGTAAAACATGTCGATGAAAACCGCTGTGGTCATTGGAATTCCGATGGCTACAGCGGTTATATCTTTTTGAAGGATTTGAAAACAGTTCCCAACCGGATGATAGGGGACTGAGAGTTATAAGCCGAAATGTGTTGATAAAAGCTTCTGTAACCATTGAAAACTCAATACAGGTCTTATTGTATCTGTGCAAAGCACCTCTGTCTGCAAGTCATTAATTATCCACGTTGTGACCTTTTTAGATTTATATTCCCGTCAATATAATCACAATTCATCTCCAATTTAGTATTGCATAATACAGGCAAGCGATACAGGAAAGGATGTGGGCGAGATGAGTAAATTAACGGTAAAAAGCAAGCTGGCGGCAGTGCTCATAGCAGTGATGGTAGTTGTATCCGCCGTGAGTGGATGGACATCGCTGTGTGGACGGGCTTCAGCAGCTGATAACTCAGTTAAACTCACGTATGTGAGTCCGTCAAAGATATACAGTGATTCAAATAAGTCTAAGGACAAGGCGAAGAAATCATCTAAATCTGACAAAACTGCTAAATCAAAGAGCAAGCAATCTTCAAAGCCTGGGAATGAGTCGTCGGGAGATGCACAGGGCGAGCCTCCATCAGATGGACATGGGGGTTCCGACGGACAGCCTCCGTCAGGCAAAAAACAACCGCCGGATGGTCAGAACGGAGCTTTTGGACAGGGCGGTGGAGCGAACACACAGAGCTACGACTACAGCGGTACAAATAAGGGTGAGCTGACTGCGAACAAGAAGAGTGTTACAGCGAACAATAAGACTGTAAATTCAGCCACGGCAGATGTGAACGCGCTCCTGGCAAAGAGTGGCGGTACATTAACTGTAAAGAATTCTAAAGTTACAAAGTCCGGTGATGATACAAATGGGGATAACGTAAATTTCTATGGAATCAACTCATCTGCACTGGCTGTTGGGAAGGGTTCAAAGTTATTCATATCCAAGACCTCAATCACATCAACCAGCGAAGGCAGCAACGGAATATTCTCAACCGATAATGGGAAGGTATATGCAAATGACGTCAAAATTACGACAAAAAATGGCGGTAATTCACGAGGCCTCGATGCAACCTATGGCGGTGAAATCTATGCCAATAAGATGAATATCAGTACGGAAGGAAACCATAGTGCAGCTACAGCTACAGATCGCGGCGGCGGGTATATTTCCATCACAAACAGTAAGCTTAAGACAGCAGGCTCAGGATCACCTATTGTTTATTCAACAGGCGATATCGAGCTCGATGCGGTAAAAGGGACAGCTACAGGAAGTCAGATTGCCGGTATAGAAGGGAAGAATCGAATTTTAGTATATAATTCTTCGCTTACAAGCACGAATGATGCAATTTCCGGAAGTGATCCTATAAAAAACGGAGTCATCATCTACCAGTCGACATCGGGAGATGCGGAAACGGTGAGTTCGCAGCTGGGGGATTTTGAGGCGGTGAATTCAACACTTAAATCTACTATCTCCGGCGGGGCGATGTTCTATGTGACAAATACAAACGCAAAGGTAGTACTTAAGAAAACAAAGCTTGACTTCGACAGTGCAAATGTTGACCTGATCAATGCCGGCGGAAACAATTCCAATAACTGGGGAAGCCGGGGTAATAACGGAGGAAAGCTCACCTTTACGGGAGTTAGCCAGGTGTTAAAGGGTAATATTACGGTAGATACTATCAGCAGTGTGAATCTGTATCTTACAAAGAACACAACATGGACCGGATCTGCAAAGATCGAGACTAACTCGTCAGGAAGCTCGTCCGGAGCACCACTGACTGTCAATGTCGATAAAACGTCGAAATGGGTTGTAACGAAGAATACTTCAGTAACAAACCTGAATGCTGAAAAGGGAGCAAAGATTGTAGATTCAAACGGTAAAACTGTTACAATCAAGGTGAATGGAAAGACAAAGGTCAAGGGAAATAGTGACGTGGCGGTTACGGTAACAGGGAAATATTCCAATACTGTAAAGACAAGCTCGCAATCCTCGTTGAGTACGAGAGTTCTCTCGAGGGAAACCTTTGATAAGAAGTATAATGTAAAAACTACATTCGGAACTAACAAGTTGTCTTAAAGCTGCTCGATTATAATTATAGATGATATTTAGATATGTGTTAAACAAGGTTAAATAAAACCGAAGGCGAAGAATGGGATCCGAACTACGGCCGCACATATGTGTTAAACAAGGTTAAATAAAACTGTAAATGTAAGGTTAAATAAAACTGTGAAAGTAAGAGGGCACCATTATGGATGCTCTCTTTGCTTGAGTACGGGGATGATCGTTTATTCAGGCTCATTAAAAAAGTGTTGGATTTTCCACACATACTTACTTGTATTGCATCACAAAATTAGACATATAAATTATCGAAAATTACAATAAAATAAAAAATAATTTATGATGTTGACACAAATATTTCTCTTTGCTAATATTAACCCGTGATGTGAAACACCTTGAGGCTGCAATGTTACTGCAGTTGAGAGCTCAGCGGCACATCATGAGGGCTTGACAGGATCAAGCAAGAATTAGCAAGGAGAGAACAGATGCTTCCGATTGTACAGACCATTAATGCTTATCTATCCGACTACGTGTTGGTGTTCATGCTGCTCGGCGTCGGACTGTGGTATACCTTTAGGATGAGGTTTATCCAGATCAGATATTTTAAGGAGGGCTTCAAGAGAACCTTTGGCGGCTTGTCGCTCAAGGGTCGTAAGCACGAAAGCGGCATGAGTTCATTTCAGGCTCTGGCTACAGCGATTGCAGCACAGGTGGGAACGGGCAATATCGTAGGTGCGTCCGGCGCGATTTTGACGGGCGGACCCGGGGCTATATTCTGGATGTGGGTTATCGCCTTCTTCGGTATGGCTACCATCTATGCCGAGGCGACACTTGCTGTCGAGACCAGACAGATATCTAAGTCGGGGCATGTGCTCGGAGGACCTGTATATTATATAAGAACGGCTTTCAAGGGCGGATGCGGCAGGTTTCTGGCCGGATTTTTCGCAGTAGCTATTACTCTTGCCCTCGGATTCTTCGGATGTATGGTGCAGTCCAACTCCATCGGAGCTACATTTAGCACAGCCTTCGGAGTGCCCGGATGGGCGGTTGGAATCGTGCTGGTTACTCTGTGCGGATTTATATTTATCGGCGGAACCAAGAGACTGGCTTCCGTAACTGAGAAGGTCGTGCCTATCATGGCTGCCATCTTTATTCTCGGCGGACTGATCCTGCTGATTATGCGTATCAAGTACATCCCGGCGACATTCGGCATGATATTCAAGTATGCGTTCCGTCCACAGGCTATTATCGGCGGTGGATTCGGTATAGCGCTCAAGACGGCTATCTCGCAGGGTGCTAAGAGGGGACTTTTCTCCAACGAGGCCGGTATGGGTTCTACTCCACACGCGCACGCACAGGCAAATGTGAAGGATCCTCATGAGCAGGGGACCGTCGCGATGATCGGAGTATTTATCGATACATTCGTAATTCTTACGCTCAACGCGCTGGTGGTAATTTCGACGCTCTATACGCCGGACGGGCCGCTCAGCGCAGGTGTTATTCCGTATGGAATTGACAAGACCAATCTCGCGCAGACCGCATTCGCGGCGGCATTTGGCGGCAAGTCCGGACCTGTGTTTGTAGCGGTGTGTCTGTTCTTCTTTGCCTTCTCTACCATTCTCGGTTGGAACATGTTCGGCAAGATCAATATGATCTATATGTTTGGAGAAAAGTCGGTCAAGGTGTATACGGTTATCGCGCTGGTGTTCATATTCCTCGGAACCTGTGCTTCCAATGATCTTGTGTGGGAGCTCTCGGACATGTTCAATCAGCTGATGGTAATTCCTAACGTAATCGCGCTCTTTGCACTAACCGGCATGGTAATGCATATCGAGAAGAGACATAAAGGGAATAGGGACAAGAAATAGAAATAGAAATGAGCGAGGGGTGCAGTTCGGCAATAAACTGTATTTAAGCCTTAATGTAGTTTTACTCTATTTGCCTGTTCTTTTGCAACAAATACGTCTTAAAATGCATAAAATACAAATGTCGAGACTTTTAAACAATAAAAAAGTTGGTACGCTTGATTTCCTTTATCTCTTCTGCTGAAATCTTTAATTGCGGGAGCAGTGCTTTTTTGTCAGCTTCACTTAACGGTTTTGAAGCTGCGATGATTTTAGTGGCAACGTTCTGATAAAAGTATGACAGCGTTGTCATCAAGCCGAAGCGATAATTCTGTGCCCTCGTAAATGAAGGAATCCGTATTGTCATTTTGTCAAACGGAGGGAGTGAGTTGGTGTATACGAATACACTTCCGGTATCACTATAGTTCATAGTTCCTAAATAGATGAATGTCGAATTATCGATATTCTTGGTGCTCTCGATGTCATAATACAGTATGGATTTTGTTCTGGATGCACTTCTATTATCAATCAGCGCAGACCTGATTCGATTGTGTTCGCCGTTGTACCAGTAAATGTAGAGGATATCTTCAAAAAATTTTTCATATCGGACAATATCTGCATTCTCCGGATGTGTCGACGTGCAGGGCAGGAATATATCTATATCCACATCGAATATACGGCAAATATCTATGAGGATATCTATTCCTATTGATACTTCTCCATGTTCGTATTTAGAAACTGTAGGAACGCTCTTGTTTATTAACTGCGCCAACTCGATTAAGGTCATCCCGCGACTTTTGCGGAATGAACGAATCTTTAAACCGATTTCTGTGTACAATTGTTTATTATCCATTACAGGCCTCCGCCGGTGATTCTTTCTGAAATCCCCTCTGTTTATATTTTAAGTTCTTTCTTTCTAAAAATCACCTATATTCGATTAAATGTGTCGCATTATGAAAAAAATTGATTATTTTTGCATATTTTAACAGGACTTATATCCGGGAAAAATCAATAGTAAGCATATATTTTATTGCTGTGAAAATATTAGCAATAGAAGTTTCTTTATGTGAAATTCTATCAGTTTGCCGTGTTTAACTCTGTTAATTAGAATGGTAATCAAAGGGGGAGTCTTTTCGAAGGATCAGAGTGTTTAGAATTTGATGCGCACTGGCCACCTGTCGCAGAATAAAAGTTAGCAGTTTTTATGAGAAATTTGAGAGGTGTTGTCATGACAGACATTCAAGGATCAAAATTAAAAAAGAATATTTGGCGTCTTATATTGATTACTTTATGCGGGTCGCTCATTTACGGACTCCCGTATTTCAGATCATACGTTTATGATGCATACCTTGAAGCATATGGTTTAACTAATACACAAATGGGCACATTCGGTTCGATATTTGGTGTTATGGGAGCTTGCTCTTACTTGTTCGGAGGAGTTGTAGCCGATATGATAAAGCCTCGAAAGCTTATGTCTGTATCACTTATCCTCACAGGTTTGGGAGGCTTGCTGCATCTATTTCACCCAAGCTATAATATGTTGATATTCATATACCTACTTTGGGGGTTCACTTCACTTTTTGCATTTTGGCCGGCTCTGCTCAAGAGCCTTCGTGCTATGGCGAACCCTAGCGAGCAGAGCAAGGCGTATGGGTTTATGGACGGGGGAAGAGGTATTGTTAATGCAATTCATTTCTCGCTTATAGTTGTAATTTTTGCAAAGGTTACAAAAGCAGCAGGCAAAATGGCCGGTATCAACGGAATAATTATATTTTATTCATCAATAATAATTATACTTGGAATACTTGTATTTATATTTATGAAAGACTCCGATTTTTCAAAGGAATCTCAGGTAGATGAAGCAGGAAAATTCAGTATAAAGGATATAGGCAAGGTTGTTAGGCTTCCGGCCGTATGGATGCTGGCTATAATTATGTGCTGCTCGTACACTATGAATATGTTATTTTACTATTTTACTCCATATGCTACTGCGACTATGGGCATGACTGCGGCAGCAGGAGGGATGGTTGTGGTCATGGCTCAGTATGTAAGACCGATTGCAAGCTTTTCAGGAGGAATTGCGGCAGATAAAATTGGAAGAGCCAACTTTATGTATATTACATTTGGACTTATGTTCCTGATGACAGTGATTCTGATCCTGGCAAAGAAGCTGCAACCTACAGCCTTTATCATAATTTGCGCAGTGATTTACTTTGGCATGTATGCTGCATACAGTATGGTTTATTCGATGCTTGAAGAAAGTGGGGTTGACGCAGCTGTAGGAGGGACAGCTATTGGTCTGATCTGTACAATAGGGTACCTTCCGGAGGTCTTCTGCCCTCTTATGGCAGGTTCTCTTCTCGACCGATATGGTAACGCAGGATATACAAAAATATTCATTTTCCTCTCCATAATGATGCTTATTGGTGCTGCAATGCTTACCATTTATAAGAGGTACATTAAGAAAAATAACAACATGAACAGCGTGCGGAAATAGTAGTTCAGAATCGCTGCACAGTGTGAAGTGATGGCAATAAATCGATTGTAACAGCTTACTTGTCGGATTTATGCAAAATAACTGATTTGTTAGTAAGGAGGAGATATCGTGTCAAAAGCAGTATTCAATTCAAAAACTCCACTTAGAATGGAAGACTTTCCATATCAGTGGGATGTAATCGAAAATGTTTGGATTCCTATGGCGGATGGTTGCAAATGCTCTGCCAGAATCTGGCGTCCCAGGACTGATGTTCCGTTACCGACAGTCTTTGAAACGCAACCTTATCGCAAGAGAGACGGTATGCGCGGACGAGATGAACCTATGTACGGATACTTTGCAGGGCATGGTTATAATGTCGTTCGTGTTGATATGCGAGGAGCGGGAGAATCCGATCAGTGCTTTTATGATGAGTATTTGAAACAGGAACAGGATGACGCAATTGACGCAATCAATTGGATTGCTGAGCAAGATTGGTCTGACGGCAATGTCGGTATGATGGGAAAGTCTTGGAGTGGATTTAATAGTCTGCAGGTAGCTGCAAGGCGGCCTAAACCTCTTAAGGCAATAATCTGTGTGGGCTATGTTGACGACAGGTATACTCAGGATATTCACTATAAAGGAGGTTGTCTCCTCAACGACAATTTTTGGTGGGGTAATATTATGCTTGCGTATATGTGCCGTGCGATCGACAAAGAGATTAAGCCGGATACATGGTATGAAGAATCAATAAAACGACTTGAAGAAATGCCGCTGTGGCCGGAGAATTGGCTTAATCACCAGACTCGTGACGAATATTGGAAGCACGGTTCTGTTAGCGTGAATTATGACGATATTAACATTCCTGTATTTGCAATAGATGGATGGGCAGATTCATATACCAACAGTGTACCTACTCTTATGCAGGGGCTAAACGTACCAAGAAAAGCCTGGATTGGTCCATGGGCACATGTTTTTGCGCATGATGGGGCTCCTAAGCCTGCTGTAGACTTCCTCGGGGAGGCAACGAAATGGTGGGACAAATGGCTTCGCGGAATAGATAATGATTGTCTTGAGGGACCTCAAAGTACGGTGTGGCTGGAAGATAGCATGCTGCCGGAAACTGTGCATGTTGTGAGCGATGGCCGGTGGGTTGGTGTAGATGACTGGTCGCAAATTAACGACAAGGTTATGTACATGACGTATGGTCATCTTGGAGAAACGGAAAATATCAATGCTGAGGTAGTGGAGCTTTGCACCTTACCAAACCATGGGTTGCTTGCAAACGAATGGATGGGTGCAGGTGTTCCGGGAGAGAGCCCGGCAGATATGCGAGTAGATGATGGCATGTCCATGACCTTTGATTCTGATGTGTTAAAGGAAGACTTGGAAATTGTGGGGTATCCGACATTTACGGTTGAGTTTACGTGCGATAAGCCTAATGCCTTCCTGTATGCTCAGCTGTCAGATATTCATCCAAACGGTGCTTCAACGCGTGTGTCCTATGGATTGATGAATCTTACACATCTCGAAGGGCATGAGAAGGTTGTGTATCTGAAAAAAGGAGAAAAATATAGAGCTACAGTAAAATTAGATGTGTGCGGACATCGATTCCCTCAAGGTCACAGAATAAGAGTTTCAATTGCAAATTCGTTCTGGCCTATGATTTGGCCATCACCGGAGTTAGCGACTCTGAAGCTGGATTTGTCCACTGCAAGGTTTACATTACCTGTTTTCAGTGGTGATGATACGGAAGGTCCGAGTGAGGAGGTATACAGTGCCCCACTTACCCCTATGACTACGCTTTCTGAAGGAATCGTGGAAAGAAAGATTGAGTACGATCTTGTAAATGATTCATGGATATCCATTACAAATGGAGTTGGCGGAGTGTTTGGTGAAGGGGTATATCGTTTTGATGATATAGGTACTGTTGTAGAACATAACCTCAAAAGAGAGCTTACATTGTCAAACAAAGATCCGCTGTCTGCTAAATATAGGATCATCCAGAAGATGAGGAACGGTCGTGATGGCTGGCTTACGGACTGCGATATTGATGTGACGCAAACATCGGATAAGGAATACTTCTATATTACCGGTTTCATGGATGCATCAATAAATGGTGAGCACGTCTTTCACAGAGAGTACAATTCTAAGATTCCAAGGAACGGAATATAATAAATTCGCATAGGCATAACGTATAACGCGATTAAATTAATATTATTTGTTTCAAAAGCCCGGATTAACGCAAATAAGCCCTGTTTTCCGGGCGGCTTCTTTATCTAACAGCTTTTATGACAACGGCTTGTGCTGACAATGCTTCTGTTTATGCTTTTAGAGAAAACTTTCGAAAGGAGTGGGAGCTATGGGTAAGAAAAAAATAACCTTTTGGGAGCTCGTTCTAATGAATTTATCTGCTCTGTATGGTATACGCTGGATCGCTCGCTCGACTTCAGAGGGGTACCTTGGACTTGGAGCAATTCCTATGTGGATAGTTTTGATGTTCGTGTTCTTTGTTCCACAAGCACTAATGTGTGCCGAGATGGCTTCATCTTACCCTACCGATGGGGGATTAAATGACTGGGTGAAAATTGCATTTGGAGCAAAGTATGGCTTTCTGGTATCGTGGATGAATTGGACTTCCCTTATTTTTTGGTTTGCATCGTTTCTTACGTTCTTTTCGATAAATGCAACCTATATGATAGGGCGTCCCGAACTGGCTGACAATAAGCCGATTGTACTCATTATGTCAATAGTAGTTATATGGATTCTCTCGTTTGCCAGTATGCGAGGGATGAAGTTTGGGAAGTATTTTACGAGTGTAGGTTCGCTAGGTTCTACAGCCCCTACCATAGTGCTCATTGCTTTTGCATTACTGGCGATTGTTGTGTTTCAAAAAGCCCCGAGTGCATCTGTCTACAATGCAGCATCTTTAACTCCTAAATTGAATATGAACTCGTTAGTTGCAATTTCAAGTATTATGTTTGCATATACAGGTGCTCAGCTTACGGCTAACTTTTGTTCAGAGATGGAAAACCCTCGAAGAGATTATCCACGGACGATAATAGTTGCTGCAACAATCATAGGTGTTCTTTACGCAGTTGGATCAATATGTATGACTATGTTGCTGCCGACCTCGAAGATAACATCATCAACCGGAATTTTGGATGCAATGCTTAAAGCATGCCGTTTGCTGGGAATTCCTTCCGGCTTTATACAGCTAATAGCTTTCGGAATTGCACTCTCTGTTCTCGGAGCGCTTGTGCTGTACATAGCGCAGCCTACCAAAATGCTCTTTGGCTTTGCCGAGCCGGGGATATTTCCGGAAAATATAACAAGGGTGAACAAGCACGGAATCCCTGAAAAGGCTGTCATGTTTCAGGCAATTTTGATTACAGCCTTGATTACGGCAGTGTCGATTTTCCCGGGAGTTGACGCAATTTATAATATCCTCGTTACAATGACGGCTCTGACGACACTTTTCCCATACGTTCTCCTGTTTTTAGCTTACGGCAAAATAAAGCGGGAGAAGAAAGACATAGATAGTCTATATGTTATGACGAAAAACAAAGGATTGGCGAAATTCTTGACTTGGTGGGAGACCGCATTGTGTTGCGCTGCGATTTGCTGTTCGGCACTCCCGATAATGAGTACTGCACGTGATAACATCATTTACGAAATTGAGTTGATAGGAGGAGGCCTTTTGATAATATGTTCAGGGCTTTGGCTCTGGAAACGTTCAGGCCTTGAGAATGAGGTTATTCCGGTAAATGAATGGGAACAGGGAAAGAGTGAATGTGCAGATTGAAAATACAGACCTATAACTCGGAAAATCTGCCTGCAATGTTAAGCGAAGAGGGGGTTGCAAACGATGCTTGCAGCCTCCTCTTCTTGTCTCGATTATTAATCCCCGGTCATGACGAGTGCTATAGCTCTACCAACTCAAACCTGAAGCCGTGGTCTCTATCTGACCTGTCATCATTAATATGATATACGTGATATTCTTCAGGTGTGAGGTCGGTCTTGCCGAGGAAGGTCCGCTTTGAACTGGCAAATTTGTCATTCTCTACTCTCACAGCGATGCCGCAGCTTGTCGAGATGTGACGAGGGACAGGCATTACTGTACAACCGATCGGCTTTAACAGCTTCTCGGTAGCGATAGCTCCGTGTGTTGACTCGAAAGTATACAGGAAATATTCTTCAGTCATAAACGTTGCTCCGGTGTTACAGAGTGATAACCTTGGACACAGCCTGCATCGCTCCGAGTATGTCGAACATGTTGCTTACAGTTCCAATCTTGCAATCATCCTTAATCCCGAAGAAGTTGAGGCAAGTTCCGCAAACGAGAACCTTAGCTCCCTTTTCAATAAGAGTGTTCAGATTGTCAATGATCTGTGGCTCAATTCCTGTTGTCAGTTTGACACCATCGTTCATAAACAGAACGTAGGTCGGAATATTTTCAGATTCGGACAGCGTGTAGATAGCCATCTTGGCCAGGTTTAGTCCGAGCTCTGCATCTCCGCTTCCAACGGCTGCCTTGTTGAAGAATACGGCATAGCTGTCGTCCTTAAAGCTGTTTGCAGCTTCAGGAATCTTGCCGTCTCCATCAGCAAAGCTTACGAGGAACTTGTCGCCATTCGGGCTGGTGCTGATTGGTCTGCCGTATGTATTACCGAGTCTCTCCAGGTTATCGATCTGTGTCTGTCCGTCAACGATAATCTCGAGGCTCTGAGTGCCGTTGTCCAGTTCCTTTTTTGCCATGATTACAGGGATTGGGCATGCCTTGCCTGCTGCATCTAGTCTCATCGTACGATACCTCCGAATTCATAATATAAATAAAATACATCACTATGATAACAGCGCAGCTAATTTACTTCAAATAGAAATATGTAATATTGAGCGGTGTTTGCGTGATTGACGTGTATTTTCACAAAGATAGAACACAAATGACGTCGTTTTTATAGTAATATAATTATGTGTAAGTGTAAACGAATAGAGAGGTAGAATCTTGTTAAGGAAATTTGTAAAAAGTCCCTATATCAAGGCTTCAATTGCACTTGTGGTCAGCGGTTCCGTGTTGATCATGCTGTTCAACGTGCTCAATAAGACGAAATTTACCAAAGGCATTGAAATCGTCAACAAGACCCTGATGCCGGTATATATAGGCGTATTTATCGCATTCCTGCTATGCCCGATATATAATAAGCTGGTCAAGGTCATATATACCAAGCTCAAGGGAACCGTCAGGGTAGCAGAAGGAACATGTGACGAGCCGGTCTGCATGAAGCTTGCCGGCGGACGCCGTATGCCGGCAGAGGATATAACTGTTCAGATGCGTCGCAATCTTGCTATAGCTAAGATAGGGGCGAGCACGATTTCAATCCTTCTGATAGTCGCATTCTTTGCTCTGATCGGATATTTTGTAATACCGCAGATAATCATGAGCATTGTCAATCTGATGAACACCATGCCGGAGAAGCTTGCGTACTTCACGTCGTGGTCGACAAAACATCTGCAGCGCTTCCCCCAGGTTGTGAAATGGATCAACGAAGCAGCTAATGCGGGGACTAACGAGATTATAGACTGGATTAGGGAGAACATCCTGAAGGATAACTTCCAGAATCTGGCCAGCCTCGTATCTACGCAGATTATCAATGTCGTGAGAGGTGGGGCAAACCTGTTTATCGGAATCCTGATTTCTATATACCTTCTCAACTACAAGGAGACAATATTCGCAGGCGCTCGCAAGATTGTCGCGGCAACCTGCTCCGAGCAAAAGGCGAGGAATCTCTATGAGTTTGCCAAGATTATCAACGAAACCTTTATCGGATTTATTGTCGGTAGAATTCTTGATGCAATTATAATCGGAATCATCACCTATGTGTGCATGCTCATATTCCACATGCCGTTAGCCTTGCTGATTGCAGTAATCGTTGGAGTTACCAATGTAATTCCGTTCTTTGGACCGTTTCTGGGAGCAATTCCTTCGATTTGCCTGCTGCTGCTCGAGGATCCGGTCAAGGCAGGGTATTTCATCATCATGATACTGGTTATCCAGCAGCTCGATGGCAATGTAATCGGGCCTAAGATCGTCGGAAGCGTAATCGGAATCGGCAGCTTTTGGGTACTGATCGCAGTTCTCATCGGCGGCGGATTGTTCGGATTTCTGGGGATGGCTCTTGGAGTACCGGTGTTCGCGGTAATATACAGGTATGCCGGAAAGCTTACAAATAACAAGCTCAAGAAGCGCAACAAGGAGATAGACGTCAGATCATATACGGATTATGCAAAGTTCGGTATTGAACAAGGAGAACTTTTTGAAGATGAATATGTCGAGCATAAACATAATAAATAGCATACGCAAGATTGTTCCGGATGTCCGGATTAGGACAGATGAGCCTATGGCACAGCATACTTCCTTCCGAATCGGTGGTACTGCCGATGTATTTGTCATCGTGTGCAATGAAGAGGAGCTGAGCGATTTACTCAGACTGCTGGACAGTCAGAATGTCAGACATCTGCTGATTGGTAACGGTTCGGATCTGCTCTTTGATGACGATGGATACCGCGGAGTGATCATCAAGCTCGGGGGCAAATTTGAGCACATCGAGGTGCTGCCGTGTGACGATGAGGAGCTTAGAGTCGGCGCGGCGCGGATGCTGTCGAGCACTGCTAATTTTGCAAGAGATAATGGGCTCAGCGGTCTTGAGTTCGCATCGGGGATTCCGGGAACCTTTGGGGGCGCGCTGTTCATGAACGCCGGTGCGTACGGCGGAGAGATGAGGGATGTGGTCAAGAGCGTGACTTTGATGAAAGCGGATGGAAGCACAGTGTATGAGCTGTCAGGCCGAGAGATGGATTTTGCATACAGAAATAGTGTGTTGCAGAAAATCGAAGATATTGCACTTTTTGCAAGGGTCAGTCTTAAAAAGGCGGACAAGAAAGTGATTGCAGACAGAATGGACGAGCTGGCTGATAAGCGCAGAACCAAGCAGCCTGTCAACTTTCCAAGCGCCGGCAGCACCTTCAAGAGACCTGTGGGAGGATATGCCGCAGCCCTGATTGAAGATGCCGGACTCAAGGGTAGGACAGTCGGTGGTGCACAGGTGTCGGAGAAGCATTCAGGTTTTATTATCAATGTCGGGGCGGCGACCTCCAAGGATGTCAGGGAGCTTATCGGCATTGTGACTAGAGAGGTTGAGGAAAGTTCGGGGATCAAGCTGGAGCCCGAGGTGAGGATTATAGATGCCGAGCCGAAGCCGGAAGGCGTTTAGGCATGGGGCAGCCTGGAAAGAGGAAATAGATAATCAGATGGAAAACAACATTAAGAAGCTATATGGATTAACTGCGGATTACCACACGCATACGAGGTATTCGCACGGCAAGATATATGCGCATGGCAAGGGTACAGTTCTTGAAAATGTCGCCTCCGCTTCCGCGAAAGGACTGCGCGAGCTTGCGATTACGGATCATGGTCCGGGTCACAAATTCTACGGTCTCAAGATGAGCAAGCTTCCGGCGATGCGTGCGGATATAGAGGTAGCGATGAGGAAGTTTCCTAACGTCAAGGTCATCCTCGGAGTGGAAGCTAACATAGTTAACACGGCTAACGGCCTGGATGTCAGCAAGGATGAGTTCGACCGGTTCGATATCGTCAATGCCGGGTATCACTACGGACTTCCACGCGGATACATGACTACAAACTACATCTATTGGCACGCCGGACTTCCGGCGGGAAGCACAGCGCAGCTGCGCAACAAGAATACCGATATGGCGCTCAGAGCGCTCTATGAAAATGACATATTTCTGCTCACTCATCCCGGCGATAAGGGACCGTTCGACATGAGGGCACTTTGCAAGGCGTGCGAGGAAACCGACACCCTGATGGAGATCAGTACCAGGCACACTCACCTCACAGCTGAGGAGATTAGGATTGCTGCAAATTACGACGTGAAGTTTGCAATCAGCAGCGACGCGCATGTGCCTGACAAAGTCGGAAACTACATAGCCGGGGTGGAACGAGCAATCGAGGCCGGGCTCGATCTTGAGCGGATTGTAAATATTGAGAAGAGGTAGAGTATGAAAATTATCATAGTTACAGGTATGTCGGGGGCAGGCAAGACCAAGGCCGCAGATTGGCTTGAGGATCAAGGCTTCTACTGCATAGATAATATGCCACCCAAGCTTGTGATGAATTTTGTAGATTTGTCCAAGGCAAATGGTATGGATAAAATCGCTTTCGTGGCGGATATACGCGGAGGTGAGTTTTTCTCCGATTTAGTCGAGGTGATCGACCAGCTCAAGAAGCAGGAGGATATCGAGAGCGCGGTGTTCTTTGTAGATGCTTCAACACCAACCTTGGTCAGAAGATTCAATGAGACGAGGAGACATCATCCGCTCGCGCCCGGCAAGGTCAACCAGTCGATAATTGAAGATGAGCGCGCAAGACTGGAGAGCGTGCGCAAGAAGGCCGATTATATCATCGATACCAGCACCATGAAGGTTGCCGATTTCAATATGGCTATGACTCGCATATTCCTCGGAAGCAAGGGCAATCAGTTCAATATCAACGTCACTTCGTTCGGCTTCAAGTACGGCATTCCCAGCGAGTCCGACATAATGGTCGACGTCAGGTTTATCCCCAATCCATATTACATCAAGAGCCTCAAGCCGTTGACCGGCAATAACAAGAAAATCGTCAACTACGTCTTCAAGTCCGAGCTGGCAAACGAGTTTGTCGACAGATATCATGCGCTGATTAAGGAGCTGATCCCCGGGTACATTCACGAGGGGAAATATCATTTGAATGTCGCATTTGGATGCACGGGTGGTCATCATAGGTCGGTTGCTATTGCAAATAAGATGGCGGAGCTGTTCAAGGCGGACGGTTTCCGAGTTACCGTGACGCATCGTGACCTCGATTTTATCGCGAAGGGAGACAGCAAAAAGTAGATGTCATTTTCATCACAGACTAAGGGCGAGCTGGCGCGCGTCGTTCCGACCAAGAAGTGCTGCATGCTCGCAGAGATAACCGGTTTCCTCAGAGTTGCCGGCAGCCTTAGACTTGTAGGCGGCGGCAAATTTACCATTGTCGCATCTACGGAGAACCCCGCAATTGCGAGGCACTACAAGACCTTGATAAGGGAGTATTTCGGAAGCAATGCCGGCATAGAAGTCGGCAATTCACAGGTGCCGGGCAAGGCGCGTGGCAGCTACAGATACAGATATTCATTGGTGATAAGACCGGATGAAAAGAGCTTACAGATATTGCGTGAGACTGGAATGATCCTCATAAAAGAGGGGAATGATTTTCTCAGCGACGGTATCTATCAGCCGATAATCAGGAATAAATGCTGCAAGAAGGCGTATCTCAGAGGATTGTTCCTCGGTGTAGGTACCATGTCAGATCCGCGGAAGAGCTATCATCTGGAGTTCGTGCTGAACAGCTCTCAGGTGGCACAGGATCTGAAGAGGCTCATAGGCAGCTTTGTAGATCTCTCCGCAGGTCTGATTGAACGCGGAGAAGAGCACGTCGTATACATGAAGCGAGCCGAGTATATCAGTGATATGCTCGGAATCATGGGTGCCAACGAGGCGATGCTGGAGTTTGAGAATATCAGGATTGGCAGAGGTCTCAGGCGCGAGGTCAATCGCATTTCAAATTGCGACAATGCCAATGTGGACAGGACCTTATCGGCGGCCGAGCAGCAGATCAAATATATTGAACTGATAGATGCGAAGCTGGGGTTGGATAACCTCGATCCGGTGCTACGCGAGACGGCACAGCTCAGACTGGAGCTGCCCGGAGCAAGTCTAACCGATATAGGGGAAGCGCTCAGACCTCCGATCAAGAAACCGGGCGTAAGCAAACGCTTCGCCAAGCTCAAGGAGATAGCGGAGAGTCTGGATAAATAGTAAAATCGTTATGTTTGCAGTGTATGAGCGGACTGCAGAGGCTGCAAGGTAGAAACGCAAGGACGTGTTTCCCCGCTGTAGAGATCGGTGATTATATTGAATATGAAACAGTAGGCAGCTCAACCGGCTAAGCGATGCGAAGCGGGAGCTGCCGTTTTTATCATTTGCCTCTGATTAGATTTCCTCTTAACGCATTAAACAAAGGTCGATAAGTTTTCTGTTCCGATGACGAGCAGGCAATCCAGTAGGTGGCATGAGCATCCGGATCCGTGATCGGGATGGAGATTCTTCCGGGTATCTCATATCCGGTTTTAAGCATCCGGTCGGAGTTGAAGAACGGAAGGTTGGACGCATCGATCAGCTCCATCAGTGCATCCATGCTGCTTTGTATTAGCAGGTCTGAAGCAGCAAGATGTCCGAGCGTGATATCCATCCAGAAGCCGATGCCGGCAGTCATCGGAATACGGAGTCCTTTCAGATCATCAAAAGAAATGCTCTTTTTCTTTGCCAGGGGATGGTCTTCCGATACTGTGATATACAGCTTTTCTTCCATAAAACGCTGACAGTACAGCGTTTTATCGTCCGGATCTTCATGGAGAATGATAATCTGGTACATTTGGTTCTTCAGCCCGCGGATCAGCTTTTCATCGCTGTCCTGCAATTCTGCAGACAGGGTTTTCCCGGGAAGCCGTTCCTGCAGCAAGGGCATGATCTCACTGATCGGAAAAGGTGCGCAGGAGCCCAGATTCACGGTTCTTAAGGACCTGTCGAACATGACTACTCGATTGATCATCTCCCGGTTGGCATCCAGCGCTCTTTCCGCATATAATGAGGGCATCAGAAGAAAGCAAACTAAAAATGTCACGCATAATGCGATTTGAAAGGAGACCAAAATGGCAAAAGAACTGGTGCTGTACTTCTCCGTGTACGGAACATCCAAGATCGTTGCGGAGGAAATTGCGAAGCAGACCGGAGCGGATATAAGAGAGATCGAGCCTGTCATTCCTTATGACAGCAATCGTGATCATTACAATGCACTGACCAGGCTCGCAAAAAAGGAACACGATGAGGATCAGCGCCCGGCGATCAAAAACAGGATCGATATCACGGCCTACGACCGCATCTATCTAGGATATCCTATGTGGTGGTATACCTTCCCGATGATCATTTATACGCTGCTTGAGCAGTATGACTTCAGCGGAAAGACAATCATACCTTTTAACACTCACATGGGTTCAAAGGATGGCGGGACTTACAAGACTATCCGTGAACTGGCACCAGGGGCAAGGGTGCTCGAAGGTCTGCCCGTCGAAATGCGAGACGCGGAGAATAATCCCGAGAAGGCAGTAGAAAACTGGCTAAAAAGCCTGAATTGATAGAAATGGAGGATAGTAAAATGGAATATATAACACTGAATACAGGAGCAAAAATGCCGTTGGAGGGATTCGGCGTATTTCAGATCCCGGATGCCGCACAGTGCGAAGAGGTCGTTTACAACGCCATCAAGAGCGGATATAGGCTGCTGGATACAGCGGCAGCCTATGCGAATGAGGAGGCTGTCGGTAAGGGGGTTGCACGTGCGATAGCGGATCGACTGACAACCCGTGAAGAGCTTTTCATTACCACCAAGGTGTGGGTGAGCGACATGACGAGCGAGGATGCGGCCTATGAGGCGGTAAAGACCTCCCTCGGCAGATTGGCGATGGATTATGTAGACCTGATCCTTCTGCACCAGCCGATGGGCGATTATTTCGCAGCTTACAGGGGTATAACCCGGGCTTACAGAGAAGGGCTGACCAAGGCAATCGGCGTGGCGAATTTCTATCCGGCGATTCTCGCGAATCTCTGCGAGACGGTAGAGGTGACTCCCGCCGTCAATCAGGTAGAGCTTCATCCGTTCTTTACACAGGAAGCAGCTCTGGAGAATATGAAGGCTTATGGTGTAGTTCCGCAGGCATGGGGACCTCTGGCAGAGGGTAAGCACGGTATCTTCACCGATTCGGAGTTTACGGAAATCGGAGATAAGTACGGCAAGAGCGCGGCGCAGGTCGCACTTCGTTGGAATGTACAGCGCGGCGTATCAATCATTCCGAAGTCCGTTCATGTGGAGCGCATGGAGCAGAATATTGATATCTGGGACTTTGCACTGACCGACGAAGAGATGGCAAAGGTCGCTGCGAAAGATCTGGGACACAGCGAGATCGTCAACCACGATGATCCGGAATTTGTGAAGTTCGTGCTGAATCTTCATTGATGGAGCAAGGGTATGAGGCTGTGAGACAGGTAAGATATTCGCATTCCCAGATTACAGTGAGCCGGATATACTCTCCGGATATACTCTGCTTTGCCGATTATCCGGCGATCATGGTGTTATTCGTTTGCGGTGTGTACTATACCGTAAAGCTGCTGAAAATGAAAAGGAAAAATACGGAGGTAAACTTAAAATGAGAAAAGATTTAGGAAAACAGCCTGCAGTGTTCCCGATGCCGGTTCTGATGGTAACGGCATATGATGAAAACGGCACCGTGCAGGTAATGAACGCCGCATGGGGTATGATCTGCGGCATGGACAAGATTGCTCTCTTTATCAATAAAGATCACGCTACAACCAAGGCGATCAGGAAGACAGAAGCGTTCACCGTCAGCCTTGCGGACAGAGAGCACATGGACGCGGCGGATTACTACGGCATTGCCACGGGCAACAAGATGGCGGACAAGTTTGCAAAATCCGGATATCATGCGGAAAAGAGCGCACACGTGAACGCACCGATCATCACGGAGTTCCCCGTTGCACTTGAATGTGAGCTTGCAGAAATTGTCAAGACCGAAAATCTTCATGCAGTAGTCGGAACAATCGTCAATGTCAGCGCTGACGAGAAAGTGCTCGGAGAAAAGGGCAAGATTGATCCTATGAAGTTGAACGCTCTGATCTTCGATCAGTTCCAGTCCGGCTACTATGTGGCGACCGAAAAAGTCGGACAGGCATGGAACGCAGGAAAGGAAATGATGAAAGCCGCTCAGTCAAAAGACTGAGCCTTGTCAGGAGGAAGATAAAGAAATGGCTAAGAAACAGACAGCAGGTAGAGAGAGACTCGGGACACTCGCTCCCAAGTTCGCGGAATTGAACGATGATGTTCTTTTCGGAGAAGTGTGGTCCAGAGAGGAAGAGCTTAACGCGAGAGACCGCAGTATGATCACCATTGCGGCACTGTTTTCCGCGGGGCTGTATCCGCAGCTTAAATCGCATCTTGTGCTCGGGAAGGAACATGGGATCACCAAGAGTGAAGTCGTCGAGATTGTGACGCAGCTTGCGTTCTACTGCGGATGGCCGAAGGCGTGGAGTACCTTCCCGATTATTGAGGAGGTCTATGGTAATGAAACAGAGGAAGGGATTCCCTCCCAGCTTTCCATTTTTCCGATTGGAAAACCAAACACGGCATTTGCGGAATATTTCAGCGGTCGGAGCTTTCTGGCTCCGGTCAGTTCTTCGCAGGTTCCGATTTTCAATGTAACATTTGAGCCCGGGTGCCGGAACAACTGGCATATTCATCATGCGGAAAAAGGCGGAGGGCAGATGCTGTTATGCGTTTATGGACAGGGCTGGTACTAGGAATGGGGGAAAGATCCTGTAGAACTGAATCCGGGTGATGTGGTTAATATTCCGGAAGGCGTAAAGCATTGGCACGGGGCAAGGAAGGATTCCTGGTTCCGGCATCTGGCTGTTGAAGTGCCTTCAGAAAACGGCTCAACGGAATGGTGCGAGGCAGTAGATGACGCACAGTATGAAAAGCTGGGATAAAGGAGGAAAGATGAATTCATTTACTTACAGCTATCCTACAAAGGTTTATTTTGGCGAAAAGGCGGCAACGAAGAATCTGCCCGCCGAGTTGGCAAAAACAGGAAAGACCGTCATGCTTGCTTACGGCGGCGGTTCCATTAAGAAAAACGGCATTTATGACGAGCTGGTCGGTATTTTGAAGGAAGCCGGAAAAGAGATCGTGGAATTCACAGGCATCATGTCCAATCCCACCTATGTCAAAGTCCAGGAAGGTGCGAGACTGGCAAAAGAAAAGAATGTTGGTTTTATCCTTGCTGTGGGAGGCGGCAGCGTTATTGATTGCTGCAAGATTGTTTCTGCACAGGCAAAGTCGGATACCGATATCTGGAAGATGGAATTTGACGAACATCGCTTTCCGATGGAGTTTATCCCTATGGGGGCTGTTGTGACAGCCTTTGGGACGGGTGCGGAGATGAACTGCGGCGCGGTCATTACACATGAAGAGAAGAACTTGAAGAACGGTGTCATGGGAACGTTCTATGATTTTGCGATTCTTGATCCGGAATATACGATGACCATGCCTATGAATCAGGTGATCTCCGGCGCATTTGATTCTCTCTCTCACAGCATGGAGACATATATGGGTTCTCCTCGTGAAGTGAATTATTCGGACGAGATCAACGAGGCGACTCAGAGAAATATCATCCGCAATATCCGAGCAATGCTTATCGATCCGGCTGACAGGCAGGCAAGGAGCGAATTGGTTTGGGCGGCGGCGATGGCGGAAAACGGAATTCTGAAGCTCGGCAAGGTTACGGATTTCCAGTGCCACATGCTGGAGCATCAGCTGGGAGCGTATACCGACTGCAACCACGGACGGGGGCTTGCCGTGCTGCATCCCGTGCTGTACCGCCACATGATGCCGGAGGCAAACAGACAATTCGCAAGGCTGGCAGCAGAGGTTTGGGGCGTGTCCCCTGACGGAAAGAGCGAAGCGGAGCTTGCAGAGAGCTTTATCACGGCCTTATCTGATTTCATCAAGGAGATCGGCTTGCCGACTACACTCACGGAGATGGGAATTGCGGATGTTGACCTTGAGGCGATTGCAAAATCCACTATCCGTACAGACGGCTGCGTGAAGAAGTTCACGGATGAAGAGCTGCTTGCGGTTTTGAAGGAATGTATCTGATATTAACGCAGGACATGAAAAGGGTATGACGCGCAGACGGATTGATATAACCAATATCGTAGAGGTACTGATGAGTGACAATATTCATAGGACTGCTGTGGCAGCAGTCTTCGAAGGGCAGATAGTAGAGCTCGAAATTACTGATATGACTGATGATGGCAAGGGTCTGGGCAGACTGTCGGGCCTTGCTGTCTTTGTGATGGGCGCTGTTCCGGGCGATAAGGTGAGCGCCCGCATCACCGGGCTCAAGAAGCGCTACGCTATAGCTGAAACAGTGGAGCTTCTTGAGCCTTCCGCTGCCAGAGTGCAGCCGCCGTGTCCATACTACAAGGAGTGCGGCGGCTGCTCTATGCTCGAGCTTACCTATGAAGAGCAGCTCAGAATTAAACGCAGAAATATAATCATGAAGCTCGAGCGTATAGGCGCCCTTGAGAATCCGACAGTCAGGGATGTAATAGGGGCATATGCGGATTCAGCATCAAATATTGCGGGCGCAAATGCGGTGCTTGAGCGCCGGAAGTCGGCATTAAGCAGTCGTAATTCGGAGATGACCCCAGAATCGGCGTATGCGGATTCTGAATTCCGGAATGTGGAATCAAATAGCGAAAATAGCGAAGTTGAAGTTGCGGATACAGAAATTACAGGCAGGAGCTCGGAATCAAATATTCGGGGTTCGGATATAGGAACGACAGATCAGGGCTCGGAGCTGGAAAATCAAGGCTTTAAATCAGAAAATCAGGACTCGGAATCAAATATCGCGGGCGCCGCCGATGCGATGGGAGCCGAGAGCGGGACCAGCTTCGAAAGCGCCGTCCACGAACCCATGTTCAGATACCGCAACAAAGCCGAATTTGCGGTAGCAATGATGAACTCCGGCCCGCTCGTCGGCTTCAACAAGCGCGGTAGCAACAAAATAGTCGATTGCACAGACTGTCTCCTCCAGAAGCGCGCAACAATGGCGGCAGCCAATGCAATCCGCAAACTCCTAAGAGGCAAACTGATTTCCGTGTACGATGCGAGACACGGCAACGGATTTCTAAGAGGCTTTACCATCAAGGTATGCGAGGGCACGGGCGAGATGATGTTAATATTTACAGGCACATCCAAGCAGCTACCAAATGCCGAAAAGGTCATCTACACTATCAGCGATGCAATCGATGCGGTCTCGACCGATGAGGAGCCGTACTTCCTGCAGAGTGTAGTTGTCGAGGTAAACAAGGCAAAAGACATCCGTGAAACCGCGACTGCTTATGAGGTTGTGGCTGGCTCAAACACTGTCACCGACATAACTGGAGGCGGCATGAAGTTCGAGATTTCCGCACCTGCATTTTATCAGGTCAACACTAAGCAGATGATCAAGCTCTATGCCAAGGTCAGGGAATATGCCTGTCTCAAGGGCGGTGAAACAGTCTTTGACCTCTACTGCGGCATCGGAACTATCGGCCTCAGCATGGCATCTGAGGCTGGTATGATTATCGGAATAGAATCTGTAAAAAACGCAGTTATCGACGCAAACCGCAATGCCGTAATCAACGGTATTGTAAATGCGCGCTACTACGCAGGCCGTGCAGAACAGATGATGCCGAGACTTCTCGACAAGGAAGATAAACTTTTCGTAGACTATATCGACGAAACTGCTCCAAAAATTGCCATCCTCGATCCACCGCGCGCGGGATGCGATGAGGCACTTCTCCGAGCAGCCGCAAGCTGTGATATGGACAAGATAGTGTACGTGTCCTGCGATCCGGGTACGCTGGCAAGAGATGTGAAAGTGCTGGGCGAGCTGGGATACGAGTTCATAGAGGCAACACCGGTGGATATGTTTGTGGCGACGATGCATGTGGAGTGCATAGCGTTGATACAAAGAGTGAAATCGTGAAAATCCTGCATTTTAAGCAGTTTTACAAGCATTATGTCTTTAATGAAGATGGCGAAGGTGGACGAAAAAAAGTCCTAAAAAATTATATAGATGTGAATGTTTGCATTGATATGGTGTGTGGAGATACAAAGTATGAATTGGGAAGTGAGGAATAAGAAATGATGAGATGGATAATAAAAATAATCTTGTTTCCAATCAGCTTGCTGCTGAGTATCCTTACTGCCTTTCTGACATTTATACTTGGCATAGGAACAACTATTCTGTATTTCTTAATGCTGATGTGTATAGTTGCTGCAATAGGATCATTTATGCAAAAAGATATATCACTTGGCATTGAGGCATTGGTATTAGGATTTTTGTTAAGTCCTTATGGAATACCGATGGTCGGAGCAGCTGTTATAGCATTCCTTCAGGGAATCAATGAAGCAATAAAATCAATCTAAAAAAATTCATACAAATGGTTACCAAAGGCGATAGAAGAAAAACTATCGTCTTTTTCTTTGCCAATTTTTTTGGGAGGAGGTGAAGCGATGGACTTTGACTATTTCTATAACAGAGAAGCAGAAAGATTTAACTTTCTAAAAGTACCTGAAATATTGGTAGACGGAGAAGAATTTAAGGGACTGTCTGCTGAAGCAATTATCCTTTATTCTATGCTTTTGAAACGAACAGGAATGTCCTTTAAGAATAATTGGGTGGACAAGGAAGGCAGAGTATTTATCTATTTTACTGTTGAAGAAATTATGAGAAGAAGAAATATCTCAAAGCCGACAGCTATAAAAACATTAGATGAACTCGATACGAAAAAAGGAATCGGACTGATTGAAAGAGTAAGGCTTGGGCTTGGTAAGCCGAATGTCATATATGTTAAAGACTTTATGAGCATATTAGCGGTAAAAGAAAATGACTTTCAGAAGTCAGAAAACTTAACTTCAGAAGTAAAAGATTTTAACCTCAGAAGTAAAGAAAATGAACTTCAGGAAGTTCAAAATCTTGACTCTAACTATATAAAGAATAATAAGAGTAAGTATAGTAAGAGAGAATATAGTTTTAGTGAAAACGGGCTTGGAACATTTCAAAATGTATTTTTAACGGCAGAAGATATATCCGATTTACAAATCATAATGAACTCACAGCTTGAAAATTACATTGAGAGATTATCTGCATATATCAAAAGCACCGGAAAGACATATAAAGACCATAAAGCAACAATCCTTTCTTGGTTTTATAAAGATCAGGGAAGTAAGAAAAAATCCAATATCCCTACATGGGAGGAATATAACAAAGGAGTACATCTATGAATAAGGAATTAGAAAAAGTGATGATAGAAGATGTGGAATATAGCTTTGATCCTGAAAAAGAATATATCAAGGACGGACATGCATACTGTAAAGTGTGCAATGAAAGAAAAGATGGGAAAGCATTAGAGTTTTTCGGAAAGCAGATGATATTTAAGACTGCTTGTAAATGCGATAGAAATAGAGAAGCAAAAGAAAAAGAAAGACAAAAGCAGCTGGATATAGAGCGATTAAAGAGTAGCTGCTTTAACTCTGTTATTCAGTGGTCATATACCTTTGAAAATTATCAGGGAGAAGAAAATCAAAGCCTTATTATTGCCAAGAATTTTGTAAAAGATTATGAGGAAATGAAAAAGGAAAATATAGGACTTTTGTTTTATGGTTCGGTAGGTAGTGGAAAGACATACCTTGCTTGTTCTATCGCCAATGCTCTAATTGAACAATATCAGGTAGGGGTTAAGATAAGAAATTTTGCACAGATTATCAACGAACTACAAAACGGCGGATTTGATCTTGATAAAAACGCATATATTGAATCTCTTGTAAATACTTCCGTTCTTATCTTGGATGATTTAGGAATTGAAAGGGATACAAGTTATGCAAAAGAACAGGTATATAATATTGTTAATAACAGGTACTTAAAACAAAAACCGACTATTTTTACCACAAACCTTTCCTATGACACAATTCTAAATTGCACAGAAAGTGTGGAGTATCAGAGGATTTATTCACGAATCGTAGAGATGTGTATTCCTGTTATGGTTGTAGGAGAAGATTTTAGAAAGGTTATTCAAAAGGATAAGCTGGCTCGTAATAAAGAGAGGCTACTGAATGGAGGTGAGAGAACTTGATCAATGAAGAGATAGCAAGAAAAACGCTGAATATGGAAGTAAGAGCTGCTAAGGTAACAGGGAAACTTCTATTGGATTTACTAAAGAAGCTGATGAAAGAGGCAGAAAAACTTGGTGGACTTGAAAAGCTGGTTAATGCCAATGGAAATGAAGTAAAACTCAAAGATATGGTTAAAAAAGGACAGCTTGAAGAAATTCCGGTAGAGGAAGCAGAGCTTAAGGAATTGAAAAAAGAGCTGAATAGATATGGTGTTAAGTTTTCTGTGATGAAAGACAAGGAAAGCGGGAAATATTCAGTATTCTTTCAAGCTAAAGATATGAAGGTTATGGACAAAGCATTTAAGCACGCTCTTTCCGAATCAGAAAAGAAAACGGAAAGAAAGGAGTCCATTCATAAGAATATTGAAAAGTTCAAGGAAATGGCAAAGAACTCTGTTTCTAAGGATAAAGTTAAGAATAAACAGAAGGAGCAGAGCCTATGATAGATAAGATATTAAAGGACATCAAAGGCTTATTTAAGGTTCAAGATAAGGCAAAGTTTGCAAAACAAAACATTCCCTATCTTGCATTTTTCTATTTAGGAAACATCTTTTCCCATCATGTAAGAAGCTATGTTGGAGGAGATGTGATAGATAAAATATTTCAGGGGATATTGGAGCTTAACACAATGAGCTTTCTTCCGAGTATTCATCCGGCGGATATTTTAATAGGTATAGGAATGGCTGCTTTAATCAAATTCGTTGTCTATACAAAAGGGAAAAACGCTAAAAAGTTTAGGCAGGGAAAAGAGTATGGATCAGCAAGATGGGGAAATAAAAAAGATATAGAGCCATATATG
Source organism: Mogibacterium timidum ATCC 33093 (assembly GCF_000525775.1). GTDB lineage: Bacteria > Bacillota > Clostridia > Peptostreptococcales > Anaerovoracaceae > Mogibacterium > Mogibacterium timidum. The sequence continues at coordinate 16,260 of NZ_JALU01000002.1, read as the reverse complement.
GATGAAAAGTTTCAAAATAATATTTTGCTTACACAAACCGAAAGACTGACAATGAATGGCAGACCGGCTAATCCTAAATATGCTCGTAACAAAAATGTGCTTGTAATCGGTGGATCAGGAAGTGGAAAAACGAGATTTTATGTAAAACCGAATCTTATGCAGATGCACTCGTCATATTGTGTAACCGATCCTAAAGGATTAACATTTTAGGGACAGAGAAAATAATAAAACTTGGAAAGGAGGTAATTCTCATGTCAAATACGAAAAGAACAGGACAAACAGCCCTTTATGAGCGTTTAAGTCGAGATGATGAGCTTCAAGGAGAAAGTAACTCTATCATCAATCAAAAGCAACTACTTGAAAGCTATGCCAAAAGAAACGGCTTTGTAAATATCTATCACTATACCGATGATGGAGTAAGCGGAACAACCTTTGATAGAGAGGGATTTCAAAAAATGATAAAAGCAGTAGAAGAAAACAAAGTATCTACTGTGATAGTAAAAGATATGAGTAGGTTTGGCAGAGACTACCTCAAAGTAGGTTTTTACACCGAAATACTTTTCAAAGAAAAGGGAGTAAGGTTTATCGCCATCAATAACGGAATAGACAGTGAAAAACAAGCAGAAAGCGACTTTACCCCATTTCTAAATATCATGAACGAATGGTATGCAAGAGATACATCAAGAAAAATACAATCTATCTTCAGGGCAAGAATGGAAGAGGGGAAAAGAGTATCTCCAAGCGTACCATACGGCTATTACAGAAACCCAAAGAACAAACAGGAGCTACTTGTCGATAAAGAGAGTGCAAAGGTCGTAAAACGCATTTACAGGCTTGTAATAGAGGGATATGGAGTAACACAGATAGCAGATATACTAACCAAAGACAAAGTCCTTATCCCATCAGCCTATGCAGAAACCCATTATCCCGAAAATAACCATAGCTCAAAGAAAAGAGGAATAGAAGACCCATATTTTTGGACACCGACCACAGTAGGTTATATCTTAGAAAAAAGAGAATATATGGGGCATACTGTATTAGGAAAGACAATTAGTTTAGACTATAAAACCAAAAAAAGAAGAAAGGCAAAAGAAAATGAACTCATTATCTTCAAAAATACCCACGAAGCCATCATTGACGAAGAAACATGGAATAACGCCCAAAGGTTAAGAAAAACAGTGAGAAGAAGTCCAAAGTATGGTACAACCTCACACCCATTCACAGGGCTTTTAATCTGTTCCGACTGTGGAGGAAAGCTAAGCTATAGAGAGCCGGCAGAACATAAAGAAAAGAAGTACGATTGCGATTATTGTTTTGTATGTCAACATTACAGACACAGAAAAGGCTCTTGCAGTATGCACTACATCAAAGTAAAAACAGTAAATGAAATTCTCCTAAAATCAATCAAAGAAATCACAGACTTTGCAAAAGAAGAAAAGCAAGAGTTTCTAAAAGTGATGAACAAGTTATCCGACGAAAAAAGAGAAGAAAAGTATCAAGAGGATAAAGAAAAGTTAGAAAAACTGTCATCAAGAAATGCAGAGCTAACAACACTCATTACAAAGCTGTATGAAGACCACGCACTTGGTAAAATTCCTGTAAAACATTTTGACAGATTATTTAATACCTATGATATGGAGCAACAAGACTTAGAAAAGCAAATACAGTATTTTGAACAAGAAATAGAAAGCTATCATCAGAGAAAAGTTGATACCGATAAATTCTTAAAGATGATAGAAAAATATACAGATATTGAAAAACTTACAGTACCAATGATAAATGAGTATATAGAAAAAGTTGTAGTCTACGAAGCGACAGGAGGAAGACAAGGCAAATATAGAAAACAACAAGTTGATGTGTACTTTAACTTTATAGGTAACTGTCAAGTGCCACAGAGTAACTGTCAAGTGCCACAGAAAGTAGATATAGAAAAAATGGCTTAAAAGTGGTATAATATTATGAGTATTGAGTGAAGTAAATTAGAATTTGTACACAGGATGGATTAGACTAATGAATATACATGAATTTGGAAAAGGTAATGAACAAGCAATTCTGCTGATACATCCTTCTGTTGTAAGATGGGATTATTTTGAACATTTAATTCCGCTTCTCAAAAACAAATATCATCTGATTATTCCGGCTCTTCCCGGATATGATTCTGAGGATGAAAGTGACTTTACAAGCATTGAGAAGATCGCTGCCGAATTGAATGAGTGGCTTCAGGCTGAAGAGATTGCCGAATTGTATGCAGTATATGGGTGCTCGATGGGCGGCTCCGTTGCTTTAATGGTAACGCTTGGACAACTTATTCCAATCAGACACTGCATTATGGACGGAGGCATTACACCATATCAGCTACCATGGCTTGTCACACGCTTTATCGCCTTGAGAGACTATCTCATGATGATGCTGGGCAGGACAGGTGGAGTGCGCTTGCTTGAGAAGGCTTTTGCTACCGATGAATATTCGAAGGAAGATCTTCAATATGTTGCAGATGTTTTGAAGTGCTCCAGTAGAAAAACGTTATGGAGAACTTTTGACTCATGCAACAACTATAAGATTCCACAGCCCATTCCGAAGGTCGATACGCAAATGCATTACTGGTATGCCGATGGCGAAGAAAAGGAGCGAAAACTTGATATCGCCTACATGAATCAGCATTTTCCGCAAACAGAATTCAAGGTTTTGCCTAAACTGGGGCATGCAGGTCTTGTTTTATTGAAACCGGATTTATTTGTGACAATGATAAACGAATTGTTTTGAGACAGACAAATTCCAGTTTGTCGAAATGAAATAATTAAATAGAAACAATAGTATAGCAGCTTACGAAACAGTAAATCAAATCGGTTTACTGTTTTTTCTTTGCTCAAAACATAAAGAAAGGAAAACAGAAGATGAAAAACATAGACGAAAAAATTTTAATGACAGAAGAAGAAATCAAGCAGTTACAAAACAAAAGGAAAAAACTTATCAGTCAGCAGAAACAGAAGGAACGAAAAAAGAGAGATAGACGGCTTTATGAAAAAGGAGCAGTCTTTGAAAGTATCTTTACTGAAAGCAAGGACTTCACCAAAGATGAATTTTATCAGCTAATCACATATCCAAATCTCAAAGAAATAGTCAATCAAAAAATCAAGAAAATCATAGACAGCAGAGAAGAAAGTAAAAATCAAAATACAGAAAATCGAGAGGAAAGAATGGAAACAGAGGAATAGTCCCTTGTTTACAAGGGCGCACTTATACACCCTAAAGGGTGTGTGCGTTCTCCGAAGGCTCTTGCAGAGAGCATATCAGCTAAAGCTGATACAGGGGAGCTACACTCCCCTACGGAAATAAATTTCCTACCCCTTGTGTACTTACCAAAAGAAATCGGATAAAAACAATCCGATTTTTTTAGTAAGTCTTTATCATCGCCACCTTGCCCACATCAAAAAGAGAGGAGGTTTTTTCTTATGGCGATATATCATCTTTGCATAAAGATTATCTCAAGAGGTAAAGGCAAAAGTGCAGTAGCAGCTTCCGCTTATCGAAGTGGCGAAAAGATAAAAAACGAATATGACGGCATAGTCCACGACTTTACAAGAAAAGGCGGAATAGCCCATACAGAAATCCTATTGCCTCAAAATGCACCACAGGAATTTTCAGGCAGAGGAACATTATGGAATAGCGTAGAGAAAATCGAAAAGAGTAAAAACTCACAGCTTGCAAGAGAAATTGAAGTTGCCTTACCCAAAGAATTAGACAGGGAAAAACAGATTGAGCTTGTAAGAGAGTATGTAAAAGAAAATTTTGTGAAAGTTGGTATGTGTGCCGACATTGCCCTACATGATAAAAATGACGGAAACCCACATGCACATATTCTATTAACTATGCGACCGCTAAACGAAGATACAACATGGGGAGCAAAATCAAAAAAGGAATATATACTTGATGAAAACGGAGAGAAAGTAAAACTTAAAAATGGCAACTTCAAAACAAGAAAAATCAATACAGTGGACTGGAACGAACAAGACAAAGCAGAGCAATGGCGAAAAGCATGGACAGATATTACAAATAAATATCTTGAAGAAAATAGCATACAGGAAAAAGTGGATCACCGTTCCTATGAAAGACAGGGCATAGAACAAATACCGACCATTCATTTAGGCGTATCAGCCACCCAAATGGAAAAGAAAGGAATAACTACCGACAGGGGAAATATCAACCGAGAAATCAAACATCAGAATAAGATATTAAAAGAGATTGCAAGAAGAATAAAAGCCTTACTAAATTGGATAAGAGGAATAGGAAAAGAAGAAAAGGCAGAAACTGATAATCTCAAATCTACCCTCCCATTCAAAGAAAATTTGCTATCCGTTTTTGAAAATCTTATCCGTAAAAATGCAGATAACCATAATACAGATTTAGAACAATACATCGGAAGCTATCAATTCTTAAAAGAGAAAAATATCATTTCCGTATCTGAACTGAAAGAAAACATAGTTACTTTAAGAGATAAGAACTACAAGACCACAAGAGCTATTAAAGATACCGAAAAGCGGATTGACAATAAAGTACAACTTATCGACCACGCCGAAAAATATTTGAAGCATAAAGATACCTATACAGCTTATACCAAGCTAAAGAAAAACAAACAAGATACTTTCTACAATGAGCATACCGCAGAGATTATTTTGTTTGAAAGTGCCAAGAAATATCTGAAAGAATATTTAGGAGAAAGCAAGACCTTAAATATATCCAAATGGAAATCGGAAGTTGCCAATATGAAGAAAGAGAAAAATAGCCTATACAATCAAATATTAGAGATACGAGAGGAAGTAGAACAGGCTGAAAAAGTTAAGACTTGTATTGAACAGTTACAGGAACATTCAAAGCAACTAACACAGGTAAAACGGAACGAGTTAGACCTATAAAATCAAGCGAAAAAATGGTATGATATTAGACAAGTATTTGATTTTGGAGGTGCTTAAATTCATGGATGAAAGAGAGAAAATCATTCGTTTATGGTTTGATATGTGGCTTACACAACAAGACTTAGGAATAGATGATATTTTTTTGGATGATGTGATTTATATTGAGAGTTGGTGTCCTAAGTATGAAAATCGGCAAACAGTAAAGCACTGGTTTAATGAGTGGAATACAAGAGGAAAAGTTCTTGCGTGGGATATAAAGCAATTTTTTCATAAGGATAATCAAACTATTGTAGAATGGCACTTCAAAAATAAAATGAATGAGGGGAAAGTTGAAGAATTTGACGGTATCTCTTTGATTGTTTGGACAGCCGATAATAAGATAAAAGCGTTGAAAGAGTTTGGTTGTAATTGTAACAACTACAATCCTTACAAAGAGAGTGAAACACCATTATTTAGAGATGAAAAAGTAAATTGGTTTTGAGGAGATAAAATATTGATGGAAAGTAGACCTGAGTTTGACAAAATTACATCGTTTGATGAATTTACTAAATACTATTGGTATCGTGAAGAACTTTCACAGATATGCAAGTCATTAGGATTAGAATATAGAGGCACAAAACAGGAACTCAATTATATTATTGAGCAATACTTTAAGGGCAATTTGATTAAAAAATCATCAATAAAAAATGAAAAGAAGCAAGTGGAAAATATTACTTTAGATACACCATTACTTGAATGTGGTTTTTCTTTTAATGCAAAGTTCAGAGAATATTTCGCTGTTTTAACAGGTATCTCACCATTTAAATTTACTGCTGATATGGCAACAGTTTGGAGAAAAGTAAAAAGAGAAAATGATTTGAGTTTTACAATTCAAGATATGCTAAAAGTTTATTATGGGAAATCAGATTATGCAAAGTATGATAATTCGGTTTGTCAATGGAATCAATTTTTAAAGGATTTCTGTGCAGACGAAAATAGTTGCAACTACTCAAGCAAATTAAAAGTAGCTTCTATTCTTTGGAAAGAAGTCAGAAATTCAAGAAATGAAAAAATTTATTCAAAGAATCTTTTGACTGAATATGCCGATAAAATAAAAGAGTATTGCAAGTAGGATATTTTTAGCTTGCTAAACTAACAATTCAATAAAAGCTAACACGAAAGCAGTAAATCAAAAAGGTTTGCTGTTTTTTCTTTGCTTAAAAACGGAAAGGAGGACACATGGAAGAAGAAAAAAGAGTAATAAAAGAACCACAACATAAACAGTTAATAATGGATATTGGAAAAACAAAATACACCGTAAACCTACATTTCAAGCAAGGTACAGGGGAAACATACAAGGATAAAATACTAAAGCTAATCAAGAGAGAAACAGAGAAGATATAAATTTATCAAAAAAATTTTGTTTATGTCCTTGACAAATCTTCCCAAAAGGAACTATAGTCCTTGAGTACGGTAAGATGCTTGAAGATAACGGATATGAGATAAAAATCCTAAATACCATCAACTTCAAAAAGAGCATGAAGTACAATCCCTTTGCTTATCTTAGAAGTGAAAAAGATATACTAAAATTAGTACAGACAATCATCGCAAATACTAAGGGAGAGGGAGAAAAATCAGGCGAAGATTTTTGGGTGAAAGCCGAAAAACTCTACTACACAGCACTTATTGGCTACATCTTCTATGAAGCCCCAAGGGAAGAAAAGAACTTTGCAACACTTCTCGATATGATAGATGCTTCGGAAGTAAGGGAAGATGATGAAACCTATATGAATCCGATAGACAGACTCTTTGAAGCACTGGAAAAGAAAGAGCCTACACACTTTGCAGTGAAGCAATATAAAAAGTACAAATTGGCTGCCGGAGTAATAGAATTAAGAAGAACACTTCATCACTACTTGAGTGAAAAATGTTTTGCTTAATTCTTTTTTTATTGAAGAATTTGAGCGAAAGGAGGTAATCATGAGAAGTTATGAGAAAATAACCGCTTTGTATGAAAGGTTAAGCCGAGATGATGAACTACAAGGCGAGAGCAATTCGATCGTCAATCAAAAGAAAATTCTTGAAGAATATGCAAGCAAAAATAATCTATTCAACATCATTCATTTTACCGATGACGGAATTAGCGGAACCCAGTTTGACAGACCGGGATTTATGGCAATGATGAACGGAGTAAACAGTGGAAATATCGGTTGTATCATCGTAAAAGATATGAGTAGACTCGGCAGAGATTATCTAAAAGTCGGTCAATGTATGGAGATATTAAGACAAAAGGGCGTAAGACTAATTGCTATCAACGACAATGTAGACAGTTTTTACAGAGAAGATGATTTTACCCCTTTTAGAAATATTATGAATGAATGGTATGCAAGAGATACATCAAGAAAAATACAATCGACGTTCAAATCAAAAGGAGAAAGTGGAAAGCATACGGCAAGTTCTCCACCTTATGGCTATATCAAAGATGAAAAAGACAAAGATAAGTGGATTGTAGATGAAAAAGCAGCAGAGATAGTAAGGCGAATATTTAACCTGACCATGCAAGGCAATGGTCCGTATCGAATAGCAAAGATATTGGAAGCAGAAAAAATAGATATACCATCTTATCATCAACAAAAATTAGGCTACGGACTACATCAAAGCAAAAATTTTGAACATCCTTATCGTTGGTGTAGCTCTACAATAGCAAGTATCTTAAAGAAAAAAGAATACTTAGGACATACAGTCAACTTCAAAACAAGGAAGCACTTCAAGGATAAGAAAAGTAAATATGTATCTGAAGATAACTGGCTGATATTTGAAAATACCCACGAAGCAATCATAGACCAAGAAACCTTTGATAATGTACAAAGAATACGAGGAAATGTAAAAAGATACCCAGATGGTTGGGGCGAATATCACCCACTAACAGGACTAATGTATTGTGCTGATTGTGGAAGTAAGATGTATGTTCATAGGACAAGTAATTACAAGAATATCCCTTATTACAATTGCAGTGCCTACACAAAAGTACCTTGTGGAACACTTTGTCCATCAGCTCACAGGATAAAAGCGGAAGCCGTACTAAATCTTATACAGGAAACGCTAAAAGACATTAAAAAATACCTTGATGAAGATAACGAAGCCTTTATCCGTTCCATTCAAAATGAAATGGAAGAAAAGGAAAAGGTGGAGATAGAAAGGCAAAGAGCAAGACTGATTGATAATAAGGCAAGAATACAAGAGTTAGAAAGGCTTATGTGTCGTATTTACGAGGATATGATACTTGAAAAAATACCAAGCAGTAGATATGAGATACTTAATAGCCAATACGAAACAGAGCAAAGAGCTTTAAGCACAGAAATTAAGGAGTTAGAGCAACAGGTATCAAGATATGAAAAAGAAACAGACAGAGCAAGAAAATTCATATCTCTTATCAATCGCTATGAAAACTTTGATGAACTTACAAATACTATGATAAATGAGTTTGTAGAGAAGATTATCATTCACGAAAGGGATAGGAAAGGCAGTCAAAACTCAAAACAGAAGATAGAGATATATTTTAACTTTATCGGAAATTATGAACCGCCAAAAGAAGAATTGACCGAAGAAGAACGATTAAAGCTTGAGGAAGAAGAACGCAAAATCAATGAGAGAAAGGACAGGCTTCATCAAAATTATCTAAAGCGTAAAGCAAACGGAAAACAACAGGAATATGAGGAAAGGTATAAGGCAAGGCGAGAGCAGAAAAAACAGGAAAAGCTAAAGGTTTTGAAAAGGGCAGGGATACCGAAAAACGGTAATAGTTAAGAAAACTTAACAAATGTATATTATTAAAAACTTGCACTTTTGCAAGTTTTTTGTTATACCAAAAAATATCAAAAGGAGAAATTACAATGCAAATATCGTATCAGCCATTATGGAATTTATTAGAATATAAGGGAATGAAGAAGAAAGATTTAATGGAAATAGCAGATATGTCAGCTAATTGTATTGCTAATATGGGTAAAGGAGAATTTATATCTTTAAGGAATATCGCTAAAATTTGTGTTTCCTTAGATTGCACTCCGAACGATATAATGAATATTGAAAAAGGTGAATAGAATATGAAACCGATGTTGAAATATCGTGGAGGGAAATCACGAGAGTTATCAGAAATAAAAAAATATATACCTTCTTTTGAGGGTCGATATATTGAGCCATTTTTTGGTGGTGGTGCTTTGTTTTTTGACTTAGAACCACAAAATGCAATTATCAATGACATAAATATATCGTTGATGGATTTCTATAGAGGAATTAGAAATGATTTTCTTGATGTAAAATCGGAATTAAAAAAAATCCAAGTAGAATATGAAAAAAATAGAGAAGAGTTTGATTTTTTAAAGAAAACGACATTGAAGAAACATGTTGATGATAAAAATGAAGCTATCTATTATAAAATGAGGGATATTTTTAATGGAAATACAAAAAGTGATTTGCAAGTAGCAACTGTGTATTACTATATAAATAAGACGGCATACTCAGGGATGATAAGGTATAACAAAGATGGTAAATTTAATGTTCCTTATGGACGCTATAAAAACTTTAATACAGAAATCATTACTAAGGAGCATAGTGAATTATTAAAAAAGAGCGAAATATACTCTGTTAACTATAAAGATATATTTGCTATGGCAAATGAAGATGATTTTTTGTTTTTAGATCCGCCGTATGATTGTGTCTTTAGTGACTATGGAAATATAGAAACTAAAGATGGATTTACAGAAGATATGCATAGACAATTAGCACAAGATTTTAGGCGTTTGAATGCTAAGGCACTTATGGTTATTAGCAAAACGCCGTTAATAGAGGAACTATATGGTGATATGATTGTGCATGAATATGCTAAGGCATATTCAGTAAATATTAGGAATAGATTCAAATCAGAAGCCAAGCATGTTCTGATTACGAATTTTTAGAAAGGTGATTAGCGTGGCAAATTTAACAGGAAGTAGATATTTGTTTTTCACAACGTCTCCAAGAACTCCTATGAAGATGTTACCAGAAATAGAGGTATTATTTAATGAGTTTGAAGGAAAGGAATGGAATACAGATAATCAAATTAAATTTATGGAGTCTTTAGTTAAAGGAGACTTTTTTGAGGGAACAGGTGCAAAAGATTTAGCTTTCGCTGCAAGAGATAGGGTAACCAGGAGTCCTAAGGCATTAGGATTTGTTAGTTTAAAACCTAATATTAGTATAACAGAAGCTGGTAAAGAGTTCCTGCATTCAAAAAACAAAGAAGAAGTTTTACTAAGACAATTATTAAAATTTCAATTACCATCTCCTTACCATACTAAGAGTGCGAATGAAGATAACATTTTTAATGTTAAACCATATTTAGAAATTTTTAGGCTTATACAAAAGTTTGGGTCGCTTAGTTTTGATGAAGTAATGCTGTTTGGGTTACAGATGACTGATTATAATAGATTTGACGAGGTTGTTAATAAAATTGAGAATTTTAGAATAGAAAGAAGAAAAACGACTGATAGTTATAAAGTTTTCAGAGGCAAATATCTACAAAAAATTGTACTTGAAATTTTTGCAGAAGATATAAAAAATGGTAGAACAAAATTAAGAGAATCTAATGATAGTAGTATAAAAAATTTTGTGAAAACAAAAGCTTCTACAATGAGAGATTATACGGATGCTTGCTTTAGATATATTAGAGCAACAGGTATGGTTAATATATCTCAGCGTGGCAAATCTTTATCAATTGTTCCTGAAAAAAAGGAAGAAATGGAATTTATTTTGAACAGCATTGATAAGCAACCAATTTTTGCAGAAGATGAAGAGAAATATAAAAAATACTTATTTAATCCTTTACTTCCTAAATTGTTTACTGATGATGTTGAAAATCTGATTAAAAAAATACAAGAATATGATAGGTTGCCATACGATGAATTAAAGAAATTATCTGTTTTAGAATTAAAAGATAAATTATATGTTCTTAGAGAAAATAGAAAAGTTGATATTCTTGATTCACAAGTGAAATCAATAAAGGACTATAAGAGATATGATGATATAGTGAATGTATTTACTGATATAAAAAATAAAGATTTATATGATATTCCTTTAATGCTTGAGTGGAATACTTGGAGAGCAATGACAATGATTGATGGTGGACATATAGTTGCAAATTTGAAATTTGATGATAATGGAGAGCCTATGTCTACGGCACAAGGCAATATTGCAGATATTGTTTGTGATTATGGTGATTTTGGACTGACTGTTGAAGTTACTATGGCTTCGGGAGCAAGGCAGTATGAAATGGAAGGGGAACCAGTAACAAGGCATTTGGCTAAATTAAAAAAAGATAGTGATAAAAATGCTTATTGCCTATTTGTTGCTCCTAAAATTAATGAAGCATGTATAAGCCATTTTTATATGTTACACAAAACAAATATAAAATTCTACGGTGGTAAATCGGTAATAGTTCCTGTCGAGCTAAGTACATTTGAAAAGATGTTAGAAGATTCTTATAAAGCAGATTATATACCTAATCCTAAACATGTTGAGAATTTATTTAAATATTCTCAAGATATTGCTAACAACTCAGTAGATGAACAAGAGTGGTATAGCAAAGTAACCGAGAAAGCTTTAAATTGGTTAGCTTAAAATACTGGAGGTGAGTTATATAGATACTATCAAACCACGAGTTTTTATTTCATATTCATGGGAAGATGAAGAACATATTGAATGGACAAAAAGACTTGCTAATTGTTTAATAGAAAATGGTGTAGATACTCATATAGACCAGTATGACTTAGAACTGGGAGATAGACTGCCACAATTCATGGAACAAGAAATAACAAATGCGGATTATATATTGATTATTTGTACACCGAGTTATAAAGAAAAAGCAAATAATAGAAAAAGCGGTGTAGGATATGAGGGGCATATTATAGCAGGAGAATTATTTCAAAACCAAAATGAAAAAAAGTTTATACCGATAATTAGAAAAGGACAAATAGACGAATGTTTACCAACTTACCTGCTTGGAAAGCTTGGTATAAACTTTAAGAGTGATGATAAATTTGATGAAAATTTAAAAGATCTCCTTGCTACAATTTATGGGCAAAAAAGCAAGCCCAAACTTGGCGTTATGCCTATATTTAATAAAAATGTTAATACAGACAAAGCGAGTAAAGAAGATGAGGAAATAAAAATTATTGGCATTATAACTAATGAAGTTACTGTGCCGAAAATGGATGGCACACGAGGTTCGGCGTTATATAAAATACCGTTCAAGCTTTCAAGGATACCGAGTAGATTGTGGGAAGAATTATTTATTCAATCGTGGAAGTGTCCTCCAAGATTTACAACAATGCACAGACCTAAAATTGCAAGCGTAATAGGTGATAAAATTATTTTAAATGGAACTACCATTGAGGAAGTTAAATCTTATCATAGAGATACATTGCTACTATGTGTAAATGAAGCTAATGCAAAAGAAAGAGAAATAGAAAAAAGAAATCGTGAACTTGAGCAAAGAGAAAGATTAAAAATACAGAGCCACTATCAAGAAATTGAAGATATTTCAAAAGATATAGAATGGTAAAAGTATTTAGTACTAAAAAGCGATTAAGAAATAGAAATCTTAGTCGCTTTTTCTATGCCTAAAATTTGAAAGGAGATGATTTTTATGGATACCAAAATAGAATTTAAAAAGATAAAAGCAGAGATTGAAAGTAAACAAGAGGAAAAAGAAAAATACGAAAAGAAATTAGTTCAGCTTCAAAACAGGGAAAAAGAATTAAAGAAAATGGCAAATCTTAAAGAGAGAAAAAAGCGAAACCATAGATTGATAGAACGAGGAGCAATTCTTGAAAGTTTTATCGAGGGAGCAAGCGAGAAAACCAATGAGGAAATAAAAAGTATCCTACAAGAAGTATTTCAAAAAAGATGACTGAACAAATCGTTCTGTTAGGTACTAAATATAAAAAAGCAAGGACAATAGTATAATCGCCAATCCCTTAGATTTTCTAAGGGCGCAATTATACACCCTTTAGGTGTCCTTGCGTTCTGCGAAGCTAATACCCTTGCAGGGAGCAAAGAAAAAAGCTGAAGCATTTTTCTATATCAAGACCAAAAGATAACTGAATATAATCCATTCGCTTTTTTATCATCAAGGGTAATACCCTCGCCTAATTATCTCAACAACTCAAATAAATTTTCGTTGGAGGTAATTGGCTGGGGCAGCCTCAGTGCATTAGCTATCGCTCACCCTTGACAATAAAAATTTGAAACGGATAGCTTACATTAAGCCGACATACTGAAACAACAAAAGTTAAAAGTATAGTCGGCTTTTTCTATTGTATCGTTTCAAAACGCTCATTCAGTTTACAGAAAATCAAAAGTATTTTTAATACCGACATCTAAAACAACAAAAAAATAAGGAGATGATACAAATGGCAAACAATTTTCACTTTAGTATATCAATGATAAGTAGAGGAAAAAGTAAAAGTGCAGTCGCAAGTGCAGCCTATATATCCTGTGAAAAAATAACAAATGAATGGGACGGAGTAACCCACGACTATCACAACAAAAAAGGACTACTTCATTCAGAAATATTCTTGCCGGAAAACATACCAATTAACCTAAAAGATAGAGCAACTCTATGGAATATTGTTGAACTAAACGAAAAAGCAAGCAATGCCCAGCTTGCAAGAAACTTTATCATATCCCTACCAAAAGAATTATCCTTTGAAGAAAATAAGAAACTCATTACAGACTTCATACAGGAGAACTTTGTATCAAAAGGAATGATAGTAGACCTTGCCATACACGATGAAAGTAATGAGGGTAACAACAATATTCACGCTCATATAATGACAACCCTTAGACCGATAAATGAAAAAGGACAGTGGCAAGCAAAGTCAAAAAAAGAATATATTCTTGATGATTATGGCAATAAAATTCTAAATAAAAATGGGAAACCGAAAACAAGAAAAGTTGAGCTGACAGACTGGAACGATAGAGGTAACGCAGAGAAATGGCGAGAAAGTTTTGCCACTCTTTGCAATCAGTATTTAGAGAAAAATAACTTTGAAAAAAGAGTAGACCATCGTTCCTTTGAAAGACAGGGCGTAGAAGAAATCCCAACCATTCATTTAGGAGCAAGTGCCAGTGCCTTAGAAAGAAAAGGTATTGAAACGGATAAAGGGAATATCAACAGAGAAATCAAAAAGCATAATTCCTTAGTCAAAGCTATTAGAGAAAGAATTACAGAACTCACATCTTGGATAAGTGATTTTTCAAAAGCCTTATTTGAAAAGTACGAACAGTATAAACAGACAAGGCAAGATGAAATAGATAACAAAGCAGAACTCTTTAATCTCTATGAATACATCTCAATCTACAATGATATACAGGGAGAAAAAACAAAAAATCTATCCTACTATGGACAGATAAAAAAGGGAAATGCGGACCTTAAAAGGTTTGTAAAAGCAATCTATTATTTGAAAGACAATAACCTTAGAACCATAGCTGACCTACAAGAAAAGATAAACACCTTACAATCCCAAAACAAGAAAATCAGTCAAGACATTAAGGCTAAAACTACAAGAATAGAAAGCCTAAATAAGTGTTTTGTATATGCAGACATCATTAAGGATAACAAACAAATCTTTGAGGAATGGAACAGCAAGAGCCTATTCAAAGATAGCTTTTACAATTCCCATAAAGAACAGATAGACAAGTACAAAAGAGCAAGGGCAATCCTTGAAAAGATAACAGGTTCATCGGCTATCAAGTCTAAAGATTGGCAAAAGGAAATTGAAAATCTTGAAGATGAAATTACCAAGCTAAACAATCAATCTCAATCCATCAAAGAAGAATACGAAAGTATTAACCATATCAAATATGCAGTTAAGACTGTTAATGATGATTATGGCATAGATTTATCCATTGAGATAGACAAGGCAATTAAGAGAGGAGAAAAGCCGAGCGTTATTGCACAGCTAAAAAAATACCAAGAGCAAGGTGCAAAATATGAGCAGAGAAAAGAAAAAACAAAAGATTATTACAGAAATGAAGAAAGATGAAATCCTAAAATAGGACAACATTTAAGTGGGTGAACAAATCATTCAGTCATATAAGCTGACACCTTGTTTCAATGCATAAGGCTTCGTACCCATTATGGGAACGCAGGTATAAGCTGATACATTGTTTTATAGAATAAGGCACATTTCCATTTTGGGAATATGGGTGTAAGACAAGTCCTTGTTTTAGGGACTCATATAACTGATGTCGTGTTTCACGATGGTAGGGGGGTAACGATTTGTTACTACCTTTTCATAAGAAAAGAGAGGAGATAAAAATGGCGGATAAAAGATATTATTGGCTAAAGTTAAAAGAAGACTTTTTTGCAGATATTCGTATGAGAAGACTTAGAAAAATATCAGCAGGCGGAACATACACAATTATCTACTTGAAATTACTTTTACTAAGCCTAAGAGATGAGGGGAAACTATATTTTGAAAAGGTTGATGAAAGTTTTATTAAAGAGTTGGCACTTGTGATTGACGAAGCAGAAGATGATATTGCATTAACTCTTCAATATTTAGAAAGAGTAGGATTGTTAGAAGCTATAACGGAAGATGAGTATTTTCTTACAGAACTACCAAATCTAATTGGAACGGAAACAGACTGGGCAGCTAAAAAAAGAAGATACAGAGAGCAAAGAAAAGTATTAACAGATAGGACAATGTCCTCACCTTGTCTACTTGGTGTCCGACAAGAGAAAGAGAAAGAGATAGATATAGAGTTAGAGAAAGAGGGAGAGAAAGAAAAGGACAAAATCCTACCCCCAATCCTTTATGGAGAATATCAAAATATCCGCTTAACCGATGAAGAATACCAAAAGTTGCAAGGTAAGCTGCAAGCTCATACAGATACGATGATTGAAAAGCTATCAAGATATATCAAAAGTTCAGGAAAAGACTATCAAGACCATTATGTAACAATCCTTAATTGGTATGAACAGGACAAAGAGAAACTAACACAGAAAAACATTCAAAATGTAAGTTCTAAAACCTACTCAACCGACTATGAGGATAGCGACAGTCTATAACTATCATATAACGAGGTGGAAAGGTGTTTTTAGAGCGTTAAAGCCAAAAGAGGTACAGAATATGGATAAGACAAAAAACAAGCCTTAAAACGCATTCCACCACTTAACAGGAAAAAGGAGAATGAAAGTTATGAATAACAGAGATAATCAAAATATGGTAACTACAAAAATAGAGGGTACAGATTTTACCTACAACAAAGAAACGCACTATGAAAAAGACGGACATATCTATTGCAAGGCTTGTAATGAAAGAATAGA
>NZ_JALU01000001.1 GCF_000525775.1 Mogibacterium timidum ATCC 33093 | reverse complement strand
ACACGAGCACCATCATCACCATCCTTCTTACTGGGATTAGCAAAACACGTTTTTTGTCCTATAAGCCCCTTTTTCGAGCAAAAACATTTCGTGAGCCGCAGTGCTCCGGCAGTCGGAAATGTCACGTCGGTAGATAGCCGGAGCTCTGTAAGAAATGCAAGAAATAGGTCAGAGGGTATTTTCGGGGCTTTTCCGGAAGTTCTATTGACATATGATATTAAAATGATATCATATAACCATCAGGTAAGAAAATGATTTGCAATTAATCATAGTTAAAGGAGGAACTCCGATGGAAGAGAAAGTTTTGACCAATAAGAAGCACGGGATGTTGATGCTCGTTATCCTGCTCGCTCTATATGCGGTGTCAGTATTTATGTTGCTGAAATCAGCGATGAGTGATAATTTGGCAGTGATGGCAATATGTATAGCATATATAATCTTCGGACTGTTGTTATTCGCAGGCTTCAGAACCCTCAAGCCACAGGAAGCACTGGTTCTTACATTGTTTGGAAAGTACTACGGAACGCTCAAAGGCGAAGGCTTCTATTATGTCAATCCGTTCTGCTCCGCATTTAATCCAGCTGCTAATACCAGGCTGGGTCAATCGGGAGACATAAGCCCTAAAGGCAAGCTGGGTGTCGGTAGCGGTGAGTCGGATACAACCTCCGGCAAGAGGATTTCGCTCAAAATTATGACACTTAATAATGCGGTTCAGAAGATTAACGATGCACTCGGCAATCCTGTTGAGATAGGAATTGCTGTCATGTGGAGAGTTACAGATACTACGAAGGCGGTATTTAACGTAGACAACTTCAAAGAGTACCTGTCGCTACAGAGTGATTCTGCTCTCCGAAATGTTGTAAGGCTTTATCCATATGACGCAGCTCCCAATATCGATACTACCGGCGACGGTATGGCTGATGAAGGCTCCCTTCGCGGATCCAGTGATGTAGTTGCAGAGCGAATCAAGAACGACATACAGGAGCGGGTGGTAGAGGCCGGAATCGAGATTATAGAAGCTCGTATCACATACCTCGCATATGCTCCGGAAATCGCAGCGGTAATGCTGCAGAGACAACAGGCAAGCGCAGTTGTCGATGCTAGAGCGATGATAGTGGATGGAGCTGTCGGCATGGTCAAGCTCGCACTCGAGAAGCTCAATGAGGACGGAATTGTCGAGCTGGATGAGGAGCGTAAGGCTGCCATGGTGTCAAATCTGATGGTCGTGCTGTGCGGCAATCACGATGCGCAACCGATAGTTAATTCCGGCTCATTGTATTAAAAATAAACACGAAATTCGGAAGTTAAGGGATTAGAATAGCAGATAATTTCGTAGAATTGTATTACAATGAAAAGAAGATTATATTAATGGACGTGGACAAACCTAATGGCGAATAAGAAACAAATACCACTCAGAATATCGGAAAAGCTGTTCAAGGATATTCAGGCTT
This sequence comes from Mogibacterium timidum ATCC 33093, assembly GCF_000525775.1. Lineage (GTDB taxonomy): Bacteria > Bacillota > Clostridia > Peptostreptococcales > Anaerovoracaceae > Mogibacterium > Mogibacterium timidum. The sequence continues at coordinate 24,612 of NZ_JALU01000001.1, read as the reverse complement.
GGGCAGAGGACGATTTTCGCTCTGTTAACGGTCAAATCGAATATCTGTTGTCGGAGTGTGTCCGGCAGCGCCGCAAGAACGGTAAGTATGTCGGAGAGGAGATAGATAAGCCTCTCGACGTTGATATTGAATAGTGAAAGGCGGATGGGTAACAGCATCCGCCTTTTATCAACTATTTTTGTCCTATAATCATATAACTCTCCATTATGTCAATATGTCAATATTCAGAATGCACTCGCCGTGCAATCGATCCCGTTGAATATTGATTTGCGTGACGGCGCCGACTCTAGTATTTAGTATAGGTCCAGCCCGCGAACTGACCTGTGCCGACCAGAGTGTCCGAATCCTCGTTGTAGTTGAACACCCAGTCGTATGGTTTGTACCCTTCGTCAATTGTGTTTTTGGTGATATGCACAGTAACAGTTGTGTTATCCAGCTCCCACTTGCCTGTGAGATAACCGTGCGAACCGTTCATGTCTATCGGCATGATGAAGCTTCCATCCGGGCTGAGCTTGAAAGGATATTCTTCTGAATCCTTTATAGTCCATCTGGCTGCAATCTTGACCTTGCGAGCTTCTTCCTCCTCGTGCTGCTTGACAGTCTTGAACTTGAGAATCTGTTCTTCGATATCGAGGTATCTGGATTCAAGAGCGTCCTTGGTACTGTCCTCCTTAGCTCCTACCTTGAACTTGTGGATTAGCTCCTTCGCCGATTCCTTGTCCTCATCGCTGTAGATGTCCTTTTTGTACTTGTTGAGCTTATCGAGCAGATCCTTGATCATCGCCGACTTAGTCTTGACCTTAGCTACGTCCTTGTTGAATCCGGATACTGTCTTCCCTAAATCCTGTTTGAGCACCTGCTGCTTGAGCTTGTCCTCGTAGTCGCGCTTGATCTTGTTGACCGTGCCGATATCTTCCTTGAAATACTCGGACGTGTCCATCTTGCTGATGATGCTCAGCGCCTTGGCACGCATGCGGTCGACCGACGGCGTGTATTGCGTCAGGCCAAAGGCGATAGCGCCGGAGCAGATGATTATTATTATGTAATTCGTTATAGACTTGCGATTGAACAGTCGAATGGTCAATCGTTTCCATACTGAACTTGCAGAATCCATACATTCTCTCCATGGATGGTAAATTTGCGATATCACATCAGCATATATCCACATGAAATAATCTTATCTGAAATACCGCCTTTTGTAAACGAACAAATTGGGATATGATAAATACAGGTATGAAAAAGTATGAATGGTCGCGACCGCGACTGCTAATGAATATATTTTGAAGAAAAGCGAGGGTAATTAAATGGCTCATCCTTTATTTTTGAAAAAATCAAACTGCAAGAACTGCTATAAGTGCGTCAGACACTGCCCCGTGCAGTCAATCAGGTTCTCCGGCAATCTTGCCCACGTCATCGCCGATGAATGCGTTCTGTGCGGACAGTGTTATGTGGTCTGTCCGCAGGATGCTCAAAAGATCCTCAGCGAGGTTGAGAAGGTTGAGATGCTGCTTGAGGGCGACCGACCTGTATATCTGAGCGTCGATCCGTCCTTCGTCGCATATTACGATGGAACGGGAATCGAGACGATGTCTGAAACAGCCAAAGAGCTGGGCTTCGTGAGTGCAGAAGAGACTGCACCGTTCGGCGTCGTGGTAAAACGCGAGTATGAGGATGTCATCAAGGATGAGCGCATGAGCGTGGTAATATCATCGTGTTGTCCGTCTGTCAATCTCATGATTCAGAAGCATTACCCGGATCTCATCGGCAATCTGTCCAACGCCATGTCACCGGTACAGATTCACTGCGCTGACATCAGGAAGCGTGAGCCGGAAGCCAAGATTGTATACGTTGGTCCTTGCATTGCTCGCAAGGACGAGGCGAATCGTCACGGGTCGACAGTAGATGCCGTACTCACATACGAGGAGTTCGACGAGCTGCTTATCGCTCATAGCTTGGAGATTCACAAGGGAACGGACGAGTGCAAGCAGTCCAAGGAGCGACTGTTTGCAGCTGCCGGCGGTATCATTAGGTGCATGGATAAGAAGTCCGCAGGCTACGCTTACCTCACGGTGGATGGCCCTGACAAATGCATCGATGCACTCGAGGACATCGCAAATGGCGAGATGGAACAGTGCTTTATCGAGATGTGGGCATGTTCCGGCGGCTGCGTGGGTGGTCCGACGATAGAGAAGCTTCACAACAATCCGGTTAGAAACTACAAGGCTGTAAGCCGATATGCCGGCGATGAGCACTTTGATATAGAGCAACCGGAGCTAGGCGAGATAACTCGCAGCTTTGAGATTATGAAGGGCATGATGCCGATGCCTAACGAACGCAAGATTCGTGAGATTATGGCTAATATGGGCAAGACCAGACCTGCCGACGAGCTGAACTGCGGTATGTGCGGATATGACACCTGCCGTGAGAAGGCTATTGCCGTGTATCAGAACAAGGCGGTAATCGAGATCTGTCAGCCACTGCTCGCCAAGAAATCAGAGGATTTCTCGGACATACTGTTCGACAACGCTCCTAACGGACTCATCGTGCTCAATGAGAGACTTGAGGTGCAGGAGATCAATCCTGCGGCATGCAAGATAATGAATATCAGGAGACCACAGGATGTATTTGGCGCACAGATAGTGACGCTGCTCGAACCTAAGCCTTTTATGGACGTGCTGCAGACCAAAAAGAGCACGTTCCAGTGTTCATATCTCGCCGAGTATGACAAGTATGTGGAACAGACAATTTTGTATGACAATAAGTATCATATGCTGATCTGCCTGCTTGACGATGTCAGCGATGAGGCCAGGGAACGCAATAAAAAAGCGCAGATAATGCAGCAGACGACAGCGATTGCGGATCAGATGGTCGAGAAGCAGATGCGTATCGTACAGGAGATAGCGTCGCTCCTCGGAGAGACCACCGCCGAGACCAAGATAGCGTTGACCAAGCTCAAGGATACGATGGAGGATTAGTATGAACGATCTCAGTATAGACATTGGATACAAGAGTATTAATCACTACGGTGAACAGCTATGCGGAGATACGGTAGCGGTTGCGCAGCAGGAGAATGGCGACAGAATCATAGTTCTTGCCGACGGCCTGCGAAGCGGAGTAAAGGCGAGCATCCTATCTACTCTCACCTCCAAAATCATCTCCACTATGATGGCTGAGGGTATGCCGCTCGAGGAATGTGTGCACACTATAGCGGCGACACTTCCAATCAGCTCGGAATATGACGTAGCGTATTCAACCTTTACGATTATGCATATCAAGGATAACGAATCGCTGGAACTGATCCAGTACGAGAACCCTCGCGTAATACTCATCAGAGATTTTGCCGCAACCGACTATGAAATGATAGAACATGTTATAGACTGTAAGAAAATCTATCGCTCGGAGATTAAGCTGCAGGAAGATGACATGTTTATAGCCATGAGCGACGGCTGTCCCGGAGCTAACATCGATCTCTCGTACAACAAGGACTGGACCGAGGCTGACATCGCTTCGTTTATGGAGACCATCGCACCGGTCGGTTATCCTGCCAAGACCTTGGCAACAATTCTCGTCGAGGAATGCAACAAGCTCTATGGTGGCAAGCCGATCGACGATGCCACTGCCTGCATCATCAGGGTTATCAAACGTGCGCAGGTCAACCTGCTGTTTGGACCTCCTACCAGCCGAGATGACTGTGACCGCATGATGTCGCTGTTCTTCTCCAAGGCAGGTAAGCACATTATCTGCGGAGGTACGACCGCATCGATTGCATCCGCCTTCCTGGGCAGGCCTATCAAGACCGGCAGGGTAAATGGCAAGGTCGGTGGACCGCCAATCTCCGAGATTGAGGGTGTTGACCTCGTCACCGAGGGTATCGTAACCATAGATCACGTCGTTAAGAATGCCCGTGATTATCTCGCAAACGACGAAGGCTTCGCCGAGTGGAGTGTTTCGCACGACGCATCCTCTCTTATCAGCCGTATACTTTTTGAAGAGGCGACCGACATCAACTTCTTTGTCGGAAGAGCGGTAAACCCGGCTCACCAGGAAGCAGAGATGCCACTCAATTTCAGTGTCAAGATGAACATGATAGAGGAGCTGTCCGCATCTCTCAAAAAGATGGGAAAGCGTGTCAAGGTCAGCTACTTTTAGACCGGCACTTTTCGTTTGAAATATTCAGCTTGGCAAAGAAAGCGCAGTACAGGGAGTGTACGAAAAGGGAGCAACGCGGTGAACCGGACGAGGCAGGCATATGAGGCCACGAACTGTAAAGTATATCAGGCAGGAAAAGGGTATAGTTAATGGAACAGATTTCAATATTTGAAAAAGACAAGAGCAATGATGAACCGCTAGCTGCGCGCATGAGACCTAAGAATCTCAGTGAGTTTGCGGGTCAGCAGCACCTCATAGGAGAGGGCAAGATTTTGAGCCGGTTAATTGAATCCGATAAGGTTCCTTCGATGATATTCTGGGGACCGCCGGGAGTCGGAAAGACTACCCTTGCGCAGATAATCGCAGGTAAGACCAAGGCGAATTTCATCACCTTTTCCGCTGTTACCAGCGGTATCAAGGAAATTCGCAACGTCATGCAGCAGGCTGACCGATACGCGAGATTCGGCGAGAAGACCATAGTGTTTATCGACGAGATTCACAGATTCAACAAGGCTCAGCAGGATGCTTTCCTGCCGTTTGTAGAGAAGGGGAGCATCACGCTCATAGGCGCTACCACTGAGAATCCGTCCTTTGAGGTTAACGGCGCTTTGCTGTCCAGGTGCAAGGTATTCGTCCTCAAGGCTCTCGAAACCGATGATATAGAGCAGCTGCTCAAGCGCGCAATCGCCGACCCCAGGGGATACGGAAGTGAGCGTGTCAATATCACCGATGATATGCTGCATATGATTGCTGAGTTTGCTAACGGCGATGCCAGAAGCTCACTGACGACTCTTGAGATGGTCGTTCTAAATGGTGATGTGCAGCCGGATGGGACGATCGACATCACGATGGAAACGCTGGAACAGTGTATTTCCAGGAAGTCATTGCTATACGATAAGGATGGAGAGGAGCATTACAACATTATCTCCGCTCTGCATAAATCCATGAGAAACTCCGATGCGGACGCTGCCGTATACTGGCTGGCTCGCATGCTGGAGGCAGGTGAAGACCCGCTGTATGTCGCCAGACGCGTTACCAGATTCGCTTCGGAGGATGTCGGACTTGCGGATCCTCGGGCACTTGAGATAGCGATAGCGGCCTATCAGGCCTGCCATTTTATAGGAATGCCTGAGTGCTCGGTGCATCTGACGCAGGCTGTCATATACATGGCGCTGGCACCTAAGTCCAATGCGATGGAGGTGGCGTATTTTGCCGCCAGGGACGATGCTCAGGAGCACATGGCGGAACCGGTTCCGATGAATATCAGGAATGCGCCGACATCGCTGATGAAGGGACTCGGCTACGGCAAGGGGTATAAGTATGCGCATGACTACGAGGATAAGATAACCGCCATGCAGTGTCTGCCCGACTCACTGACGGGGCGTGAATACTACAAGCCGACTGAGCAGGGTGTTGAGGGCAGATTTAAGGAGAGGCTCAATAGCATCAAGGCCTGGAAGAAGACTCACAAGTAGGTGACGGGCACTGAAGCACGGCTTGTTAAGGAACTGCGCAGGAAGTCGGAAGAGGTAAAGATAAACGTGTATCCCTCAATTCCGGTGCTTGTCGAGGAACTGCGCAGGAAGTCGTAATAATACGATATAAGCAGCCATCTGCAACGGCATGGGCGAGGCGGATGGCTGATATTTTCGAGAAATAAAACACAGCAGTGACAAAAAGAGTTGGCTTTATGTGATATAATTCCGTCGTGCGGTTAGTTATCACGTACTTTAAATTGCAGCGGATACTCTAATGGCATAAGACTAATTACGCACGCTGCACGGCTACCGGCTGAGCAGCGGGTATAAGATTAAGATTTACCTGAAAATTTACGAATAGAAAGGATTGAGGGATATGACAAAAGTTGATATTTTCTCGGGATTTCTGGGAGCCGGAAAGACAACTCTTATCAGAAAGCTTATCGAGGAAGCTTACGATACAGACAAGATTGTTCTGATCGAGAACGAGTTTGGGGAGATTGGCGTAGATAAGGGATTTCTGCAGAATACAGGAATTCAGATCAATCAGATGAATGCGGGCTGTATCTGCTGCACTCTGGTAGGTGATTTCGGCAAGGCTCTTAACGAGGTTATCGAGAAGTACAATCCGGAAAGAATTCTCATCGAGCCATCCGGTGTCGGCAAGCTGTCAGACGTAATTATTGCCGTCCAGGATCTCGGCAATGACAAGATAGAGCTCAATGGATTCACGACTGTCGTAGATGCCGGGAAGGCCGATATGTATATGAGCAACTTCGGTGAGTTCTACGAGAACCAGGTGGAGCATGCAAGCTCGATTATCCTCAGCCACACAGCAGGCCTGTCACAGGATGATATCGATAAGTGCATCGCGTTGCTGCGTGAGCATAACAAGGAGGCTTCCATCGTTACTACAGATTGGAAGGACATCGATGGAGCCAAGATTCTCGAGATAATGGAGCAGAAAAGAACCCTCTCGGCAGAGCTGGATCATCTGAGAGAGGAAGCATATAGAGAGCAGGCTGAGCACGAGGCAGAGCACCATCACCACGATGATCACGAGCACCACCATCACCACGACGATCACGACCACGAGTGCGGACACGAGCACCACCATCACCATGACGATCACGACCGCGAGTGCGGACACGAGCACCATCATCACCATGACGATCACGACCGCGAGTGCGGACATGAGCACCATCACCACGGCCACCACGCCGACGAAGTGTTTGATGAGATGGGCGTTGAGACCGCACATCGCTTCACGAGAGACCGGCTGGAACAGGCTCTGGCAGGACTTATGGACCCCGAACTATGCGGACAGGTTCTGAGGGCAAAAGGCTTTGTAGCAGGCACAGATGGCGAATGGTATGAATTTGACTACGTGCCGGGCGAGCCTGAGATCAGAGTAGCGGGCGAGGCCGAAGCAACCGGTGTAATATGCGTGATCGGAGTAGGACTCAACAAGGACAAGATTAAGGAGTTGTTTGGAATATGAGGGAAAAACCGGTATATTTATTTACAGGATTTCTAGGTGCTGGTAAATCGACCTTTATTCAGGACACATTGGCAACGCCGGAGTTCGGGGAAGGTGCGAATACACTGCTTCTAGTCTGCGAATCAGGTGAAGTAGCCTACGATGAGAGCAAGTTTGCGGACAAGGTTTTTATCGAGAGAATCGAGAAGGAGAGCGACCTGACAGAAGCTCGGCTCAACGGCATTGCATCCAAATACTTATTTAATAGAGTGCTGGTGGAATATAACGGTATGTGGATGACGCAGACGCTGTTTGAGAATATGCCTCGCAATTGGGTCATCGCGCAGGAGATGACATTCTTTGATGCCACGATGTTTGACCTGTATAACAAGAACATGAGACAGCTGTGCTTCAACAAGATGCAGAATGCAGAGCTTGTCGTGTTCAACAGGTTCAAAAAGGATAACGACAAGCTCCCTTTTCACAAGGAGGTGCGCGTCGCAAACCGTCGCTCACAGATAGTATATGAGTTCGGACCTAACGATATTGAGGTCGACGACATAGTTGATGAGTTGCCGTTCGACAAGAAAGCGAGCACTGTCGAGGTTGCCGATGATATGTATGCGGATTGGTACCGCGACATCAACGAGAACCAGGACGATTACAGCAACAAGAGCATAGTTATCAAGGGCAGAGTGGTCAAAGGCGGAGATATGAAACACGGACAGTTCGGATTCGGACGTCATCTGATGACATGCTGCGTTGAGGATATACAATTCGCGGCTCTTCTGGGTATCTATGACAGGATTGATGATTTCAAGAACGGTGCGTGGGTTCAGATCAAGGCCAAGGTCAGAATAGAATTTGTAGATGCCTACGGAGAGAAGGGGCCTGTACTGTACTGCAAGTCAGTGGAAGCTTGTGAGCCGTGCAATCCGGAGGTTGCTACGTTCTAGGATTCAGATCGGAACATTCTAAACAACTAAATACACCTCTTCTGTCAGAATTTTGAGGTCACCTCAATTCGATTCCGAGGGGAGAGGTTTTTCTTTTGCTATTTTTCGGCGAGTGTATAATAAATAATGTGCAAGGTAAATTCATATCAGATTCATACGGCGGGATTACTGTATAACCGGAGGAAAGAAAGGACATACGTATGGCAAAGATACTTTTCCTGGAAGATGAAAAAATGATTCGCGAGGTATTATCGGAGTACATGGCAGTAGCAGGCTATGAGGTAATCCCCTTTGATAGAGGAGACAACGCCATAAAGTTTGTGGCAGAGGGCGGTCAGTTCGAAATCGCTGTTCTGGATGTCAGGGTGCCGGGGGCAAGCGGGCTCGAGGTTCTGGAAGCCGTCAAGGCGAGACCGGGTGACGACGTAGGGGCTATAATGCTCACTGCATATGACGATATCAATACGCAATTGGAAGCATTTAATTTCCTTGCTGATGATTACGTCACGAAGCCGGCTTCTCCGATAATTCTGATAAAACGGATAGAAGCTGTCCTGAGAAGGACCGGGAAGAGTATTTCTTCTGAAATGGAGCATGGATTCGTAGTCGACGAGGAAGAATTTAGAGCTTATTACAACAGGAAAAATTTGAGATTGACCGTGAGTGAGTTTGTTCTGATGAAGACCTTGAGAGACAGCCCGGGAAGAGTCTTCAGCAGAGATCAGCTGATAAATAAAATATTTGATGAGGATTATATTGCGAACGACAGAATTATAGATGCTCATGTCAAAAATCTAAGAAAGAAGCTGCCCTTTGACTATATTGAAACCGTTATAGGACTTGGATACAGGTGGAGAAAAGAAGATGAAATTGGGAAGTAAGACATTTTTATACAGTGTCATAATCTCTTTAATAATGGGAATAGTTATATTTTCTTATATGATTTTTCTGATGCCATCAATGTATATGGACTATAAGGGGAAGCAGAATTTGCAGAATTCAAGGACGGCCATGGAGTACTTTAAAGAGCATGAATCCTTGAAAAGCACGGGCATAGGTGACTCGACTATGCTGGGAATAGTTGTTCCCAAGCATGGTTACTCAATTAAGGTTACCGGAGCGGGGTTTGACGGACATGTTGAATTTACGAGCCCGTCAGCAAAAATGCTTATAGATAAAATAAGAGCTGTGGACGAAAATGACGCAAAAAACAGCAAAGCGTTATTCCGGGAATTCAAGCCTGTTCTATCTTCAATCCTTTCTGAAAATACAGGTGAAATTAAGAAAAATTTCAAAATAGATATTAATCTTGAAGGAAATTCAGCTCAGTTTGAAGCAAAGGGGCGGAAGCTTCATTATTTCAGCGGTGGCATAGGAATAGGAGAGTTCAGTGTACAAAGTCGTTATTCCGGCACGAGCTACACGTATTTTGTGGGAGTAACAAATAAGGGAGATAACACCTTAATCATGGCAAACAGCGTGATGACACCGACTGCAAAGGAGATATTACCTGTGCTATACGGTTCAATGCCTATGCTTGCCTTATTTATGATAATATTGGCGTTCGGAGTTTCGGCGATTTATTCCAAAAAAATCGTTGAACCGATAAAAAAACTATCGATGGATGCCGAAAAAAGGATGTATTCTTCATCCGATAATCTTGCTCCGCTGGAAATCTCAGGGAAAGATGAAATTGCCGATTTGACTGCAGCCCTAAATCTCCTTTATGAAAAACAGGCGCAGGCAGTTAATGAGCTTGAGGAAGAGAATAAGCGGAAGGAAGTGTACATGCGTGCTACATCACATCAACTGAAAACACCTATCGCAGCATCGATGCTTCTTGTGGACGGGATGATCGGTAATATCGGCAAATTTGGAAACAGAGATATATATTTGCCGGAGGTCAAATCCCAGCTCAAGGAAATGATGAGCATAATTGATGAAACTTCAAATATCAACGGTATAGCTGATAATAATGAGATTGAACCGATTGAGATGATGAGCCTTTGCCGGGAAATCATAGGTAAAAACCGTATTAACGCTGATTTAAAGGGGATTGCTATACAGCTTGAAGCATCAGGAGGAGATATTTGCTGGCAGAGCAACACTATGATGCTCAAAAAAATACTGGAAAACCTGGTTACGAACGGAATAAATCATACGAAGGAAAACGGAAGCGTGAAGGTTACGGTAGAAAAGACACGAATTACTGTTTTTAATCAGCCGGGGCATATCGAAGAGACTATTGTCGAAAATATATTCGAGCCGTTTGTGACAAGTGTTGAGGCTGAAGGTTCCGAACGCAATAAGGGGCATGGGCTTGGGCTTTATATAGCAAAATATTTTGCCGGAAAGCTTGGTATGGAGCTGAGCGGTGAGAATGTGCAGGACGGCGTGGAGTTTGTATTAGAGAAAAGAGGTAGCGATGATTAGACTCGACAATGTAAAGGTTAGCTTTAAGGATAAGGTTGCCGTAGATCTCGGCCGGGTAGTGGAGATTAAGGACGGTGAAAGAGTTGGAATTATAGGCAGCAACGGAGCCGGTAAAACAACACTGCTCAGGAGTATTCTCGGGCTTGTTCCGCATAAGGGGAATATAACCTTGAGCATTCCATCAAATGAGATCGCTGTTCATATGCAGCAGAATTCATACATAGAAACTGTTCCGATCAGAGTAATAATTGAGATGATTATGGGGTGCAGAATAAATGAAAATCCCAAGCTCGTTGAGATGATTAAGTTTTTTGAGTTTGAAGAGTGCTTAAAGAAGCGGTGGAAGCACCTTTCAGGGGGGCAAAAGCAAAGGCTTACGCTTATCCTGGTAATGTGTAAGGACAGCGAGATTGCGATGTTTGACGAAGTGACCTCAGGTCTTGACTTTGAAACCCGCCAGCGCTTGGTGGAAAAGCTTGTGGAGTGGTACAGGGATAGAAAAACAACTCTTCTTATAACATCACATTACTATACAGAGCTGGATAATCTGGCGACAAAAATACTTTATTTAAAGGATGGAAGAGTTGTTGATTACGGTTCAAAGGAAGAGCTTTTTCGTAAGTATTGCGGGAATGCGGTGCTGATATTTGAAGATACAGAACGTGCTTCTGCGATTGCAAAGGATCACAAGCGGATTTTCTCTTCGGATGAAGATATAGCACTTTCGTGCTCAAGCATGGAGGAAGAGCTTGAGATTACAGAGAAATTGATAAAAAACCATATTAATTACAGAAGAAGCGATAATGATATAGAGATGATGACTATAAATGCGGGGAGAAACGATGAATAAGTATACGATTAAATATGAATTTCTAAATACGCTATATAACGGATATTCGATATTTTTCGGATCGGTATTTCCGGTTGCATTAATTCACTTGATACGAATAAGTGCGTTAAAGGATGTTCCCGATAGCTATAAGTCAGAGGTTGTAACTACCATGTTCATCGGAATGGCGATGCTCATCCCTTTGGCAAGTATTTTTCTAAGCCATGCGGCTACATATTCAAATGAGTTGGACAAAAACGTTCCTGAGCGCATCCTTCTGTTCGGCTTCTCTGAAAAGGATATATTGCTTAACAAGCTTGTTTCCAACATGATATTTTTGACACTATGTGTGGCCATATATCTGGTGGGAACGGTCCCTTTCATGGACTTAAAGAAGCCTACCTTGGCAGCCGGAGCACTGTGGTTATTCGGAATATACTTTCTTTCAGGGATCTTGATGGCTTTAGCTCACGGAATTGCCACGCTGATAAGAAAATTCGGCCCAACGTACGGTGTTACCATGGCTCTGTACTTTGCGATGATGATCTTGAGCGGCTATATGGGAATTTCTGTATCAGATCTGCCCAAATCGCTTAAATGGTTGTCGGATTTATTGCCTACGACTCAGCTTGGAAACGACTATATAGATTTCTGGATGGGGAGACCATATAATTTCGGGCCGCTTATTCAATCCATGCTCTTTATGTCCGCAGTAAGTGTTGCCATCCTGTTAATTGCGTTTAAGGTAAGAGGACGGAAGAATTAGGATGTAATATTAACAATAAATAATAAGAAGTTATTAAATTAAGCTAAGTTATGGTTGCCATAGAGAATCAAAAACACTAGTGATGCAGAGCATTTACTAGTGTTTTGATATATGATTTAACAATAAACTATTTCTCTGATAATATTCACATGGGCATTAATATGTAACCCGTCGAGTGCTGAGTTTAACTCTACGGGATTATATTAGTATTTAGAAAGAACTATTATTTCAATTCAATTAGTGCATTAATAATATTCTTTTCAAGAGCTTGTTGCTGTGATGCTTTTAATCTGCTAGATGTTCTTACCACCATTGTTCCAACAACCTTATGTGTACCAGGTGATAATGCACCAGGAGAGTCTAAAGATGCAAGATAAGCCTCGCGTGCTTTTGCTAATTTGACTGTTTTATAAACTTCAATAGCAGCTCCACCATCATTCCCATTTTCTACTGGAGTGCTGTATGCTCTCAACTCAGTAGGAATCATTGAGGATGACAGAGCTATGTATGCATAATATCCATGAGGCTTATTCATCATATTATTTTGGTCTGTTTCTTCTGTTGCGGCTTCAATTTGAACAATTGAATCTATATTCTTAACACGCTCAAGAATAAACTTCTGAGAGGGATGCGTAACTTGTTTTTGTTGCTTAATACTATCTCTGTATGCTTTTATAGCAGATCTTAGATTATCAGTTGATTTCTTGTATGACTGATCATCGGCAGCCTTTTCACTATCCTTAATAACTTTCTTTAAATTAGTCCTTGTGTTTTCATCAAAAATATTAGACTTAGAACTTAATAGTTCGTTTGCAATTTTTACTTCAGCATCCATCGCCTTCTGCTTATCAGACTTGCAACTCGATAACGAGGTTAGAAGAATAAAGCAAAGAGATAATATGAAATAAATTTTAAAACTTTTTCTCATGTTATGTTCCTCTTTTTTTAAATGTAGTGATCAGTATGATTATATATTTTTGAATACAACAATTCAATAAATTAAAAAGTTCTTGCAAATGTCTATTCGATGTGTTATTGTATTAATAAATTAATACAATAACACATCGCCGAGAAACATATAAGCGTTAAAGCTGTATATTATAATCCGGTGCATATGAATTTAATAAATTCAGGAAGGAGAAATTAGTGAATTGGAATTTTGTTGATGGAATGCCTATATACCTACAGATTATCGATGAGCTTACCATACGAATTGCCAGGCGGGATTATTTGCCGGGGGAGAAGCTGCCATCGGTAAGGGAAGTCGCGATTGAGGCAGGCGTTAATCCAAATACAGTGCAGCGTGCACTTACAGAGCTCGAGAGACGCGGGCTTGTGCGTACGGAGAGGACCAGCGGGAGATTTGTAACGGAGGATGAGAGCGTTTTGAAGGAGATACACAATAATTTATCAAGTGAATATATTGCTGAAATGATTCAGAAGCTACGAAATATCGGAATGAGCGATAAAGAAATTATTGAGGCAGTTACCGGCTGTTTAAGGAAGGAGAAGTAATGAGCATAATAGATATCAAGAATCTAACCAAGGTATACGGTTCCAAGGCGGCCCTGTCCGGTGTGGAGCTGCACATAGAAAAAGGTCAGATAGTAGGCCTGATGGGACCGAACGGTTCCGGTAAGACAACACTGATTAAGACACTGATGGGACTGCTCAGAGCTGACTCGGGCACAGTCCTGATAGACGGCAAAGCTCCCGGAGCCGAGACGAAGGCGCATATCGCCTACCTGCCGGATAGAATCACATATCCGAATTATATGACAGCAGGCGGACTGGTTCAGATGTATCAGGACTTCTTTGCTGATTTCGATAAGCTCAATGCGATGTCGATGCTCAATGACCTCGGGATTGAACCGGGACTCAAGCTCAAGGCTATGTCAAAGGGTACCAAGGAAAAGGTACAGCTTATACTCACAATGGCCCGTAAGGCTGAGGTTTATCTTCTTGATGAACCTATCGCGGGAGTTGATCCGGCAACAAGAGATTATATACTCAAGACGATAATCAGCAACTACAATCCGGAGGCGGTTGTGATCATCTCTACTCATCTTATTGCTGATGTGGAGGCGGTACTCGATGATGTAATCTTCATCAAAGAGGGGGAGATAGTCGTGCATGAAACTGCAGATAATCTCCGCGAGCAGAAGGGGCAGAGCATCGATAAATTATTCAGGGAGGTTTTTAAATGCTAGGTAAATTGATGAAATACGAGTTCAAGGCTCTCTTTCAAGAGCTCGGAGTATTATACATGGTGTGGCTTGCGTTGGAGGTAATTATAGGGGTTCTGTCCAGAGGAGCCTGGAGAATTCCCGATTACGTATCTAATGTTGTTATTTTGGCATATGTTGTCGCATCCATAGCGGTGGTTGTTATGACCTTTATAGTAATCGTAGACCGCAGATTTTACAAAGCCTTCTACGGTGATGCGGGGTATTTCACGCTTTCTCTCCCTGTAAAAATCAGTACTCACATCTGGAGCAAGGTTATTACAACTACTATATGGGTGTTCCTTGCCGGTGTGCTGGGCTTATTTGCGCTAATACTTGGCATACTTGCTGTATCTCCGGGAGTTGAAATGTTTACCGGAATTGATCTGATCAATACAATATTTACAGCTATAAATGAAAACAAATTGCTCGCAGGTAAAGTTGCGTTTATGTTTTTGGAATTAATCATACTGGCAATAGTAGCTGCGGCCAGGTTTGTACTCAAGTTCCTGACCTGCGTGAATGTCGGAGCGCAATTTAACAGGTTCAAGGCAATCCTGATGGGCGTATTCTTTGTGCTGTTCTCCATCGTGGAGGCATATGTTCTCGTGTTTATAATGGGTAATCTTCCGGTAAATGCCGAGGTAATAGGGAGCGATATTAATTACTCATTCTGGGGCGTAGGCTGCCTGATACTCGTTCAAGCAGCTGAGTTCGCAATTTACTTCCTAACATCGAACTACCTGATGAAGAACCGATTTAACCTCGAATAGAAATTAAATAAATACAAGCTGCATTGCAGTTGAGGTAAATTATTAGTATACTGGGGCTACAGTTTGAGTGATATTTCTCGCTTGAGCTTGAGAATGAGACAGAATTGCAAATAAATATGAGGATGGCTGGGATTGAATAGTGACAGTGCATTACTTAGAAAATATTTGCGGTACATTGTTCCGGCTATGGCAGGTCAGCTGATATTCACCCTGTATATCATAGTTGATGGAATATTTGTAGCTCGCGGTGTATCCGAGACGGCTCTTGCAGCCGTCTCTATTGTTACGCCGTTTGTAACCTTGCTTTTTGCGATTTCCATTACTTTTGCAGTAGGCACATCAACTGTTGTAGCCAGACTTCTTGGTGAAAATCGTACTATAGAGGCAAGAGAGGTCTTCACAGAGAGTGTTGCAGCGATGTTCGTGTTGTCTATAGCAGGCAGCGTGCTCATCTTTGTATTTATCAACCCGCTTTCCGGGCTGCTCGGAGCATCGGACGCAACTCTTCCTTATGTCAAGCAATACCTGCTGACAATCGTACCATTTATATTCTCGTTTATCGTTTCGTACAACCTCGAGCTGCTGCTTGCGACGGACGGCTATCCTGAGCGGTCGACCATATACGTCACGTTGGGGGTTATTCTAAATGTTTTTCTCGACTGGTACACCATATTCCGACTCGACTGGGGGATCGTGGGAGCCGGCCTCGCGACATCGTTCTCACAGACCGTCGTAATAGCAATATATCTGGTTCACTTTTCCGGCAGCCGAGCGACGCTTAGATTCAAACGATTCAGATTTCGCAAGGGCCTGCTTCGCCGTGAATTTATGTGCGGCTTGCCGTCAGGTATCACCGAGATGTCGCCCGGCATAGTGACGTTCATCTTCAACAACTTCATAACTGCCTTCCTGCACGACAGGGAGCTGATAATCTATTCGATCCTTTCTTACGTAATTCTGCTGGCATCTGTTCTTGCAAATGGCATCGCCCAAGGCGCGCAGCCGCTTGTCAGCTACTATCACGGTCGCCGTGAGAGGGCGTCTTTTCACACTATATTCGGTTATGAGATTAGGACAGGCATAGCGTTATCCGTGATTGAAATTATACTTGTACTGACCTTCGGCAATCATATTGCAGCTCTGTTCGTAGGAAGTGACAGCAATCTTAATGATGACGTTTTGTCTGCGCTGAGATTTATTGCTGTTGCTTTTCCGGTACTTAGTCTTAATATTATAATCGCCGGCTACCTGACAGCGCTCGAGAGATCCCGAGTTGCAGTCGTAATCTCGCTTATGAGATGTACGGTCACTCTGGTCGTATCAATAGCGGTGATAAGCATTGTATTTGGGTTGTCAAAACTCTGGCTGTCGCTGTCCATATCCGAGGCAATATGCTTGATATTCGCAGTGCGGATTTATAAGAAGACACGAAGCGTGGCTGCCTCGGAGGAATTAAACGATATGTGATAGGTTGTAATAAGCCGCTTAAGTAATTCGACCTTAATTTGAAACCGCATGATTGCAAAGCATAATATGTTTATGCATTTCAATACTGTCAAATGCAGCAAATAGTGTATAAATAATATACTGTATAAAGCTTGGAATCCTATTGAATAACTGCTCGCAGTGTGTTAACAATATATTGTAGCTGAATTATCTGTATGTGCAATTGACACGTGCTGTAATGTATGTGTTAAATTTTCACCGCTTCCACTTGACCGTATAGGTACAGTTTGGTGTTCTGCATGTAAGATTAGGAAATGAGAGGCGAATATGCTTTTTAACAGAGAAACGGATTATGCACTTAGAGTTATTAAAAACCTGCATACAGACATACCAACGAGCATAAGCTCGCTGGCAGAAGGAGAATTTATATCCGAAGCGATCGCTTACAAGGTTGCAAGAAAATTAGATAAGGGAGGCCTCGTCAAGAGCATGCGCGGGAGTAACGGCGGTTATATGCTAACCAGACCTCTGACAGATATTACATTATTCGACGTATATCAGATAATGGAACCTAATTCCTTCGTAAACGAATGTCTGCGCGGTAATTCCAATTGTCCGGTTAATACAGGACACAGCCCGTGCATGATTCATGCTGAGTTCTGTCGCGTACAGAACAATCTCAACAATGATCTCAAGCGCCGCTCTTTGGCAGATATTATCGCTGCAAAATAGACGTGCTTCACACCGACATTTTGCCGGTGTACATGACACAATGACATAGATGAGCCGGGCAGATACGAGTACTCCCGGCTTCACAGTATCCGTCTGACAAAAGCGGAGCAGCAGAGCCGCTCCGTTTTCTTGTGACTCAGTTTTTATTTGTTTTAGCTGTCAGCCTCATCCGGCTTCAAAATACAATCGATATGCACATACATTTCTGAGACTTAACTATCGCTTGTATTTCTATCAGGGTTAGCCTTAGGCAGACTCCAGCGATACCGTGCGGCCATCAATCGCAAAACCAGGATAATTGCTGCTCCGCCGGTCATTGCGATTCTTTGGTCTATATTGTTCCACAGCACCGTGCAGAATATGGCCCCGATGAGTGACGCGCTGGCATAGAAGTGCTTGACGAAGATGTACGGTCTGTCACCGGCCATCATGTCCCTGAGCACGCCACCGCCGACACCCGTAACTACTCCGACAAACGACAGCAGTATCACGCCGTGGATAGATGTCGCAGCATATCCGGCTTGGATGCCACTTACCGTAAACACGCCTAGTCCGACGGAATCCATGACGAGCATGAGCATCTCATAGAGCGTAGATTTAGAAAATATCCATTTTCTGACCGGCGGCAGGAATACGATAACTGATGTGATAATAGATACTATTAGGTATATCGGATTCCTAAACGTCAGTGGAGGCGTCTGTCCGACGATCAGATCCCTGATAATTCCGCCGCCGACACCTGTGGTTAAGCCTAGTATGGTGATACCCATGAGATCCATACCTTTCTCAAGGCCAAGCGTGGCGCCTGAGATCGCGAAGGTGATGGTGCCGACGATCTCTAGTGCAAATATGATGTTTTCAATGCTGTATAGTTGTAACAAATTTTATGGACTCCCAGTGATATTTAGGTACAATATGAGTTTTATCGATGATATCTTAGGATAACATGTGTTGTTGGTACCTGTAAATTAATGTGTAATAATTGCCCGCAAGCGACTGTAAGATTACAATATATATGTATAATAATTACTTGCGAGGGCAGATTTGACAGGAAATAGAGGTGGTCTAATGAAGAGTGAATACGAAAAAGGCTTTTTAGCAGCGATTATGTGTACAGGTCTTTGGGGTGTTTTACCTTTATATTGGAAATCACTAATTCCAATACCTTCATCTGTAATAATAATTTATCGGATACTGTTAGTTGCTATCGTTAGCCTTGTATTTGCGCGGCTAAAATACTCGTGGCATGAGATATTGTCACCACTAAAGGATAAAAAGATTGTATGCAAGTACGTTATAACGGGTTTAATAATAACATCTAATTGGAGCATATTTATATGGGCTGTGAATTCTGGACACATTATACAGACAAGTATAGGATACTATATTGAACCGTTGGCAGTTTGTACAATGGGCATTATATTTTTTAAAGAAAGACTCACTTTTTGTAAATTAATTGCAATTGGATTGGCATCTTTAAGTGTAATTATTATATTAATTCATTATAGACAGATTCCGGGTATTGCACTGTTACTTGCAATTACGTTTGCTATATATTCGGCAATCAAGAAAACAGTGAAATATCCACCGGTATTGTCGCTATTTTACGAGACTATATTTTTAGCGCCATTTGCTTTCATTTATATTGTTTATATGGAATTACATGGAACAGGAGCAATTGGCAGAGGGGCCTTTTACCACTATATGCTGTTACTTTTATGTGGTTTCGCAACGGCTATACCGCTCGGATTATTCGCATATGCGGCACAAAGAACAACTATGTTTGTACTTGGTCTGGCAGAATATATAAGTCCGACTATAACGCTGATAATCGGGGTATTAATATATAAAGAACCTGCAGATAGAATTCTCTTTATGGCAATCGGAGTAATCTGGTTAGGGCTTATATTCTTTTCTTATGGGGAATTTAAAGACAGTAAGAACCGAAAGTAGGAATTTATTATTTGAACTGTTCAAGGTAAAGCAATAGCGATTTGCCTTATGACAAGTCGCTATTGTTTAGACGATATATGATTTATGTACCTAGGGAATGCACTAAACTTATTAAGCATCGACGATATCTTCCGGAGATATTGATGACCTTTTCTTTATTGAGAAACCTGTAATTGCAAATACTATTGCTACAAATGGGTTTATTAGGTTGAGAAACGCGTAAGGTGCATAATTGAGGGTAGGTATACTTAGATAAGTGCTAATAGCAACGGCACAAGTTGTCCAAGGTATCAACGGTGAAGTGATGGTACCAAAATCCTCCAATGTTCTCGAGAGATTCTGGGGAGCTAAATCCCTGTTCTTGTATTCGGAGCTATACATCTTCCCTGTAATTAATATAGATAGGTATTGTTCACCGCATATCACATTAATCATTACTGCAGTGAAACCGGTTGCACATATTAAACTTCCGTTGGATTTTGCTATTTTCAGGATGCTCTCTGCAATTGTTTCAAGCATACCGGATTGGTGCATTATACCACCAAATGTTAGTGAACATAGTATTAACGATACTGTCCACATCATATTTTGAAGACCGCCCTTTGTAAGCAGTTTATCCAGCATTTCATTTCCGCTATCCATAGTAAATCCATAGCTCAAGCATCTTCCGACTTCGATAATTGACGCTCCTTGAATTGCAAGTGCGCAGAATACACCTAATAGAACGCTGAATATTAATCCAGGAATAGCAGGAATTTTGAAATAAATCATGCAAAATAGAATCAAAAGCGGTAACAGCAAAAGCGGTGAGATTGTAAAATGATCTCTAAGTACAGCTGTGACAGTCACGATATCTTTACTAGTCCTGCTATGCGATACATACTTGAAGTTAACCAAGAAATACAGAATACAGGCAATCACAAAACTAACTGATGTGGTATACATCATGTGCCTAATATGTGCAAAAAGAGTTGTCCCTGAAACAGCCGGAGCAAGGTTTGTAGTATCTGAAAATGGTGACATCTTATCTCCAAAATATGCTCCGGAAACTACGCAGCCGGCGGTTATACTTGCTGGTATGCCCATTGCCGATCCAATCCCTACCATGGCAACTCCCAATGTCCCGCAGGTAGTCCACGAACTACCTGTAGACACACTGACAACTGAACATACTAATAAACACGTTACTAGAAAAAATCTAGGTGATAAAAGCTTTAACCCGTAATATATTAAGCTGGGAACAATTCCACCGGCAATCCACGAACCAATAATTAGACCAATAATACACGCAATAAGTATCGCTTGCATTGCATTCATTATAGAACCTATAATTCCTTTTTCAATATCAGCCCAAGGATTCTTTAACACAACAACCGAAATCACGGCAGCAATAATCGACGCTGTTATGAGTGGAATTTGTATATCGACTCTGTATTTTAGCAAAGCAAGTAGCAGGAGTATAAATACAGATAGTATCGGTATCAATGATAAACCTAGACTTGGTTTCCTGTGTGTAACAATTTCATTCTTGTGTTTTCTCATAGCACTACTCCGCACAATCAATTGTTTAAAATAGAACGATGTTCTAAAGTTAATCTATCACATCAATTGCGAATTGTAAATACTGTAGGTTATATCATTGACGATTACCATTAGCGGTGATACAATTCCGATAAACGAAACAATGTTCTAATATACAGAACATGACTGTTAAGATTCACCACAAGAAAGGATGATTGACTATGGAAAAAGTAAGAACGAGAGAGGAACGGTGCAAAGGATGTTATTTGTGTGTCGCAAATTGCAAACCTAAAGCTCTCAGCCTTTCTGGTAGAACAAACGGCAAAGGGGTTATTACTGTCGCTGTAGATCAGGAGAAATGCGTTCAGTGTGGTTGTTGCTACGCTATGTGTCCGGATTTGGTGTTTGAAATTCTGTAAATTAATAGGAGATTTGTTATGGAAAAGAGAATAATGAAGGGCAATGAGGCTCTAGCTGAAGGTGCTATAAGAGGAGGATGTCGTTTCTATGCCGGATATCCGATCACGCCTCAGTCGGAAATTCTTGAGTGGATGTCTTGGCGACAGAAAGAGGTTGGAGGGACATTTGTTCAGGGAGAGTCTGAAATTGCAAGTGTAAATATGACGTTTGCTGCACGTGCACTTGGAGTTCGTGCATTGACATCTACATCCGGCCCGGGATTTTCGTTATATCAAGAAGGTATAGCATATTGGGTATCAGCTGGAGTTCCCGCTGTAGCAGCGTGTGTACAGAGATTTGGTATCGGTGATGGATTTATTTCTGCTGGACAGGATAATTACTGGCAGGCAGTAAAGGGCGGGGGAAATGGTGATTATCACCTAATTGTACTCGCACCAAACTCCGTTCAGGAGAACGTAGACATGGCTTACGAATCATTTGCATTAGCAGAGAAGTGGAGTCACCCGGTGTTAATTCTCTCTGATGGAACTATCGGGCAGATGATGGAACCATGTGAGCTTCCTCCGTTTGTAGAATACGACATTGATCAGGAGCAACCATGGGCAGTAAAGGGCGTTCAACCTGGCAAAGATTACAAGGTAATTACCGATATCACATATTTCAAGGATATAGATGAATGGAATGATGATTATCTGGCGAGGATGCGTGAGATTAGCGAAACAGAGCAGCGGTGGGAGAGCTTCGAAGTTAAAGACGCAGATGTTGTTCTCGTTGCTTATGGAATATCTTCCAGGGTTGCACAGGGTGCTGTTGAGCAGGCTCGTGAAGAAGGCTTTAAATTAGGATTAATAAGGCCAATTACATTGTGGCCATATCCTCGTAAAGCATTTGAAACTATTCCGGATACATGCCGTGGTGTTGTTACAGTAGAAGTGAATATGATGGGACAGATGCGAGATGATGTAATTATAACAGTTAAAGGGAAATTTCCAACGTTTGCTTTGGCAACACGGCAGAGAATCCCAAAAGTAGATCAGGTAATTGAATTTGCAAAAGCTGTTTATAACGGCGAGGTTAAAGAAGTGGAGGTATTCTAATGGTTGCTAGAAAAGCCCCTGAACTCATGTATGCAGAGAATAGGTTCTGTGCTGGCTGTGGGCATGGAATTTTTGATAGGATTCTTGGTGAAGTTTTGACTGAAATGGATATTGTTAGTGATACGATCATTTGTTCAGATATAGGATGTAATCATCAGTTCCAGTTTTGTATGTGGGTCGATGCTATTGTTCCGCCACACGGTAAAATGGGAGCAGCCTTAACTGCTCAGAAACGTGTACGCCCGGACAAGTATGCGCTTACAATCTGTGGAGATGGTGGAGCATATGCTATTGGATTAGGCGAAACTATGGCTGCAGCAACTCGCAATGAGAATGTCACATTTTTTGTAATGAATAATACTGTTTACGGAATGACAGGTGGCCAAATGGCACCAACAACAATGATAGGGCAGCGTACGACATCATCAAAGGATGGAAGAATTTTGGCTGATAGTGGTGAGAATTTTGATGTTGTTAAGATAATGCGGGGATTGGCGATTGCCTATCTGGCAAGAACATCGGTCACAAATCCGGCAAATGTTGCAAAGACGAAAAAATATGTAAGAAAAGCGCTTGAAAAGCAGCGTGATTGTAAAGGCTTTTCGCTAGTTGAGGTACTTGTGCCTTGCCCAACAAATTGGGGTATGACACCCCCTAAGTCAATGGAGTATATTAATGATGTTATGACTAAACAATATGAATTAGGGGAGTTTATTGACAGATAGTGGAGGGTATTATGAAGAAAAGCATTATTTGTGCTGGACTAGGTGGTCAAGGCGTGCTTACTGCCGGTAAAATACTGATGTATGCAGCATATGAAAAGGAATTAAATGTTACTTGGTTTCCTTCTTATGGAAACGAGATGAGAGGTGGAAATGCAAATTGCAATGTGATTATTAGTGACAAAAGAATCGCATCTCCATATGCCGATCATCCTGATGTTGTAATGGCGATGAGCAGTTCCGCGGTTGATATTTACGAGACTGCAATGAATCCGGGCGGTACTCTTTATGTAAATTCATCACTTGTAGATGAAGGCAGAAAGTATCGTGGTGATATTAAAGTTGTAAAATGTGATGCTACAGACTTAGCAATAGACCTAAAGAGTGAGAGAAATGCTAATCTCTGCATGTTGGGGAAGATGCTTGTTGAATCGGACCTTTTTGCATATGATGAATTTGAGAAGTCAATGTGCGGTTACTTCGAGATACAGGGCAAAGGGAAGTACAATGAAAAGAACAAAGAAATGCTTAGAGCCGGTTACAGTAAGTAAATTTAGGCGATTAGTCTCCTAAATTTGTAAAAACAGCGGATAAAAGCTCCTACAAGGTATTATATTTGGGGTATCGCATGAAACATTGCGGTATCCTTTGCTTTACGTTCAGTTTAGTTTATAATATCAATGATAATGGAGGTTTTATATGAGTGAACACAGGGTTGGTAATGCTAATCAGTCAGTGATAATAAATTCGGTAGATAGAACTATAGATATAATAGAATATCTATATCTGCAGGATAAAGGAGTTTCTATTTCCCAGATAAGTAAAGACTTGGGACTGTACAAGAGCACTGTTTACCGTACACTGGCTACCTTGCAGAACAGAGGTTATATTGAACAAAATGTTTCGAATGAAATGTATTCGCTAGGACCTAAGATTTATGCATTAAAAGGTAGTGAAGCTCCTGAACAAAAGCTGGTGGAAATAATTCTGCCGTATTTAAAACAATTAAATGACAAGTATTGCGATTCTGTAAATTTAGGAGTGTTAGATGTAGACGGTGAAGGGATGTATAGAATACGCCTTCTGGCAGAATGTGCCAGTAAATCTGTACTTGGAGTTAAAGTTGATATTGAGTCTATGAGTGAGTGCTATTGTGCGTCTCTGGGTAAATGCTTGTTGGCTTTTTCAGATAATGTTGACTTGTCCGTATATGAGTCTAGCCCTATGACGAAGTTCACAGATTCGACGATTACTACTGTTAAGGAACTGGAAAAGGAATTGGAGAAAATTAAGAAATGCGGCTATGCTTGTGATGATGAAGAACGAGAGGTCGGATTGTTCTGTGTAGGAGTGCCCATATTTAAAAACGGCAAAGTTGTTGCAGCTATGAGCCTTGCTGGTCCAAAGTTCCGTATAATGGATGGCGAGTTTCAAGAGAAAATCAACTTCATGAAGGACTTAAGTGCTGAAATTACGAGAGAGCTTTTTGTAAAATAAGATATTGGATATCATTAATGATTATATATAAAAGTTTTTGTGAACTTTAATTTACACTCTAAGTGCAACAATTAAATAATGACCCATACCCTTGGTATAATGGTGTTTGTGAAGACATCCCATATCCAAGGAGGA